>JBCLCL010000009.1:0-60819 GCA_038915815.1 Candidatus Limnocylindrales bacterium
TCGTCGCCGAACAGGTCGAGCGATGCCTGGTCGCCGGCCAGCGTTCGCTGCAGCGCCAGGAACGAGCGCCGATGAAACGGCGTCAACCCGAGGCGGCGGATCGCCCGCCGGTGCTCCAGCGTGGCGTAGCCCTGGTTGCGCTCCCAGCCGTAGCCCGGGTAGCGGGCCGACAGGCGGGCCATCATCCGGTCGCGGACGACCTTGGCCACGATCGAGGCGCAGGCGATCGAGTAGACCCTCGCATCGCCGTCGATCACGTTCGAGTACGGGCCGACCAGCGTCTCGAAACCCGAGATCCGGTTCCCGTCCACGAGGACATGCTCGTGACCTCCGACCCGCGCGATCGCCCGGCGCATCGCCAGGTGGGTGGCGTGGTAGATGTTGAGCTGGTCGATCTCACGGACCGAGGCCGCCCCCACGCCGATCGCGACGGCGCGCGTGCGGATCCTTGGGGCCAGTCGTTCCCGCTGGGCCGCGGAGAGCGTCTTGGAGTCGCGCACACCCGCGATCCGGTGGCAGTTGGGGCGCATGATCACCGCGGCCGCGACGACCGCACCGCAGGTCGGAGCGACGCCCACCTCGTCGACGCCGACCACCCGGGTCAGGCCCTCGCCCCACAGACGACGCTCGAAGGCAAGGGTCGGGACGATGGGAGCCATCGACGCCTAGGGTAGCGGAATCGAACGACCCCGCCAGTGGGCGGGGTCGGGACCGGGCGAAGCCGGGTGGCGCGCCGCGAGTGCGACGGCTGCGGCCGCCGATCAGCTCCGGGAGCGGCGCTCGCGAAGGGTCGCGGCCTTGCCGACTCGGTCGCGCAGGAAGTAGAGCTGGGCGCGCCGGGCGACGCCGTGGCGGACGACTTCGATCTTGTCGATGCGCGGGCTGTTGATCTTGAAGGTCCGCTCGACACCTACCCCGGACGCGATCCGCCGAACGGTGATCGAGCGGGTGATCCCGCCGCCGCGAAGGCGCATGACGGTGCCCTCGAAGACCTGGATCCGCTCGCGGGTCCCTTCGATGACCTTGGCCGACACTTTCACGGTGTCGCCGGACGCGAGTTCCGGCAGGTCGGTACGGAGCTGGTCCTGGACGATCTCGTCGAGCACGTTCACGCGGCGATTCCTGACTCGGCTGGGCAGCCATGAACTGCGGGGCGGACGATTCGGAGATGACGCGCTAGGGCGCCGGCCACGGAGTATAGCACGAGGCCAGGCACGATCAGGTCGGCTGTCAGGTCGCGATCAGCTCGCGCCGCTCGACCGGGCCCGCCGGGAACGCCGCACGGCCGGGCGGGTGGACGCCGGCTGGGCCGCCTGGTCGATCGTCGGCGTCGCCGGCTCATCGCCGAGCAGGTCCGGCCGGCGCCGTCGAGTCCGTTCCAGTGCCTGTTCCCGGCGCCAGCGGGCGACGGCGCCATGGTCGCCGGACGCCAGGACGTCCGGCACGTCCATCCCGCGGAAGGTCGGCGGACGGGTGTATTGCGGGTACTCGAGGAGGCCAGCCGAGAACGACTCCTCGAGCGTCGATGCCTCTTCGATGGCGCCCGGCAGGAGGCGGATCAGAGCATCGATCACCACCAGCGCCGGCAGTTCTCCGCCGGTCAGGACGTAGTCGCCGATCGACAGCTCGAGATCGACCAGCGATCGGATCCGCTCATCGACACCTTCGTAGCGCGGGCACAGGAAGACCAGATGCGAGCGTCCCGCAAGATCGCCGGCGCGTGCCTGGCTGAAGACCTCGCCGCTCGGGTCGAGCAGGATCACCAGCGACTCGGGGCGGCGCACCGCGTCGAGTGCCGCAGCGACTGGTTCCGGCCGCAGGATCATCCCCGCTCCGCCGCCGTATGGCGCGTCATCGACCGAACGATGACGACCCAGGCCCCACTGGCGCAGGTCGTGGACGCGGATGACGGCCAGTCCCTGCTCCTGGATCCGGCCGGGGATGCTTTCCGCGAGTGGCCCTTCGACCATCGCCGGGAAGAGGGTGAGGATCTCGATCTCGATGGTCACGGCCCGGGCGTCTCAGCGGTCGCGTCGGTCGGTGGCGTCGATGGGCCGCGGCGGCGCCGTCTCGGCGCCTTCGGTCGCTCCTCGCCTTGGTCGCGGGACTTAGCCGGACGGAGATCGAGCGCCTCCGCATCGACCACGATCTCGCCGCGGCGCGGAGCGAAGATCCGGATGAAGGCACGGACCGCTGGCACATCGAAGCTGCCGAAACGACCGCCGCTCACGACCAGGATCTCGGTCTGCCCGACACGATAGATGTCCTGGACGATCCCGAGCTCGGTGCGGTCGACCCCGAGCACCGGTGTGCCGATCACCTCGTGCCAGTAGTACGAGCCTCGCGCGAGGTCCTCCTCGGGGCGGACGACCGCCTCCAGGTAGGCGCCGCGGATCGTGTCCGCGGCCTCGCGGGTCGCCAGCTCACGGAAATGGAGTCGCCATCCGGGGCCGTCCACGACCTCCTCGGCGCTGTCGATCGTGAGCGGTTCGTCCCGGCCCTCCCGATGGAGGATCGCAGCCGGCACGAACCGCTCGGTCGGGCGGTCCGTGAGGACCTCGACCCGGACCGAGCCGTTCAGACCGTGGACGCCCCGCACGAGGGCGACCACGAGCCGCTCGTCGACGCTCAGAGGATCTCGAGCTGGACCGGCTGGCCCTCGCGGGCCGCGGTCACCTTGAGCAGGGTCCGGAGCGCCTTGGCGACGCTGCCGTTGCGCCCGATCACCTTGCCCATGTCGTCTTCGGCGACATGCAGCTCGATGACGGTCGCACCGTCCTCCTCCACGACCTCGACCGTGACGGCCGACGGGTCATCGACCAGCGCCTTGGCGACGTATTCGACGAGGTCCTTGGCTGCCATCGTTGCGCCCCTTACTTGGCGGCGGGCACGATGCCCGCCTTGCGGAGGAGGCGGAGCACCGTCTCGGACGGCTGCGCACCCTTGGCGATCCAGGCCTTCGCCTTGTCGGCGTCGATCTGGAACTCGACCGGCTCGGTCCGTGGGTTGTAGTGCCCGAGTGTCTCGATCGACCTGCCGTCGCGAGCGCTGCGGCCGTCGGCGACGACCACCCGATAGGTCGGCTGCTTGGTTGCGCCAACGCGCGTGAGTCGGATTCGAACTGCCATCTGCTGCTGGTTCCTCCTCTGTCGTCGGACCTTGGGGTCCGGCCTACTTGACGGTGACGATGATGGTCGAGCGGGAGAGACCGCCCTCGACCGAGCTCGACCCGATGAGGGCGTCGAACGGGCTGAGGAACGGCTTGACCTCCTGCTCGTAGCTGGCGCGAGCCACTGGATCGCCGCCGGCCAGGCCGGACTCGATCAGTTCGCGGATCGCGCTCAGATCGGCGAACGCCACGCCGACCCCACCGGCGATCCGGCCGGCCAGGGCCTTGTAGCGCTCGTTGGACGCGATGGACGTCGCCACGGTCGTATCCAGCACGCGCCGGACGAATCCAGGACCCGACCCGATGATGACGACCTGGTCGGTCAGGGCGTAGGCCAGTTCGACCCGCCCGGTCGGCAGCGCGCCGGTCCCGGGCATGTCCGAGGGGATCCCCGCCAGTCCGACGAGATCGCCGACATCACCGAGATCGACGACCGTGATCGTCGTCCCCGCGTAGGCCTCGTCCCGAACCGTGACCCCCATGCTGGCGCCCCCGAGCGAGACCAAGCCCCGAAGGGTGCCGAAGAGCCGCCCGGCCGCGGCGCCGTCGGTCGGGATGATGACCAGGCCAGCCTCGAACCCTTCGTCCGCCCTGATCACGGTCACTCCGACATCGCCGATCCATCCGATCGCGGCGTCGGGCCCTCCAAGGAGGGCGATGGCCTGATCCACGGAATCGATGAGCGGCTTCAGCTCGGGGTCTGAGCGGTAGTCGTCCAAGGTCCCGAGGATCCCCTCGCCGTAATCGTGACTGATCGCCAGGACGACCGCGCTGCTCGGGACATGGTCCGCCACGGCAGACGTGCGGCTCCCGGCCTGGCCCGCCGCGGCCTCGGGGTTCGGCGTGATCGTCTCCAGGACGAGGGCGTCGCCCTCGACGCGCACGGCGAGCGCCGCCCAGCCGGGGACGAGGCCCAGGAGCGCGTCGACCGGGAGGGCCCCGGCGAGATCGGATCCGGCCATCCCGCCGGACCACTCGACCAACTCGCGCAGCGCGAAGTAGACGAATCCGACGTGGTCACCGCTGGTGGCCGCGAGGGCCGCCTGTGGCTCTGGCTTCGCGGCGAACCCGCTGGCGCCCCCGGTGTCAACGGCAGCCCTGACCGAGGCCGGATCGCCGACGGCCACCACCTTCTCGCCGAGCAGCGCCCAGGCGCCCTGCGGCCCGCCCTTCCCCGCGACGAGGGTCACGGACGTGCCACCATATGTTTCCGTCGAGGTGGTCGCACCGGTCTCGGCGATCGCCGATTCGAACCAGGCGCGGGCGGCCCCCTCGTCCTTGACCGAGGCCAGGACGAGGAAGCGCGCGTCCCTGAGGGCCGCCGGATCCGGGCCGGAGAGCGCGCTCGAGTCCGGCAAGGGCCCGACGCTGAACGCCAGCTGACCGGCGAACCACGGCTTGATGTCCGCGCTGTAGGACTGGCTGCCGCCCGAGACCCCACCGATCAGCCGGTCGAGGACCTCATCGAGCTTGGTGTCCAGGGTGGACTGGTCGGCGAAGCCCGGGAACT
This sequence comes from Candidatus Limnocylindrales bacterium, assembly GCA_038915815.1. Classification (GTDB taxonomy): domain Bacteria; phylum Chloroflexota; class Limnocylindria; order Limnocylindrales; family CSP1-4; genus SPCO01. The sequence continues at coordinate 4,680 of JBCLCL010000009.1, forward strand.
TCGACAGGAACTCGCCGAGATTGGCGCGCTGGTCGCCGGGCAGGTCGAGGCGGACCTCGCCGTAGATGACCGAGTCCTCCGGCACGTAGCCGAGGACGACGGCATCGGCGGCCTTGCCGGTGAACAGGCTGATCACCAGCGCCGAGGCCGCGACGATCGTCGCGATGGCACCGAGCGCGACGGCCCAGCGCGTGCGGGACTTGCGCGGAAGGGCCGGCGGCGTCTCGACCTGCGACGCCGGGATGTCCGGGGCAGGCTCGGGCCCGGGTGAGGTGCCTTCGGCGGCGGCGGCCGACGGATCGCTACCCGGTCGGTCGGTCGTGGTGGACTCGAGGTCGTCGGTCATCGCGTGCTCCCGTCCCGCCGGCTCATCGCCGACCGGCCAGTGCCCCGAGTGCGGCTCGCTTGCCGCCACCCGACAGCTGCTTCATCAGCTTCTGCATCTCGCCGAACTGCTTCACCAGACGGTTCACGTCGGGCAGGCTGGTGCCCGAGCCGGCGGCGATGCGCCGTCTGCGTGAGGCATTGAGCACGTTCGGATCGCGCCGTTCACCGACGGTCATCGCCCGGATGATCGCCTCGGTTCGCCGGAGGTCGCCACGATCGACCGCCGCCTGCGCCTCGCCGGCCAGGTTGCCCAGCCCGGGGATCATCGACATGACCTGGCCGAGTGGGCCCATCTTCTGCATCTGCTGCATCGATTCGAGCATGTCGTCCAGCGTGAACGAATGCTTGCGCAGCTTCTCCTCGAGCTTCGCCGCCTGGGTCTGATCGACGACCTCCTGAGCTCGCTCGACCAGAGTCAGGATGTCGCCCATCCCCAGGATCCGGCCGGCGAGCCGATCCGGATGGAAGAGCTCCAGCGCGTCGGTCTTCTCGCCGGTGCCGAGGAACTTGACCGGCACGCCGGTGACGGCCGAGATGGAGAGCGCCGCTCCCCCACGAGCATCGCCATCGATCTTGGTCAGGATCAGGCCGCTGACCGGGACGGCCGCCGCGAACGCCTGGGCCACGGCGACAGCTTCCTGGCCGGTCATGGCGTCCACCACGAGAAGGGTCTCGATCGGCTTGACCGCCGCGTTCACCTCGGCGATCTCGGCCATCAGTTCGGCGTCGATCGATAGGCGCCCGGCGGTGTCGAGGATGACGACGTCGCGGACCTGGCGCTTCGCAGCCTCGACGCCGCCACGCGCGATGTCGACCACCGACGTCCCGACCGGGGCCCGGAAGACCGGGATGTCGAGGCTCTTCCCGAGGGCCTCCAGCTGGTCAGCGGCGGCCGGCCGGTAGGGGTCGGCGGCCACGAGCAGCGGCCGGCGGCCGAGCTTGACGACATGCCGGGCGAGCTTGGCCGCGGAGGTCGTCTTGCCGGAGCCCTGTAGGCCGACCAGGACGATGACCGCGGGATTGCCGCTCAGATGGAAGCTCCGGTCGCCGGCCGAGAGGAGGTCGACCAGCTCGTCGTTGACGATCTTGACTACCTGTTGACCGGCCGACAGGCTGGCGAGGACCTCGTGCCCGATCGCCCGCTCGCGGACCCGGCTGACGAAGTCCTTGACGACCTTGAAGTTGACGTCCGCCTCGAGCAGCGCCAGGCGCACGTCGCGCATGGCGGCATCTACGTCGGCCTCGCTGATCCGGCCGCGACCGGTCAGGGTGCCGAGTGTCTTGCGCAGGCGCTCGCTCAGCGTGTCGAACATGGTCCGGGTGGGACTCCAGCGGGTGATGGACCGGATCGGCGAACGGGCCGAGCCGGGTGGTGCGCGGGTTCTGGCGCACCGAGGCAGACGGAGTCTAGCGCAGGCCGTCTCCACCCGCCATCGGGGCGGCGTGACGACCGGGGCGGCGATATGCTCCGGCCCCGTGCGCAACCCATTCGACGCTCCCCTCTGGCAGAACTCCGCGTTCGTGCGCGTCTGGGGGGCTGCCACGATCTCGATCTTCGGATCGCTCGTCACCAGGATGGCCCTGCCCCTGGCAGCGATCCTGATCCTGGGCGCCGGGGCCCTCGAGGTGGCGGTCCTGCGCAGCCTGGAGCTCGCCGCGACGCTCGTCGTCGGATTGGTCGCTGGAGCCTGGGTCGACCGGCTTCGTCGCCGGCCCGTCCTCATCTGGGCCGACCTCGGCCGTGCCGCATTGCTCGCCTCGATCCCGATCGCCTTCGCCCTGGATGCCCTGACCTTGTGGCAACTCCTCGCCGTCTCCGGCCTGGCGGCGGTCCTGACCACCTTCTTCGATTCGGCCGACAACGCCTATCTGCCGACGATCGTGGAACGCGAGCGGCTGGCGGAGGCCAACGGCGCCCTGGCCGCGAGCGGGTCCGCCGCCGAGTTCATGGCGTTCGGGATCAGCGGCTTCCTCGTTCAGCTCCTGACGGCACCGATCGCGATCGCCGTCGATGCCCTCTCCTTTGTCGGCTCGGCCCTCCTGCTCGGCTCGATCCGGCGACAGGAGCAACCCCCACCGCCGAAGGCCGACCGCGAACCGGTCCTCGACGAGATCCGCGAGGGCCTGCGCCTCGTGCTTCACGATCCGGTCCTGCGCGCGTTCGCCGGCGCGCAGATGGCGCTCGCGGCGCTGTGGGGCATCTTCGGGGCGACCTACTTCCTGTTCGTGCTCGAGGAGCTCGAGCTCGGACCGGCGGCTCTTGGGGTCATCGCCGGTGTGGGCGGCGCTTCGTCGTTCCTCGGTGCGGTCGTAGCCTCGCGCGCCACCCGGCGCTGGGGGATCGGCCCGGTCGCGGTCTGCGCGATGCTCCTGTCGGCGCTCGGTAACGCCTTCATCCCGCTCGCGCCGGCCGGTCTGCCGTGGCTGGCGATCGGCTGCCTGCTGATGCAGCAACTGGTCGCGGACTCGGCGGTGACTGTCTACGACATCACCGAGGTGACGGTCCGTCAGACGCTCGTCCGTGACCGGGCGCTTGGCCGGGTCTCATCGACGTTCCGGGTCGCCGCCGGCCTCGCTCAGCTCGCGGCCACCCTCAGCGCGGGTGTGCTGGCCGAGGTGATCGGTCTCCGGGCGACCGCCTGGCTGGCGCCGCTCGGTGGACTGGTTGGCGCACTCATCCTGTGGGCCTCGCCCGTCCGGCGATTCCTGGTCCTCCCGGAGCGAACACCTGAACACGACGGGCCTGCGGTGGCCCCCCTGGCGGCAGCCAGCGCAGCAGCCACAGCGGCCGCAGCTGCCGTGGCATCGGAACGCGACCAACCGGTCGGCGGCTGAGGCGACCGGGGCGAGCAGGCCTGCACTCAGGCGAACAGCGCGGCCACAAATGCTTCGGGGTCGAACGGGATCAGGTCGTTCACGCCCTCCCCCACCCCGACGAAGCGGACGGGCACCTTGAGCGCGTCCTCGATGGCGAAGACGATGCCGCCCTTGGCGGTCGAATCGAGCTTGGTCAGCACGATCCCGGTCAACCCCACTGCCTCGTGGAACGCCTTTGCCTGGGCCAGGCCGTTCTGGCCGGTCGTGGCGTCGAGCACGAACAGGATCTCCGGCTTGGCGCCGGGCAGGCGCCTGTCGATGATCCGACGGATCTTGGCCAGCTCGTCCATGAGGTTCGAGCGCGTGTGCAGCCGGCCGGCCGTGTCGGCGATGACCAGATCGGCGCCGCGTGCAACCGCCGCGTCCAGGGCGTCGTAGACGACAGCGCCCGGGTCGGCCCCGGGAGCGTGCGCCACCATGGGAACGCCTGACCGGTCCGCCCAGATCCGGAGCTGGTCGATCGCTGCGGCGCGGAACGTATCGGCGGCGGCCAGGATGATCGACCGTCCCTCGCCCGTGTAGCGGCTCGCCAGCTTGCCGATCGTCGTCGTCTTGCCGGTCCCGTTGACACCGACCACCAGCACGACCGCCGGACCACCACCCGCGGCCGGCCTTGGCGCCCAACCGACATCGCGCGGGACGAGAAGGGCAGCGAGTTCGGCGCGGATCGCAGCTTCCGGGCCGCCGGGATCACGCCGGTCACGAGCCCGCTCGACGAGCTCGATCGCCAGCACCGCCCCGACGTCGCCGGCGATGAGCGTCTCCTCGACGTCATCCCACGCCGGGCCGCCCTCGGTGCCGCCGCCGAGGAAGCCGCGCAAACGTGACATGAAGCCGCCTCGCGTGCGCTCCAGCCCCACATCGAGGCCCGCCGCCGGCGCGACCAGCTCCGGTTCGGGCGCGATCGCGTCAGGCGCCTCCGGTTCGCCGGCCGGCGCGGAGACGTCGGCCGGATCCGGATCCCAGCCGGGCTCGATCGCCTCGGTCGCTGCCGATCCGGGCATGATCGGCGGGTCGTTTCGTCGCCTGAAGGGCATGATCCGGTCAGCCTAGCTGTATTTCCCACACACATTGTTGACGACGGGCGAGCCGCCCCACTGCCGCTACCCCACCTCTCCAAATCGGCGCCCACGGACTGGTAGAGAGGAGTTCGAGCCGTCGGGGCGGGTCACGGCGGCAGATCCACGCTCAGCGTGGAGCTGCAGGCGACCGTGCGAGCCCGAATCCGGTCCCTACCAGTCTGCTGACGACTGGATGGGAGGATCGGCGACCCTGGGATCGGCCGGCGACCCTGAGGATCGGCGACCCTGGATGGGAGGATCGGCGACCCCGGAGCCGCCGTCAACGACGGATCCGGTCAGCCCGCCGGCGCGAGCTCGGTCCGATCGCGTGCCGCGATGGCCTGGGCCTCGTCCAGCCGCAGGCTGATCACCCGACTGACCGAGTCGTCGCCCGAGGTGACGCCGTAGAGCGCGTCGGCCGCCTCGATCGTGCCGCGATTGTGGGTGATGACGATGAACTGGGTCCGGTGCGCCAGGCTGCGCAGCGCATCGGTGAAGCGGCCGATGTTCGATTCGTCGAGCGCCGCATCCACCTCGTCGAGCACGCAGAACGGAACCGGGCGGACCTCCAGCATCGCGAAGAGAAGGGCGACCGCGGTGAGGGCGCGTTCCCCGCCGGACAGCATCGCCAGCGCCTGTGGCTTCTTGCCCGGCGGTCGGGCCACGATCTCGATCCCGCTCGATCCGATGTCGGCGGGATCGGTCAGGGTCAGCCGCGCGAAGCCACCCCCGAAGAGTTGCTCGAACCGTGCGGCGAAGGCCGTCTCGAGCGCTCGGAACGTCGTCTGGAATCGATCGCCGATCATGGTGTCCAGTTCGACGATCAGCTCGCGCGTGCGGGCGATGGCGGTACCCAGGTCCGACGCCTGGGTCTCGAGCGCATCGAGTCGCGACTTGATCGCCGCGTATTCATCGACCGCGACCGGATCGAGCGCCCCGAGGTCATGGAAGCGCCGACGCAACTGGCCGAGGCGGGCGAGGCTCGGCGGCGCTCCGGCCGGCGGCCGGCCAGCCCAGATCGGGATGACCTCGGACAGCACGGCTTCGAGGCGCGCGACCTCCTCGGAGACCGCCAGGTCGTCCTGCGATGGGATCGCCGCGTCGATGCCGGGCGACTCGCCGTCGCTCGAGGCCGCCGCCGGTCCGGGTGAGGCTGGACTCGCGACCTCGACGCCCGCGACCTGCGCGAGACGTGCCATGCCGAGTTCGCCCAGCCCGGCCAGTTCGACGATGAAGCCTTCGTGGAGGGCGTCCAGCCCCAGGCGCGCCTCGAGATCGGCGTGATCGGCGGCGCGAAGCAGTCCGTCAGTCGCGCGCAGGCGCTCCCGGGCGGCTGTCGCGTCCTGCTCGACCCGGTCGAGACGATCGCGATCGGCGGCGTCCGCGGCACGGACGGCGGCGAGCGCCTCCCGGGCCGCCGCTTCTGCGGCCTCACTGGCCGCCAGCTCGTCGCGCAGGGCGTCGCGTTCGGCGCCCAGGGCCCGGTCCCGCTCGATCAGCGACGCGATCTCCCGATCGGCCCGAGCCACCCGGTTCTGAGCGGTGAGCACCGACGCCTCGGCTCGCGCTTGGCGGTGCTCGGCGTCGCGACGCAGGGCATCGCGGGACGCCGCCTGCTCGGCCACCAGGTCGCGGCGAGCCCGTAGTCCCGCGGCGCGTGCCTCCCAGGCGGCGGCGGCGGCGGCGGGAACCGGCTCTGAGCCCGCGGCGGCTCCCTCGTTCCCGGGCCTCGCCAACGTCGCATCCGACTGCAGTGCCGCGACGGCGAGACGTGCCCGCTCGAGGTCGCCGCCGAGACGCTCCGCCTGCGCCTCGTGCCAGGCCGCCTCGCGAGCCACGGTCTCGAGTTGCCGCGCCGCGAGCCGCTCGGCCTCCTCGGCGGCACGCCGCGCGGCGCCGGCGCGGCTCTCAGCGGCCCGAGCCGCATCGACATCTGCGTCCGCCGAGACCGCCTCGGCGTCGGCCGTGCTGGCCGCCCCGCGCAGTCGCGCCAGGTCTGCTTCGAGCGCTTCGGTCACCGCGGAGAGACGGACGACCTCGGCGCGTCGCTCCAGGACGGACTCGGTCGTCCCGAGCGTGACCGCGAGGTCGCTGACGACCGCGCCGCCGTCTCGCGGCACGACGATCCAGCCGGGCGGCAGCCACGTCTGGATGGCCAGGCAGGCGGACAGGTCCGGGAGCCAGGCGGCACGGGCGAGGAGTCGCCGCGCTGCGCCGTTGGCGTCCCGCCGGATCGCCGCTTCCAGGATCCCGCCTCCCGCCGCCGCCAGGCGCTCGCGAAACCGACGTTCACGAGCATCGTCGGCGGCGGTCGTCGCGCCGGCGCGTTCTGCGATGACCAGCGATCCACGTTCGCTCGCCAGGGACGCGACAGCGTTCGCCGCCACGACGTACGCCCGGGCCGATTCCGAGAGTGCGGCTTCGGCAGCCTGGCGAAACAGCGGGTCGATCAGCAGGTCCTCGTCCACGCGACGACCACCGAGCTTTCGCGCCGCCCTGGCGATCCCGCGTGATTCCTCCTCAGCCAGGCGGACCTCCAACGCCGTCAGCTGGGCTCGCATCGAGGCGAGCGACGTGCTGGCGCTCGCCACCTGTTGATCGGCCGTGAGTCGCGCCGCCTCCGCCGACGCCGCTCGCTGTCGCGCACTCTCCCGTCGCGCGGCGACAACCCCTTCAGCCTCCTGGGCGGCCGACAACGACGTCCGCGCGGCGTCGAGCACTTCGTCGAGTTCGGACCGGTGCGCCGAGGCGGCAGCCACCTGGGCGGCAGCTTCCTCCAGCCGACGCTCAGCCTCGGCCACCCGCCGGCGCGTCGTCTCGACCTCAGCCTCGCGCGCCGCGGCCGCGCGGCGCAGGGCCGCCACCTCCTGGCCCTGCGCCTGCTGCACACCGCGCAGGGCCGCGAGCTCCTCCAGGGCGCCTGCCAGCGCGCGTTCGGCCTCGGCCAGCGCCGCCTCGAGATCGAGGTCCCGCGACGGGATCGGCACGGCCAGGGCTCGCCGACCTGCCGCCAGCTCCGCCGCCGCAGCGGCACGTTCGTCGGTCAGACGCTGCCGATCGCGCTCGAGCGCCTCGGTCTCGGAGGTCAGCCGCGCACCGCGGAGACGCCCGGCATTGGACGCCACCTGGGCCGCCTCGTGCGCCTCGCGCCGCGCCCGCTCGATCGTCGCCCGCGCGGTCATTGCGTGGGCCAACGCCGACGCCGCTGATTCGGCGGCCTCGAGTTCGCGCATCGCGCGGTCCACCTCGGATCGGGCGCGGTCGCGCGTCTGCGACGTCAGGGCGGCTCGTCCGGCAGCCTCGAACCAGCGCGCGTGCATGGCCGAGATGAGCGCCCCGGCCAGTTCGTCGGCGGTCGTCTCACGGGTCGCCTGTTGTTCAGCATGAGCGGCCAATCGGCGCGCCTGTGGCCGCAGCTCGCCCAGGATGTCCTCGACCCGCGCGAGGTTCGCCTCGGATTCAGTCAGCTGTTCCTCGGCCCGTCGCCGGCGGCGCTCATGGCGGCGAACGCCGGCGACTTCGTCGAACAGCGGTCGGCGCTCCTCCGGTCGCAGCGCCAGCGCCTGGTCGACCATCCCCTGGCCGATGAACAGGAAGGCATTGTCGGCAAGATGCGCCGCGTCCAGCAGGTCCACCAGCTCACGCAGCCGGACACGCGTCTTGTTGAGCAGGTAGTCATTCTCGCCCGAGCGGTAGAGGCGGCGGCCGAGCTCCAGCACCTGGTAGTCGACCGGCAGCAGGCCGTCGGAGTTGTCGATCACCAGGCTGACGTCCGCCATGCCCTGGGCGGCACGCTTCTCCGAACCGGCCCAGATGACATCCTCCGCCTTGCGCGAGCGGAGCGCTCGACCCTGCTCGCCCAGGGCCCAGCGCAGCGCGTCCGCGAGATTGCTCTTGCCCGACCCGTTCGGGCCGACGACCGCGCTGATCCCCGGCCCGAACTCGACGTTCGTCCGCTCGGCGAACGACTTGAATCCGTGGACGCGCAGGGCGAGCAGGCGAGGCTCGGCCGCGCCCGTCGGCTTCACTCGTGGAAGATCGTCATCAGCTGTCCGCCCGCTCGTCACGAAGCCGGCTCCTCGGGCTCGGCCGAGGCTCGCAGACGCTCCATCGCCTGGGCCGCCGCAGCGGTCTCCGCGGTGCGCCGGGATGGTCCCTCACCCAGGCCGAGGAGCGTGCCGTCGACCCAGACCTCGATCCGGAACGATCGTTCGTGATCGGGCCCGGACGCATCAAGCAGGCGGTAGCTCGGTCGCTCGCCCGAGCGTCGCTGGGTGTATTCCTGGAGTCGGCTCTTGGGGCTGGTGAGCGTCCCGATCGGAGCTTCGGCGCTCAATTCCGGCGCGGCCAGCGCCATCAGCCAGTCGCGAACCACCTCCAGTCCCAGATCGAGATAGAGGGCGCCGGCCACGGCCTCGAAGGCAGAAGCCAGGAGCGACGGCCGGTGGCGACCGCGCCGCCGCGCTTCGCCCTCACCCAGCCGCAGGAAGGCTCCGAGGTCGATCCGACCGGCCAGCTGGGCCAGTCCGGCCGTCGATACGATCGCGGCGCGACGGGCGGAAAGATAGCCCTCGTCCTCGTCTGGATGACGCAGGTAGAGGGCTTCCGAGATCGCGAGGTTGACCGCCGCGTCGCCGAGGAACTCGAGGCGTTCGTTGTGGCCGGACGCGCCGTCAGGATGCTCGTGGTGCCAGCTCGAGTGGACGAGGGCCTGGTCGAGCAGGTCCAGGTCACGGACCGGCAGATCCAGTCTGGCCGCCAGGTCCTCCGCGGGTCGCACGACGCCCGACGTCCGGCTCGGGCCCGGCCGGAAGCCGCTAGGAGGACCGCTCGTCGATGTACTCGACGGCGTCCTGGACGGTGCGGATCTTCTCCGCATCCTCGTCCGAGATCTCCGTCCCGAACTCTTCCTCGAGGCTCATGATCAGCTCGACGAGATCGAGTGAGTCGGCGTTCAGGTCGTCGACGAATGACGCCTCCGGCTTGACCTCATCCTCGTCGGCGCCGAGCTGCTCGACGACGATCTTCTTGAGGCGCTCGTACGTGGTTGCCACTGACTCCCTCCTCGGAGTTTGGTGATGATGCCGTCGGCTGGTCGCCGCTGGCTGCGATGCTCCCGAGGACGCCATTCATCAGGCGTCGCATCGGGTCTCCACTGTAGGTCCGTGCCAGCTCGACCCACTCGGCGATCGCCACCCGGGCCGGCGTGGCGGAGTGTAGCACCTCGGATATGGCGGTACGGAGCAGGGCCCGATCCATCCGGGCGAGCCCGGTGACCGGGTACTGCGGTGCACGGCGGGTGATCTCGCCATCGATCGCGTCACGGTGGAGCATCTCCGCGGCGACCAGCTCGCGGGCCAGACTGGCCGCGTTCTCGTCGCGCTCCTCCTCGGCCAGGTGGCGCTCCAGGACGGCGTCCGCGGTTCGCTGGCCGAACTCCGCCTCGAAGACGGCAGCCAGGGCCAGCCGCCGGCCGGTCCGCCGGCCGCGGACGCGGTCAGCCCCCGACGCCATCGACCAGGACCGTCACCCCGCCGAGGTCGAGGCCCAGGAGGCGCTCGATCGTTGCGGCGACCGCCGCGCGAACCTGCCCGGCAAGGGCGGTCAAGGGTTGCCCGGGGCGGGCCACGATCCAGAGGCGAACCAGGACGCGATCATCGCGCAGCTGCACGGAGACGGCCGGACCGCCGAGGACCCGGCGCCAGGCCGGACCGCCACGGCCGACCCGGGCCACGCCCGGGACCTCGAACGCGGCGAGCCGGACGAGCTCGGCGATGACGCGTCGTCCGACCGTCAGCTGCGGGCCGTTCACGATGCCTCCTGGGCTGCGATGGGCGTTGCCGGCTCCGCGGACGCGGCGGTCGCGGCTGTCGCGGCTGTCGCGGCGGCGGAAAGCGATTCGGCGATCAAGGCCGGAACGCCGGTCCTCGCCGTCGAGGCGGCAACGTCGCAGGCGAAGCCGATCATCCGCCGATTCGCCCGACCGTGGGTGATGATGACCGTGCCGCGAACCCCGAGCAAGGGCGAACCACCGACCCGCTCGTAGTCGAAGACGGCGCGGATGCGTTCAACCCCGGGCCTCAGCAACAGGTACGCCAGGCGTCCCCGCAGCGAACCACCCAGTTCCCGCCGCCACAGGTCGAAGATGAAGCCGGAGAGCCCCTCGAAGAACTTGATCACCACGTTGCCCAGCACCGCGTCGCAGACGACGACGTCGGCCAGGTGGCGGGTGAGGTCCTTGCCTTCGACGTTGCCCTCGAAGCGCAACGCGGACGCGTCGAGCAGTTCGGTGGCTCGCTGGATCCTGGCGTCGCCCTTGCCCTTCTCCTCGCCGATCGACAGGAGCGCCACCCGCGGTGACGCGACGCCCAGCACGCGCTCGGCGAAGATCGCCCCCATCTGCGCGTACTGGACGAGGTTCTCCGCCGTGGAGTCCGGGTTGGCGCCGATGTCGAGCAGCACCATCGGCCCCGAGTCGGTGATCATCTGGACCGCGAGCGCGGGCCGATCGACACCGGGCAGGCGCCCCAGGCGCAGGACGGCGGCGGCCATGGCGGCGCCGGTGTGACCCGCAGTCATGACGGCATCGGCTTCGCCCCGTTTGACGAGGTCCATCGCAACGACGATCGTCGAGTCCTTCTTCTCGCGTAGCGCGAGCGCCGGGTGCTCGTCCATCCCGATCACCTGGGAAGCATGGAGCACCGACACGTTGGCCGGCAGCTCCCCTGCGATCGTCCGCACGATCTCCTCGTCGCCGACCAGGATCACCCGATCCTCCGGATGTGCCCGGGCGTGACCGAGTGCACCCGGGACGACCTCCGATGGGCCGCGATCGCCGCCCATCGCGTCCACGGCGAGACGAACCCCGCCGCTATCCGGGCGGAGCGCCATGGCCTGCGGCGCGATCACCGCGTCAGCGTGCGGCGTCGTCGGCGGCAGGCTTGAGCTGGATCGCGAGTCGCCCGTTGTAATAGCCGCAGTTCGGGCAGACGTGATGCGGCAGTTTCATCTCGTGGCAGTGCGTGCACTCCTCGAGGTGCGGCAACTCGATCGCGAGATGCGCGCGGCGCTCACCCTGGCGGGCATGCGAGACGCGTCGCTTGGGTACACCCATGGGGTCGTGCTGCTCCTGTTCGGGTCATCGCCGGTCGCGATGCACTGGTGGATTCGCGTCTGTGGTTCTGGCGGGAGCTGGTGCCCGGCCGACGGCGGAGTCTAGCGCGAATCGGCCCCGTTCGTCAGGCGCCGTCCGCCCGGAAACCGCGCAGGGCCTCCAGGCGGGGGTCGATCGCGTCGTCAGGATGATCGTGGCTGCCCTCATCCATCCGCTCCCCGCAGTTGATGCACAGACCCGGGCAGTCCGGCCGGCAGAGCAGGGCGATCGGCTCGGCGAGCTGGAGGGCCTCGCGGACCGGCGTCTCGAGATCGAGCTCGTGGTGATCGGTCAGCCGGGCGACGTCGGGTTCCTCGGACCTGGCCAGCGGTCGCCCGCTGGCCAGGTCCAGCGACGGCAGGTACTCCTCCTGGAGGCGGAGGTCGATCGCGAACACGATGTCAGCCAGGCAGCGGCTGCAGCGGAGGGCCAGGGACCCGTGCAGATCGGCGCTTGCCATGATCCCGCGGTTGGTCCGGACGAGACGCACCCGTCCGGCGATCGGGCCGGCCTGTTCCAGGTCCTCGCCGAGGTCGATCCGCAGGTCGCCGACGTCGTGACTTCGGGCGAAACCAGGTTCATCGACGAGGAGCCCCGCGACATTCCAGGCGAGCGGCCCGTCCAGTGGCCGCCCTGTCACCGGGAGGCCTGGGACGGTTCGCCCGCCTCGTCCTCCCAGCGCTGGTCCAGCGGCTGCGGGTCGCCCGCAGCGAGGCCGTCGGCCTCCAGCGTGGCACGCCGCTCGTCGAGGAGGGCGATCCCCTTCTTGATGCTCTGGAGCGTCTTGATGACGTCGCCTTCGAGCCCGATCAGCACGCTCACCGCGTACTCATCCGCCCCGCGCCGGATCTCGTCGGCGTCAGTGTGCGCATCGGCGAGGATCTGGCGGCTCAGCGCCTCGGCGGCCTGGGTGAGACCGCGTTCGTCGATCAGGAAGGCCGCCTGCTCCTGGGCCTTGGCCACGATCCGCTCCGCCTCGTCCTGGGCCTTCTCGATGATCCGTTCACCCTCGGCGTTGATCCGCTTCGCGGCGCGGACCTCCTCGGGTACGGCGACACGCAGCTCGTCGATCAGGCCGAGCGCCGCGTTCTGGTCGAGCACCACGTTGGACGTGAGCGGCAGCTTCTTGCCGTTGGCGATCAGGGACTCGAGGCGCTCCACGAGGAAGATGATGTCGATCGGAGTTGCCCTCCTGGGTCGACCGGCCGGGAACCGGTCGGGCAGCCTCGATTATGGCACGCGGGGCGGCCGTCGGCGGCCGTCGGCCGCCCGCCCCAGCGCCGCGGCCGCGGCGGCCGGGATCATCGAGGAGACGTCACCGCCGAAGGAGGCGATCTCCTTGACCAGGCTGGAGCTGACGTACCCGTTCGCGACCGAGGTCATGAAGAAGACGGTATCGACCTCCGGGGCGATGACCCGGTTGTTGTGGGCGAGCTGCATCTCGGTCTCGAAATCGCTGATGGCGCGCAGGCCGCGGACGATCGCGCCGGCGCCGCGCGCCCGGCACAGGTCCACGGTCAGTCCATCGAACGAGTCGACCTCGATCCGGTCGGACGGTACCGCAGCATCATGCAGCGCGTCGCGGATCACCCGGATCCGCGTCTCGACGTCGAGCAGCGGGGCCTTCCGGGGATTGGCCAGGACGGCCACGATCACCCGGTCGAACACGCTCGCGGCACGCTCGATGATGTCCAGGTGCCCATTGGTGATCGGATCGAACGAGCCCGGATAGACCGCGACGGTGTTCATCGATCCTCCTGGCGCCGATAGAAGGTCAGGGTCGTCTCGCCGAAGCGGCGCTCGCGCTCGGATGCTAGCAGCCCGACGCGAGCTGGAGGTGGGTCTCGCCAGAAATGCTTGGCGACGACCCGGGCGTCCGGCGCGAGGTGCGGCGCGAGCGCCTCGAGCGCAGCGGTCAGAAGGCCCGGCTCCGTGTAGGGCGGGTCGAGCACGACCAGATCGAACAAGTGACGTCCCGTGGGGTCGTTCGAGCGGCGGAGCCAGGCGACGACCTCGGCGCGGACGACCCCGCCGCGTTCGCCTCCCAGGTTCGTCCGCGCCAGGTTGGCCCCGATGATCGCGGCCGCGCGCGCGTCGCGCTCCACGAACGTGACGTGGCCGGCGCCACGCGACAGCGCTTCGATCCCGGCTGCGCCGCTGCCGGCGAACAGGTCCAGGAAGCGGGCGCCGGGCAGGTTCGGCTCGAGGATCGCGAAGAGCGTCTGCTTGACTCGGTCTCCCATCGGACGGGTGGCCGGGCCGGGCGCTTCCAGGCGGATCCCGCGGGCGGTGCCGGCGATCACCCGTCCGGCGTCAGCCATGTCGGGGCCTCCGCACGAGCGTGGTCGGCCCCACCAGCGTGGTCGGCCGCGTCCCGCTGCCGGTCATACGCCGCTCGCCGGTTCCGCGGCGGCGACCCGGCGCAGCCAGCCCGACGCAAGCTCCGTGGCCAGGGCGGAGCGTGGCGGTTCCAGGCGCCCGTCGGCGTCGAGCAGCATCTCGGCATGGACCCGCGCCCGGACGGCGAGTTCGCGGTGGGAGGCATCCTGGAGCGAGGCGACCCGCAGCCGTGGAAGCCCGCTCTGGGCGACGCCGAGGACGTCACCCTCGCGACGCAGTTCGAAGTCGCGTTCGGCCAGCTCGAAGCCGTCACGCAGCTCGACGACCGCCTTGAGCCGGGCCAGGGCGACCTCGTCGGTCGAGTCTGAAACGAGCACGCAGTACGAGTCCTCCGAGGCGCGCCCGACTCGGCCGCGCAACTGGTGGAGCTGGGCGAGCCCGAACCGATCCGCGCCCTCGACGACCATGACCGTGGCCGCCGGGACGTCCACCCCGACCTCCACCACGGTCGTGCCGACCAGGACGTCCAGGTCGCCATCGCGGAAGCGGGTCATGACGGCATCTCGCGCGGCCGCCTTCATCCGGCCATGGACCAGCCCGACCCGCAGCGGGGCGAGGAGCGTGGTCAGGCGGACCGCCTCACTCTCGGCAGCTACGGCGCCATCGCCCTCGTCGCCACTCTCCTCGATGAGTGGGACCACCACGAAGGTGCCATGGCCGGCGGCAGCCTCGTCGCGGACCTTCTGCCACGTCCCATCGAGCTCCGTCGTCCGGCGCAGCCCGGTCCGGATCGGGACGCGGCCGGCAGGCGGGGTGCGCAGGTCGGAGACGTCCAGGTCCGCATAGAAGAGCTGGCCGAGCGTGCGCGGGATCGGGGTGGCGGTCATCAGCAGTACGTGCGGCGAGCGACCACCGGCCTTGGCCTCGAGCTGGGCGCGCTGGTCCACTCCGAAGCGATGCTGCTCGTCGATCACCACCAGCCCGAGGTCGCGGAAGCTGACCGACTCCTGGATCAGGGCGTGGGTTCCCACGACGACCGCCGCCTGACCGGAGCGGATCGCCTCGGCGGCCTTCGACTTCGTGTCGTTCGGCAGGGAGCCGGTCAGGAGCGTGACACCCAGGCCGAGCGCCTCGAGCAGACCGCCGAGCGTTTCCAGGTGCTGGCGAGCCAGCAGATCCGTGGGAGCCAGGAGCGCGCCCTGCAGGCCGGCGCGCGCGGCGGCGGCCAGGGCGTAGGCCGCGACCGCGGTCTTGCCCGACCCGACGTCGCCCTGGAGCAGCCGGAGCATCGGTGTGGGCTTGACGACGTCGTCACGGATCGCGTTCATCGCGCTGGTCTGATCCGGGGTGAGCTCGATGGTCCGCCCGATCCGGGCGCTCAAGGCGCTGATCAGCGATCCGCGGATCGCGGCATCGGCGGCGACGTCGACGGCCACGACCGGCGCGGCATCACGGACCCGCTGGCGCCGACGCCCGACCATCCCGAGCTGGAGGGCGAGCAGCTCGTCGAACGCGAGCCTGCGCAGGGCGTCATCGCGTCCCTCGAAGGTCGCCGGGTAGTGGGCCTCCTCGACGGCCCGCGCGATGGGGACGAGCGCCTCCTCCGCGATGATCGGCGCAGGCAGGTATTCGGGGTACGCGTGACCCGCCCGGTCGAGCGCCTCGCGGATGGCGGCCCGCAGACGGGCGGCGGTCAACCCGGCGGTCAGCGGATAGATCGGCACGATCCGTCCGGCGTGGAGCACCTCCGTGCCGGCGTCGTCCACGGCCTGGAACTCCGGGTTGTCGAAGGTCAGCCTTCGGCCGAAATGCTTCACCCGACCCGAGACCACGACCTCGCCACCCACGTTCAGGCGACGCTCGATGAAGCGCCGACCGAACCAGGTGGCGTCCACGCTGCCGGTCTCGTCCTCGAGCCGGGCGATCGTCCGCTGGACACGGCGTCGGAACGTCGGTTCGACGCGGATGTCGGCGACGCGCACCCGCGCCGACACCACGGTCCCATCCTCGACCCAGACCAGATCGCCCAGCTTGCGCATCTCCCGCAGGTCGTCGTAGCGGCGCGGGAGGTGGAAGAGCAGGTCGCCGAGGGTGTAGAAGCCGAGCCGGATACCGGCCCGGCGCAGGAGGGCGCCGGCGGTGATGCCCGAGCCGGCCAGCGGCGTCGACAGCAGCTCGACCGGATCGGTCGGGATGGGTGCCTGGATCGTCGCCCTGGCCATGCCTATTCGGCGGCGATCAGGTACCGGTAGAACGGCTGGCCGCCGCGCCGCACCTCGACTTCGACGCCGGGCAGGATCGAGCCGATCCGCCGGGCCGTCCCCTCCGCCTCCTGGAGGTCGGCGCCACCGCCGTAGAAGACGGTCACGAGCTCGAAGCCGGCCTCGAACGTGGCGACCGCCGCCAGCACGCACTTCTCGCGGTCGCTGTCCACCGCGACGAGGCCGTCCTCCGGATCGAGCGCGATGGTCTGACCGCGCTTCACCTTGCGTCCACCGATCCTGGCGTCGCGGACCGCCTCGGTGACGACCAGGGTCTGGAGCGCCCGAGAGGCTGCGGTCATCGGCGCAGCATTGGCTGTCGCGTCCAGGTTGGGATCGAGCGCCAGGAGCGCGGCGAACCCTTCGGCGGCGTTGCGTGTCGGGACGACCACCACCACCCGCTCCGTCATCGAAGCGACCTGACGAGCCGCCAGCACGACGTTCGGGTTGTTCGGCAGGATGACGATCTCACCGGCCTCGACCGCCTCGACCGCCTCGAGCAGCTCGCCGGTGCTCGGATTGGCCGACTGGCCGCCCTGGACGACCGCCGCGACCCCGAAGTCACGGAAGATGGCCGCCAGGCCGTCACCGGCGACGACCGCAACCACCCCGAGGGCCGGCGCGGGAGCCGCTGGCGCTGGAGTTCCCGGCGCGGGAGCCGCTGGCGCTGCAGTTCCCGGCGCTGGAGCTTCCCGCGCGGGCGCAACGGCTGGACCGGCGGGTTCGGCGACAGGCGCGATGCCGGTGAACGAGGCGGCGCGCGTCTCCCTGACGTCGCGCGCCTGGTTGTCGAGGTTCTCGACGCTGATCCGGCTGAGCGCGCCGACCGTCAGACCGTAGCCGATGACCAGATCGGGACGCTCATTGTGGACGTGGACCTTGAGGGCCCGGGCATCTCCGGCGACCAGGACGGACTCGCCGATCGATTCCAGGTGCTCCCGGATCGCGTCGACGTCGAGCGAGCTCGTGGCATCGGGCTGGAGCAGGAACATGGTCTCGTAGCCGAAGCCATCATCGGCATGGGCGACCAGGGTGGAGACCTTGAGCCCTCTGCCCACCCGCGATCGACTGCGGACGGCACCGGTCGTCGATCGGCCGGCGAGATGGAGCAGGGCACCCTGGAAGAGCCGGTAGAGGCCCTGGCCGCCGGCATCGACCACGCCGGCATCGCGCAGGATGGCGAGCAGGCTCGGAGTCCCGGCGACCGATCGTTCAGCGGCGTCGAGTGTCGCTCCCAGGACCGACTCGATGTCGGCGTCCCGCTCGGCGGCGATCACGGCAGCGTCGGCGGACTGCCTGATGACGGTCAGGATCGTGCCCTCGACCGGCTTGGCGACCGCAGCGTAGGCGGTCCTCGCGCCCTCCGACAGCGCGTGGGCCAGATCCAGGCCGTTGAACCGGCTCTTGCCACCGAGTCCCTCGGCCATGCCGCGGAAGATCTGGCTGGTGATGACGCCCGAATTGCCGCGCGCACCCATCAGGGCACCGAAGCTGATCGCGGCCGCGATGCGCTCCGCTGGCTCGCCGGCGACGGCCTCGGCCTCTTCGAGTGCGGCTCGCACCGTCGCCACCATGTTCGAGCCGGTATCACCGTCGGGGACCGGGAAGACGTTGAGCGCGTTGATCTCGTCAGCGTGGGCTTCCAGGTTGGCCACCGCCGCTCGGAAGGCGGCCAGAAGCCCGGCGCCATCACAGGCGCGCCGGACCATCAGGCGACGTCCGTGCCGCTGTCCGCGAGGTCGCGCGACCGGATCGCGCCGGGGTCTGCCGGAACGAGCGTCGGGGGCACGGCACCCGGGGCCACCTTGAGCCCGTCGACGTGGATGCTCAGCCGCCGCACCTCACGAGCCAGGCCGCGCTGGATCGCGTAGCGCACCGCCGAGTCGACCTGTCGGGCGACCTCCGCGACGGGGACGCCGGCCGCGACGGTCAGATCGAGTTCGATGTCGAGGCCTTCGTCCATCTGGAGGCCGATCCCCGGCTGGGCCAGGCCCGCTCGCCCGAGCAGTCGCTCGATGGGGCCGGCGGCCAGGCCGGTCACCCCGTAGGAGCCGAGCGTGGCCGTCCGGATCAGGTCGATGACGGCTCGGCGGGTGACCAGGGAGTGGCCGGGCGTCGGGTTCGATGGCACGCGGCGCGGTCCTCCTCACTGGCGGGTCGGGCGGCTGCTCGCCGGGCGGTCGAGGCCGTGTGGTATTCTACCGCCCCGTTCGGGCCCGCCTGGGACCCGCTCCCCCACCACGAACCTCCAGAGGACCACGCATGGCCCGTTCCTGCGCCATCTGCGGCAAGGCATCGATGGGCGGCTTCAACCCGCAGTCGTCGGGGATGAACCGCGTCCGTGCCCACCGCCGGATGCAGCCCAACCTCCAGCCGCTCGTCATCATCGAGAAGGGCAACCCCGTCCGTGCACTCGTCTGCACGCGCTGCCGGCGGACGCAACTGAAAGCCGCCAAGTAAGGCGTCGCCGTCCGCAGGCGGTCCAGCTGGACCAGCTCCCCGAACCGGTCGCCCGCGGCGGCGAACCGGTCGCCCGCGGCGGCGCCCTCATCGATCGGCGCTGTCGAGCCAGATGGTGAACGGGCCATCGTTCACCAGTTCGACCTCCATCTCGCGCCCGAACCGCCCGGTGGCGACCCTGACGCCCAGTGCCTCCAGCGCAGCGGCGAAGCGACGCCACAGCCGCTCCGCGAGTTCTGGGGACCCGGCTGTCGTGAAGCCGGGCCGGCGACCGCGTCGGGTATCGGCGTAGAGCGTGAACTGGGAGACGACCAGGGCGGCGCCACCGGTCTCCAGCAGCGACCGGTTCGTCCGCCCCTCGGCATCGCGGAAGATCCGCAGCTCGGCGGTCCTGCGGGCAAGCTCGTCCGCCGTTGTCTCGGTGTCCTCCGGGCCGACGCCGAGCAGGATGACCAGCCCTTTGCCGATCGCACCGACGATCTCACCCTCGACCCGGACTTCGCCGCGCGTGACCCGCTGGAGGAGCGCCCTCACGGATGGCTGGGCGGCGCGATGACCCCGCGTTCGCGGATGAACGCCTCGCGCCATGCGTCAGCCCGGCGCCGGTAGTCCTCGCGTGCACCGGCGTGGCGCTCGACGACCAGGGTCTCGACCGTCGCCGGGACCAGCAGTTCGTAGTCGCGCACCCCGTCAGGGTTGAACTGGCCGTCCCCACGCAGCATCACCACCGGGATCCCGCCCAGCTCGATCTCGTCCATGAACAGGTGGGCAAGGTGCTTGGGGAGTGCCGTGAACGCCACCATCCGGTCGCGCGGGATGGGCGGTACGCCGTCGTTGAGCCCGTACTGGTAGCCCTCGTCGGCGAGCGCCCGGATCAGCCGGATCTCGCGACCCATGTCGCGACCCTTGATGAACAGGGCCGAGCCCACGACCAGGACGTCGACTCCAAGACCGCCGGCGAACTCCGCGGTCTCTCGGTTGACCCCACCGTCCACGTGGACTTCGCCGCCGAAGCTCTTGTGGCTGAGCAGGTCGCGCGCCGCGAGCAGCTTCTCGCGGGCGACGTCGCGCATGAACGCCTGGCCGCCGAAGCCCGGCTCAACCGTCATCACCATCACGATGTCAAGCAGCTCCTGGTACGGCCGCAGGGCGCTCAGCGGCGTCGCCGGACGAAGGGCGAGCCCGGCCGCTCGCCCGGCCGCTCGGATGCGCCGGAGGATCGGCGCGATCTCCTCGTCGATCTCGACGTGCACCGTGATCGAATCGCACCCGGCGTCGAGGTACTCGTCGAGGAAACGGCCGGGCTCGCTGATCATCAGGTGGGCATCGAGCGGCATCTGCGTCCGCTTGCGCAGGTGCTTGATGGTCTTCGCTCCAAAGGTCAGGTTCGGGACGAAGTGACCGTCCATGACGTCGAGATGGATCCGGTCGGCGCCGGCGGCATGAAGCCGCCGAATGGCGTAGCCAAGGTTGGACAGGTCCGCATCGAGGATGCTCGCCGCGATCCGGGCTCGTCCGCCTGGCATGGCTAGTCCCCCACCCCGGCAGGCGCGGGATCGTGGCTGCGCTCACCCAGCAGGGCGGCCGCGCTCTCGGCGACGAGACGGGCGCGACGGCGGGCGACGGCGGGCGCCGGCGGTTCGCCGCCGCGCTCGGCCGCGAGCTGGCCACACGCGGCGCCGACCTCCTGTCCGCGGTTGCGGCGGATGGTGGTCTCGATCCCGGCGGCCCGAAGGGTCTCCGCGAATCGCTCGATGACCGGCATCGGGCTCGCCGTCCAGGGTGTATGCGCCACCGGGTTCATCGGAATCAGGTTGACATGTGCGTGATCGCCGCGCAGCAGTCCGGCCATCGCCTCCGCGTCGGCCTCCGTGTCGTTGATGCCGCCGATCATGGTGACCTCGTAGCTGATCCGCCGACCGGTCGCGCGGGCGTGGCCTCGGGCCGCCTGCACGACCTCGGCCACCGGCCAGCGGCGGTTGAGCGGCACGAGCACGTCGCGCAGCGGATCGCGCGCGGAGTGCAGCGAGACGGCGAGGGTGAACTGGGGCCCAAGGGCGGTCAGACGCTCGATCCCCGGTACGACCCCCGACGTGGAGACCGTGATGTGCCGTGCGCCCAGGCCAAAGCGGCGTGGGTCGTTGAGCGCCGCGATCGCCTCGAGGACCCGGTCCAGGTTGAGCAGCGGCTCACCCATCCCCATGAACACGATGTTGGTGAGGCGACGACCGGTGGCCGTCAGTCGGCGCGCTGCCGAGCGGACCTGGTCGACGATCTCGGCCATCTGGAGGTCACGGCCGAAGCCGAGCTCCCCGGTGGCACAGAACGGGCAGCCGACCGCGCAACCGGCCTGGCTCGAGATGCACAGCGTGTGGCGCTCGCGCGAGCCCGGGCGCGCCGGGTAGTGCATCAGGACCGACTCGATGAGTGCGCCGTCCGCCAGCCGGTGAAGCGCCTTCTCGGTCAGCCCGCCGTCGGTCACCCGCAGCTCCGTGTCGCCAACTGTGTCGAACCGGAAGGCGTCGGCCAGATCCCGGCGCAACCCGGTCGGGAGGGTCGCCTCGTGCTCGATCGCGGCGACCTCGCCGCCCCAGACCGCAGCGGCGATCTGGCGCCCGCGGTAGGCCGGTTCACCGCGTTCCGCCAGCCAGGTGGCGAGGGCTTCGGGCTGGACGCCGGACAGCCCCGGACGGTCGTCGGTCGTCGATGCGATCGTCAGGTCCATGGGCACGATGCTAGCGCAGCTCGACAGCCAGCCCGACGAGACCGGGAGCTCCGCGCCGCAGCGCCGCGCCATCGGTCGTCCGACGACCGGCCAGCTGAGCGCGGACCAACCGAAGTCGGCCGACGTTCGTGGTCAGCGCCAGGCCATCGTCGTCGGCGACAAGCGTTCCCGGCCGATCTCCCGGCTCGCC
Source organism: Candidatus Limnocylindrales bacterium (assembly GCA_038915815.1). Classification (GTDB taxonomy): domain Bacteria; phylum Chloroflexota; class Limnocylindria; order Limnocylindrales; family CSP1-4; genus SPCO01. The sequence goes on from JBCLCL010000009.1 coordinate 26,134, forward strand.
CGGCACCGCCGCCGCTTCGTGGACGATCAGGCGTCCGTGTGCCGTGTTGACGAAGCTGCCGGGCCACGGCAGGTGGGCGCGGACGCGGCGTTCCAGTTCGACGGCCGTCCTCGTCGGGTCCAGGCGGCCGTGCTCACGGCGAAGCGGCTTCGTCAGTGTGGCGCCCGTGTCGGCCTGGGGCGTTGCCTCGATCTCGCCGCTGAGCCAGCGGCCGAGCGTTGCCTCGAGCAGGGCGGCGCCGCGCCGGGCGGCTTCGCCCTCGAGCGTCTCGGCGGTCTCGGTCCCATCGAGCGACCAGGACTCCGCGGCGACGACCGGTCCCGTGTCGAGACCTTCGTCCATCCGGATCAGGGTAACCGCCGCGACCGGGTCGCCACCCGCGATGGTCGCGGGGATCGGGGTCGCGCCGCGGTGTCGCGGCAACGCGGACGGGTGGACATTGAGGATCCCGTGGGCCGGGATCGCCAGGACGGACCGTGGCACGATCTGGCCGTAGTCCGCGAGGATGCCGAGGTCGGGCCGGAGCGCCGTCATCGCCACGATCGCCGCCTCCGCGTCCGGCGCGCGCAGCCTCTCGGGCTGGAGGAGTGGCAGGCCGAGCTCACGGGCGCGCCGCGCGACGGGGACCGGCGTGAGGTCGCCGCGACGGCCGCTCGGGCGATCGGGAGCCGCGACGACCCCGACCACGCGGACCTCGGGTGCCGTGATCAGCGCATCGAGGATCGCCAGCGCGAACGCGCCGGAACCGAAGAAGAGCGTCCGGACCGGTTCGCCTGTCGAGCGTCGCCGGGACTTCACGCGAGCGCCGGCGTACGCTCCTCGGCCCCTGCAGTGTCGCCGGTCTGGTCCTCGACGGAGCCCACGGCGATCAGCTCGTCCATCGACTCGAGGTAGTCGATGTAGAGCTTGCCATCGAGATGGTCCAGTTCGTGCTGCATGGCCCGGCCGAGCAGTCCGGACCCGGCCACCTTGATCCGCTTCCCGTGACGGTCCTGGGCGACGACCCAGACGCGCTCGCGCCGGGTGACATAGGCGACATAGCCCGGGATCGAGAGGCAGCCCTCGAGGTCGCGATCATCGCCGGTGGCGCGCACGATCCGCGGATTCACCAGTTCGTAGAGCTGGCTCTCGACCTCGATCACGCAGGCCTGCATCGCCTCGCCCAGCTGCGGGGCCGCGAGCCCCACACCGGGAGCGTCGCGCATCGTGTGCGCGAGATCGTCGAGGAGGCCGTGCAGGTACTTGCCGAAACTGTCGACCGGCTTGCCCTTGAGGCGCAGATGGGGGTCACCCAGGAGGGCGATGGGGCGAACGCTCATCGGCGGAGTATAGCGGCGAGCGTGCTCAGATCGGCCGGGACTCCTCGGTCACGGACGATCCGCCCTCGACAGGCTCGCCTGGCCCGGTCTCCGCAGTCGCCACGGGCGCGTCGGGCTCGGGGCTCGGCTCACGGGTGGGGGTGACCATGGTCGCTCGCAGATCGGAGGCCCACGCGCGGGAGATCGCGGCGAGCCTTCCGCTCGCCTCTGCGGTGGCCTCGCCCGCCCGCTTGGCGAGCGGTGCCGCCCGGTCGGCGGCGATCGCGGTCAGTTCGGCGGCGCGGGCCGACAGCTCGCGCACCGTCGGCGCGGCCCGATCGGCCAGCTCGCGCATCGTCGGCGCGGCCCGTTCGGCCAGCTCATCGACGACCTCGCGCACCGAGTCAAGGATGCTCGCGGCGGTCGATGCGCCCGGGCCCTTGCCCGCTTCCGGCTCGTCCGTCCAGGTGAAGGTCTCGTCTGCCTTCGGCTTGTCCGTCGGGGTCTGGTCGATCGTCTCGGTCATCGTCTACTCCTCCTGGTTCTGGGAGGGCATCGTCGCACGAACCGGCCGCACGGTCACCTGCCATGAGTCACGACGTGACGATCCGGGCGAGGGTCCGGGCGAGGGTCCGGGCGAGGGTCCGGGCGAGGGTCCGACCCCAATCTGGGTCGCCTACCTGCGCCCCTATCGCTGACAACGGTAGCTCCTGGGCAATGGTGGCCATAGCGCCTGCGCCGCGACCGGAAGGACGGCTCGGCGCGCCGGTCCCACGCTCAGGGATGGCCTGGACCGCGACAGATCGTCGGCCACGGGGACGCCTGTCGAGGTTCCTGGCCTCGATCTACTACTACCGGCGATATCCGGCGCCGGAAGATATCCGTCGCCGGAAGAGGTCCCCGAGGCCGACGGTCCCTGGCGGCACGCGTGAGTGCGAGGGAACGTCCGCCCGCCTGCCCGACCCATCGCGACAGCTGGCGGGTGCTTCCGGTCACGACCTCAGAGCAGTGATTCGGGGTCCACGTCGACTGACCACGGCGCGTCCAGGCCACCGTCGAGCAGGCCGACCGGGTCGGTGCCGCGCAGGACCACGTTCCAGCGCCAGCGGTCCGCCCGCCTGGCGATGTATGCGGGCGCGGGCCCGATGACCTGTACGCCTCCACCGCGGGCGACCGCCCGCTCGCGCAGGCGCCCGGCCATGCTCGCCGCCTCACGCTCAGCGGCCGCCGGGTCAGCCAGGCCGACGGTCAGCTTGACCAAACGGCCGAACGGTGGCGAACCGAATCGTTCGCGAAGGGCAAGCTCGGCGTCGTAGAACGCCGACCGCTCGCCGGACGCCGCGGCCACGATCGCCGGGTGCTCCGGCTGGTAGGTCTGGATGATCGCGCGACCTCGGCGACTCCCACGGCCTGCGCGGCCGATCGCCTGCACCAGGAGCTGGTAGGTCCGTTCTGCGGCGCGCTCATCGGGCAGGTTGAGCGCGACGTCCGACGAGACGATCCCGACCAGCGTGACCGATGGGATGTCCAGTCCCTTGGCGACCAGGCTCGTCCCGACGAGGATATCGAGGCGACCCTCGGAGAAGGCATCCACGATCCGCTCCGCCGCGCCGCGCCGCTCGACGACGTCGCGATCGAGTCGCCCGACCCGCAGCGCGGGGAAGGTCTCCCTGACTTCGCGCTCGAGCCGTTCCGTCCCGCCGCCCAGGTAGCGGATCCGGGGCGACGCGCAGGCCGGGCAGCGCGAGGCGACCGGCGTGGCCCGGCCGCAATGGTGGCAGCGCAGGGTCGTCCCGGCCTGGTGGTAGACGAGCGGCCGTTCGCAGTCCGGACAGGCCTGGACGTGCCCGCAATCACGGCAGAGCACGACGGACGCGGTCCCGCGGCGGTTCAGAACGAGGATCGCCTGTTCGCCCACTCCGACGTCCAGGCCCGCCACGGCGGCCACGAGCGCTCGCGACAGCAGTCCTCGCTGCCCAGCAGCCAGCTCGTCACGCAGGTCGACTATCTCCACGGCCGGCGGGGCTCCGACAGGACGGACCGGAAGCTCGATCCGGTCGTACGTTCCGGCGAGCGCCCGGCCCATGCTGTCGACGGCCGGCGTGGCCGAACCGAGGACCAGGGCCGCCCCGGCCAGCTCGGCCAACCGGATGGCGCTGTCCCGGGCCTGGAGGCGCGGCGTCCGGTCGCTCTTGTAGGCCGGGTCATGCTCTTCATCGACGATGATCAGGCCGACATCGTTCAGGGGGGCCACGACCGCGAGGCGCGTCCCGACCACGATCTCCACGTCCCCGGCCCGGACCCGCCGCCACTCGTCCGCCCGCTCCCCTTCGCCGAGCCCCGAATGGAGCATCGCGATCCGGACGTCGAGATCACTTCGCAGGCGGTCGACGAGCGGCAGCGCCAGGGCGATCTCCGGGACGAGGACGAGCGCCGGCCGACCGGCCACCAGCACCGCGGCGATGGCCTCCACGTAGATGGCGGTCTTGCCCGACCCGGTCACGCCGTCGAGGAGCAGCGGGCGCGGGTCGCGCGCCGCGATGGCGCTCCGGATCCGGTCCACCGCCTCCGCCTGGGCCGGCAGCAACTCGCTCGATCGCGGCCGTCCACCACGGATACCGACCCGACGTGTCGCGAGTGGCCGTCGCGGTCGCTCGCGGACCTCCGCGGCGAGCAGCCCGCGGCGCACCAGGCCGGCTACCGCCGCGGTCCCGTGGCGGCTCACGAGCTCGGCCGCCGGCAGTTCTCCGGTCTCGCTGCCGACGAGCTCGGCGAGGGCATCCGCCTGGCGCGGGCCGAGTGGCCGTCCGCCGTGGCGCACGCCGGCCGCCAGGCTCGCGGCAGCTTCCCGCCCGCCATCGAGGAGCCGGATCCAGCGTTCGTAGCGCGGGCCGGCGCCAGCGCCCTTGAGCACCCATTCCAGCGAGACGCCACCTCGATCCTGCAGCGCGCGCAGCCGACGCAGCAGGCCCGCCCGGCCATCCGGACCGGCGAGGTCGCGGACGGGCCGCGGTCCACGCTCGAGCTGGTCGAGGAGATCCAGGTCCGCGCGGTCGAGCGGCACCGCTGCGCTCCCCTCCCCGGCTGACCCTCGAGCAGCCCCCGGCGCGAGCTCGGCCGTGAGCTCCAGGCGCTCCAGCAGCCCCGGCGGGAGCATCGCCCGCAGGACCAGTGCGTGCGGGGCGAGGTAGTGGCCAGCGACCCAGGCCGCAAGCGCGAGGCCGAGCGGCGGCAGGAGCGGCCCATCCGCACGGACACGATCCATGATCGGACGGGGAGCCGCGACGGGCGGGCGCTCGGTTTCACCAACGATGATCCCGAGCGCCTGGCTCCGTCCGAATCCCACCAGGACCGCCTCGCCCGGGACCAGATCGTCCAGCCCCTCGGGCACCGAGTAGGTGTATGTCCCGGAGCGGGCGCCGGCGGCGTCCACCGCGACTTCGACGAGGCGACCGGAGGGTCGGGGCACGTCCCAGCCCTCGTCCAGCCCCAGGGTCACCGGCGGCAGCTCACGACGTCATGCCGCAGGCCGGACCGGCATTCACAGCTGGACTCGCCGGAACGGGTGAAGACGACGCTCCTCGGCGATGATCTCGTCGATCCGCTCCGCGGTCCGCTCGACCTGCCCGGTCTCGTTGGTCACCACGTGGTCGTAGTCCTCCTGGCGAGCCAGTTCGACCGCGGCGTTGCGCTGACGCAGTCCCAGTTCGTCGGCGGTTTCCGTCGCACGGGCGCGCAGCCGCGTGAAGAGCGCCTCCAGCGAGGGCGGCACGACGAAGATGAGCAGCGCGTTCGGGACGTGCTCCTTGACGTGCTGGGCCCCCTGGACGTCGATCTTGAGGATGACGTCATGACCCTCGGCGAGCGCCTGCTGGACCTGCGCTTTCGGCGTCCCGTACCAGTTGCCGTGGACCTCGTTGGCCTCGAGCAGGCCGCCGCTGTCACGCAGGGCGAGGAACGCGTCGGCGGACATGAAGTGATAGCTGACGCCGTCGATCTCGCCCGGGCGCCGAGCTCGCGTCGTGCAGGTCACGACATAGTGATAGTCGGGGTCACGCGGCCGATCGCGAAGCGCCTCGATGATCGTGTCCTTGCCCACCCCGCTCGGCCCCGAGATGATGACCAGCATCGCGCCCTCGGCGGCCTGGGCAAGCCTGGCGGGCGTCGCTCGATCGCTCAACGGACCGGCTCGCGCAGGTTGGCGAGGACGCGCTCCAGCTCGACCGGCAGCGGCGCCGTCGCCCGGATCAGGTGCCCGTCCGACGGCGAGGTCAGCTCAAGCCGCCAGGCGTGGAGGAAGAGCCGCTCCAGGCCGTCCGGCCCGCGCCGGGAGGTTCCGGTGCCGTAGACCCGGTCGCCGGCAACCGGGTGACCGATCGCGTCGAGATGGACCCGGATCTGATGTGTCCGACCGGTCACCAGGTCGAGTTCCAGCAACGTCCAGTCGGCGAAGCGTTCACGCACCCGATAGCCCGTCACCGACGGACGCCCGTCGGGGACCACGGCCATCCGGGTCCGGCGCTTCGGGTCGCGCCCGATCGGCGCCTCGATCCGCCCGACGGCGGCACTCACGCTGCCCTGGACGAGCGCCTGGTAGGTCTTCTTGATCCGACGTGCCTTGAGCTGAGCCATCAGCGACGCCTGGGCCAGGTCGCGTCGGGCGACCATCAGCAGGCCGCTCGTGTCGCGATCGAGGCGGTGCACGATCCCCGGGCGCTGGACCCCCGCGATCCCGCCCCAGGTCGATCCGTCGCCGTGCGCCAGCAGGGCGTTGACCAGGGTGCCGCCGGCGTGGCCCGGGGCAGGATGGACGACCAGCCCGGCCGGCTTGTCGACGATCAGCAGGTCGTCATCCTGGTAGACGACCGAGAGCACGATCTCCGGTGCCGGGCTCAGGTCGAGCGGGATGGCTTCGGGGACGTCGAGCCGCAGTTCCGCGCCCGCCGCGACGATGTCGTTCGCCCGGAGCGTCTCGCCGGCCGCGGTGAGACGGCCGTCGGAGATCAGCTTCTGGACGTAGCTCCGCGACAGGCCGGTCGCGTCGGCCACGTAGCGATCCACTCGCCCGCGCGGCCCGTCCGGGACCCGGAGCAGGCGGACGCCGGCGACTGTCGCCGGATCAGCCATCGGGCTGCCTTCCGGCAAGCCGGGCCACGCCCGGCACGAGCGCGACCGCCAGGAACAGGACGATCGCGGTGCTGATCGCCGAGTCCGCCACGTTGAACGTGTAGAAGCGCAGGTCGCCGATCCCGATATCGACGAAATCCACGACGAAGCCGAGGCGCAGGCGGTCGACCAGGTTGCCAATGGCGCCACCGAGCAGGAAACCCAGCGCCACCGACAGGTAGAGGCTGCGCGCCGATCGCGCGTGATAGCCGAGGATCAGGCCGACCACTCCGATCGAGATGAGCCCGAACAGGATCGCCTGGTCGCGGAAGAGCCCGAAGAGCGCGCCCGAATTCTGGTGGTGGACGAGTCTGATCGAGTCGCCGAGGACGGTCATGACCTCCCCTGGTGCGAGGTTGGCCACCAGCCAGGCCTTGCTGAGCTGATCGAGCACGACCACGACGACGGCGATCCCCACGAGGACGCCCCACCGTGCACCCGCTCGCGAGACCCGTCCAGCCGTGCCGCCCACCGTCGATCCAGCCTATCCGTCAGGCGCGTGGCGACGCAAGCCGATGACCACCGGCCCGCCGTCGAGCTCGACCGTGGCCTCCAGCAACCCGGCCGGGGCGACACCAGAGACGATCCGGGCGAGGGTCTCGGTCGCGACGGCTCCGAGGTGGGCGGCGACCTCGTCCGGGAGCGAGCGGACCCACAGGTCGATCCGGTCGTCCAGTTCGAGCCCGGCCTCCCGGCGCAAATCCTGGATCGCGCGCTGCAGCTCGCGGGCGTCACCCTCGGCGATGAGTTCCGCGGTGAGTTCCGTGTCCAGCACGACGACCAGTCCGTCATGTTCGGCGACCGCCGTTCCGGGGCGCGGCGTCGCCTGGATCTCGACCTCGTCCGCGGCGAGCGTGACGCCGCCCAGGGTCACCGACCCGTCGTCCTCGAACCGGACGTCTCCGCTGCGCGCGGCGGTCATCACCGCCGGGATGGCCGCCCCGAGGCGCTTGCCGATCTTCGGCAAGAGCGGTTTGACCCGCCGCTCCACGAGCGCCGATCCGTCGTCGATGATGGTGACCGTCCTGACGTTGATCTCGTCTCCGATCAAGCGGAGCAGTTCCGGCCCGACAGCCAGGCCGCGCCCAGGGAGCGCGATCCAGGCCTGCGCCAGTGGTTGGCGTGTCTTGAGGTGGGCGGCGCTGCGCAGGGCCCGGGCCAGATCCACGGCGCCCTGGGCGCCGGTCATCGAAGCCTCGAGCGCCTCGTCGCGACAACCGACCAGGTCCGCCGTCGGCCAGTGCGTGAGGTGAACGCTGTCGGGGACGTCTGTCGAGACCGCAGTCACCAGGTTCTGATAGATGGTCTCGGCCAGGAACGGCAGGATCGGTGCGAGCATCCGGGTGGCCGCCACGAGGGCCGCGTGGAGCGTGGCGAACGCAGCGGCGCGGTCGAGGGGATCGTCCGAGCGCGAGAACCGGCGGCGGGAGAGGCGCAGGTACCAGGTGGAGAGCCCGTCGAGGAAGCTCGACAGCGCCCGCGTCGCCCCGAGCGCGTCGACGTCGAGCAGGCGCTCTTCGACGGCCGCCGCCGTACCGGCCGCTCGCGACAGGATCCAGCGGTCCAGGAGCGGTCGGTCGGCCGGGTCAGGAGCGATCTCGCCCGGGGTCCAGCCGCCCAGCCGCGCATAGGTCACGAAGAACGAATAGACGTTCCACAGGATCAGCAACTCGCGGCGCGACTCGGCGGCCGCATGCCAGCCGAAGCGGATGTTCTCCTCGGGGCGCGCCCCCGCGAACATCCAGCGCATGACGTCCACGCCCATCCGGTCGGCCGCCTCGTCGAACTCGATGGCGTTGCCCCAGCTCTTGTGCATCTGGCGGCCGTCCTCACCGAAGACGAGCGCGTACCCGAAGATCGTCCTGAACGGCGGCTCCCGACGCAGGACCGTGGACATCGCCAGCATCGAGTAGAACCAGTTGCGGAACTGTCCCGGGAAGCTCTCGGTGATGAAGTCGGCCGGGAACCAGTCCGTCCAGGACGCCGGGTCCTCCCGGAAATGGAGCGTGGAGAACGGCACGATCCCGGCATCCAGCCAGGGATTGCCGACGTCCCGGATCCGCTCCACCGGCGCGCCGCAATCCGGGCAGGCGATCCGGACCGCGTCGATATGGGGTCGGTGCGGGGTGTGCCCCTCGAACTCGTCCCAGCCCTCGATCGCTCGCTGGCGGAGCTCGTCGCGCCCACCGATGACCTCCACCGTCCCGCACGCGGCGCAGTCGTAGATGGGCAGCGCGAGCCCCCAGTAGCGCTTCTTGCTGATCATCCAGTCGTGCATGTTGCGAAGCCAGTCGAGCTCGCGCTCGTGCCCGAAGTCGGGGATCCAGCGGATCTGGTCCACGACGTCCATGATCTGGTAGCGCAGGCTGGCGTTGACCTGTTCCGCGGTCAGCGTCTCGCGTGGCTGGTCGTAGAGCGGCCCCATGCTGATGTACCACTCGTCGACCAGGCGGAAGACGAGCGGCGTCGAGCAACGCCAGCAATGGGGATAACGGTGGTTGATCGTCTCCAGCCGGTAGAAGCGGCCCTCGCGCCGGAGGTGCTCGATGATCGGATCGCCGACGTCGCGCACGTCCCGACCGGATAGCGCGCCGAACCCGTCGAGGACGATCCCCGACTCGTCGAGTGGCGCGATCGTCGGCAGACCCAGGGTCCGGCCGAGCTGGAAGTCCTCTGCGCCGCACCCAGGAGCGACATGCACGACGCCCGTCCCCTCGTCCTCGCCGACCTCGCTCCAGGCGACGACCTGCTGCACATACGGCCGGTCGGGCTCATCGCGCGTGCCGACCGCGAAGGCCGCCCGGACGGCGGGCAGATCGTCGAACGGCCCGGCATAGCGCCAGCCGACCAGATCCGCGCCGGAGACCTCCTCGAGGACCTCGAACGGGCCGATCAGTGCCTGCTTCAGGGTGCCCTTGCCGAGCCACAAGATCTCCTCGCCCTGGCGGACCCGGACGTAGCGGAGCGACGGCCCGACGGCCGCGGCCACGTTCGAGGTGAGCGTCCAGGGCGTGGTCGTCCAGACGAGCAGCGCCTCACCGACCCGGTCCAGGAGCGGGAACCGGACGGTCAGGCCGGGGTCGTCCCGGTCCTGGTAGCCCTCGTTCAGTTCGGTCTGGGAGAGCCCGGTCCCGCAGCGAGCGCACCACGGCATCGTGTCGTGGCCCTTGTAGAGCCAGCCGCGGCGATGGCATTCGGCGAGGAATCCCCAGATCAGGTCGTTGTTCTCGTTGCTGAAGGTGAAATAGCTGCCCCCGGTGTCGGGCATCCCGAGCCGCCCGACGAGCATCTCGACCGTGTCGGTCACCGGCCCGTGCGGGCCCTCGATCGTGGCCGGCGCCGATGGATCGGCAGCCAGCAGGTCGCGAAGGCGGCGCAGCTCGTCCGGGTCGTTCCAGTCCATCCACATGCCGAGCCGGATCGATTGCTCCGTCTGGCGGGCGGCGTAGGTCAGGACGCGCTGCTTGCAGAGCGAGACGAAGTCGGCGATCCCGTAGGCCTCGATGTCGCGCTTGGAGGTGAACCCGAGGTCACGCTCGACATTGACCTCCACCCAGAGACCCTGGCAGTCGAAGCCGTTCTGGTAGCGCTGGTCCTCTCCGAGCATCGCGTGGAAGCGCTGGTAGAGATCCTTGTACATCCGCCCCCAGGCGTGATGGACGCCCATCGGATTGTTCGCCGTGATCGGGCCGTCCAGGAAGCTCCACTTCGGCCCGTCGGCGTTCTGGGCGCGCAGCCTGCTGAACGTCCGGCGTTCGCGCCAGAGGGCCAGGATCTCGTGCTCCTGCGCGACGAAGTCGGGCTTCGAGGTGACGGGTCGGAACATTCGGCCTCATCGGTGGTCGGATCGGTGAGCGGCCGTGCTGCGCACCGCCGGGCGCGCCGGCATCGGAATCGGCGGGCCCGAGTATCCTACCCGCGATGCACGAACCGCAGGACGCGCGACCGCGCGGACGGTCCCCGTTCACGGCGGCATTCCTCTCCCTGCTCTTCCCCGGCCTCGGCCATCTCTACGCCGGCGCGCCGAACCGGGCGCTGGCCTTCGCGGCCGCCCCGATCCTGCTCGTCGCGCTCATCGCGGGGATCGTCCTGCGCCTCGATCGGATCGAGCTGGTCGGCCTGGTGTTCAACCCGTTCCTGCTCAGCTCGGTCTTCGCCTTCAACCTGATCGCCCTGCTCTACCGGCTGGTGGCGATCGTCGATGCCTACCGCGTCGCCGAGTATCTCAACGCCTTCAGCGCGGCCGGTGACGGACGCCTCGGACCAGCGCGCCTGCCTCGCAACACGCTGTCGATCGCCGGTCTGCTGGTCGTCCTCCTGGTCATGGCCGGGAGCCACGTCGTGGTGGCCCGCTACGACATGCTGGCGCTCGACCTCCTCGAGAGCGGCTGCATCTTCATCAGCGATCAGCCGACCAGGACCTGCGACGTCGACCGGACGGCGGCGCCCGGCACCTCAGCGGATGCTTCGACCGAACCCGACGGGAGCGCCGTCGGCGGCACCGTCCCGGACGCCTCGATCCAGCCGTGGGACGGCAAACAGCAGCTCAACATCCTGTTGATCGGCACGGATCAGCGGCCGAACGAGGGGACCTACAACACCGACACGCTGATCGTCGTCTCGATCGACCCGGTCTCCCGGCAGGTCGCCATGTTCAGCCTGCCACGCGACACGGTCGATGTGCCGGTGCCGGCCGGGCCGGCCCAGCAGGCGTTCGGGCCGGTCTATACCCGGAAGATCAACGGCTGGTTCACCTCGGTCCGCAACCGCGCGGACCTCTTCCCCGGGACCGACCGGACGCGCGGCTACAACGGCCTCAAGGCGATCATCGGCAACCTCTACGACCTCGACATCAGGTACTTCGTCGAGGTCAACTTCGAGGGCTTCGTCAAGGTCGTCGATGCGCTGGGTGGGGTGACTATCAACGTCCAGATCCCGGTCGTCGACGACCGCTACCCGGGCGAGCGCGGACGGCTGGAACGGATCTACATCCCGAGCGGGATCCAGCACATGGACGGCGCCCAGGCACTGCGCTATGCCCGCTCGCGCCACACCTCGACCGACTTCGACCGCGGCCAGCGCCAGCAGCGGGTCCTGCTCTCGTTGCGCGAGCAGGCAGATCCGAGGGAACTGATCCCGCGCCTGCCGGGGCTGGTGACGGCCCTCAAGCAGGCCGTCCGGACGGACATCCCGATCGATCAGCTCGACGAACTGCTGGGGCTCGCAGCCGAGATCGACACGAAGAACATCCGCGCTTTCGTCTTCGCCCCGCCGCTCTACCAGCAGGAGTTCGCGGACAGCCCCCGCGGGTACATCATCGTTCCGGAGGTTGACCGGATCCGGGCGGCCGTCCGCACGGCGTTCACGACCGATCCCGCCGACGAAGCCCTGCGCCAGAAACTGGCACAGGAAGCGGCTGGCGTGTGGGTGCTCAACAGCACGGGCCAGCGCGATCGTGGCGCCCGCCTGGCCGGCTATCTGGAATACCACGGCCTGGCCGCCTCGGCTCCCCGCCAGACCCCGCAGGGTGGCGTCCTCGCCGATTCGGTGGTCGTGGTCTACAACGGGGCCGAGGCACGCCTCCCGGCCAGCATCGCCTGGCTCGAGCAGCTGCTCGGCGTGACGGCGAGCTACAAGGTGGACCCCGCGATCCGGACCGACGTCGTGGTCACGATCGGCCGGGCGACGCCCGATCTCCAGGCTCCGATCCTGCCCTGAGTCCCGGTGCGGGCGACGTCGCGTTGCGGGGGCGCCTCATTGCGCCCGGCCCCGGCACGGCGCAGCCTCCTCCTGGTCGCGGATCCTCTCGTTGTCTTGACTCCAGCCAGGTTGGTCCAAGCGACCGATAGGCCCCAGCGGTTGCACGCGATTCCAGGCAGATGGGAGTCCGCGGCAAATGTGGTGCCGGTTCATCTGAAAACTCCAGTCCGGCTGGAAACCCGACCCCGTCGCCGTCCCATACACCACCCTGCCTGGAATCAAGACGCGACCAGAGCCCGGCCCGATCCGCAGCCGGCCAGGCCCCAGGTGCCCAGGTGTCTACTCGATCGGGGTCAGCCAGTGGCGGTACTCGGGCAGTCGGCCGCGAACCGCGTCGAAGTAGCGGTCGCGCACCAGGCGGGTGATCGGCCCGATCTCTCCCGACCCGACCGGTCGGTGGTCCACCTCGATGACCGGCGAGACCTGGACGCCCGTCCCGCACAGCAGGATCTCGTCGGCGATATAGAGCTCGGAGCGGTCGATCGAGCGCGTCTCGATCGGGATGCCCTCGTTGGCGAACATCTCGATCAGCGCCTTGCGCGTGACGCCCTCGAGCAGGTCGTCGCTGACCGGCGGGGTCAGGGCCACGCCGTCGCGGACCATGAACAGGTTGGCCGCCGAGGCCTCATTCACGTGGCCGCTGGCGGTCAGGACGACCGCCTCGTCGAAGCCGTTGAGTTCGGCTTCCGACTTCTGGAAGGCCATGTTGACGTAACCCCCGACGATCTTGCCGCGCGCCGGCAGGGCATCGTCCGAGTTGCGCCGCCAGGACGAGGTCATCACCCGCACGCCGGACTCGGTGTCGATGTAGTTGCCGAACGGCATGGCCACGATGTAGAGCTCGTTGTCCAGGTCGTGCAGGCGGACGCCGATCACCTTGGTCGACTTGTAGAATGACGGCCGGATGTAGGCGTCCTCGCGGAAGCCGTTGCGCCGGATCGTCTCGACGATCAGCCGGATCAGTTCGTCCACGGGCGGGACGTCCTTCATCAGCAGGATCCGGCAGGACTGGCGGATCCGCTCCACGTGCTCGCGCAGCTTCAGACCGTAGAGCGTCCCCTGCTCCTCGTTCCAGTAGGCCCGGATCCCTTCGAAGGTCGCAGTCCCGTACAGAAAGGCGTGGGTCATGATGCTGACCTTGGCGTCACGCATCGGGACCCAGGCGCCCTCGAAGTAGCAGATCAGATCGTCGAGCGATCCGGCCGGCGGCGCGTGGTGGGGCGTGGCTGTCGGCGTCTCCGCGGCCTTCTCGGTGATCATGCGAGTCGCTCCTGTGGCGGGTCCGCGGAGTATATCAGCGAGCCCGGGGGCCTCAGGTGGGCCTCTGAGCCGAACCTCTCAGCCGGGCCGCCTCAGTCGAGCGCGCCGCCGACGACCGCGACGACCAGCGCCAGGTAGGCCAGGTAGAAGACCCCGCCCACCAGCAACCCGCGACCACGAAGCACGCCGCGGCGCGCCATCGGGATGAAGATGAAGGCCGAGGAGAGGAAGGCGATCCCGGCCGACGCGAAGGCGGTATACGAGCCCGGTCCGACGGACCAGTGATCCGATGCGAAGACGAGGGCGACGACGGTCGGGATGGTCGATTGGAAGACCATCGCGCCGGTGATGTTGCCCATCGCCAGGGTGTCCTTGCCCTGGCGGACCCAGATCACCGAGTTGAACTTCTCGGGCAACTCGGTGGCGATCGGCGCGATGACCAGCGCCAGCAGCACGCTGTCGATGCCGAGCTGCGTGGCCAGGTGCTCGACCGCGTCGACGAAGAAGACGGCGCCCAGCACGATCAGCCCGAGAGCCGCCAGGACCTGCAGGTTGACCACCCGCAGCCGCGGCACGCTCGAGTCGTCCTTGTGAGCTGCCCGGTCGAGCCGGTGGAACCGGAGCGGGGCGAGATCTTCGAGGTTGACGCTCGCGTCGGCCTCGAAATGGCCCTTCACGTACCAGGCGTAGATGCCGACGAGGACGACGGCAACGATCCATTTGAGCCAGACCGGTTCGAGCGGCAGGAAGGCGGCCCCGATGGCGATCGCGTAGGCGATCGCGAAGTAGCGCATGTCGTGGGCCAGGACGGTCGTGTCGACCCGCATCGTGTCGCCGCTCGATCGACGCCGGGCGACCACCAGGATGGCCACACCGGTCACGAACATCGCCAGCGTCGCGAGCATGAACGGAGCCCCCAGGATCGCCCCGATCCCGATCTCGCTTGACGACGCCCCCGACGCGAACAGGATCGCGATGATCGGGATCATCGTCTCGGGCAGCGCGGTCCCCACCGCGGCCAGCACGGATCCGACGGCGCCCTCCGCCAGCTCGAGCTTGCGACCGAACCACTCGACGCCGTTGGTGAACAGCTCGGCACCCAGCAGGATGACGAGGAAGGCGAGCCCGAGGACGAGGAAATCCATGATCAGACCGTAACCGCCACGGCGATCACGATGCCGATGCCGACGATCGCCACGATGCCGGCCGCCACTCCGACCATCAGCCGATCGCCGTTTCGTCCGTAAGCGACCCCGGCGACCACGACGCGGCCGATCGGGGCGGCGATGACCACGAGCAGACCGAACCAGAGGAAGCCGACGGGATCGAGCGCGAGGATCTCGGCTCCGAGCGACGCCAGGTCCAGACCCGGCCCGCCGGCGAGGGGCGAGATCCCCGCCCCAAGCATCAGGACGAGGCCGACGACCAGCAGGGCGACCGAAAGGTAGGTCAGGGTGATCAGCAGTCGGCCGATCAGGCGCTCGGCCTCGAACGTCCCGCGGCGATCGTCCTTGCCCATCACCCGATGACCCGCAACAACATCTGGAGCGCCGTGTAACCGAGGACGACCACGAACAGCATCCGGAGCAGACCCGTATCGACCCGATGGCTGATTCGGGATCCCGCCGTCGCGCCGAGGAAGACGCCGATCGCGGTGGGACCGGCAACGTACGGGTCGATCCCGCCGTGGATCACGTAGATGACCGTGCTGGCGGCCGCGGTGATCCCGATCATCAGGTTGCTGGTCGCGCTGGCCACGCGCAGCGGGACGCCCATCGACAGGTGCATCAGCGGCACCTTGATGATCCCGCCACCGATCCCGAGCACGGCCGATGCGACGCCGGCACCCGTGGCACCCAGGATCCCGCGACCCAGATTGCGGACTCGATAGTCGTCGCCGGACAACCGATCGAGCATCGTCGGGTTCGCCGGGAGCGCGTCACCCACGTCGTCCTCGATCGAGGGTTCCTCGAGGAACGGCGCGGACTTCCTGGCGCGGGCCATGGTGAACGCCACGTAGCCCAGCAAGGCGGCGAAGAGCAACGCCACGAGTCGTTCCTCGAGCAGGAACGCGATCGACCCACCGACGAGTGCGCCGAACGCGGCGAACAGCTCCAGGGTCATCCCCAGGCGCAGGTTGGCGACGTGGCGCTCGAGGTAGACGCCGGCGGCCGCGCCGCTGGTCATGATCACGCAAACCAGCGAGACCCCGACCGCCTCGCGCAGCGGCAGCCCGAACCCGAGCGTCAGCAGCGGGACGATCAGGATGCCGCCGCCGAGGCCCAGCAGCGAGCCGAACAGGCCCGCGGCCGCACCGCTGCCGAGCATCAGCAGGCCAACGATCATGACGATCCCGGGCTGGGGGCGACGAGCTCGCGAGACTGCCCGGGCAACGCGGGAACGGCTACGGGCGGAGGTGCTGGGGGGCGTACGGGAGCAGGGCGACGACTCGGGCGCGCTTCAGCGCGACGGACAGCTCGCGCTGGTGTCCCGCACAGGTCCCGGTCTTGCGCCGAGGCTCGATCTTGGCCCGCTCCGACAGGTAGCGGCGGAGGCGGTTGACCTCCTTGTAGTCGATCTGGACGGTCTTGTCGGCGCAGAACGCGCAGACCTTGCGGCGACGGCGGTCACGGTAGAAGTCGTCGCGCTTCTTGGCTCGAATAGGGGGAGGCATGCTGCTGGTCTCCTGGTCAGAAGGGAAGGTCGTCGATGTCGGTGTCGTCGGCAGGTGGCCGCGAGCCACCGCCGGACGGGGCACCCGAAGCGGGAGCGCCCGGGCCGGACCCCGGGGCGGATCCCGGACCGCCGCTGAAGGCCCCGCCTCCGTCGTCGTCTCGACCGCGTCGTTCGAGGCTGATCACGTTGTCCGCCGTCACATCGAGCGACGTTCGCTTCTCGCCATCCTTGCCTTCGAACTCACGAGTCTTGAACCGGCCTTCCACGAAGACCTTGTTGCCCTTGCGAAGCTGCTCGGCCGCACGCTCGGCGCGATCGCCGAAGACGCTGACGCGGTACCAGTCCGTCCCGTCGTCGATCCAGCCACCCTGGCCATCCGGCCGGCTGTGGCTGACCGCGACGCTGAACTGGGTGACGGGCTTGCCGTTTGGCGTGTAGCGCATCTCTGGATCGCGGCCCAGGTTCCCGATGATCATGATCTTGGAGAACGCCATCGCTCGGCCTCCCTCAGTCGATCGCGGCCGGGGCCGCCTCGGCCTCGGACTCGTCGATCAGTTCGGCGCGATCATCGACGTCGTCCTCGTCGAGCCCCGACGGAAGATCGTCGACGTCATCGGGGCTCTCGCCCTCTTCACCGTCACGCCGGGCCGTCTTGATCGGGCGCTCGACGCGGGTGACGAGGTGACGGAGCACCTCCTCGGTGATCAGCAGGGTGTGTTCCAGCTCCTTGAGGGCGTCGGCGGGGGCCTCGAACAGGATGATGTGGTATGAGCCTTCACGATGGCGATCGATCGGGTACGCCAGGCGACGGCGGCCCCAGGGCGCGACCTTGACGATCTGCCCGCCGGCCGCGACGATCTGGCGCGTGGTCCGGTCGACGAGGGCCTGGCTCTTGTCATCAGCCACTTCCGGGCTGACCACGAGCATCAGTTCATAGCGGCGCATATGCGCGAAACTCCTTCCAATGGGTCTGCCCCGTTGACGGCGTGCCGGCACGGAGCGGAAAGGATCAGGCGCGCAGTCTAGCACGGGCTGGCAGTCGTCCCGCGAAGCGTCCTGCCACGACCCGCACGCCGTTGTATCCTCCGGGGACGAGCCCGATCCAAGCCGGCCCTGCCGGTCCACACCGCGGAGGCCCTGTGCCCGCCAGCACCATCCTGCTGCTCCAGTCCTTAGCTTCCGCCGATGACGGCATCGCCGAGATCCTGTCCAACGCCGGCTACAGCGTGACCCGGACCAGCAGTGAGGACGAGGCCCTCACCGGAGCCTCCGAGCATCAGCTCGTCATCATCGACGTCATCGACGGTCCGCACGCCGCGAGCGAGATCTGCGCCCGGATCCGCGCGACGCCCGCGCTCGCCCATGTCCCGGTCATGAGCGTCAGTGCCAGTGACGATGTCGAGGAGCGGATCCGCTTCCTCGAGGCCGGCGCTGATGACGTGATCACGCGGCCCTTCGAGGCCCGCGAGCTGGAGGCCCGCGTCGAGGCGCTGCTCCTGCGCTTCCAGCGCTCGGGGGATCTCTCCCTATCGCGTTCCGGCGCCGGCCAGGCGGTGGGGCGGGCTCGACGGTTCGTCGCCGTCTACAGCCCGAAGGGCGGTGTGGGTACGACGACCATCGCCACCAACGTCGCGGTCGCCGCGGCTGCGAAGCGACCGGATCGGGTCCTCCTGATCGATCTGGCGCTCCAGTTCGGGTGCGTCGCGACGCACCTCAACCTTCGACCCAAGCAGACCCTGGCCGACCTCATCCAGGACGAGTCCGCGTTGCGCGAGCCCGAGCTGCTTCGCACCCACACCGCGCGCCACAGCAGTGGTCTGCACGTCCTGGCCGCGCCGGCAGCCCCCGAAGCGGCCGAGGCGATCACCGCCGCCCATGTCGGTCGGATCCTGGCGACGGCGCTCGAAGCCTACGACCTGGTGGTCGTGGACGCCGGCTCAGCGCTCGACGAGCGCGTCCTGACCGTGTTCGAGGCGGCCGACACGGTGATCCTGCCGGTCTATCCGGAGATCGCCGCGCTCAAGGCGATGCACGCCCTGCTCGAGTACCTGAGTGAGATCGGTTCGGTCGGCCTGAAATCCATGTTCGTGCTCAACCACGCGTTCGCCCGCGAGATCCTCAGGCCGAGTGGCGTCGAGACTGCCCTCGGCTCCAGGGTCTCGCTCGAGCTGCCCTACGACGCATTCCTTTACCTGAAGGCGATCAACGAGGGCATCCCCGTCGTGATCGGGGCGGCACGCTCGGCCGCCGCCGATCAGCTCAACCGGCTCAGCGCCGCCGCGTTCGGCGAGGAGGGCGTGGCGAGCGCCCCGGTCGCTGCCGAAACGAAGAAGTCCGGCGGCCTGTTCCGGCGTCGCCGCTGAGGGTTGGTGCCGGAGCAGGGATTCGAACCCTGACGCCCTTGCGGGCCGCGGAGTTTAAGTCCGCTGCGTCTGCCATTCCGCCACTCCGGCCGAGTGCCCAGCGTAGCGGACGGAATGGGCGACCAGCGGTCCGGCTTGGTCTTGGAGGGGCGAGTCGTGCTCAGGTTATGGAGGCGACGACCGGATTCGAACCGGTGAATAGAGGTTTTGCAGACCTCCGTGTTGAACCACTTCACCACGTCGCCAGATGGGATCGAGTACGGCCGAGGGTAACCGAGTCGATCCGTTTCGGTCCTGTTCGCCATTGTATGCTGCGACTTGATGAGGAGCGTCGTGTCGGCTGGCTTCAACGGAGAGCACCTGCAGTCTGCCGACGAAGGTGGACCCGGCGAGCCCAGACGCGCTGCGTGATGACGACCAGCTTCACCCCGACCTTCATCCGCCAGGACGGGCGGGACAAGGTCACCGGCACCGGACGGTATGCCGCCGACCTGACGCTGACCGGGATGCTGCACGGCGCCTTCCGCTCCGCGGGCGTGCCCCATGCCCGCATCTGCCGGATCGACACGGCCAGGGCCCGGGCCCTGCCCGGCGTCCACATGGTGATCACCGCGGCGGACGTGCCCGCCACACGCTACGGACCGTTCGTCAAGGACCGCCTCCTCTTCGCCCGCGACGTGGTCCGCTGGGAGGGGGAGCTGATCGCCGCCGTCGCGGCCGTGACGCCGGAGATCGCCGCTCGCGCAGCCGCCCTGATCGAGGTGGAACTCGAGCCGCTGCCTGTCGTGACCGACCTGGAGGCGGCCATCCTCCCCGGCGCGCCCCTCGTACACGCCGAATGGGCCGA
The DNA here is from genome assembly GCA_038915815.1 of Candidatus Limnocylindrales bacterium. Classification (GTDB taxonomy): domain Bacteria; phylum Chloroflexota; class Limnocylindria; order Limnocylindrales; family CSP1-4; genus SPCO01. Next base: position 45,504 of record JBCLCL010000009.1, read on the forward strand.
TTACGCCGCCGACGAGGGTCTGGTCCGGGAGGGCAACGTCGCGTCGCGCTCGACGATCGTCAAGGGTGACGTGGCTCAGGCGCTCGCGCAGGCCGAGGTGGTCATCCGGGACCGGTACGTGGCCGACGGATCGCACGCCGTGCCGATCGAACCCCGAGCGATCCTCGCCGAGTGGCAAGGCGATCAGGTGACGATCTGGTCCTCGACCCAGGTGCCGTTCAACGCTCGAGCCGGCGTCGCGGAGACGCTCGGTTTGAGGTTGAACCAGGTCCGCGTCATCGTGCCGCATCTGGGCGGCGGCTTCGGCGGCAAGTGCGCGGTCCACTTCGAACCCCACGTTGCCGCGTTGGCCCGTGCCGCTGGGCGACCGGTCCGGGTCGTCTTCTCTCGTCGCGAGGAGTTCCTCCTGCCGGATCATCGGCGGGAACGGATGATCGTGGAGCTCGAGACCGGTCTCCGCCGCGACGGGACGATCACCGCCCGCCGCGCCCGGTTGCTCGTGGACAACGGGGCCTACGGTGAGGACGAACCCTGGCTTGGGCAACTGGCCGCCATGCTCGTCGTCGGACCCTACCGCGTCCCGGATCTCGAGGTCACGGCCGAAGTCGTCTATACCAATACGCAGCCATCGGGGTCGGTCCGCGCGCCGACTGGACCGGCGGTCTGCTGGGCCGTCGAGCAACACACCGACGTGATCGCCGAGGCGTTGCATCTCGACCCGATCGAGTTCCGGCGCCGGAACCTGGTCCGGGAGGGCGACGAGGGACCGACCCGCCAGGTCTTCGAACGGATCGGCGCCCTCGAGACACTCGAGAGCGCGGCAACCGCCGTCGGATGGGGCCGGGAGTTGCCTGCCGGCGAGGCCATCGGGATCGCCTGCGGGTGGTGGCCATCGTTCCCGGGGCCGTCGGGCGCCTATCTGCGCCTCAACGCTGACGGGACCGGCACGATCGTCACGGGCGCTCAGGAATGCGGGACCGGCGCGGTCATGGCGCTTCCGATCCTGGCTGCCGAGGTCCTGGGGATGCGCCCCGAGGACTTCCGGATCCTCTACCAGGACACGGACGCCGGCCCATACGACGCTGGAGCCAGCGGCTCGCAGACGACGTTCAACAACGGCCGGGCCGTGGTCGCCGCTGCCACCGACGTCCGCGAGCAGCTGCTGGACCTGGCCGCGCAGCTCCTCGAGGCAGACCCCGGCGATCTGGAACTCGTTGACGGCGTCGCTCGGGTCAAGGGCAGTCCTGGCGCGTCGGTCTCGATCGGGGAGCTGGCGTCGCAGGCGGCCGGCGCGGGCCTGCTCCTCGGTCGTGGCTCGGGCGATCCGCCGCCGTCACCGACGGTCGATGCGGCCAGTTGCGTCGGGCGGCTCGGCGCGGAGTCGTTCGCCGCACCCACCTTCTTCACCCACGCGGCCCGGATCGCGCTGGACCGCGATACCGGGGTGGTTCGGGTCCTGGAGGTCGCCGCGGCCCACGAATCGGGGGTCGTCATCAACCCGATCGGCGCGGCTGGACAGATCTATGGGGGTGTGGCCATGGGGATCGGCCAGGCGTTGAGCGAGGTGACGCTGCTCTCCGACGATGGCCGCCAGCGCAACCCGTACCTGCTCGACTACAAGCTCCAGACGATGGCGGACGTGCCGCCGATCCATGTCAGTTTCGTCGACGCCCCCTCACCGACCGGCGGGCCGAAGGGCCTGAAGGGCATCGCGGAGCCGCCGTGCGTGCCGACACCAGGCGCCATCGCGAATGCGATCGCGCGAGCGGCTGGGGTGCGCATCCATGCGTTGCCGATGACACCGGAGCGGATCTGGGCGGGCATGTCACGCCGTGACCCGGAGGCCTGAGTTGGGCGGACGCTTCGCTGCGCCATCGAGCCTTGACGATGCGCTTGCGGCCGTCGCCGCGGGGGCTCGCGTGGTCGCCGGCGGGACGGACCTGGTGGTCGGCACCCGGCAGGGCAAATGGGCATTGCCCGACGATCTTGTCGCCATCGATCGGATCGCCGAGTTACGTGGCATCACGCCGACGAGTGGCGGGCTTCGGATCGGCGCCACCGCCAGCCATGCCGACCTGGCAGCCGACCCGTCGATCCGGAAGCAGTGGACGGCCCTGGCCGATGCCTGCGCGATCATCGGCTCGCCGGCGACGCGACACGTGGGGACGATCGGCGGCAACCTGGCCAACGCTTCCCCGGCGGCCGAGACCAGCGGTCCGCTCCTGTGCTTCGACGCCGTCGTGCATCTGCGCTCCTCTGGCGGGTCGCGCCGAATGGCGATGGCGGACCTGTTTACGGGGCCGGGCCGGACGGCAGCGCGGCCGGACGAGTTGATCACCGCCATCGAGCTGCCGGCAACCCCATTGCGCACCGGCAGCGCGTACGTTCGGCTCGAGTTCCGTCGACAGATGGAGATCGCAGTCGTGGGGGCCACCGCAGTCGTGACCCTGGATGGGGAACGCGTGTCGGACGCGCGGATCGGCATCACCGCGCTCGCGCCGACGATCCGGCGGGTCCCCGCCGCTGAGGCGGCGCTGTGTGCCAGCGACGGTGGACGCGCGGCCGCCGACGCCGCAGGCCGTCTGGCGGCCGATGCCGCCGAGCCGATCTCGGATGTCCGAGCGTCCGCCGACTATCGCCGCGCGATGGCGGCGGTCGTCGTCCGACGGGCGATCCTGGCCGCCGTCGCCCGGGCACGCGGCGAGGAGCTTGCCATCCCCGCCAGCGCGGGCCCCTTCGGGGCGAGCTGAACGGCGTCGATGCGATACCCGGCGACGCTCCAGGTCAACGGCACCGCGACGGAGGTGGAGATCGAACCCCACCGGACGCTCCTGTCCGTCCTGCGCGGCGAGTTGGGACTGACCGGAACGAAGGAAGGGTGCGACGACTCCGAGTGCGGGGCTTGCATCGTCCTGCTGGACGGCCGTCCCGTGAACTCGTGCTCGTACCTGGCCCTCCAGGTCGACGGCCGGGCCGTCACCACCGTCGAAGGGCTGGCGGATGGCGAAGTCCTCCACCCACTGCAAAGCGCGTTCCTCGAGTTTGGCGGCGTCCAGTGCGGCTTCTGTACGCCCGGGATGTTGATGAGCGCCACCGGGCTGCTGGCGTCCAACCCGCAGCCATCCGAGGAGGAGATCCGGGTCGCCCTGGCTGGCAATCTCTGTCGCTGCACGGGGTACGTCGGGATCCTCGCGGCGGTCCGCGCGGCGGCGGATGTGTTGGGTGCTGCTGCCACCGGATCATCAGACGGCGGGGTCGGGCGAGAGTCGATGCCCGGTTGAGTGTTGGCTGCCCCTCGAGGGTTCGAACCTCGGTTCACGGATTCAAAGTCCGCTGTCCTACCACTAGACGAAGGGGCAGCGGTCCGCATGGGGAGGAATGGAGCGGAAGACGGGACTCGAACCCGCGACCCTCACCTTGGCAAGGTGATGCTCTACCAACTGAGCCACTTCCGCCTAAAGATCCGACCACTTTCCAGGGTGGTGCCGAGAGCCAGAATCGAACTGGCGACACCGCGATTTTCAGTCGCGTGCTCTACCAACTGAGCTATCTCGGCCCGATGGTCAACCAGCCGTCGGCTGCCCGTCGGCGGGTCGGAGGATACCACGGCCCTCACGCGACCAGCAACGAGCGGCCGGTCCAGCACGGACACGGCGTGGTAGGGCGCCTCGGGCGAGCGACTTGCGCAGGATGCACCTTCTGTCGCCGGGCACTCCTGCACTGAAGGCGGCGGCGCCATTCCATTGCATCGGCTACAAGGTCCCAACCGTTTCGACGCGGGCTCGACCCCCGAGGCCCTCAAACCGAGCGTTGACCGCAAGATATCGGCTCGGACAAGAGCCTCCAGCGACGGTAGATGCATCTAATGCAACGGTGCGTCGAAACGTTGCAGCAGACGCAAGAAGTGGCCCGGTACGTGGTCCGGCCCCGGACCGGCCTGGGAGCCGGCCCCGGACGCCCTGACGACGCCTATTCCAGCCCCACCAGGCTGGCCGCTTCGGCGCTCCCGAGCGGCGGCTCGCCGGTCAGTTCGCGAAGGCGATTGATCCGGTCCAAGGTCGCCGGATGGGTGGACATCAGGCCGGACGCACGGGCTTCGAACTTCTTGATCGGGTTCGTGAAGTACATGTGCTGGGTCCCGCGGTTGGCGACCTCCAGGACCTCGGGGTCCGCGGAGATCTTGGCGAGGGCGCGCTCGAGGCCGTACGGATTGCGGGTCAGCTCCACCGATGACGCGTCGGCCAGGTATTCGCGCTGGCGGTTGACGGCCAGCTGGATGAACCGGCTGATGATCGGAGCCAGGATCGCCAGGACGATGGCGATCACGAACACGATAGCCTGCGCACCACCGCCACCTTCGCGATTGTTCGAGCGCCGACCGCCGCCCCAGAACGTGAAGCGCAGGAAGAAGTCGGCCAGGATGGCGATCGCCCCGACCATCACGCCGACGATCAGCGCAAACCGGATGTCGAGGTTATGCACGTGCGACAACTCGTGACCGATCACCCCCTGGAGCTCCTCGCGGTCGAGCTTCTCGAGCAGCCCGGTCGTCACCGCGATCGAGGCGTGTGCAGGGTCGCGCCCGGTGGCGAAGGCGTTGGGGGCGGTGTCGTCGATAATGTAGACGGCCGGCATCGGCACGTTCGCCGCGAGCGCCATCTCGCGAACGACGTTGAGCAGCTGCGGCGCCGACGCTTCATCGACAGGTCGCGCCCTGCTGACGGCCAACACCAGCTTGTCGCCGCCGAAGTAGGACGCCAGCCCGGAGATCGAGCCGATCGCCAGGGCGATGCCGGTCGCACCCACTCCCCCGGCGGGGGTTCCGACCAAGGCGTAGCCGATGGCGAAGCCGAGCACCCCGAGGATGGCGATGACGAACGCCGCCATCAACAGCGAATTGCGCTTGTTTGCCGAGACCTGCTCGTAGAACGACCGAGTCGCCATCAGCGTGTCGCGCGAGTGGCGATCAGCTCAGGCTGAGATCGACGTTGGGAACGTTGGCCGCCTCGGGCTCCGCGTCGAAGAACTCGCGCTTGATGAAGCCGAAGATGCCGGCGATCAGCACCGGCGGGAAGGTGGCGATATTGGTGTTGTAGTCGAGCACGGTCGCGTTGTAGTGCTGGCGCGAGAACGAGATCTGGTTCTCCGTGGTGGTCAGCTGCTCCTGCAGCGCCAGGACGTTTTCGTTCGCCTTCAGCTCCGGGTAGTTCTCGACGACCGCAAAGAGCGAGCGGAGCGTGCCGGTCAGCATGTTCTCCGCCGCGGCCTGTTGGGCGGGTCCCTGGGCACCGGCGGCGACCGCTGCGGCGCGCGCATTGGTGACGTCGGTCAAGACCTTCTGCTCGAAGCCCATGTAGCCCTTGACCGCGTTGACCAGGTTCGGGATCAGGTCGTGGCGGCGCTTGAGCTGGACCTCGATCTGGGCGAACGCCTCGTCGATCCGCAGGCGCTTCTGGATGAGGCCGTTGTAGATCCCGATCACGAACACGACCAGAAGGACGATGACGGCCAGGATGATGATCAGCGTGAGGTCCATACCCCTCCTCCGGTCAGGCTGCGCTGGGGCGACGCCCCTCGCCAGATGAGTCTACCGCGTGGTGGGCGGTACCGGGTTCGAACGGGTGACCTCCTCAGCGTGTGGATCGGCCGGAGGTCGCTGGGACCGTCAGCTGCCCGGCGGGCGGTAACCCACTGATGCCGCTCGCTTGAGCGCCTCGAGCGTCTCCTCGACGGTCAGCAGCGCCGTCGTCTCGAACTTGGAGAGGGCACCGCCGGAGCTGATCGCGATGGCAACGGCGGCCATCGACACGTTGTCCGGGGCTTCCCAGATGGTGTAGGCGTCGTATTCGCCCAGCGCGTACCAGAATCCGTGGAGCTTGCCTCCCACCGATTCGATGTACTTCCTCGCGGCGTCACGACGGTCCTCGGGGTTCTTCGTCAGACGCGCCCAGGTTTCGGGGGTGTAGCTGAATCGCGTGAGATAGATCGGCATCGGAGTCTCCCCTTTCCATCCATTCTGACCTGCAAGATCACGCCGGCCTTGAGCTCTCGCCCGAGGGTAGCACCCGCATTTCCCGACGCGCGCCCAAGTCCGGTGCGAGCCACGCATGCCCTTCCCGGATTTGCAGACGTAGCCGTGGTGCTCGAGCGCGCGGATGATGTCGGCGGCCGAGTACGGCACGAGCGCCCCCATGTGTTCAGGCGAGCGCGAGGCTACCCCCGCCGATCGGAACATCGAAGGGTCGGATCATCGCGCCGGGGCGGTCAAGGAGGGCACGGGGTGTGCGCGACTGGACAGTCGAGGGCAACTGCTGATAGACGGGAACCCCACGCTCCTCGAACACGCGCTCCCGCTCGCCGAGATCCTCGATCGTGTTCAGGTACGAGCAGACGGCGTCCTTGAGCTCCTCGATGGCGTCACCGGGCGACGCTCCAAAGCTGGAAATGTCGAACTCGATGCACTGGGAGACCCACTGCGTCCCCTCTGGCCAGACAACGCCGGTCAGCTCAACGACGAGTTGGCTCCGTGGGCGCGACGGCGGCGGACGTCGTGCCAGCAGATTCCTCATGGCCACGCCCTTCCTCTCAATCCGAGATCCGCGACGGGTCCGAAGGGCACCATAGCACGCGAACGTTATAGGCGACCTTGCACCAACCTTGCAGCGGCGCTACGTGAGCCTATGCCGTCGGGAAGCGGGCGTCAGGGACCCGATGGTCCTGACGCCCGACGCGTCACCGCAGCTCGCTCAGAGGGTTGTCCACAGAATGTGGTGACGCGACCCAACGGCCCGCCCGTCGCTCCGGCTGAGCTGGCCGGCCGAGGAACGCAAGTATCGCGCCTGCGAGACGTGCGGCCAGTTCCTCGAGTTGGACCCGGCCACAGCACGCAGTGACCGCAGGTTCTGCTCCGACGCGTGCCGGAACGGCGCGTATCGGGCACTTCGGTAGAGAGGCCCGGGACAGTTCGTCTGTCGGAAGGCCCGTTTCGTGCATGAACATGGTGGGCGGTACTGGGTTCGAACCAGTGACCTCCTCGGTGTAAGCGAGGCGCTCTGACCAGCTGAGCTAACCGCCCGGGACAGCATAACGACCGCCGGTTGGCCGGCGGTCGTTAATCATCAGCGAGGTGGTGCCCAGGCCGGGACTTGAACCCGGATGAGTTGCCTCATACGCCCCTCAAACGTACGCGTATACCAATTCCGCCACCTGGGCAAAGGTGGTACCGAGGAAGGGATTTGAACCCATACGCCCTTGCGGACACTAGCTCCTGAAGCTAGCGCGTCTACCGATTCCGCCACCTCGGCGCGGACCCGTGACCGGCTATCGGTCTGCGGCGAGGCGCCATGTTAGCACATCCCAGAATCGGTCCGACCGGTCGGCGACCTGGCGGAGTCGCGGTCCCTGGAGGGTGTCGCGGACCACGATCGGCTCGTCGGCGAAGGCCAGCGGGAGGAGGTAGCGGCCCTTCGCCAGCTGCACCTGGAGGGCGGAATAGGCGGCGGCACGATCGACCGCGGAGCCCGGTTCCCGGGCGGCGACGAGCAGCTTGTCGAGTGCCGGATCCTGCAATCCGATCACGTTCGAGCCACTGGTCAGGGTCTGGCTCGACGCCAGTAACGGGTAGAGGTCGGGGTCGAGGCCGATCGTCACGTCGGCGACAGCGACGGTGAAGTCGGCGGTGGCCAACCGGCCGGTGACGAACTCGCCGGGGGCCAGCGGGACGTGGGTCACCTGGACGCCGATGAACCGCCAGTCGGCCGCGACGGCGGCAGCGGCGGCATAGAGGCCCGGGTTGGATTCGGCGTCGGGGCTCAGCAACTCGAAGGTCAGCGGACCCTTGTCGGTCGCACGGCGCCACGCGTTGTCGAGCTTCTTCCAGCCGGCCGCCTTGAGCCCCTTCTGGGCGGCTGCCACGTCATATGGCACGGCCGGGTCCGCGGCCGCGTCGAACAGCGGCGACGAAGGCGGGATCGGGCCGGTCACGGCGCTCGCGGCGCCGGCGAACGCGTCGGCGATGAGCCCCGGTCGATCGATCGCCGCGAGGAAGGCGGTGCGCAGAGCGGGCGTCGTGAAGACGTGCCGGTCGGGGCGCAGGTTGAACAGGACCGCGGTCAGGGTGGATCCCGGATAGCGGAGCAGCCGGCTGCCGGCGGTCGCGGCGAGTTCCCCGGCGATCGCCGGCGGCAGGCCCGAGGCGGCGTCGAGGTCGCCCTGCCGATAGGCTGCGGCAAGCGCGTCCGGGCTGTCGAAATAGTGGAACTGGATCCCGGTGAGGTATGGCCTCGGCCCGCTCGGCCGGGCCGTAGGGGCCGGCGTGGCAAGCGAGTCGACCGTCTCCGACGAGGCGGACGCTGCCGGCTCATCGGGCGGCCTGACGACCGCCGCCGGGGCCAGCTCGGCTGTCGTGTCATCGAGGCTCACAAGAGCGAACGGCCCCGAGCCGATCGGGTGGCGCCCGAAGGGATCGTCAGCCAGGGCGTCGACCGGGATGCCGGCGAGCAGGTGCGCCGGTGCGATCGGCTGGGTGGCGGCTTGCAGGAACCCGCCGAGCGGGTTGGCCAGGGTGATGGAGACCGTGTGGGTCCCGCTGGTCTGCACGGTCGCGTCCTTCCACGAACCGGCCGCCGGACCCGTATACCCCGGGTCCTGGAGGGTCCGGATGGTGAACGCGACGTCTTCGGCGGTGACCGGCATCCCGTCGTGCCAGCGCGCATCGTCGCGGAGTTCGAAGGTCCAGGTCGCGTCGGAGGCATCGACCGTCCACGACTCGGCCAGGTCCGGCAGCAGAGTGCCGGACGGGCCGTTCTTGACCAGACCCGAGAAGATCAGGGCGACCAAGTCGCGATCGGCCTGGGTCCGCGCGCTCAGCGGACTGGCGGAGACAGGATGGCCGACCACGCCTTCCCGATAGGGTCGTGAGACGATCGGGTCGAGGCTGGCGGAGGGCAGGCTGGATGGGGCCGCCGGGATGACTGCCGGGACGCCGATGAGGCCCGCGATGAAGGCGAACAGGACGACGAGGGTCCCGACGACGAACGTGTCGGTACGGGTCAACAGAGCTCCGGGGTGACGACGTCGGTCACGGCGGGTGACCGCGACCTCGTCAAGCGGTGGTCGGCGCGAACGCGAAGGAGGCCAGCGAGAAGAGCACGAACAGGACCAGCAGCACGATGGTGAACTGCCAGAGCCGGCGCTCCACGCCACGACGGCTGCGATAGACCGCAGAGTCGCCACCGAACGTGCCGGACAGGCCCGTCCCGCGCGCCTGCAACAGGACAGAGGCGATCAGGGCGATGCTCACGATGATCTGGCCGATGGCCAGAAGGGGATTCACGAGTCAGCTTCCTCCGAACGTACGGCGACGGATGCTATCACAGGATGCGCGATCGACCGGTCATGCCGTCCCACGCCGGCAGCCCGGCCAGCTCGAGCAGGGTCGGGGCGACGTCGGCCAGGACCCCGTCGGCCAGGACGAGACCGCGCGCCGCCCGCCCGACCAGGACGAACGGGACCGGGTTGAGCGAGTGGGCGGTCACCGGGTTCCCGGAGGCGTCGCGCAGCTCGTCGGCGTTTCCGTGGTCCGAGGTGACGGCCAGGAGCGCGCCAGACGCGTTGGAGTCCGCGACATCGACCGCTTCGACGGCACTGACGATCCGCCCCAGGCAGCCGTCCACCACCTCGAGCGCGGTGATCGTCGCGTCCCACCGCCCGGTGTGCCCGACCATGTCCGGGTTGGCGTAGTTCGCGACGATGAAGTCGTAGAGCCCCGACTCGATCGAGCCGACGAGGGCGTCGGTGATCTCGACCGCCCGCATCTCCGGCGCCAGGTCGTAGGTCGCGACCTTCCGGCTCGGGATCAGCACCCGCTCCTCGCCCGGGAACGGCGGTTCGACCCCGCCGTTGAAGAAGTAGGTCACGTGGGCGTACTTCTCGGTCTCGGCCACGTGGAACTGCCGCCAGCCGGCCTCGGCGAAGGCCTGGGCCAGCGAGCGCGACGGTTCCGGGGGGAAGGCGATCTGGACCGGCAGCCCCGCCTCGTACTCGGTCATCGTCACCACGAGAATGCCCTCTGGCGCCGGCCTCCCGTCGGGAGAGGCACGTTCGAAGGCCGTGAAGGTCCGCTCGGCCAGGGCGTGGACCAGCTGACGTGCCCGGTCCGCCCGGAAGTTGCAGTGGACGACAGGGTCACCCGGCCGCACCTGCCCGTCCTGCCCGTCGGACCCGGCGATGACCGTCGGGGTCACGAACTCGTCGTTCTCCCCACGGGCGCCGGCTGCCCGGATCGCCGCCTCGGCGGTCGAGGCATGCTCCCCCACCCCGTGGACGATCGCGTCATAGCCGCGTTCGATCCGATCCCAGCGACCGTCGCGGTCCATCGCCCAGTAGCGCCCGCCGACGGAGGCGATCCTCGCGTCGGGGTGCACTGCTGCCAACCGACCTTCCAGATCCTGCACGAAGCCGATCGCCGACCTGGGCGGGGTGTCGCGCCCATCGAGCAGCGCATGGACTCGGACGCTGGGGACATCGAGCGTCGCGGCGAGCTGGACCAACGCGACGAGCTGCCGATCGTTGGCGTGCACCCCGCCCGGACCGATCAGGCTGACGAGGTGGAGCCGGCCATCGGGCCGCGCCGCCCGGCGACATGCCTCCAGGAGCGCGGGCCTCGTGGCGAAGCTGCCGTCGGCGATCGCCGCATCGATCCTCGGCAGGTCCTGCAGCACCGGCCGCCCGGCTCCGAGGTTCAGGTGGCCCACCTCGGAGTTCCCCATCTGGCCGGGCGGCAGACCCACGGCATCCTCCGACGCGCGCAGGACGGCGTGGGGCCAGTCGCGCAGGAGTCCTCGCCAGACCGGCATGGACGCCGCGGCGATCGCGTCAGCTGCCGGATCGCGGCCGATGCCGAAGCCGTCGAGGACGACCAGGACGATCGGCCGCGGGCGCCGGACCCCGGCGCCCGCCTTCCCCGTGTCGGGCGCGGCGTCGGTCGTCGTCACCCCGCGGTTCCGCGCGCCCGCGCGGTCACGCCGGCGCGAGCCACGATCCCGGCCATCTCATCGGGCTTGAGCGACGCGCCACCCACCAGGGCGCCGTCGATCGAATGTTCGGCCATGAACTCGGCGATCGTCCCCGACGTGACACTGCCACCGTAGAGCACCGGGACCGTTTCGCCGCGATCGGCGAAGCCCTGTTCAGCGAGGCAGTCGCGGATGACCCCGGCCATCGCTGCGGCATCGGTCCCACTCGCGGTCCGACCGGTCCCGATCGCCCAGACCGGCTCATAGGCGATGACCAGTCCGGCGTCCTCGAGTCTCGATGCCTCGTGCGCGGCAAGGGCCCCGACGAGCTGGCCCCGCACGACGGCGGCCTGTCGGCCCGCCTCGCGCTCGTGGAGCTGTTCGCCGACACACAGGATCGGCCGAAGGCCGGCATCGACCGCACGGCCGAGCTTGCGACCGATCAGCTCGTCGGTCTCGCCGGCATCACGGCGTCGCTCCGAGTGACCGACGATGACCCACGTCGCAAGTCCGGCGAGCATCGTCGCCGAGATCTCCCCGGTGTAGGCGCCGTGCAGCTCGTGGTGGACGTTCTGGGCACCGACCCCGACGTCCGGGTCCAGTTCTGCGAGGGCCTCGCGGACGGCGGAGAGGCAGACGAAGGGCGGGCAGATGACCCGGGTGACGCCCGCGACGCGCGTCCGCCCCGCGATCGTCCGGGCGAGCTCCCCTGCATCCGCCGGCGTGGTGTGCATCTTCCAGTTGGCGGCCACGATCACGTCGCGCATCGCGCGAATCATGACAGAGCGGCGCGGCTCGGGCGGCCCGACCTCCCCAGGCCCGGCACCTGCCGGCCCCCGGGGCGAATGGCCGTCTCGGCATCCGGGTGGAGGGCTAGGCGTTCCAGGCGTTCGAGGGCTCGCTGGACGGCGGACCGGTGGGCGCCGAGCCGTTCTGCGAGCTCACCCAGGCTCGCTTCCGGCGTCGTGCGACGCGCGTCAGCGACCATCCGAACGGCCGCGGCCTGGGCCGCCAGCCGCCCGTCCGCTTCGAGGATGGCGATCGCATCGAGCTGTCGTCCGGCGGCGCTGACCGCGCGCTGCAGGTTGGCCGATTCGGCATTGATCACCCGGTTGAGCTCACCGCGCAACGCTCGCGAGACCTGGCGGGCTTCGATCTCGAGGAGCGTCCCGGCCGCTCCGATCCGGCGCAGGAAGGTCCCGACCGCCTCCCCGCTCTTCGAGGTCACGACGCCCCGCCCACGACGCACCCGCCACGACGCCGGCAGGCCGAAGTCGACGAGCCGGGCGACAAGGTCCGGGGCTTCGTCGGGACCGACCACGAACTCCAGGTGGGTCCGGCCTCCGGCGAGGCTCAGCGAGCCGCGCGCCAGGAATCGGCCCCGCAGCCAGGCGGCCCGGCAGTGATCGGCGCCGGATGCCCAGGTGAACGTGGTCGAGGCGGTCGGGCCGGCGGTGCCGCCTTTCCGAAGTCGAACCGCCAGGCGGGCCACCGAGGCCTCGCGCTCGACCGGTCCGGGGCCCAGGCCGGCTGCCTCAGCGGCGTGATCGCACGGTCGAGCCGGATCGACCGCCGCCAGCTCGTCGCGCAGGGCCGTCACGAGGTCACGCTCGACCCGGCTCACCTCAGGCCGTCCGGCTCACGGACCGGCGGCGACCGCGCGGATCGCGCTCCAGGGTGCGCATCAATGCGGCGGCCAGCCGACCCGGATCGTGGTGGTGGACGTTGTCCGGGTCCACCACGTCCTCGAGGACCAGCCGTGGCGCCACGCCGATCGACGGCGGCCAGCGCAGGCGGACCGCCTCGACCGGGCGATCGGCCGGTGCCTGGGCCGGAGAGTGGTTATTGGCGAGAACCACGTCGACCAGGTTCGGGCCGGTGTGGGCGATCAGCGCCTCGACGTGCGCCGCCAGGTCGAGCCCGGACGTCTCACCCGACTGCATCGCCACGTTGCAGACGAAGACGCGGAGCGCATCGGTCGCCATGACTGCGTCGCGAACGACCGGGATCAGCAGGCTCGGCAGCAGGCTCGTGTAGAGGCTACCCGGTCCGAGGACCACCAGGTCCGCCTCGGCGATCGCCGCCAGGGCCTCCTCGGAGGCCGGGACCGCGGCGGGTGAGAGCCAGACGCGGTCGATATCGGTCGTGCCCATGATGGCTGACTGCCCGTCCACGATCGAACCGTCCGACAACCGGGCGTGCAGCGTCAGCGGCGTGGATGAGACCGGCAGCACGCGGCCCCGAACGGCCAGGATCCGGTTCATCGATCGGACGCCGTCCTCGAAGTCGCCGCCCTCGACCGCCGTCACGGCGGCGATCAGCAGGTTCCCCAGCGCATGTCCGGCGAGCCCGTCTCCCGCAAGCCCGTCGGCATCCTCGCCCGGCGGCTGGGGAAACCGGTACTGGAGGACCTCGCTCATGAGCGGCTCGGCGTCGGCCAGCGCGGCGATGCAGTTTCGGATGTCGCCGACCGGCGGGATGCCCAGGCTGGCTCGCAGCAACCCGGACGATCCACCGTCGTCGGCGACCGTGACGATCGCGGTCAGGTTGCTGGTGTGCTCCTTGAGACCGCGCAGGAGCGTGGAGAGGCCGGTTCCGCCGCCGATGGCGACGATCCGCGGACCACGCGCCAGGAAGCGCTTCTGATAGATCAGCTCGACCAGCGGCTGATCGGGATGGGCTCGCTGGAGCGGGTCCATCAGCGCCCGGACCAACCGGATGGCTCCGTAGACCGCCAGGCCGAGACCCACCGACGCGGCGATCAGGCCCCGGAGTGCGAACGGCAGGAATTGCAGCGTGAGCGCGTCGATCAGCGCGCCGGCCAGACCGTCCGACTCGAGATCGCGGCCGACCTGGCGCAGGAGGTGCGCGAACGCGATGGCCAGCAAGAGCAGGCCGATGAAGACGACGAGCAGCCAGCGCTTGATCCCGATACCGGGCTCGAGCCAGCGCCGGAGATTCACGTCCGATCGAGCTCCCGGTGGAAGACCGCGACCGGTCCGTAATCCTGCTCACGCAGCCAGACCGCCAGCTGTTCGCCGATCACGATCGAGCGGTGGTAGCCGCCGGTACAGCCGATCCCGATGGTCAGGCGGGTCTTGCCTTCCGCGATGTAGGCCGGCACGGCAAACTCGAGGAACTCGCGGATGAACTCGAGGAACCGTCCGGCGAGCGGCTGGTCCAGCACGAACGTGCGGACCTCGTCGGTCAGCCCCGAGAGCCGTCGCAGCTCGGCCACGTAGTAGGGGTTCTGCATGAACCTGACGTCGAAGACCAGGTCGGCCTCGAGCGGTATCCCGTACTTGTAGCCGAACGTGATGAGCTGGAGCGAGAGCTGGTCCGCTCGAACCTCCGTCGCGAGCTGGGCGAATAGGCGCTCCCGGAGCTGGCGGAGTGACAGGTCCGAGGTATCGAGGACGATGTCGGCGTCGGCCCGCACCGGCTCAAGGATGCGTCGCTCGTCGGCGATGGACGTGGCGATGCCGTGCTCGTCGCCCAACGGATGGCGATGGCGCGTCTCGCTGAAGCGGCGGATCAGGACATCGTCGCTGGCCTCCAGGAAGACGACCCGTGGCCGGATCCCGCGACCCTCGAGCGCGCCGCGCATCGCACCAAGCGCGAGCGTCGCATCGCCCGCACGCACGTCGAGCACGATCGCGACCCGGGCGAAGCGGACGCGGTCGCTGGAGACGAGCTCGGCCAGGTCCGGCAACAGCTCGCCGGGCAGGTTGTCCACCACGGTGTAGCCGAGATCTTCGAACAGCTTCGCCGCGGACGTCTTGCCTCCGCCGGACAGGCCGCTCAGGATCACCACCGCAGGAGCCGCGACCGGATCCGACGGCGGTCGGACCTCGGTGTTGCCGGTCACCGCCCGCTGCGCCGGATGAAGACGACGGTCAGCTCGAACAGCAGGTACATCGTCCCGCCGAGCACGAACGGACTGACCAGGTCGCCGCCGGGCGTCGCGACCGCGGAGAAGATGGCGATCCCGAGGATCACGAACCGGCGTGACGAGGTCAGCCGCTGCGAGGTGAGGATCCCGACGCGCGACAAGCCGACCAGCAGGATCGGGAACTCCATGACCAGCCCGAAGGCCAGGAACATCGTCGTCACGAAATCGAAGTAGGGACCGGCGGCCGGTTGGGCGCGAAGGACCTCGTCGGTGAAGCTGAGCAGGAAGGCGACGGCGAATGGCAGGACGAGATAGGCGATCCCGACCCCCAGCCCGAAGAAGATCAGGGCCATCGGGATCCATGGCCGGACCGTCCGTCGCTCCGCCGGGGTCAATCCCGGCGCGATGA
>JBCLCL010000010.1:0-59545 GCA_038915815.1 Candidatus Limnocylindrales bacterium
CGGCCGGTGCTTCCGGTTCGGCAAGGGGCACGATGTCCGCCGCTGTCTCCGCGACGTCCTGCGCGAGACTCGCCTCGACCTCGACGGCGACTCTCTCCGGGGCTCCGTCGGTCGTTTCGGCGGCGGCCAGCTGCTCGCGAACCTGTGCGAAGGCGGACGCCAGGGTGTTGTCGATCCCGCCCTCGGGTTCCTGGACCGCGTCGGACATCGAGTAGCTGCGCTCCGGCCGCGGTCGGCGCTCCGGACGCGCGGCGCTCGGGGCACTGCTCGGTCCGGCGGATGCGGCCTGGACGCTCGGTCCGGCGTCGGGCACCGGACGGGCCGGCGGCTCCTCGGCCTGCTTGAGGCTGAGGCCCAGGCGGTGCCGCTCTGAGTCAAGCGAGATGATCTTGAGCTTGAGTTGCTGGCCCTCGTGGACGACGTCTCCGGGATGGGCGACTCGCTGATGGGACAGCTCGCTGATGTGGATCAGGCCTTCGAGGCCGTCACGAACCCGCACGAACGCGCCGAAGTTCACGAGCTTGGTGACCGTTCCGTCGATGACGTCACCGACATTGAAGTCCGCCACCGTGGAGTGCCACGGATCCGGCTGGAGCCGACGGATCGAGAGGCTGATCCGACCGCGTTCGTGGTTGATGTCGATGACCTCGGCCTCGACCTCCTCGCCCACACGGTAGCCCGCCTCGGGGTTATTGAGCTTGTTCCACGAGAGCTCGCTCTTGTGGACGAGGCCGTCGATGCCGCCGAGGTCGATGAACACCCCGAACGGGGCGATCGACCGAACGGTCCCGGTGACCTTCTGGCCGACCTGCAGGCTGCTGAACAGCTCGTCGCGCTTCTCGCGGCGCTCCTCATAGAGCGCGACCTTCTCCGACAGGATGAGCCGGTTGGCCTTCCGGTTGACCTCGAGGATCTTCAGCCGAAGCTTGCGGCCGACGAACGGCTGGAGCTTCTCGGCGATCTCCTGCGCGGCGTCACGCGGCTGATCGTTCTGCGGGCGCCGCGGGAAGTCCACGATCTGGCTGATCGGCACGAAGCCGCGGATGCCGCAGTCGACGATGAGCCCGCCCTTGTTGTGGTCGATGACCGGGGCCTCGATGATGACGCCCGTCTCGAACTGCTCCTGCATGGAGCGCCACTTGCGCTCCAGGCCGGCCCGCCGCAGCGACAGCACGACGTGCCCTTCGGGCGATTCGGGCTGCAGCACGTAGACCAGGACGGTGTCACCGATATTGAGCGTCGGCTGGCCCTCGCCGTGGCGACCGAACAACTCGCGATTGCTGACGACACCTTCGCTCTTGGCTCCGATGTCGACCAGGATCTCGTCCTTGTCGATGCGGACGACCTGACCCTCGACCACGTCACCGTGCTTGAAGCTCTTGATGTCCGAATCCTGCTCGGCGAGGAGCTCCGCCATCGTCGTCGGCTCGGGCCCGAGCGGGCGCACCGGGACCGGCTCCTCTTCCTCGTCACTCGCGGCAGGCGCATGCGCGGTCTCGTCCGCACTCAGCGCCGCACCGTCGTCGGTGCTGGCCTCCGGCTGCACGGCCTCGGCCGTGGGGGTCGCGGGCTCGTCTGCCATGGGTTCGAAAGTCGGCTCCGCCGCCACGGGTTCGGGAGTCGGCTCCACCGTTACGGGTGCTGCGACTCCGGCTTCGGGAGTCATCGTGTCCGCTTCGGTGGCGGTGGCGGTGGCGGGCTCGTCGACGGTGGTGGCGGGCTCGTCAGCGACGATCGTCGCGACGGTGTCTTCGGACGCCTGGTTGGCAACGGTGGCAACGGCCCCCGGCTCCGGCGCGGTCCCGCCCTGCTCTTCTTCTGTCAAGGGTCTGGTCACTCCTGGTTGTGGATGCGCGCCCGAGAATCACGAACGGCCTGAGCGACGCTCAAGCCGTCTTCCTGAACGATCAAGTGGTCCGTGGGCGATCGATCCGCGGTCCGCTCCTTCGTGGGTCTAGCCTGCTCGTTGCTCTTCAGCTGTCCTGCCTCTCGGGGCCGGGAGAGTCTAGCACACGCTTTCCGACGTCTACAATCGTCGCGCCGTGCCCGAACTGCCCGATCTGACCGTGGTGGCCGATGCCCTCCACGCGTCCCTGACCGGGCGAGCCATCCGCTCCGCCGCAGCTCCGGGGCCCCTCGCCGTGCGTGGCACTCCAGCCGAGATGAGCGCACTGATCGGTCAACGGGTCGGGTCGGTCCGCCGGCGCGGCAAGTTCCTGTTGATCGCCCTGGACCGCGACGAGATCGCCTGCAATCCCATGCTGACCGGCCGGTTCCAGATGGCCCTCCCGGATGACAAGCTGCCGACCAGGACGGCGGTCGTCCTGGGATTCGGCTCGCGCCCGAACGGACCGCGCGACGGGGCCGTATGGACGCGCGGAGCGCCATGGCTGCCTCCAGCCGACGCGATGCCCGAGATCCGCTATCGCGACCCGACCCAGATGGGCAAGATCTACCTGCGGCCCGCAGGCATCGATCGACCGGTCCCCGGCCTGGGTGAGCCCGACCAGGGTCCGGATGCGGATGATCCGGGCCTCACGCTCGAGGCCTGGCGGGAACGCATCCGGCGCCATCCAGGAGAACTCAAGAATCTTCTACGGAACCAGGCGTTCGTGGCCGGCATCGGGAACGCCTACAGCGACGAGATCCTGCATGCGGCCGGGTTCCTGCCGTTTCGCAAGCGCGCAAGCCTGGCAGCCGAGGAGGTCGATGCCCTCTACGCGGCAACCCGGGCGACCCTGGCGAGTGCCATCGAGGTCCTCAGGGAGCGCGTCCCACCGGCCTTCGAGAAGCAGGTTCGTGACTTCCTGGCCGTCCACGACAAGGGCGGCCAGCCGTGCCCCCGCTGTGGAACACGAATCACCGAGGTGCGGGCCGGTGGCTTCATCACCTCGTTCTGCCGCGGCTGCCAGCGCTGAGCGCCCGCCGGTAATCTGAGTGAGGCTCAGGGCAGTCGCAGGACCTGACCGATCTTCAACTTGGCCGGATCGGAGATCCCGTTCAGGTCGACCAGCACCTGCGTGGTCGTCCCGAAACGTCGGGCGATGGCGCTCAGGTTGTCGCCGCTTCGGACCTTGTAGGTCGCCCCGGACGTCGATGGTTGCGGGCTGGCGGGTGGCGGGCTGGAAGGCCCGATGCTGGCCGGTGCGGTCGGGGGCGCGCCGCTCGGCGCGCGCGACGGAGCAGCGGTCTCGGCTGCGGCCGCGGTCGGGGGCGCAGGGACCGGCGCGTCAGTCGGTGTGTCCATCGTGGGAAGCGCCGCGACGTCGGTCGTCGCGCCTGCACTCGACAAGGGCGACGCGGAAGCATCGGCCCCGGGACCTCCGGCCGAGCCCGGATTCCCGGACGGGCGCGCGATGAGGATCGCCAGGAAGGCGATGGCGAGGAGGCCGAGGAGGACCCCCTGGCCCGAGGCGCGACCAGCACGCAGGGTCTGGATCCGCAGGTCGAGCCCGCCCTGGTCGAGGACGATCGGAGTGGTTCGCGCGATCGGCCTTGGGTGGCCGGGCGCGCGGTCGGGCGGCCCGGCGCGCGCCGCGATCGCTGCACCATATGTCGCGCACTCGACGTGGGCGGCGACGAGACAGAG
This sequence comes from Candidatus Limnocylindrales bacterium, assembly GCA_038915815.1. Lineage (GTDB taxonomy): Bacteria > Chloroflexota > Limnocylindria > Limnocylindrales > CSP1-4 > SPCO01. The sequence goes on from JBCLCL010000010.1 coordinate 3,590, forward strand.
TCGGCGCTGCTTCTCCGTGGCCAGCTGGACCGGCGGCGCGACCGCCATGCAGCGGTGCTCACGACTCGCGATCGCGCTTCGCCAGGTGCCATCGAGCGTCGCGAGATACGGGCAAAGTGCCGGGAGCGCGTCGCGCCGGGGGTCGGACTGCGCTGACTCGACGGATGGCAGCCGTGTGGGTCGGCCTTCGACTGCGCTCATGGCGGGAAGGATAGCCGAGGCGTCCGCGGACCCGGAACGAGTCCTGTCGGCAGCCAGTCCCGGACACGCAAAAATCCCGGCGACGACCTATTTTCCCGAAAGGCTGCCCTCTCAGTATCTTCGGCGCTGGAGAGCTTAACTTCCGTGTTCGGGATGGGAACGGGTGTGGCCTCTCCGCCAGAGTCACCGGGATTCTTTGCGTCTGGACATCGTTTCGGCAGCGGCTCGGCGCTCGGTCATGTCGACCGAGCGTGTGCCGGATGATCTTCGAATTCGTGGGTAATCAGGGTCTGATCCACGATCCCCCAGCCGCCGACCCCTGGTCAGTTGCTGAAGAGGTCAAGCCCTCGACCGTTAGTACCGCTCAGCTTCATCCGTCACCGGACTTCCACATGCGGCCTATCAAACAGGTGGTCTCCCTGCGGTCTTACCCGGTTGACCCGGTGGGGAACCTCATCTCGAGGCGAGCTTCGCACTTAGATGCTTTCAGCGCTTATCCCAACCGAACATAGCTACCCAGCGATGCCCCTGGCGGGACAACTGGCACACCAGCGGTTCGTTCACTCCGGTCCTCTCGTACTAGGAGCAACTCCTCTCAAGTTCCCTACGCCCACGGCGGATAGAGACCGAACTGTCTCACGACGTTCTGAACCCAGCTCGCGTGCCGCTTTAATTGGCGAACAGCCAAACCCTTGGGACGTACTTCCGCCCCAGGATGCGACGAGCCGACATCGAGGTGCCAAACGGTGCCGTCGATGTGAACTCTTGGGCACCATCAGCCTGTTATCCCCGGGGTAGCTTTTATCCGTTGAGTGATACCCCTTCCACTCGGAGGTACCAGATCACTAAGCCCGACTTTCGTCTCTGCTCGACTTGTTGGTCTCGCAGTCAAGCTCCCTTATGCCTTTGCACTCTACGGCTGGTTTCCATTCAGCCTGAGGGAACCTTTGGGCGCCTCCGTTACACTTTAGGAGGCGACCGCCCCAGTCAAACTGCCCGCCTGACACTGTTCCGCGCCCGGATCACGGGTCGCGGTTAGAAACGGAATTCAGCAAGGGTGGTATTTCAACGTTGGCTCCACCGAGGCTAGCGCCCCAGTTTCTCAGCCTCCCACCTATCCTACACAAACTAAATCCCAATCCAATGTCAGGGTGCAGTAAAGCTCCACGGGGTCTTTTTGCCCTGCCGCGGGTAACCTGCATCTTCACAGGTACTTCAATTTCGCCGGATCCCTCGTTGAGACAGCGCCCAGATCGTTACGCCATTCGTGCGGGTCGGAACTTACCCGACAAGGAATTTCGCTACCTTAGGACCGTTATAGTTACGGCCGCCGTTTACCGGGGCTTCGATTCAGAGCTTGCACCCCTCCTCTTAACCTTCCGGCACTGGGCAGGCGTCAGCCCCTATACGTCAGCTTTCGCTTTCGCAGAGACCTGTGTTTTTGCTAAACAGTCGCCTGGGCCTTTTCACTGCGGCTTCGATCGGACCACTGCAAGCAGCAGCCGCGAAGCGCCCCTTCTCCCGAAGTTACGGGGCCATGTTGCCGAGTTCCTTAACGAGGGTTCTCCCGATCGCCTTGGTATGCTCTACCCGCCTACCTGTGTCGGATTGCGGTACGGACACTATTGATCTCGCTAGACACTTTTCTCGCCAGCATGGCTCACTCGACTTGAGGCAGAAGCCTCTTACATTCGCTGCTCGGGGTTGAATGAACGGACGGATTTACCTGTCCGATCCCCCTACCGGCTTAGACGCGTATAGCCAAAACGCGCTCGAATTACCACGCTGTGTCATGCCATTGCTCTCACCCGGGATCAGATCCGGGACTCGACTGACTTTCGCCAGCCAACCTCCGTTCTCCTACCCCCAGGCGACACCTTGCGGTGCAAACGATCGTTAGTGGTTCCGGAATATCAACCGGATGTCCATCGCCTACGACGTTCGTCCTCGGCTTAGGCCCGACTAACCCTGAGCGGACAAGCCTTCCTCAGGAAACCTTAGGCTTACGGCGTGTGAGATTCTCACTCACATTGCGCTACTCATGCCGACATTCGCACTTCCGCCCACTCCAGCCGTCCTCACGGTCGACCTTCACTGCTGACGGAACGCTCCCCTACCAAACCACGACCGGCGAACCGGCCATGGAGTCCGTAGCTTCGGTACCAAGCTTGAGCCCCGCTGAATTTTCGGCGCAGATCCACTTGACCAGTGAGCTGTTACGCACTCTTTCAATGGTGGCTGCTTCTGAGCCAACATCCTGGTTGTCTATGCGAATCCACATCCTTTACCACTTAGCTTGGATTTAGGGACCTTAGCTGACGGTCTGGACTGTTTTCCTTTTGACCACGAAGCTTAGCCCTCGCAGTCTGACTCCCGGGCTCTGAAATCACGGGATTCGGAGTTTGGTTGGGGTTGGTAAGCGGGAAGCCCCCTAGCCCATCCAGTGCTCTACCCCCGTGATTGAACGCCCGAGGCTAGCCCTAAAGCTATTTCGGGGAGAACCAGCTATCTCCGAGTTCGATTGGCATTTCACCTCTATCCACAGCTCATCCCCTAGCTTTTCAACGCTAGTGAGTTCGGTCCTCCACGAGACATTACTCTCGCTTCAACCTGGCCATGGATAGGTCACTCGGTTTCGGGTCTACTGCGTGCGACTGATCGCCCTATTCAGACTCGCTTTCGCTCCGGCTCCATCCTTCGCGGACTTAACCTCGCCACACGCACGTAACTCGTCGGCTCATTCTTCAAAAGGCACGCCATCAGGCTACCGGCGAACCGGCAACACCCTCTGACTGCTTGTAGGCACGTGGTTTCAGGTACTATTTCACTCCCCTTCCGGGGTGCTTTTCACCTTTCCCTCACGGTACTAGTTCACTATCGGTCGCCAAGAGTATTTAGCCTTGGACGGTGGTCCGCCCAGTTTCCCACATGAGAGACCTTCCACGTGGTACTCAGGTGGCCGATCACGGAGGTCGGTCGCTTTCGCCTACGGGGCTGTCACCCTCTCTGGCCTGCCATTCCAGGGCAGTTCGACTAGCGATCGACTTGGTAACTCCGCCGGGACCTTGCCGGGTCCCGAAGATCGACTCCTACAACCCCCTCTCAGAAACGGCGGCAACCTATCGCGCTGAGTGGGTTTGGGCTGTTCCCGTTTCGCTCGCCACTACTCGGGGAATCATCTCTTTTCCTCCAGCTACTGAGATGTTTCAGTTCGCTGGCTTACCTCTACCCGGTCTATTTTGTTCAACCGGGAGTGAACTGGGCATGACCCCAGCCGGGTTTCCCCATTCGGACATCTCCGGATCAAAGTCTGCTCGCGACTCCCCGGAGCTTTTCGCAGCCTGCCACGTCCTTCATCGGCTCTTGGCGCCAAGGCATCCACCCCGTGCCCTTTGTAGCTTGACCCCCTCCAGCCTCTGACCAGGCGGTCAGCGACGGATGGGATCGATCGGGATCATTTCCTTGACTACTCGGCGAAATCGAAGATCTTCAATCTGCCGAAACATTCCAGTTGTTAAGGTGCGGCCAGCTCGTGGGAGCGAGCCTCTGATGGCCGGCTGACGCCGATCCATCGTCCAGCGATCCGCTGGTCGGTGATCTCTGCCCCGGCGGGAAGGTCACGGATCAGGGGGTCGTTGCGCGTCTGTCCGCGAACGGTGGTGATCGTCTCGGGGATCGACCCGAACTATTCCTGTTCTGCCTGTCGGTGGCGAGGCTGAGGTGGTGGAGACGAGGAGACTCGAACTCCTGACCCTCTCCTTGCAAAGGAGATGCTCTACCAGCTGAGCTACGTCCCCGGCGTCAGGCGGGTGGGTGGTGGTGGGCGTTTCTGGACTCGAACCAGAGACCTCTGCCTTATCAGGGCAGTGCTCTAACCAGCTGAGCTAAACGCCCGCCGCGGGTGGCGGCCATGCCCTTGTCCGACGACCCGGTCGTCGCCCGCGGACGGCTGCACCTTGACCCTTGAAGAGTGACAGGAAACCCCCGCATCCGGATGTCCGAATGGGTTCGGTGTTCTTTCCAGGTCGCGTATCGGCCTCCGGGCGCGGTCCTTGCGGACCGATCCCGGCGAGCTCCACCTGGCGGGGAGACTCGAGCGACCGTGCGATCAACCCTAGGAGCCATCAACGCCCCGACCCCACCAAAAGGCCGAGACTCGGATCTCCCTAGAAAGGAGGTGATCCAGCCGCACCTTCCGGTACGGCTACCTTGTTACGACTTCGTCCCAATCACCAACCCCACCTTCGACGGCTGCCTCCTTGCGGTTGGCCCACCGGCTTCGGGTGTTGCCAGCTTTCATGACGTGACGGGCGGTGTGTACAAGGCCCGGGAACATATTCACCGCCGTATGCTGACCGGCGGTTACTAGCAACTCCGGCTTCATGTAGGCGAGTTGCAGCCTACAATCCGAACTGAGACCGGCTTTAAGGGATTCGCTCCACCTCGCGGTTTCGCCGCCCGTTGTACCGGCCATTGTAGCGTGGGTGTAGCCCAGGACGTAAGGGCCATGCTGACTTGACGTCATCCCCACCTTCCTCCGAGTTTCTCTCGGCAGTCCCGTGTGAGTGATACAACACACAGTAGGGGTTGCGCTCGTTGCGGGACTTAACCCAACATCTCACGACACGAGCTGACGACAGCCATGCAACACCTGTGGCCAGGCCCCTTGCGGGGAACCGACGTTTCCGCCGGGATCCTGGTCATGTCAAGCCCTGGTAAGGTTCTTCGCGTTGCGTCGAATTAAACCCCACGCTCCGCTGCTTGTGCGGGCCCCCGTCAATTCCTTTGAGTTTTAGCCTTGCGGCCGTACTCCCCAGGCGGGACACTTAATGCGTTAGCTTCGGCACTGGCGGGGTTGATACCACCAACACCTAGTGTCCATCGTTTACGGCTAGGACTACCGGGGTATCTAATCCCGTTTGCTCCCCTAGCTTTCGCGCCTCAGCGTCAAGAACAGGCCAGGTAGTCGCCTTCGCCACTGGTGTTCCTCCCGATATCTACGCATTTCACCACTACACCGGGAATTCCACTACCCTCTCCTGCCTTCGAGTCGATCAGTATCGAATGACCCTCCCCAGTTGAGCCGGGGGCTTTCACACTCGACTTGAACGACCGCCTGCGCGCTCTTTACGCCCAGTAAATCCGGACAACGCTTGCCACCTACGTATTACCGCGGCTGCTGGCACGTAGTTAGCCGTGACTTATTCGCCAGGTACCGTCATCATCTTCCCTGACAAAAGAGGTTTACAACCCGAAGGCCGTCATCCCTCACGCGGCGTTGCTGCGTCAGACTTTCGTCCATTGCGCAAAATTCCCGACTGCTGCCTCCCGTAGGAGTCTGGGCCGTGTCTCAGTCCCAGTCTGGGTGATCGTCCTCTCAGACCACCTACCGATCGTCGCCTTGGTGAGCCGTTACCCCACCAACGAGCTAATCGGACGCAGGCCCCTCCCGAAGCGCCTTGCGGCTTTACTGGTGTGAATGAACACACCACCACATGCGGTATTAGCCACCCTTTCGGGCAGTTATTCCCCACTTCAGGGCAGGTCACCTACGCGTTACTCAGCCGTCCGCCACTAACGACCGAAGCAAGCCTCGATCGTCCGTTCGACTTGCATGTCTCATGCACGCCGCCAGCGTTTATCCTGAGCCAGGATCAAACTCTCCAAAAAGTTGCACGACCTTGCGGCCGCGACTTCTGTCCGAGGGTTTGACCACTCGCACATCCATTATCACGGATTTCCTGTCACTCTTCAGTTGTTAAGGTGCAGCGGCCGAGGCGCGACGGCCCGCGGCGCAGACCACGAATGATGAGGCTTGGCGGTCGAGGTGTCAAACCTCGCGACCTGATGGGACCGGGCTTCCGGAACCACCCGCATGACCCCTCCGGGTGCACCGCGACGGCGAATGGTATGGAGGTCCCCCCGGACTGTCAAACACCCCTGTTCGAAGGGGAAGCAGCCCGGGTTCAGAGCCGACGCGGTCCGGCTGGGCGACCGGCGCGGCTCCGGCCGCGGGGAGCGATCCTGGTCAGAGCGGACCTGTTTCGACCAGCAACATGAACGCCGCGCCGCACACCCAGGACAGCAGCGCGAGCTCCGCGGAGCCGGCGACACCCAGCGGCCCGACCAGGACGACGTAGACGACGATCCCGAGAAACGTCGCGACCAAGGCCTTGGCCAGGCGAAGCAGGAATTCGGTGACTAGGTTGCTCATGCCCAGCTCAGACAGCCCGCCGGCCCTGGAGGGCACGGATGAGCGTCACTTCGTCGGCGTATTCGAGGTCGCCACCGACAGGCAATCCCCGGGCGATCCGGCTGACCATGCCGACGACCGATTCAAGCCGCTCGGCGAGGTACATCGCGGTGGCCTCGCCCTCGAGCGTTGGATTGGTGGCCATGATCACCTCGACGAACGGCCGGCCTTCACGCGCGGCAGCGTCGGCGCGTTCCAGCAGCTCCCGGATCTTGAGCCGATCCGGCCCGATCCCGTCGATCGGCGAGATGGCTCCGTGGAGGACGTGGTAGCTCCCCTTGAACTCGCCGGTTCGCTCGATGGCGAGGACGTCGAGCGGCTCCTCCACGACACACAGGCGCGCCTCGTCGCGGCCCGGGTCGCGACAGATGGGGCAGAGCGGCTGGTCCGAGATATTGAAGCAGCGATCACAGAAGACGACCTTGTCGCGAACGGCAACGAGGGCACCGGCCAACGTGCGCGCCTCTGCGTCCGGTGCTCGAAGCAGGTGGTAGGTGAGCCGCTGCGCCGTCTTGGGGCCGATGCCAGGCAGGCGTGCGAACGCCTCGATCAGGCGCGCGACGGGTTCGATGACGGGGGTGACCACGTGGTCGCCGGCCTACATGCCCGGAAGGCGAAGACCGCCCGCGACGGCCGCCATCTTCTGGTCGGCGAGCTCTCGTGAGGCTCGCAACGCGTCGTTGACCGCCGCGACGACGAGGTCCTGGAGCATCTCGAGGTCTTCGGGGTCCACGGCCGACGGGTCGATGGTGACGCTGACCAGTTCCTGCTTGCCGGTCACGACCGCGCTGACAACGCCGCCACCGGCCGAACCGTCCACCGTGGTCGTTTCCAGTTCGGCCTGGATCCGCAGCATCTCCTGCTGCATCTGTTGCGCCATCCGTTGCAGGTTGGCCATCCCCATCGGGCGTCTCCTCTCGTCGGCTTCGTCGCGGGTCAGTCTGCCGCAACCGACCCCGCGGTGCAGCCCAGCCGGGGCGACGCTCCGGGTCAGCCGACCTCGCCGACCTCGATGATGTCGTCGGCGAAGATCCGCCTCGCCTCGGCGAGGAGATCGGCGGCATCCGCGGGAGCCGCGGCCGCAACCTCGATGTTGGCCACCACGCACCGAACGCCGACCGGACGCTTGAGCACCGAGCTGATCCCGGCCTCGATCGCGGGCTTGCGGCGCTCGGCGGCGTCCTTGAGGAAGGCCTGCTCCTCAGGGAAGCCCAGGGTCACGATCGCGCCGTCGACAGCGACCGGCCGGCACGCGATCACCAGCGGCTTGGTGGGCGGGTGGGCACTGAGCTGCGCGACGATGGCAGGCCACGCGGCCAACAGCTCTTCGAGCGCGGGACTCGCCGGGGTGACTCGCACGACGTTGGCGCGGCCGGGCGAGGCCACGGATGCAGGCGGCGGCGCGGCCGCGATGGGTTCGGCGGCCGCGACAGGTTCGGCGGGTTCGGCGGCCGCGACAGGTTCGGCGGGTTCGGCGGCCGCGACAGGTTCGGTTGTCGGCTTCGAGGCCTGGTCGGGCGACTCGATGCGGGCGGACCTGGACGGCGGCGCGGCTCTCGAGGCGGCAGTCGGAGCGATCCTCGAGGCGGGTGCTGTGGCGACCGACCCTTCGCGGCCACTCGCCTGGAAGAGTGCCAGCTCCAGCTGGAACCGGAGGCCGCCGATCCCGGCGCGGTTCGGATCGATCGCGGCGATCCGGCGACCTGCGGCGGCAAGCGCGGCGGGATCGTGTCGAGCCGCGGAGGCGTTGGCCAGGCCGGCGACGAGCTCGAGCCGGATCGCCTCGACCACCTGATCCAGCAAGGCCCGGATGTCGCGGCCTCGCTCGTCCAGGCCGTCGAGCAGCGCGACGCCGGACGCTGCATCGCCACGAACCAGGAGATCGACGAACTCGTCCACCACCTCCGCGTCGGCCAGGCCGAGCAGATCCCGAACCTGCCGCTCGTCGATCCGCTCAGTGGCGGCCGAGAGGAGCTGGTCGAGCATCGATTCGGCATCGCGCATCCCGCCCGCGGCGAGTCGGGCGATGAGGTGGATGGCCGAAGGCTCCGCCTCCCGCCGATCGGCGGCGAGGATCCGGCTCAGCTTGCCCTCGATCTCGGCAACGGTCAGCCGCCGGACGTCGAAGCGCTGGAGACGCGACATGATCGCCGGCGGGAACCCCGACGGTTCGGTTGAAGCGAACATGAAGACGACGAAGTCCGGCGGCTCCTCGATCGCCTTGAGCAGCGCGTTCCAGGCGGGTGCCGTGATCTGGTGGGCCTCGTCGAGGATGTAGACCTTGCGGCGCAGATGGCCCGGAGGGTACGGCAGGCGCTCACGCAGATCGCGGACGTCGTCGATCCCGCGGTTGCTGGCTGCGTCGATCTCGATCAGGTCGAGCGTCGTCCCCTCGCGGATGGAGACGCACGATGGGCAGACATCGCAGGCGTCGCCGTCGCGAAGGTCGGTGCAGTTGACGGCCTTGGCCAGGATCCGGGCGAGTGAGGTCTTGCCCGTCCCGCGTGGACCGACGAACAGGATGGCGTGACTGACGTGGCCGGTTCGGACCGCGTTCCGGAGCGTCTCCACCACCGCTTCCTGGCCGACGATCTCCGAGAACGTCTGAGCACGCCAGCGTCGGTAGATGGCCTGGTGCGGAACGGTCGAGGTCACGACCTCCTCCGATCGAGGGCGACTGGGCTGGAAATGCCGTGCACCCTCCGTCGACCTCGGGACTCCCGTGCCCACCATGACGAGCGGCTCGGACCAGGCCGTTCCACGGCACTCGACGATGATCGCTTAGTGCTGCTTCCTTCCGGACCTGACACGGTTCGCGGTTCGCCGCTGCGTGGGACCCGGTCCTCAACGTCGCACCGTCGGGCGGCGTTCGAGAGCGGAGACCTCGGGAGGGGATTCAGCCCTGCTGGAGCGGATTGCAGGTACAGGGCACCGCTAGTTCCCCGCCTAGCACGGCGACCGAAGGATACCCCGGACTGGCGCGATAGGTGGAAGTGGGCATGAGTCGGCACGCGACCGAGATCCACGGGCGGGCGGTTGGTGGCAAGGCGGCGCCGAGCACCGGAGCGAGCGCACCTCGGGGTGCGTGAGCGAGGCGCGCAGGCGCCAACGCAGCCACGGGCCGATCCGCTCGCGGAGCGGAGATGGCGGAGAGGGCGGGATTCGAACCCGCGACGGGTTGCCCCGAACCGCATTTCCAGTGCGGCGCCATAGTCCACTAGGCGACCTCTCCCCCGAGACAGTGGAACCGGCCAGGCACGACCCGACCGGCTCGGCGATGATCGAGGGATGGCGGAGAGGGCGGGATTCGAACCCGCGGTGCTTTCGCACACCGCTTTTCGAGAGCGGCACCATCAACCACTCGGACACCTCTCCGCGGGAGAGGATACCAAACAAGGCTGGTCGGGCCGCCCCTGGCCAGCTGGGGTGCCCCTCAGCGCGCCAGGACGGGGGCGAACAGGCGTTCTGCCTCGTCTCGACGGATGCCGCTGACGATCTTGATGCGGCGCGGCAAGGCCGGGTTCTCGGCAAGCTGAACGACCGATCCAGCGGCGCCGTCACGCTCGTTCGCAGCGGCATAGACCAGGGCGTCGATATCACTCGCGAGCAGCGCTCCGACGCACATCGGGCACGGCTCCCGGGTGGCGAAGATGGTCACATCTGCGAGCCGGGTCGAACCGAGCTTGCGGGCCGTCTCGCGCAGGGCGACCACGACGGCGTGGGCCGTCGGGTCGTCGGTCTCATAGACCCGGTCGTGGGCCCGGACGACCATGGCCTCGTCCACGACGGCGACCGCGCCCACGGGCCGCTCGCCATGCGCGAGAGCCAGCTTCGCCTCTTCGAGCGCCTCGCCCATGAACAGCTCGTAGTTCATGGATCGATGCTAGCAGACGACACCGGCCGGGCCCCGGTCGAGGCCGATCCAACGGTTCGCGGAGGGGTAGCATGACTCCCGCCATGACCAACAGGAAGCGCGTCGCCATCATGACCGGAGGGGGCGACGTCCCCGGGCTCAACGCAGTCATCAAGAGCGTGGTCTACCGGGCCACCGAGGCGGGCTTCGACGTCCTCGGCATCCGCCGCGGATGGGAGGGACTGACCCATCTTCGGCCCGGTCCTGAGCCCGACCCTGAGTACCTCCGTCCGCTCGACCGGGCCAACACCCGGACGATCGAGCGGACGGGCGGGACGATCCTCCACACGTCGCGCACGAATCCACGCAAGATGCGAGTGGCCGGTCTGCCGCCGTGGATGGACGAATCGGTGCGCGCACCGTACGCCGTCGGCGAAGGGCTGTTCGACCTGACGCCGCGGGTGCTCGACAACCTGTCAACCCTCGGCGTGGATCTGCTGGTGACCATCGGCGGGGACGACACGCTCTCCTACTCGCAGGTCCTGGTCAACGCCGGGGTGCCGCTGGTGGCGATCCCCAAGACGATGGACAACGACGTCCAGGGCACGGAATACTGCATCGGCTTCTCGACGGCGATCACCCGGGCCAAGGAGGCGATCAACCGCCAGCGGACGACGCTCGGCAGCCACGAGCGGATCGGGGTCTTCCGGATCTTCGGGCGGGACGCCGGGTTCTCCGCCCTCTACACCGCCTATGTCACGTCCGCTCGCTGCGTCATCCCCGAGGCTCCCTACGACCTTGATGCGCTGGCCGACCTTTTGGCCGCCGATCACCGGGCGAACCCGAGTCGCTACGCCTTCGTGATCACCGCCGAAGGGGCCATCTGGCAGGGTGCCCAGATGAGCGACGTCGGCGAGACCGATGCCTTCGGACATCGTCACAAGGCCAACGTCGGCGAGGCACTGGCCAATGAGCTTCGGGAGCGGACCGGGATCGAGACGCTGGCGTCCGAGCTGACCTACGACCTGCGCAGCGGCGAACCGGATTCGATCGATTCGATGGTCGCGACGACCTTCGCCAACGTCGCGATGGACCTGGTGGACGCCGGGATCACCGGCCGGATGGTCGCGATCCAGGATGGGAAGTACGCGCATACCACCCTGCCCGACCCCTCGCTGGGGCCGCGCAGGGTGGACGTGCCGGCGATGTACAACGTGGCCCGGTTCCGACCGCGCTACGACGGCAAGCTGGGCGACCCGATGCTGCTGGTCGGCCTCGACTGACTCGGTCTGGTCGGGCGGGTTGCGTGAAGGCCGCTTCCCGGGCGTGATTCTGCTGGCAGCATCAGATCCAGCGTTGCGGTGGGCACAAAGGCTGTCGCCACCCGCCGGCGGCGCGTGTCGGCCGCTCGACCAAGCGTGAAGCGGCAACGGTCGACACGCTGCCGAGCCTTGCTCGGCGTTTATCGTCCAATTTGCCCTGGATCTGATGCTGGGAGCGTCATCGCCGCTGATAGGCCCGGCCATCATCTGAGGCCTGGCCGTCGAAGCCGACGCGGGTAGCGCCGGGCCTCACCCCTCCAGCGCGGAGAGGGCCCGGATCGAGCGCGCCAGGGCGGACATGTCGTCGTCGCCGTGACCGCCGGCGATCAGGCCGGATTCCAGCTGCGCAGCGAGGGCACTGATCGGCAGGACGGCGCCGAGCTGGTTGGCCAGCTCCAGAGCGATCCCGAGATCCTTGCGGTGGAGCGAGAGCTTGAACCCGAGCGGGTAGTCGTTGTCGATCATCCGGCCGCTTCGGTTGGCGAGGACCCAGCTCTGTGCCGCACCGCCCCCGAGCGCGCCGACGACCTGCTCGACGTCCAGCCCCGCCTTGATGGCGAGGACGATCCCCTCCGCGACGCCAAGGTAGGCGCCGGCGATGATCACCTGGTTGACCGCCTTGACCGCCTGGCCGGCGCCGATGGGGCCGACGTGGGTGATCGTCTTGCCGAGGGCCCCGAGGACGGGCCGGGCGCGTTCGACGTCGTCCTGGGCTCCGCCGACGAAGATGGTCAGGGTGGCGTTCCGGGCGCCTTCGCTGCCGCCGGAGACCGGTGCATCGACCATCGAGAGGCCGTGTTCCCTGAGGCGCGCGGCGAAGCCCCAACTGCCGGATGGTGCGATGGTGGAGCAGTCGATGATGAGGGTGCCGGGGCGGGCGCCCTCCACGACGCCGTCCTGGCCGAAGAGGACGGCCTCGACGTCCGGCGTGTCGGAGACACAGACGACGACGATGTCCGCTGCGGCGGAGGCGGCGGCGGGATTCGGTGCCATCTCGACGCCGAGATCTACGAGCTCGGGTGCTCGCCCAGGCGTGCGATTCCAGGCCGTGACCCCGAACCCCGCGCGGGCCAGGTTGGCGGCCATGGCTGCACCCATGGTGCCGAGGCCAAGGAACGCGATCTGCGGCTGGTCGGCTGTCATGGCTCGATCGTAGTCGAAAGGACGGTCAGTCAGATCGCGGAATCTCCGGCCCGCCCATCACGCCACCGCCGCGACCGGTCGCTCCCCGACGACACGCAAGTCGAACGCCCGTTAGCGACCACGTCAACCTGTCGGCCGCGGCCGATGGCGGGGGACGCCTCGGACGGCTCCGGGTGGTTCCCAGTCGTTGCTGCCGCCAGGCAGGCCATCCGGCACTCGACAAACCGCATCGGCGATTCGATGCTCAATCGGTCCGCCCCTGGTTGGAGGGCTTCGAATGTTCGACCGGTGGATCCACGGCCGTATGACCCGATTGGCGCCCTTCATCATCGTGGCGCTAGTGGCCTGCTCCACCGTCGGATCCACGATCGAGCCGACGAGCGCCTCGCCGGACGGCGTGCCCACTGCGAGTGTGGCGACAACAAGTGCGGGTCCCTCGCCATCTCCGTCGCGGCCGTCGCCATCCGCGGGGCCGTCCCCGCCGCTTGACGCAAGGGCCCTTGCGGAACCCGGGCCGTTCGGCGTGGGTATCCGGGACTTCGAGTTCACCGATCCCGATCGGGGGGACCGACTGGTGGCGATCCGGATCTGGTACCCCGCACAAGGGTCACCGGGCGAGGTCACACCGGACGTGTTGCCTGATCCGGTTGGACGCCCGTACCCAGTGATCCTGGGCTCCTCGAGCATCTCCGCCTACTTGAGTGAACACCTCGCGAGCCATGGCTTCGCCTTCGTTGCGGTCAAGGACCAGAGCACCTGGTTCTCCCATCCGAGCGCGCTCATGGTGGACTTCCCGCTCGACGACATGGCGGCGCTCGACGGCCTGGCCGCGCTCCGGGACGACCCGCTGGTCGATGTCATCGACACGGATCGGGTCGGAGTCGTCGACTACTCGTTCGGGGCCTGGACCGCGCTGATGCTCGCCGGCGCGAGAGTCGATCCCGACCGTTACGCAGCCACGTGCGGGAACCGTCCGATGGGTTGGTCTGACCACTGGTTCGACTACGTCTGCGGCTCGCCGGCGAACTGGAAGGCGTTCGTCGCACGCGGGAACGAGGCAGGCGTCGCGACTGCCTCCGGGCTGTGGCACGCCTTCGGAGACGAACGGATCCGAGCCGTCATGCCGATGATGCCGGAGGGTTTCGATCTCGTCGGGCAACGCGGGATCGCCTCGGCCCACGCCCCGGCACTCTTCCTCGCTGGAAGCCAGGACACCATCACCGATTACGATCCCGCGGCGGTGTCGCTGTTCCGGCACTACCCGGACGACCGGGTCTCGACGGTGACGTTCGTCGGCGCCGGCCACATGCTCCTCTTTTCGGAGGACGGCCTGGTCCAGATCCGCCGCCTGGCGACCGCATTCTTCGAGCCCAGCTACGGGACTCGGCCGCCGCCGCGATCCTCCTGACCGAGCCATGGATCGAAGGGTACGTGGGGGCGCTGGAGCCACACCGCTCGTACGAGAGCCTGGTCTGGGGTCTGGTCGAGCCCGCGGGAGACTAGGTCAACGGCTGCTCTCGGCAACCCATCGGGGTGGGAATGGCGCGCCCGGCGGGACTCGAACCCACGACCTTCAGGTCCGCAACCTGACGCTCTATCCGCTGAGCTACGGGCGCACGCGATGCTGCAGGGCTGGCGGAGAGGGAGGGATTCGAACCCTCGATGCAGGTTACCCCACATGGCGGTTTAGCAAACCGCTGCACTAGGCCACTATGCGACCTCTCCGTCGCGACAGCGGGCGACATGCTATCACGGGGTCCGGCTCCGCCCTCCCTCATGGGGCGCCGGCGCGCCGCGGCGAGAAGGGAGCGATCCATGCCCGACGAAGGACTGCCGGTGGCCCGAGTTCAGACGACCGAGGAAAAGCTCCGAGCCGTGATGATCGGCGAACCGACACTGCTGGCCGGACCGGTCGAGCTCGCTACGTACGATCCCGCCTGGCCATCGCTCTTCGAGCGCGAGGCGGCGCGCATCCGCTCGATCCTTGGCGACCGAGTTCGGCTCCTGGAGCACGTCGGCTCGACGTCCGTGTCCGGGTTGGCTGCGAAACCGATCATCGACATCCTGCTCGCCGTCCCGGATTCAGCCGACGAGTCGGCCTACGTCCCAGCCATGGAAGCGGCCGGCTACGTGCTCCACATCCGCGAGCCGGACTGGTTCGAGCACCGCCTCTTCAAAGGACCGCACACGTCGATCAACCTGCACGTCTTCACCGAGGATTCACCTGAGATCGAGCGGATGCTCGCGTTCCGCGATCGCCTGCGCGGGCACGCCGACGAGCGCCTCCTGTACGATCGAGCGAAGCGCGAGTTGGCGGCGCGCGACTGGAAGTACCTCCAGCACTACGCAGACGCCAAGACCGAGGTGGTCGAGGCGGTTCTCGCGCGGGCCGTCCCGAGCCGCGACGACTGACTTGCGACCTGGTCACCGAAGAGGGCAGGTCCGAGCTTGCATAGGATGCAACTACCGTCGCCGGAATCACCCAAGCGCAGCCGAGACAGCTCGACCTTTGCGTCGCATGCAACGCCGCGACCGATCTCGGGTGGGGCCTTGGGCCTGCCGCAAGAACGCTCAAGGCTGAGCCCGCCTCGAGGCCTCCGACGACCGTAGTTGCATTTGGTGCAATGCGGAGCGAGCGATTTGCGCGGGATGCAACGAATCGACGCCAGGGAGGACGCGCGCCGGCGGAGGCCAGGCCGGCCTTCCGGCACAGGCGTTTGCGGCCGGTCCACAGCGCGCAGGAAACGCAGCAGAGCGACGACCCGCCAAGTAGCGGCGTCATCTCGAGCGCGCTCGCGACTCGGAGGCCGCCCGCCAAACTGAGACACTGGCCGTCCACACGGTCGAACCCGCCGTCGACACGGTCGAACCCGCTGCGTTGACAGCGAGAGCGCCAATGGCTACCGTCCTCGGCACGCACATGAATCACTTCTTCTACTTTCGATGCCCGGCATGATCGTTCCCGGTCGCTAGACCGGGGGCACGCGTCGTGTCGGGCAAGCGAGGCAGAGGTAGGACCTCTGCCTTTTTGTTTGGCCGAACGACCACTGCAACCGACTGAGGGAGACACGAGCAGATGTTCGTCGTGATGGTCGTCAACGCCAGCGAGGCCGAGGTGCTGGGGGTCAAGGGCCAGATCCTGGCCGAGGGGATGACCCCGTTCGATCACTTCTCGAACGAGCAGACCCGGATCGCCGTGGTCGGCGAGATGGGCGCCCGCCGGTCCGCGCTGAGCGAGCGTCTGGCCGCGCTGCCCGGGGTCGAAGCCGTGACCCCGATCAGCCGCCCGTTCAAGCTGACCTCGCGAGAGTTCCACCCGGAAGACACGGTGATCCGGGTGCTCGACGCGGTCATCGGCGATGGGTCGCTGACGGTGATGGCCGGCCCGTGCTCGGTCGAGAGTCGCGAGCAGCTGTTCGAGACCGCCGATGCGGTCAAGGCGGCGGGCGCCACGATCCTGCGCGGCGGTGCGTTCAAGCCGCGCACGAGCCCGTACGCGTTCCAGGGCCTGGGCGTCCAGGCGTTGCGCTACCTGGCCGAAGCGCGCGAGCGGACCGGCCTCCCGGTCATCACCGAGGTGATGGAGCCGAGCCAGGTGGACGTGGTCGCCGAGTACGCCGACATCCTCCAGATCGGCACCCGGAACATGCAGAACTACTCACTGCTGCGCGACGTGGGCCGAGTCGCCCGGCCGGTCATGCTCAAGCGCGGCTACGGAGCCACGGTCGAGGAATGGCTGATGGCCGCCGAATACATCGTCAGCTCGGGCAACCCCAACGTCATCCTGTGCGAGCGGGGCATCCGGACGTTCGAGACCTACACGCGCAACACCATGGATCTCGCGGCCGTTCCGCTGGCCCATCACCTGACCCACCTGCCGGTCATCGTCGATCCGTCGCATGCCACCGGGAAGCGCTGGCTGGTCAAGCCGCTGGCGCTCGGTGGCGTGGCTGTCGGAGCCGACGGGGTGATGGTCGAGGTCCATCCACGGCCCGATGAGGCGCTCTCCGACGCGGAGCAGCAACTGACCCTGGACCAGTTCCGCGACATGATGGCCGCCCTCGTGCCGGTACACGAATACGTCCGCTCGCTGCACGGCGACCCGCTGCCGTCCGATCCCGCCCTGGGCATCGGCGGCAATGGCGGACTGGCCCGACATTGAGCGCCTCCCTCCCGACCTCCAGCGCTGCCGGCTTGCTCGGCGATGTCGCCCGCGTCCGCGGGAGTGCACGCCTGCGCGGCGACCTGCGCCTGCCCGGTGACAAGTCGATCAGCCATCGAGCCCTGATGCTGGCCGCCCTGGCCGAGGGAGAGAGCGGGATCGAGGGGGCCGGGGACGGCGCCGACGTCCGCTCGACGGCCGGGATCGTGGCGGCGCTCGGTGCCTCGGTGGATCGGGTGGCCGCCGATGGCCGGACCGTCACCTACCGGGTCGTCTCACCCGGCGCGGACGGTCTCCGACAACCTGACGAAGTCCTCGATTGCGGCAACTCGGGGACGAGCCTGCGACTGATGGCCGGGCTCCTGGCGGGCCTGCCGATGACCGCGACCCTCGACGGCGACGCGTCGTTGCGCCGTCGCCCTGTCGCTCGTATCATCGAGCCACTGCGCTCGATGGGCGCCGTGCTCCATGCCCTGCGGAACGACTCCCTCCCTCCCCTGACCGTGGTCGGCCACACGCCGCTCCGGGCGATCGATATCGCGACCCCGGTGCCGAGCGCGCAGGTGAAGTCGGCGATCCTCCTTGCCGGGCTGCGAGCCGACGGTCGGACGAGGGTCCGCGAGGCGGTCGCCACTCGCGACCACACGGAACGCATGCTCAGGGCGCGAGGGGTCCCGGTCGAGCGCGAGATCGCGCCCGACGGGCGCGTAGTCTGGACGGTGCAAGGAGGCGTGTCGGTGGAGGCGATCGACCAGCGGGTCCCGGGCGATGTCTCCGCGGCTGCCTTCTGGCTGGTCGCGGGCGCCATCCATCCGGACGCCGAGCTCGTGCTCCACGACGTCGGGATGAACCCTACTCGCCGGGCGGTCATCGACATCCTGCGCACGATGGGTGCCGAGATCGAGGAACGCCGCCAGGGCGACGGTCCCGACGACGGCGTCGGCGAGCCGATGGCCGACCTGGTGGTTCGGTCGTCGGAGCTTCGGGCGGTGGACCTGGGGCCGGTCGAGGTCGCCTCGGCGATCGATGAGATCCCGATCCTCTGCCTGGCGGCGACGCGAGCCCGCGGGACGACCGTCATCCGCGGCGCCGGCGAACTGCGCCACAAGGAATCGGACCGGATCAGCGGGATCGCGGCCGGCCTGCGGGCGATGGGCGCCAGGATCGAGATCGATGGCGACGACCTGCGCATCGAAGGCGGCTCCGCCTTGCACGGGGCGGCGACCGACAGCCTCGACGACCACCGCCTGGCGATGACCTTCGCGATCGCCGGCCTGATCGCCTCGGGCGAGACCACCATCGAGCGGCCGAGTTCGGCCGCGATCTCCTATCCCGGATTCTTCGAGGACCTCGAAAGGGTGCGAGCATGACCAAGCGCGTCGTCCTGATCGGCCACCCCGTGGCCCACTCGCTGTCCGGCGCGATGCAGCAGGCGGCCTTCGACTCGCTCGGCATCGACGCCAGCTACGAGACGTGGGATCGCGCCCCGATCGAGCTGGCCGACGCGGTCGCCGAACTGCGGACGGATGCCTTCCTCGGCGCCAACGTCACCATCCCGCACAAGGAACGGGTGGTGCCGATGGTCGATCGCCTGACCGAGGAGGCGCACGCGACCGGCGCGGTCAACACCATCACCCGCGAGGGCAAGCGGTTGATCGGCCACAACACGGACGTCCCGGGCTTCAAGGTCGCCCTCGACCGATTCGTCGGCAAGCAGAAGATGCCGCGCCAGGCGGTGGTCCTGGGCGCTGGCGGCGGAGCTCGGGCGGTCGTCTATGGCCTGATCACCGAAGGCTTCCAGCGGATCATCGTGTTCAACCGGCACCTCCATCGGGCGGAAGGGCTGGTCAAGTTCTTCGGTCGGAGTGCCGCGCATATGGAGTTGCGCGCGATGCCCTGGCACGAATCGATCATCGAAGCGGAGCTGGCCAAGACGAAGATCATGGTCAACGCGACATCCATCGGCCTGATCGTCGACGAGAGTCCGGTCCCGGCCGAGGTCCTGCACGGCGATCTGCTCGTCCTGGACCTCATCTACGCCCGCACCCGACTGCTCCGCGACGCGGAGAGCGCCGGCTGCACCGTGGCCGACGGTGAGTTGATGCTGCTCCACCAGGGCGCGGCCGCCTTCACGTTGTGGACGGGCCAGCCCGCGCCGCTCGAGCTGATGCAGCAGCGACTCGCCGAGGCGCGTGCCGGCGGCCTGCGTTCGGCCGAGGGCGAACCGGCGGGCGGAGACGCGGTCGGGGTCGGCGAACCGGCCGCCACCGGCGCGGCCGACTGACGGCCGCGCGACTGACCGGCGGATCGCGACCAGATGGCTGCCTTCCGATTCCTGACCGCTGGTGAATCCCATGGGCCGGCCCTGGGAGTCACGCTCGAGGGCGTCCCGGCCGGACTGGCCATCACCGCCGACGCCATCGCGGTCGACCTCGCGCGCCGCCAGCGGGGCTACGGTCGCGGCGCTCGCCAGACGATCGAACAGGACCGTGCCGAGATCCTCGGCGGCGTTCGCCATGGCCTGACCCTCGGTTCGCCGATCCTGCTCCTCGTTCGCAATCGGGACTGGGAGAACTGGACCCAGGTGATGGCCGTCGAGCCGCTCGACGAGGAGGCCGCGGGGGCGCTCTTCGCGGCGGCCTCGGGGGGGAACAAGAAGGCCACGCCGGTGACCCGCGTGCGGCCGGGCCACGCCGATCTCGCCGGGGCGCTCAAATACGACTTCAACGACGTCCGCAACGTGCTCGAACGCGCCTCGGCGCGGGAGACGGCGGCGCGGGTGGCGGCCGGGGGCGTGGCCCGCGCGTTCCTGCGTGAGTTCGGGATCGAGACCTGGTCGTTCACGGCCGAGGTCGGCGGGGTCGGCCTGGATCCGGCCGCGTGCACGCGATCGCGCGACGAGGCCGATGCCTCCCCGCTGCGCTGCCCGGATCCCGTCGCCGAGGAACGGATGATCGCCCGGATCGACGAGGCGCGCTCGGCCGGGGATACGGTCGGCGGGGTCTTCGAGGTCGTGGTCCACGGGCTGCCGATCGGCCTGGGATCGTACGTCCACTGGGACCGCCGGCTCGATGCGGCACTGGCAGCCGCGGTCATGAGCATCAACATCGTCAAGGGCGTGGAGTTCGGGCTCGGATTCGAGCAGACACGCCGATTCGGGTCGGGCGTCCACGACGTCATCGAGGGGCGCAGCACAGAGGGCCGCTGGATCCACCGCTCGAACAACGCGGGTGGCCTGACCGGCGGCGTGACGAACGGCGAGCCACTCGTCGTTCGCGGGGCGGTCAAACCGATCTCCACGCTCGCCCGGCCGCTGCCGTCGGCCGACCTGGTGACCGGCGAGGCGGTCGACAAGGCGCACTACGAGCGGAGCGACATCAGCGTGGTCCCGGCGGCAGGCGTCGTCGCGGAAGCGATGGTGATGCTGACGCTCGCCTCGTTCATGCTCGAGAAGTTCGGCGGCGATACGGTCACCGACGTGCGCGAGAGCCTGGCGCGCTACCGCGCGCGGATCGCTTCAGCGCCCGATGCGCCGGTCGCCGGTGGACGACAGCCTGCGGCCCGTGGTTCGACGCCCGCGACGGATCGGGCGCCGGCCTCGGCGGGCGCCGGCCTCAGCGGACACGGCCTGACCGGCACCGACGAAGCCGGTTCGGGCGGAGACGACTGAGGCGACCGTGGACGTCGTGCTGGTCGGATTGCCGGGGAGCGGCAAGAGCGTCATCGGCAAGCGCCTGGCCAGCCGGCACGCAGCCACGTTCGTCGACCTCGACGGGCGGATCGAGTCGGTGACCGGCCGGACCATCGCGGAGATCTTCGCTGAGGACGGCGAGGCCGCATTCCGCGCACTCGAACGCGCGGCGATCGCCGAGCTCGGCCCGGCCGACCGCGCCTCGGACGTTCGTCGGGTGATCGCCACGGGCGGCGGTGCGGTCGTCGATCCCCGCAATCGGTGGGCGCTCTATCGCGGCCGGATCACGGTCTGGCTCGACGGCCGACCTGAGGTCCTCGCCCAGCGACTTCGACGCTCCCCTCGGGTCCGCCCGCTGGTCAGCGTCCGCGATCCGATCGGGACGATCCGTGACCTGGCGAACCGGCGCGAACGGTTCTACGCCGCGGCCCAGGTCCACCAGTCGGGCGTCATCGAGGTCCAGGGCGTCGTCGACGCGATCGAGGAACGCTTGCCAGGTGCGGCGGCGGCCGTGGCGGAGAACGGCAGCGTGCTGTTGCGCGCCCTCACACGCATCGGGCGGATCGTCCTTGGTCACGGGATCCTGGTCGACGCACTCGCAGCGGAACTTGCGACACTTCAGGCTCCTCGGGCGATCCTGGTCAGCGAACCGGGCGCGTGGGAAGCCGTGGGCGAACGAACCGCCGCGGGCCTGCGCGAGCGCGGCTGGACGGTCGCACAGGTCATGCTGCCACAAGGGGAAGCGGCCAAGCAGCTGAGCGTCGTCGAGTCCGCTGCGAGCGAGCTGGCCCGCTTGCGCGTCGAGCGCTCGGAGCCGCTGGTCGCCATCGGCGGTGGCGCGCTCGGTGACGCCGCCGGATTCCTGGCCGCCACCTACCTGCGCGGTGTCCCGTTCATCGGGGCCCCGACCACGCTCGTCGCACAGATCGATTCGGCGATCGGCGGCAAGACCGGGGTGGACCTGCCCGAGGGCAAGAACCTTGTCGGCGCGTTCCACCAGCCGGCGGCGATCGTCA
Organism: Candidatus Limnocylindrales bacterium; assembly: GCA_038915815.1. Classification (GTDB taxonomy): domain Bacteria; phylum Chloroflexota; class Limnocylindria; order Limnocylindrales; family CSP1-4; genus SPCO01. Next base: position 25,231 of record JBCLCL010000010.1, read on the forward strand.
TCGACGTGGCCGCCCTGCGGACGCTCCCCGAACGCCAGCTTCGGGCCGCCCTCGGCGAGGCGGTCAAGATGGCCGCCCTCGGTGACGAGCGGCTGTTCGAGTTGCTCGAGGCAGACGGGTCCGGGATCGCTCGCGGCGACCCGCAGCTCTTCGAGTCGGGCGCCGTCGCCGAGCTGGTCGAGCGGGCCGGCTGGGCCAAGGTGGAGGTCGTCGTCGCAGACGAGCGCGAACAAGGCCTCGCGAGTGGACGGATCTCGTTGAACCTTGGCCACTCGCTCGGTCACGCGGTCGAGGCGGCTGCGGGGTACGGCGACCTGCTCCACGGCGAGGCGGTCGCCTACGGGCTGCGCGCGGCGGCCCGGATCGGAGTCGAGGCCGGGGTCACGCCGCCGGAACGGGCCGCGCGGATCGGTCGGCTGCTCGACGCCGTGGGACTGGCGACGGAACCACTCCCCTGCTCGCTCGAGGCGGTCCTGGGCCACCTCACGACCGACAAGAAACATGCCGGCGGGCGACTCCGCTGGGTCCTCCCGACTGCCGACGGGGTCGTCGTCCGGGACGATATCGAGCCCCAGGTCGTCGAACGGGCCGCCCTGGCGCTGCTCGCCGCGGGGAGCCCGCGATGACCACGGTGCTCGTCCTCCAGGGTCCGAATCTCAACCTGGTCGGCACCCGCGAGCCCGAGATCTACGGACGCGAGTCGCTCGAGGAGATCCACGCCGGCATCGCCTCACGGGCGGACGAGCTCGGACTGGCCGTCGTCTTCTTCCAGTCGAACCACGAGGGCGCGCTGATCGACCGGCTCCATCGGAGCGACTTCGACATCGCGATCGTGAACGCCGCTGGGCTGACCCACACGAGCGTCGCCCTGCGCGACGCCCTGCTCGCGGTCCAGCGACCGTTCATCGAGGTCCACCTCTCGGATCCGGGCAAGCGCGAGGCCTTCCGCCAGGTCAACTTCCTGCACGACATCGCGCTCGAGTCGATCGTCGGGCAGGGAGCCCGCGGCTATCACCTGGCGCTCGAGTCGATCGCTGCGCGCGTTCGGAGCGCCTCGTGACGAAGTACGGGCCCGAAACCGCCGAGCTGCGCCGACTTCGCCAGCAGATCGACGCGCTGGACCGGCGGATCGTGGAGCTGCTCAATGAGCGGGCCGAGCTGGCTCGCGAGGTGGGAGCGGCGAAGGCGGCACTCGGCCGGCGGACGATCCGCGACGGCGAGCGCGAGCGCGAGGTGCTCCTGCGGGTGACGATGTCCAACCAGGGCCCGCTGCCGCAGGCGGACCTGCTCGCGCTCTACCGGCGGCTGATGGCGGCGACCCGAGCGCTCGAGGCGCACGACCGCGTCCGGGCGGACGCGCGGACCGACGACGTCGACTGATCCCGGGTTGGCGAGCGTGGCACGGGCCCGCGCGGGTCGACCGGGCTGGACCAGGTTCGCACCGGCGCCGACCGGCTACCTCCACCTGGGCCACGTCGCCAATGCGATCTGGGTCTGGGGCCTGGCGGCGTCATCCGGGAGTCGCGTCCTGCTTCGGATCGAGGACCACGACCGAGAACGAAGCCGGCCCGAGTACGACGCCGCGATCCTCGAGAATCTCGCCTGGCTCGGGTTCGTGCCGGACGCCGGCCCGGTCCGACAAAGCGAGTCGTCAGCGCCGTACGATGCGGCGCTCGAGCGGCTCCGGGCACAGGGTCTGGTCTACGCCTGCGATTGCACCCGGTCGACCTTCGCGGCCTGGACGGCCACACACCGCCAGCCGTGGCAGGGACCGGGCTGCCCGGGCCGCTGTCGGGATCGCGAGCTGACCGATGGCGGCAAGTCCACCCTGCGCGTGGCGCTCGGGATCGGCGACGAGGCCTGGGATGACCTTCGGCTGGGGCCGCAAGCCGGCGAGCCGTCCGCCGGCGGCGATCTGGCCATTCGAGATCGCCACGGGAACTGGACCTACGGATTCACAGTGGTCGTCGACGACCTCCGCCAGTCGATCTCGCTCGTCGTGCGCGGCGAGGATCTGGCCGACGCGACGCCCGCGCAGATCCGCCTGGGGCAGCTGCTGGGTCGACCCTTACCTCCGGTCTTCGCCCACCACCCACTCATTCGCAAGCCGGGCGGCCGCAAGCTCTCCAAGGCCGACGGCGACGCCGGTGTCCGCGAGCTTCGCGCTGCGGGTCGGAGCGCGGCCGACGTGATCGGTGCGGCGGCCGTGGCCGTTCGGTTGCTGCCGGAGTTTGTGCCACTTGCCGCCGACGATATTGGGCGGCTGTTCGAGGACTGATCGTCCGGACGCGGCGCGGTGTGATGCCCGTTGTGCGCCGTCGACGTTGAGCGCAGGATGTGCATCCGCCACGGAGCGTCGATGCGCGTGGGCCGCCAAGGTCGCAAGGCCACCCTCCTGATCACCGCCGTCCTGCTGTGGGGATGCGGTTCCTCAGCCCCCTCGCCGTCATCGCCCGAGGTCGCGAATGCGGCGGCGGCCACAACGTCGCCTGCCTTGCCGGCCAGGACGGCCTTCGCGTCGCCGATGCCGGCTCCCACCCCTTCTGACCCCCGCGACCAGTTCCTCGATCAGGTCGTCGTGACGGTCTCCGACCGTGTCCGGGTCCGGTCCGAACCGCGCGTCAGCGACGACTCCACCAAGTATGAAACCGTGCTGCCGATCGGCACCGAGCTCATGGTTCTCGATGGTCCGGTCACCGCATCCGGCTACACGTGGTACAAGGTCGCCCCAGTGTCGTTCGATGGGCTGGAGGGCCCAGGCTTCGGTTGGGTCGCGATGGCCGGGACCGACGGCGAGAAGTGGATCGCCCTGCCCGGGGAACCGGTCGCCTCGGCGCAAGCTGGCCTCCCTGCCAAACTCGAATGGCAGCGCGTCCCCACCTCTATCGTCGGTGGGTCCAGTCGGGGCCTGAAGTTCCGAAGTCTGTCGATCGCGCCCGGCATGCTCATCGCGGTGGGCGGCGACGTGCAGGGCGCCGTCGTCCTCCGCTCGAGCGACGGCGTTCAGTGGACAAGGGCCGCCGACGAGCCGGCCTTCGATGATGCATCTCTGCGGGCGATCGCGAGTCGGGGCGGGCAGGTCGTGGCGGTCGGCGCCCGCAGCGGTTCCGCGCGTGGGCTGTTGTGGACGACGACCGATGGCGTCGCGTGGCGAGATCGTGGCTACGCCTTCGCCGGCAACATCGAGGTCGTCGGTGTCGCCGCAGGACCCTCGTCGTTCGTCGTCGCCGGAAGCTTCCGGACCCCGGCAGACGCGTCCGGAGCCCGTCGGTTGATGGGCGCAGCGTGGACGTCTGCCGACGCTGCTACGTGGGATCGATTCACCATGCCGGTGGACACCGAGACGGGTGACTTCAGGCTCACGTACGTCACCTTCGTGGGGTCGCGATTCGTGGCCCTGGGACGCGCGTCGGACATCGACGCCCACCCGGGCATGCTCGTCTGGACCTCGACCGACGGACGAGCGTGGCGCAGAGGCCAGGACATTCCGGTCGGACGCGATGGATCGATCGACGACATAGCCTTGGGTCCAGGCGGTGCCCTCATCGCTGCGGGCCGGACGACCGCCGACCCGTCCCGTGCGGCCGTATTTACCTCGTCGGACGGCCTTCGATGGACCCATGTCCCAGATGGTCCGGACCTCGCCGGGGCGGTCATGCGCGCGCTCGCCTGCGACGAACAGCACTGTCTCGCCGTCGGAGAGTCCGCCAGCTCCTCGCCGTCGAATGCCGCTGCTTGGACCAGTGCTGACGGCGTCACCTGGTCGCGAACGGGCCAGACCTCCGCGCTCGGGGACGTAGGAATGGTTGACGTTGCGCTCATCGGCGATCGAGCGGTTGCGATCGGTTGGGCAACGGCCCCGTTCGAGAGCGTCACCTACGTCGACCGTGCTGCGTTTTGGACCACGCTGCCGGTCACGTTCCCGACACCAGTCGTCCCGGCCGCCATCCCTACCATACGCGGCCATTGGGAAACCCTCCCGTCCATGACGACGCCGAGGATCTATCCGGTCGCCGCGGTCGGGAAGGATGGGCGCATCTACGTGTTCGGCGGGAAGACACGACCAGCGGGGTCAAGCGTCACGATCCACGCGAGCTCGGTCGAGATCTTCGACCCCGCGACCAACTCCTGGTCGTTCGGGCCGCCGATCCCGGGACCCGGGAGGAATCGGGTGGCGGCCGTGACCGCGATGGACGGTCGGATCTTTCTGTTCCACAAGTCCAGCCGCGCCGTGCTCGTATACGACCCCGCCCGGTCCGCCTGGACCACCGGGCCCGCGCTCCCCTCCGGCACGTACGTGAACGGGGCGATCGCGGGCCCCGGTCCCCTTCTGTCCGTCGTCATGCCGAAAGGTCCCGACCGGTGGTTGTATACGCTGGACCCCGTTACCGAACGGTGGCGAAGCCGCGGTGCTACAGGCGCGATTCCGATTGCATTGGGGGCGGATGGACTCCTCTACGGCGTCACGGACACTCGGATGTTCGCAATCGATCCGGCGACGGGACAGACAACACCAGGAAGCGCCGGGCCGGAGCTAACAGCCTTCGTATCGGCGGCGGCCGGCCCGGACCACCTCATCTGGACGATCGGTGCCGCATACTTCCACCCGTCCGGCATTCGTTGGGCCGAGTGGTCGCGCCCAGTAGCACAAGCCTACGATCCGTCGACGGACTCGTGGTTCGTCGCGCCGCCGCCGACCGTTCTGCGGTGGTGGCACGCGGTCGTACCCTCCGGCAATCGTCTGTATGTCATCGGTGGCAGCACCGGCACGTACAGCGCCGCCGTCGAAGCGTTCGTCAGGGACTAGAGTGCCCTTGGCCTTTTCCTTGGCGGCCGCACACTCCTGATCCGGCTGAGCGCGATCCTCCATTTCCCAGGCGTGGTCGAGGGCGTGCCAGGCGATCCGGCCGGCGGCGTAGCGGGGGGGCCACGTGCGCCCGGCGATCGGTGAGCCATCCGAGGGCGACCCGATGGCATCGAGGACGGCTGCGCGCATCGCTTCGATGGCCGGCCGGTCATCGGGCTTGGGCGCCTTCAGGCTGAGCCCGATCTCCCGAGCGTAGGCGTGGTCTGCCTCGACGACGTGGGCGCAGCCGATCGGCCTCGGCTGTCGCCGTCGGGCGCCGGTCAGCCTCCAGGACACGACTTGGCACGCCGAATTCCGTTCCGCTGCCGCCCTCGGCTCGTTCGACCGCGTCGAAGCTGCCCGGACCAGCTTCGTCGGCGGTGAACGGCTCGTCCGCCTCCCGCGCGACGGCGGCGTACCGCGGGGCGTATGCGGCGAGGTTCTCAAGCGCCAGTTCCGCGGTCCTGCCCGAACGCGACCAGCCCGGCCAGTCGACCGCCGTGGCGAACGATCTCCTCGGCGTCTCCTCGATGGCGACCTTGATTCGCTGGCTCACCGGCGCGTGGCATCGACCAGGCGCCGAACGAGCGAGGCCATGCCCGCGACGTCCTGACCGTCTGAGCCAAGGGCGTCGACGAGTGCGGAGGCGACGATCACGCCGTCCGCACCGGCACGGGCGATGGCCCGGACGTGGGCCGGCCGACTCACCCCGAACCCGACGGCAACCGGGACCGGCGAGACGCTCCGAACCTGACGGACCAGCCGGCCGACGGTCGACGGCAACGACGCGCGTGCGCCGGTCACGCCCACGAGCGACACGCAATAGAGGAACCCGCCGCTGCGCGCGGCGACCCAGGCCATCCGCGCCGGCGGCGTCGTGGGCGCCACTAGGTAGACCACGGCCAGGCCGGCGTTGCGGGCGACTGCCTCGAACGGCCCTCCCTCATCAGGAGTCAGATCGGCGACGATCAGTCCGGCGGCACCGGCTGCCGCGAGCCTTCGAGCCACGGCCTCGCCGTCTCCGCCACCGATCACCTGGTTGGCGTAGGCCATCGGGACGAGCGGGAGATCCGGACGGGCGGCACCGATCCGCTCGATCAAACGGAGCGAACGTTCCAGGCTGGCACCCGCCGCGAGGGCGACACCGGACGCACGCTGAAGGGTCGCGCCGTCCGCCAGCGGGTCCGAGTAGGGCAGGCCGACCTCAAGCAGATCGGCGCCGGCGTCGGCGGCGGCGATGGCCGCAGCGAAGCTCGTTTCGGCGTCCGGGTAGCCGGCCACGACGTACGGGATCAGCGCGATCCGACCGTCGGCCCGGGCTCGAGCGAAGGCCGTGGCGATGCGACGCGCGCCGACGGTCCCGTTCGTGCCCGGCTCGACGACGGCACCCCCGGTCTGCGTTGCGGCGGTGGCGGCGCTCGGCGGGGGGCGCCCGGACGCGCCGGTGGGAGGGCTCATCGCCCCGTTCCCCACGGCTCGACGTCGGCGAACCGCTCGAGGGCGGCGAGATCCTTGTCACCGCGCCCCGAGAATCCGACCAGCACGAGCAGGTCGTCCGGCCACGATCCGCCCGACCCGCCGACGCCGGCCAGCAGCCTGGGCAGCGCGGCGACCGCGTGGGCCGTCTCGAGCGCCGGCAGGATCCCTTCGGTTCGGGTGGTGGTGCGCATGGCGGCTACGGCCTCGCGGTCGGTCGCCGCGGCCACTTCGATCCGGCCACCTTCGGCGAGCGCGGCAAGTTGCGGCCCGATCCCCGGGTAGTCGAGGCCCGCCGAGGCCGAATGGGCCTCGATCACCTGGCCGTCGGCGTCCTGGAGCATCAGCGAGCGCGAGCCGTGGAGGATCCCGGGCGTGCCGCCCAGGATCGCGGCGGCGTGTCGCCCGGTCTCGATCCCGTCGCCGGCCGCTTCGACCACGGCGAGTCGGACCGACGGCTCGCCGATGAACCGCGCCAGAAGACCGATCGCGTTGGAGCCACCACCGACGCAGGCGACCGCGAGGTCCGGCAGGCGCCCCTCCACGGCGAACAGCTGGGCGGCCGCCTCATCGCCGATCCGGCGCTGCAGGTCCCGAACGATCGTCGGATATGGGTGCGGACCCATCGCCGAGCCCAGGACGTAGTGGGTCGTCTCGACGTTGGTCACCCAGTCGCGCATCGCCTCGTTGACCGCGTCCTTGAGCGTCGCCGTGCCGGAGATGACCGATCGGACCTCGGCACCCAGGGCGCGCATCCGCAGGACGTTCGGGCCCTGGCGCTCGATGTCCTCGGCGCCCATGAAGACGACGCACGGGAGATCGAGCAGCGCGCAGGCGGTCGCGGTGGCCACGCCGTGCTGGCCGGCGCCCGTCTCGGCGATGACCCGGGTCTTGCCGAGGCGACGGGTCAGCAGCGCCTGGCCGAGCGCGTTGTTGATCTTGTGCGCCCCAGTATGGGCGAGGTCCTCACGCTTCAGGTAGAGGCGGAGCGCCGGGATGGTCGGTGGGCGGGCGCCATCGAACCCGAGTCGGGCCGCTTCGGTGCGAACCGCAGCGGCGAGCCGGTCGGCCCGGTAGAGCGCCGTCGGACGGCCGGCGAAATGCTGTAGCAACTCCCGCAGTTCAGCCCAGAAGACGGGGTCGCCGCGGACGGCGTCGTAGGCCGTCTCGAGCTGCTGGAGCGCCGCCATCAGGGTCTCCGGGACGTAGCGCCCCCCGAAATCGCGCTCCATCCCCCAGCGACCGGACCCGTCGGCGTCGAGCAGGCCGGCGTGGACCGGCGTCGGGCCGAAGGCCAGGTTGGGTCGATCGTCACGGGCGGCGCGGGCGCGCTTCACGAAGAGCGCGACGCGAAGGGGATCCTTGGTGGGGCGCGCGCCGGCCGCCGGCCCGGGGACCGCTCGCCCGAAGACCGCTCGCCCGAAGACCGCGCGCCCGGAGACACCCGGCCCGCGGGGGCGCTCCACGCCGGAGGCCACGTCCACGCCGACGAGCGGGACGCCACGGACCGCGTCGGCCACGTTCGCCGGGTTCAGGCCGCCGGCCAGAATCACCGGCAGCTCTCGCGCGACCGCGGCGGCCAGCCGTTCTGCGGCGCGCAGGCCGGTGCCACCGGGATGTGGCCCGCCGGCAGTGTCGAGGAGGAGGCGTTCGACACCACTGGCGAGGTAGGCATGACCGCGCGATACGAGATCGGCGGCGACGGCACCCGCGGCGGCCGGGTCCACCGGGTCCGCGGCCGGCAGGTGGAGGACCTTCCAGGTCCGACGCTCGATCCGCTGCGCGGCCTGGATCGACTCGGAGCCGTTGAGCTGGACGACGTCCGGGTCGATGGCGCTGGTGATCTCCGCCAGGAGGACCGGCCCGGCGTCCGCGGTCACCGCGACGATCAGCGGGCGAGCGTCGCTCGGAGCCGCGGAGCGGATGAGGGCGGCCAGCCCTGCTGCCTCCTCCAGGCTGAGCGCACGCGGCGTCCCCGGGACGACATTGAGCCCGATCGCATCGGCCCCGGCGCGAATCGCGGCGAGCGCGCCGGCCGCGTCGGTCACCCCGCAGATCTTCACGAGCGGGCGGCGCGCGACGTTGGCGAGATCGTCCGGGGCGCGGCCGGCGGTCACGAACGAGGCGACCGCCGCGGCCGGATCGGCAGCGCGCATCAGCGCCTCGCCGACGAGGGCGCCGTCGAAGCCGAGGGCACGCCAGCGGGCGACCGTCGAGGGATCGCGAACCCCCGACTCGCCGATCACGAGCCGGTCATCCGGCACGAGGTCGCGCAGGCGGCCGGCCAGTTCGACATCGACCTCGAGGGTGCGCAGGTCGCGGTTATTGAGCCCGATCACCCTCGCGTTGCTGGCCAGTGCCCGCTCGAGCTCCCGGGCATCGTGGACCTCGACCAGCGGCTCCATCCCGAGGTCGATGGCCGCGGCCACCAGGCGCGCGAGTCGCCGTGCCGGATGGAGGACGGCGAGCAGCAGGACGAGGTCCGCACCTGCGGCGCGAAGCAGCGAGAGCTGACCCGTCTCGACCACGAAGTCCTTGGCCAGGACCGGGAGAGCGACCGCGTCGCGGACCCGCCGCAGATCCTCCACCGAGCCACCGAACCAGTGCGGTTCGCACAGGACCGAGATGGCGGCCGCTCCGCCGGCCTCGTAGGCCCGGGCGCGGACGACGATGTCGTCGTCGGCCGGCGCGATGCTGCCGGCGGAAGGCGAAGCCCGCTTGAGCTCGGCGATCAGGTGCAGGCCTGGTGCGGCGAGCCGTTCGGCGATCGGGCGCGGGGCGGGCGCGGCGAGGGCCGCGGCGCGCAGGGCTGCGGTACCGAAGGCCTCGAGCTCGGCTCGCACCTCGATGCGGCGACGCGCGGCGATCTCCCCGACGACGCCCGGGTGCAAGCCTCGCGCCCGAGGGCTCGGCATCGGGTGCGGTGCGGTCTCGACCATCACGCCGGCGTCCTGGTGGCGCTGGCGGTGGCGGCGGCCTGGGTCTCGGTGGCCCGTCGTTCGGCCCGAAGTCGCTCCAGCAGCTCCATCCCCAGGCCGGCGTCGATCGTCAGGGCGGCCCGCTCGATCCCGTCGTCGAGCGATTCGACCGCTCCGGCGACGAGGAAGGCGGCGCCGGCATTGAGCACCACGACATCGCGCCGGACGCCGGGCTCGCCCCGAAGGATGGTTTCGATCATCAGCGCGTTCTCGTCGGCCGAACCACCGGCGAGGCGCGCCGTCGCGGCGCGTCGGAGGCCCAGGGTGGAGGCGTCCACCGTCCGCCGCTCGATCCCCTCCGGACGCACGTCATAGAGCACGCCGCTGCCGTCGAGCGGCAGCTCGTCAACACTGTCGCCGTGGATCACGAACGTCCGCTCCGTGCCGAGCAGGCGGGCGACCTCGGCCATCCGCTCGGCCGCGGCCGGGTCGCCCACGCCGAGCAGCTGGCGACGGGTCCCGGCCGGGTTGGTCAGCGGGCCGAGCAGGTTGAACGCCGTCCGGACGCCGATCTCCCGACGAGTCGGTCCGGCGTGGCGCATGGCCGGATGGAAGCCGGGCGCGAACATGAAGGCGAAGCCTGTCTCGCGCAGGGCGGTCGTGGCGGAGGTCGCGTCGTGATCGATCCGGATCCCCAGGGCATCCAGGACATCGGCCGAGCCGGCTCGAGAGGTGATCGCGCGGTTGCCGTGCTTGGCGACGGGGATGCCGCCGGACGCGACGACGAGCGCGGCGGCGGTCGAGATGTTGAACGTGCCGCTGCCGTCGCCACCGGTTCCGACGACATCGATCGCACCGTCCGGCGCTTCGACCCGAAGGACTCGAGCCCGCATCGCGGTCGCGAAGCCGGCCAGCTCCTCGACGGTCTCGCCGCGCATCCGCAGTCCCATCAAGAGGGCGGCCAGCTGGGCCGGGGTCGCCTCGCCGTCCATCACCGCGCCCATCGCGTCGCGCGCCTGGTCGAGGGTCAGCGTGCCGCCATCCACGATCGAGGCGAGCGCGGCGCGCACCAGGTCGCTCATCGGATCGCCGTCCCCGCGACCGGCGGCTCGGCCATCCCGGAGGTCGCGAACGAACCGCTCACGGCGTCGAGCCTCGATGCCTCTCCCTCGCCGGCCTGGCGCAGGAAGTTCGCCAGCAGATGCGGTCCCTGGGGTGTCAGCACGGACTCGGGATGGAACTGGACGCCCTCGAGCGGCAGGGCGACGTGGCGGATGCCCATCACGACCCGGTCGACTTCGCTCATGGCGGTCACTCGCAGCTCCGTGGGGAGAGTCGCCGGGTCGACCGCCAGCGAGTGATAGCGGGCAGCCATGAACGCCGGGGGCATCCCTTCCAGCAGGCCGGCACCGTCATGGGTGACCTCGGTCGCCTCGCCGTGCACGAGCGTGGGCGCCCGGACGATCGACGCGCCGAATGCCGCGGCCATCGCCTGCATGCCGAGACAGACGCCGAGCAGCGGGATCCCTCGTTCCGCGGCGACCCGCACGGTCTCCACGCTGACGCCGGCATGGTCGGGGTCGCCCGGACCCGGCGAGATGACGATCCCGCGCAGCTGAGCGGCCGGATCGTCGGCCAGGGCGCGGATCGCACTCCCATCGATGGCGTCGTTGCGGACGACGCGGACGTCGGCGCCGGCGGCCTGCAGCGCCTGGACCAGGTTGAAGGTGAAGCTGTCGTAGTTGTCGATGACCAGGATCACTGTCGAACTCCCGGTGAGCTCGGATCGGCGGCGTCGATCGCCCGACCGGCAGCGGTGGCTTCGCTTGCATCCTCGCGCGGTCCGTCCGGGACCCCGGCCGCCAGGTCGATGGCTCGCCGGAGGGCTGCAGCCTTGTGCTCGGTCTCCTCGAATTCCCGCTCGGGCACGGATGCGGCGACGATGCCGGCACCGGTGTGGACGTGCGCCTGGCCATCCTTGAGCACGGCGCTGCGGATCGTGATCGCGGTGTCGAGATTGCCGTCGTACCCGAGATAGCCGACGGCGCCACCGTAGAGGCCGCGTCGTTCCCCTTCAGCCGCGGCAATCAGTTGCATCGCCCGGATCTTGGGGGCGCCGGAGAGTGTTCCCGCCGGGAAGACCGAGCGCAGGGCGTCAAGCGCGTCCAGCTCCGGCTTCAGGCGGGCCTCGACGTGGCTGACCAGGTGGAGGACGTGGCTATAGCGCTCGACCTCCATGTACTTGCTGACGGTCACGGTCCCGGGGCGCGCCACCCGCCCGAGATCGTTGCGACCGAGGTCGACGAGCATGACGTGCTCTGCCCGTTCCTTCGGATCGCGCTGCAACTCCTCGGAGAGGAGGGCGTCCTCCCGCGCGTCGGCGCCGCGCGGGCGAGTGCCGGCGATCGGATGGGTCGTCAGCCGGTCGCCCTCGACCTGGAGGAGGAGCTCCGGGGACGCGCCGACCACCTCGTAACCGGGGGTCCGGACGAAGAAGAGGTACGGGCTGGGATTGACCCGGCGCAGAGCCCGGTAGAGGCCGATCCCGTCGAGGGTCGCGCCGGTGGCCGGATCCGTCGGCAGATCGAATGACTGGCGCCTGGCCAGGACGACCTGGATCGCCTCGCCGGCGGCGATCGCGTCCTTGGCCACCTTGACGGCGTGGATGTACGCCTCCCGGCCCAGGCTGGTCTCGACCGGGCGGCCGGGCGCCGACGACGCGGCCGGTGAGCCGTCCGGTGAGCCGTCCGTGGTCGGGCGCCTTGGGACTCCCTTGAGTTCGGTCGAGCTGGGACGCGACGTGCGCTCGAGGGCCTCGAAGATGGCCGCTTCGGCGATCCGGTAGCGGCCTTCCAGGTCGCGCGTCTCGGTGTGCAGCGAGGCGATGGCCGACAGGGTATGGGTCAGGTGATCGAAGACGAGTACGAGATCGCTTTCGATGAACGCGGCGAGCGGCACGCGGACCGGGTCACGATCCGGTAGTGGGACACTGGGTTCGAAACTCGAGATCGCGTCGTAGGCGAGCGCTCCGACGGCACCGCCGGTGAAGCGCGGCATCCCCTCGGTCGGCTGGACGCGGCGCCGCGGCACAAAGTCACGGATCGCGGCGAGTGGGTCGGGGGCCGGGCGTCTCTCGACCGGCAGGTCCGGGGCGTAGACGGGCACGGTCACCGGCCTGGTCTGGATGCTGGCCTGTCCAGCGCTGACCTCGAGGAGTCGTCGAGGTCCGACGCCGAGGAACGAATAGCGTCCGAGACGCTCGCCGCCCTCGACCGATTCGAGCAGGTAGGCGGGGCCGCCGTCGTCCAGCCGCAGGAAAGCGCCGATCGGAGTCTCGAGGTCGGCGGGACGCGTCGCACACAGGAGGATCGTGTCGGCATTGGCAGCCAGGCGCTGGGTCTGCCCCAGGCTGATCGGGTCGGCTGTCGTCATCGCGTTCGCCATCAGGTTCGGCCTCGGAGAATCAAGAACGACCGTTCGTCTCGGGGACGAAAGGTCGTGCCTTCCGCGGTGCCACCCTCATTCGGCCATGCCGCACTCTCGTGACCGGCGGGCCTCCGCTTCCGCGGCGACCGATCGGCGCTGCCCTCTATCGCTGGCGCTCTGCGCCGGAGCCTACTGGCGCCCGCGGCGGGTTGCCGCTTCGCGTTCGGTCCGGAGGCTCCCGGGTCCATTCCCTGTCGTCGTCGTCCGGCTCGCACCAACCGCCGGATCTCTGGGTCGACGTGCGACGGGTACTCGTCCCGTTCACAGCCCGCTCTTCATGATGTCCGCGGAGTATGGGTCGGTCCAGCGGGAGCGTCAAGGGAGTGTTGGCGGGCCCGGGTGGCGTCTACTACTACCAGGCGCGGATCCGCGACAAGCGAGCGGTTCAGTGGGCGAGCCCCGAATCGAACGGATCCCGCCCATTCTGCGCACGGTCCACGCTGAGATGTTCGAAATGTGCGCCTGTGCGTAGACAGAACCAGCGGAGGACCCGGCCCGTCAGCTGGCCCTGGGTCAGCAGGAATGGTCGATTGCCACCAAGACCAGGTCCGTATCGCTGGCATCGGTAGTTCCTGGGCAAAGGTTGCCCCAGGGTCTGGGTCGAGACCCAAGTGGCAGGTCCACGCGCCTGCCCCACGCTCGGCTGGGACCTGGACCACGGGCGGTTGGCGTTCCAGGGAACGCTTGTGGGGGTTCCTGGCCTGGATCAATCGCTGTCAGGGATATCCGCTGCCGGAACGGGCGCCCTGACCCATCTGGCGGAGAGGGTGGGATTCGAACCCACGAGATCTTGCGACCCAACGCTTTTCAAGAGCGTCGCCTTCAACCGCTCGGCCACCTCTCCGAGCGATGAGGATATACCGGCCGTGCAGGGATATGCCGAGGCGAGGCGGTCGCCCACCGAGCCCACCCGGCCGATCCGGGCGGACCCGACCCTACGCCTGGATGAGGTCGCGCCCCAGGTACGGCCGAAGCACCTCCGGCACGATGACCGTGCCGTCCCGTTGCTGGTAGGTCTCGAGCAGCGCCGCGACGATCCGGGCAAGCGCCAGGCCGGAGCCATTGAGGGTATGGACCAGCTCCGCCTTCGCCCCGGGCTCGGGCCGGTAGCGGATGGCCATCCGGCGCGCCTGGAAGTCGCCGAAGTTGGAGCACGAGCTGACTTCCAGCCAGCGCTCGACGCCGGGCGCCCAGACCTCCAGGTCGTACTTGCGAGCCTGGGTGAAGCCCATCTCGCGGGTGCTCATCAGCAGGACGCGGTAGGCCAGGCCGAGCCGCTGGAGCAGGATCTCCGCCCGCTCGGTCATCCACTCGAGGGCCGCCGGTGAGTCCTCCGGGCGCTCGAACAGGACCATCTCGACCTTGTCGAACTGGTGGACGCGCAGGATGCCGCGGGTCTCCTTGCCGGCCGCGCCCGCCTCCCGCCGGAAGCACGGCGTGTACGCGGCGTAGCGGATCGGCAGCTGGCCCGCCTCGAGGATCTCGTCGCGATGGAGGTTGGTGACCGGGACCTCGGCCGTCGGCACCAGGTAGAGCTCGTCCCGCGTGACGACGTACATCTGGTCTTCCTTGTCCGGGATCTGGCCGGTCCCGCGCGCCGAGTCGGTGTTGACCACGGCCGGCGGCCAGATCTCGGTCATCCCGTTCTCACGGGTGTGGACGTCGAGGAACCAGTTGATCAGGCCGCGCTGGAGCGCCGAGCCCGCGCCCTTGTAGACCGGGAAGCCCGAGCCGGCGATCTTGGCACCGCGCGCGATGTCGAGGATGTCGAGCGCCTGGCCGATCTCCCAATGGGGCCGGCGTGTCCAGGTCGCGCCACCCAGTGGCGCATCGGCGCCGACCTCGCCGGCGAGGGGCTGCTCGCGAGGGAGCGGCTCGCCCCATGTCCGGAGCGTGACATTGGCCTCCTCGCCACCGACCGGGATGTCCGGGTCGGGCGGGTTGGGGATGCGGAGGAGGAGGTCGTCCAGCGTGGCCTGCGTCTCGGCGAGCTCTGCGTCCAGCGCCCTGATCCGCTCGCCGGCGGCGGTCGAGGCTGCGCGCAGATCCGCAACCTCCGGGCCGGCCGGTGCCGCGCCGTCCTTGATCGCCTCCCCGATCCGCTTCGAGGCCGCATTCCGTTCCGCCTTCAGCATCTCGGACTCGGCGAGCAGGCGGCGCCGCTCGGCATCAAGCTCCAGCGCTCGATCGACAAGGGCCGGATCCTCGCCCTTGCGGAGGGCCCCATCGCGGATGACGCCCGGCTGGTCGCGCAGCCGTTGCAGTCCGACGCTCATGATCCGCCTCGCTCGCTGGCGGCGGAGGCGGCGGCAGCGACGGCGCCCCCGGCTGCCTCACGCAGACGCCCGATCGCGAACGACGGATCGAGACCGGCCAGCAGCCAACCGGCGCGGGGCCCGTTGGACCGGCCGAGGAACGCCTGGTAGAGGGCCGAGAAGGCTCGTCCGGCGGGGAGATCCACCTCGGCGGCCGCAGCGAAGATGGCAACCTGCCAGGCGTCCCCGCCCGACGGAGATGCCTGGGTCAGAGCGTCGGCAAGTCCGGACAGGAACGCGCGCTCGTCGGGATCGAGGTCGGCCGCCTCTACCGGCAGCGTCGCTCGGACGGCGAGGCGCGCCCGCTCGGGGGCATACGCCTCGAGCCACGCTCGGGCCGCCTTCATCCGTTCATCGAGGATCGTTCGCTCGTGGGCGGTCAGCTGGATCCCCTTCTCGTCGGCGACCCGCTCGGGCACGTCGATGCCCGGGATCTGGAGGAGCAGGGCGAGGTGCGAGAAGGCCGGCCGGAACGCGGCCGCCTCGGCCGTCACGTCCGCCCCGGGATCGAGCAGCGAGTAGCGGAAGGTCGCCTCGTAGCCCGGCGGGATCTCACCCTTGACCTCGTGGCCGGCGGCCGCCGCCGCGAAGCGATCGAATTCGTCGAACAGGCGCGGGATGGCGTCGGTCCCTTCCGGATCGAATTCGATCGCCTGGTTCGGGCGCGGCCGCAGGAAGAGGAAGCGCAGCTGCTCGGGAGGGACGACCTCGGCGATCGTGTGCGCGGCCGCGCCACGGCCCTTGGAGGTGGACATCTTGCGGCCGCCGATGTTCAGGAACTCGTACGGGACGTTGAGCGGGGGTTCGCGCTCGAAGACCTCGCGGGCGATCGCGTCGCTCCGGTCTCGCGAACCGCCGGCGGTCGAGAGGTCCTTGCCGCACGGCTCGATGGTCACGCCGAAGAGCGACCACTGGGCGGCCCACTCCAGGTTCCAGGGCAACTTGGCCGCGCCACCGAACGGGCTGATCCAGCCTGAGGCGCCACAGCCACGGGCCCAGGTGACGAGGGTCTCGCGGCATTCGAACCGGACCCGTTCGCCGTCCCACCCGGTCACGATCGTCGTCCCGACCTTGCCGCAGGTGGGGCAGATGAGGCCGAGCGGGTGCCAGCTGTCCGGGTGCTGGACGTTGGCGACCCGACGATAGATCTCGCGCACAAGGGCCGCCCGGTCGAGGGCCGTGCGGATGTACGGATCGAGCGCTCCGGTCGGATAGATGTCGCTCATCCAGTAGTAGCGGTCGGGCCGGATCCCGAGGCCGGCGAAGGTCTCGATGAAGACCCCCGCGAAGTGCCTGGCGTAGCTCGCGTGGCAGTCGCCGACCGGGTCCGGCACGTGGGCCAGCGGCCGCCCCATCTCGCGCTCGATGGCGTCCGGGGTCAGGAGCGCCTGGGCGTCCATCGGATCGAGGTCGTCGACCCCGTAGAGCAGGGTCGTGTCGACGCCATTCGATCGGAGCGCCCGGGTGATCACGTCGAGGATGACCGGCCCGCGCAGGCTACCGACGTGGACCGTCCCCGACGGCGTCTTCGAATCGTTGACCACCTGCGGCCCGCGGTCGCGGACCTCTACCGCGAGTTCGTCGGCCCAGTCCATGGCGACGGCCGGGGGCGGCTAGCTGATCCCGACGATCTTGTAGGTGAAGTCGCCGGCCGGGACGCGCACGACGACTTTGTCGCCCTTCTTCTTGCCGAGCAGGGCGCGGCCGACCGGGCTCTCATTGGAGATCCGGCCTTCGGCCGGCTTGGCCTCCGCCGAGCCGACGATGGTGAACCGCTCATCTCCATCGCCGCTCTCGATCGAGACCGTCGAGCCGATCTGGACGTGGTCAGTCGAGTGGTTCTCGTCGATGATCGTCGCGTTCTTGATCAGCGCCTCGAGCGTCTGGATCCGGCCCTCGACGAACGCCTGCTCGTTCTTGGCGTCCTCGTATTCGGCGTTCTCGGACAGGTCGCCGTGCTCCTTGGCGTCGTGGATCCGATTGGCGACCTCATGTCGTTTGATCGAGACCATCTCACCCAGCTCCGCGCGGAGCTTTTCGAGACCCTCTTTGGACAGGTAGGTCGGCTTGTTGTTCACGGCGACAGGTCCCCGCGGTGCAGGTGCTCGGATGTTGGCGGACCGCCCGGCGGCCCGGCTAAAGGAAAGAACTCCAGGCGACCGCGGTCCCCGCCGCACGGCCTGAAGTTCCGAACTGGACGCGAATGGTAGTCGCGCAGCGGGTGGGTGTCAAAGGCTCGACCGGGTCGGTCTCCCGAACGAATCCGCTCGGTCAGACGCCCTCGGTCAGGCGCAGCAACCGGCGCTTGACGCGCTGGAGCGATCCTCGGTCCGGGCACGCAACGAAGAGGGTGTCGTCGCCGGCGATCGAGCCGGCGACCTCGGGCCAGCGTGCCCGGTCGAGCGCCGCGGCGATGGCGTGGGCCGACCCCGGCAATGTGCGCAGGACGAGCAGCAGCCCGGCCTCGTGCAACTCGACGGGCAGATCGGCAAGCAGCTTGCGCAGACGATCCTCGCCGGACGTCTCGGCTTCGATCAGTCGTGGCGGCAGGGCATAGGCCGCGGTCCCGTCACGAGTGGCCTTGATCAGGCCGAGCTCGGCCACGTCGCGCGACATCGTCGCCTGGGTCGTCCGGAAGCCGCGCTCGCGCAACGCTGCGGCCAGCTCCTGCTGAGTCCGGATCGGGCGCTGCTCGACGAGATCCCGGATGGCTCGCTGGCGAACCTGCTTCATGACTTCCATGGTCCACCTGCCCGCCCGATCATGCCAGCCAGACGACGAGGACGACCGCAGCGAGGGCGATCCGATACCAGACGAAGACGTCGAGCGAGCTCGTTCGGAGGTAGCGCAGCAGGACGGCGATCGCCAGCGCGCCCGCGACGAACGCGGCGAGCATCCCGACGATCAAGGGTCCGACGCTGACGTCCACCCCGGCTTCGCCGGCGACGAGGCGACGGGCCTGGAAGAGGACCGCCCCCGCGGTGACCGGCGTGGCCATCAGGAACGAGAAACGCGCCGCGGCGGCGCGGTCCAGGCCCGCGAATCGGGCGGCGGCGATGGAGATGCCGGAGCGACTGATCCCGGGCACCAGCGCCAGCGCCTGGGCGGCACCGATCGCGAGGGCCACCGGAAGGGTCACGTCATGGACGCCCCTCTGCTGCCCCCCGCGTCGATCGGCCAGCCAGAGGATCGCGCCACCCACGACGAGCGTGACGGCGACGAGTCCGATCTCGCGGAAGGTCGTGGCGATCAAGGTGTCGAGCAGCAGGCCGGCGATGGCCGCCGGGATGGTGGCCGCGACGAGGAGCCAGGCGAGCCGCCGGTCTGGATCGCCGCGGAACGACCGGTCACGCAGCGCCGCCAAACCTGCCGGCACGAGGCGGAACCAGTCGGCCCGGAAGTAGGCCAGCAAGGCGCACAGCGTCCCGAGGTGGAGCATCACGCTGAACGCCAGCGAGTTGATGAAGGCGTCGTCCCAGCCGAGCAGGGACGGCACCACGATCAGGTGCCCGGACGAGGAGACCGGCAGGAACTCGGTGAGTCCCTGGACGATCCCCATGATCAATGCCTGGGCGAGGGTATCCATCAGTTCTGGCGCCGTCAGGCGCGCCGGCTACCGAATGAACAGCGGGGCGAGGACGAGCGTGATGGTTGCGAGGAGCTTGATCAGGACGTGCAGCGACGGTCCGGCGGTGTCCTTGAACGGGTCGCCGACGGTGTCACCAACGACGGCCGCGGCATGCGCCAGGGTCTTCTTGCCGAGCACGTTGCCCGCCTCGTCCTTGAGGTTGCCCGCCTCGATGTACTTCTTGGCGTTGTCCCATGCCCCGCCGCCGTTGTTCAGGACGGTCGCGAGCAGGACGCCCGCGATCGTGCCGACCATCAGAAAGCCGGCCACGGCCTCGGCACCAAGGAGCAGCCCCACGATGATCGGCGTGGCCACGGCCACGACGCCGGGCAGGATCATCTCGCGCAGCGCGGCGCGCGTCGTGATGTCCACGACCCGGGCGTAATCGGGACGCTGGGTGTAATCCATGATCCCGGGCATCTCGCGGAACTGGCGGCGAACCTCGACGATGATCGCCTGGGCCGTCGTGCCGACCGCCCGGATTGCGAGCGAGCTGAAGAAGTAGACGAGCATCGCGCCGATGAGCGCCGCAATGAACACGTTCACGTCGGCCAGGTTGACCGACGTTATCAGCTCGCCGCCGCGGTTCGTCTGGATCAGGTTGACCTTGTCGATATAGGCCGAGAAGAGGAGGAAGGCGGCCAGCGCCGCGGAGGCGATCGCGTAGCCCTTGGTCAGGGCCTTCGTCGTGTTGCCGACCGCGTCGAGTCGGTCAGTGATCTCACGGGCACCGGCTTCTGCGCGGCTGAACTCGGCGATGCCGCCGGCGTTGTCGGTGATCGGCCCGAAGGTGTCCATGGCCAGGATGTAGGCCGTGGTCATGAGCATGCCCATCGTGGCGACCGCGGTCCCGAAGATGCCGCCGACGTTCCGGCCGTCGGCCGTGACGATGCCGGCCTGCGAGCCCAGCCAGTGGCTGGCGAACAGCGCGGTGCCGATCGTGATCGCCGTGACGAAGGTCGTCTCGAAGCCGACCGCCATGCCGGAGATGATATTGGTCGCCGGGCCGGTCTTCGACGCCTCGGCGATCTCGCGAACCGGGCGGAACGTCCCGGCCGTGTAGTACTGGGTGATGTAAACGAAGGCCACGCTGGTCGCCAGGCCGACGACACCGGCGGCGAAGAAGTAGAGCCAGACGGGCAGACCGCTCGGGGCGTCGCCGTTGGTCTGCATCATCACGTTGGTGGTGATGAAGAGCGCACCGACGGACAGGATCGTGGTGACCCAGTAGCCGCGGTTGAGGATGTCCATCGGATTCTCGTCTTCGCGGCCGCGGATGAAGAAGATCGCCACGATCGTCGACAGCAGTCCGAACGCGCGGATGACGAGCGGGAAGAAGATCCACGCCTGCGGGTTCGGCCAACCCGACGCCGAGGCGATGGCGTAGACGCCGACACCCAGGATCATCGCCCCGATGTTCTCTGCGGCGGTCGACTCGAACAGGTCAGCCCCACGACCGGCGCAGTCACCGACGTTGTCGCCGACGAGGTCGGCCACCACGGCAGCGTTGCGTGGGTCATCCTCCGGGATGCCCGCCTCGATCTTGCCGACCAGGTCCGACCCGACGTCGGCGGCCTTGGTGTAGATCCCGCCGCCGAGCTGGGCGAACAGCGCCACGAACGACGCACCGAAGCCGAAGCCGACGATCAGGAACGGCGCCTGGTGGACAGTCTCGGGCGTCAGCCCACCGAACGCCGCGAAGATGCCATAGACGCCGAGGAGCGACAGGGCGACCACGAGGAAGCCCGATACGGCACCACCGCGCATCGCCACCTGGACCGCCTCGACCAGGCTGCGGCGGGCCGCCGCAGCGGTCCGGACATTGGCCTTGACGCTGATGTACATGCCGATGATCCCCGAGGCCATGGAGCACGCCGCGCCGACGAGGAAGGCGATGGCGGTCCGAATGCCGATCGGCGCCCCGGCGAGTTCCGGCACGTCTGCGACGTCAGCGGTCTCCACGATCGAGATGACCACGCCGAGCACCACGGCCGCCACCAGGGCCAGCAGTCCGATCGTGCTGTACTGCCGTCGGATGAAGGCCACCGCGCCCTCGAAGATCGTGTCGGCCACGTCCACCATCTCCTTGGTCCCGGTGTCGCGGGCCAGGACATCGCGGGCGAGGTAGATCGCGAACAGCACGGCGATGATGCCGGCCGGCAGGATGATCAGCTGGAGCGCACTCGCATCCATCGGGTCTAGGGATCCTCCTCGACAGGGTTGATGGCCGCGATCCGGCCCGGGCGCGCGTGGCGCGCCACTTGGGTCTGGTATCCGGGAGATGTGGCTCCGGTCCCTGGGCATCCACGTCGGGTGGGACCTTGCAGGCCGACCGCGAGTGTAACAAGGCTCGGGAAGGCGGGTCAAACCCACCAACGGGGCGGGATATGCAAGCGCAGGACGACCGGCCGCGGCCCCGGAGGTCCAGACCCTATACTGCCCGTCTTGTGACCCGACGACCCATCCTCGGGTGTCTCTTCGAGATCGTCGAGACGCTCGTCCTGACCCTGATCATCTTCCTGGTCATCCAGAACTTCGTCGCTCAGCCGTACAAGGTCCAGCAGCAGTCCATGGAGCACACGCTGGAACCTGAGCAGTACGTCCTGGTCGACAAGCTGACACCGCGGCTGGACGACTACAAGCGGGGCGACATCGTGGTCTTCACCCCACCGATCGATTGGGCCGAGGAAGACGGCACCCCGTTCATCAAGCGGGTGATCGGCGTGGGCGGCGACGTGCTCGAGGTGCGCGACGGCCTGGTCTACGTCAACGGCACCGCCCTTGAAGAACCGTACCTGTTCGCCGACCAACCGGGCGATCCCCCGCAGCCCACGACCTCCCCGCAGGATCGCTGGGTGGTGCCTGCCGATGAGCTGTTCCTGATGGGTGACCATCGCGCCAACTCGGCCGATTCGCGCTCGTTCGGCACCGTGCCGCTGGCCAACGTCATCGGCCGAGCATGGCTCCGCTACTGGCCGATGAACGTCTTCGGGATCCTCCCGACACCCACTCACCCGGAGCTGGACTCGGCGAGTCCATGAGGCCGCAGCCGTGAACCCGGCCCTCGCAGGGGTCGCGCTCGCGGTCGTGCTCGGAGCCGTCGTCGCAGGATCCGCACGAAATGCCCGGGCGGCGGTCCTGGGACTGATCGTGGTGCTCGTCGGCGGGCCGCTGATCGCGGAGCCCATCGCACAGACGCTCGGGCTGGCCGCGCGGCTGGTGGGTGCGGTCCTGGCCGGCTATCTCCTGTGGATCGCGGCGCGCGGCAGGGACGCCCGAACCGGCGGATCCAGGCTCGGCTGGCCGGTCGAGCTGTTCGTGGCTGCGGCCGCTGCCGTGGTCGGCTATGAGAGTCACGGCTCCAGCGCGCCGGCCGACGGTCCGGCCCTCGCCCAGGCGGCTGGATTCGCGATCGCGGCCCTGTCGATCAGCTCGATCGTGAACGGCCGGGATATCGTTCGGATCGGGCTGGGCCTGCAGCTGCTGGCGGCTGGCGCCATCCTCGTCAGGACGGCCCTCGGAGGGACGCCGGATCCCCTTGAGCAGCTGGTCATCGCCGCGATGGTCACCCTCGTCGGTGCCGCTGTGGCCATCGTCGCCACGGCCGCGCGCGCCGATCCTGCGACCGGGTTGACAGGGGCGTTCGAGTTGGCATCGCCGACCGGCGGGCGGACACGCCGACCGCCCGACGCCCACCCGCTCGAACCTCGATGACCCTGGGGATCTACCTGGTCGTCACCCTGGGCTGTGCCGCCGCAGCGCTGGCTGCCCGCGGTCGCCGTCCTCTGGCAACGACGATCGGCGTGGCCGGGCTGTTCGTGGCGACGGTCGCGGCGATCGCGCTGGATCCGGCGGAAGCCGTGGCGATCGGCGGCGGCGGGCTTGCGACGTCGGCCTACCTGCGCCTCTTTCTGATCCTCGGGTCGGTCGTCGGCCTCGGCCTGGCGATCGCCGGACTGGCCGGGGAGACCCGGCGCGACGTGCCGACCGTCACCCTCGCCACCCTGGGCCTGGCCGCCCTCACCCTGGCCCTGACCGATCCGCGCGCGGCGGTCGTCGCCGGGACCGCGGGCGGGCTGTTCGGGGTCGTCCTGACCCTCGCCCCGAACGGCGATCGGGCCGGCGCGACGGTCGGCATCAGGGAGCTCCGTGCGGTCGTCATCGCCGGAACGATGGCCATCGCGGCGACCGCCTGGATGGGCCGTGATCTCGGCGAACCGGGCGTCCCGCCGCTCGGCCTCGGGCTGGCCTATCTTGCGCTGGCCCTCGCCGTCGCCATCCGGTTTGGTGCGATCCCGTTCCATCTCTGGGCGGCGCGCCTGGCCGACGCCGTCCCCGAGACCGGCCTGCCGATCATCACCGTGCTGGCCGCGGCACCGTTCGCCATCGTCGGCCTGGCCTGGACCGAATCGTCGGTGGCCCCCCTGCTGATCGATCTCGGGATCGAGCGCGGGGTGATCCTGGCCGTGGCGGTCGCGTCGATCGTGCTGTCCGCCCTGGCGGCGCTGGTCCAGGATGACCTGGAGCACGTCGTCGGCTACTCGATCGTCGGCGATGCCGGCGTGCTCCTCCTGGCGCTGGTCGCCCTCGATCCGGAGGCCTGGGCGCCGGCGCGGACCTGGATCCTGGCGCTGGTGGTCACCCGCAGCGCCTTCGCTGCCTGGGCCGGCGGGATCCGCGTCGCGTTCGGCAGCGGTCGGATCGTCGAGCTGCGCGGCTGGGTCGGCCGCTCTCCCCTGCTCGCCCTGGCGTTCGGCCTGATCGTCCTGGCGGCGATCGGCCTTCCCGGCCTGGCCGCCTTCGAAGCGCGAAGCTCGCTCGTCACGCTGGCCATCGATGGGCCGCTGGCGATCATCGTGTCGCTGGCGACGCTCGCGCCGATCGCCTACTACGGGCGGCTGCTCTCCGTGGGGCTGGCGCGGCCGGACGGACCGACCGACCCGGGGGCCGACTGGCGGCCGCGCCTGGAGCGACTCGATCTGACCGCAGCGCGTCGATGGTGGGCGACGACCTGGGGGGCCGATCGCGCCTTCAGCAGCGCCCTCATCGCGGCGCTGCTCGGGCTGCTCGCGGTGGCGACGTCAGCCGGCGCATTCGGCGGACCCGAGGCGGCCACCGTCAGCACCTACGTGCAGGGCCTCTAGTCGTTCGGGCCGAGCACCCAACGGTCGATCTCGCGATCGTAGTCGAACAGCTCCCCGGGCTGGAACCAGATCTCGAGCTCGGTCGCGGCCGCCTCGAGACCATCCGAGGCATGGACGATGTTCTGGGCGGTCTCGAGCGCGAAGTCGCCCCTGATCGTTCCGGGGGCCGCCTCGTGCGGACGAGTGGCCCCATTGATCGCCCGGACGACGGCGATCGCGTTCGGGCCGTCGAGCGCCAGGGCGACCAGCGGCCCTGATGTGATGAAGTCGACGAGCCCGCCGAAGAACGGCTTCTCGTGATGGGCCGCGTAGTGGCGTTCGGCCAGGCTTCGATCGACCTTGACGAGCTTCAGCCCGACCACCTTGAGGCCGCGTTCCTCGTAGCGATCGAGGATCCGGCCGACCAGCTGCCGCTGGACGCCGTCGGGCTTGATGAGGACGAGAGTCCGTTCTGTAGCTGGCATATCTACCCTGGATGCGGGGGCGTGGGATGCGGGGGCGTGGCCGTCGCGGGATTGTACCGAATCGGGGCCGCCGGTCAGGTGCCGGACGACTCGGGGGTGGCTGGTCCCTCATCGGGCGAGGGCGAGCCAGCCGGTCGGCCGCGCCGGTCGCGGGAGCCCGACCAGGCGGCCGCCGCATAGGCTCGCCGCGCCTCGGACTCCAGCCCCACCAGGCGGTAGGCATCGCCGCGAACGACGTGGATCGCGGCTCCCGACACGCCGTCGGTGGCCTCGAGGATGGCCGGGGCGAGTGACGGGGCCAGGCGCAGCGCCAGCCCGAACCGGAGGGTCGCCTCATCGAGCGCACCAGCCACGAGCGCAGCCCGCCCAGCCTCCAGCTCGTGAGCTGGATCGGGAAGCCCGGGCGCAGCCGCGTGGGCCGAGCCATCGCCATCCCAGAACCCGACCGTCAGCGGCGCTCCGGTGGTCGGACCCAGCGGTTCCCCGGAGAGCGCACTGCGCGACGCGGTGACACCCGGGTCCGTCTCCCCGGCCCGCAGCCTCGGGGAGGCGGCGGGCTCAGGATGGCCCGGCTCGTCGTGGAAGAGCGTACCGGCGGTCGGCGGTGGGTCGGCGGCGTCGGCCGGCCAGACACCCGCGCGAGGCATGCCGGCGAAGAGGGCGTCGATCGGACCTTCGATGCCCTCCATCGCCCGGCTCGCGAGGCGACGAGCCTCGTTCGGACGACCGAGGGCCGCAGCCGCCTCGGCGGCGATGGCGAGGGCCATCGGATCTTCCTCCCCGGCGGCGAGGACGACCGATGCGGCCTCGCCCGCGCCGCTCAGGTCGCCGGTCCGCCAGCGCACTTCGGCCAGGTCCACCTGGCCCGCGACATCCAGTGCGCCCTGTCCGGCGAGGATCTCCAGCTCGACGCTGGCGAGGGCCAGCGACCCGAGGCGCAGGTGGATCCGGGCAAGCGCCAGGTCCACTGGTCGCGCGGGCACGGCGACAGGATCCGGGCTGGCGTGATTGGAGGCGGTCTTCATGCCGGCAGGCATAGTCGGGCCTCCAGTCCCCGTAGATGGCGAGCCGGGGCGACGACCGCAAGACGCAGGGCCTCGTCGCGGAAGAGCTGGCCGGCCAGCCGCCCGATCCCGTCGGCATCGACCGCCTCGATCGCCGTGAGCGCCTGGTCCAGGGTCATGACACGGTCGTGCAATGCCTCCTGGCCGCCGATCCACGATGCCACGTGGCGGGTGTCGTCCATGCGCAGTTCCAGACCGCCCGAGAGGTAGCGCCTGGCCTTGTCCAGCTCGTCGCCCGGGACCGGCTCGTCGCGCAGCCGCGCCAGCTCGGCCAGGATCGCCTCGATCGCCGCCGGCAGACTCGTCGGATCGACCCCGGCGGAAACCTCCAGGGCGCCGGCATCGGCGTACTCCACGAGGCCGGACGAGACGTCGTAGGCGAGGCCGAGCTCTTCGCGGACGGAGAGGAAGAGGCGGCTGCTCATGCCGTCGCCGAGCACCGTGTTGAGGACCGCGAGCGTCCAGCTGTCCGGGTGGTCGCGCCGGAGGCCCGGTACGCCGAGGCAGAGCTGGGCCTGATTCGAGCTTCGCCGGCCGACCATGAGCCTGGGGCCGGCGGGGAGTGCCGGCGCCGGAGCGAACCCGGGGACGACGCCGTTGCCCGTCCCGAAGGCCGCCGACGCCAGGCCCACCGACTGGTCGTGGCCCAGGTCGCCGACGATCGCGACGACGGTGTTGGCCGGGCGATAGGTCGTCGCCCAGAAGTCACGGACGGCGGTGTCGGAGAGTGCCCGGACGTCCGCCTCTTCGCCGCAGATCTCTCGGCCGAGTGGCCCGTCGCCAAAGAGCGCTGTCTGGAAGAGGATCTGGCAGTACTCGGACGGGTCGTCGAGGTACGAGCGGATCTCCTCCACGATCACGGCGCGCTCGCTCTCGATGTCGCGATCAGCCAGGCGCGGCCGGATGATCAGCTCGCCGACGACATCCATCGCCCGGGCGACCTCTCGCAGCGGGACGCGTACCCAGTAGACCGTCGACTCGCGGTCCGTGGCGGCATTGAACGAGCCGCCGACGCCCTCGATCGCCTCGCTGATCGCCCGCGTCGATGGATAGGCGGCCGTGCCCTTGAAGGTCAGGTGCTCCATGAAATGGGCGACGCCCACCTGGCCGGGCACCTCCAGGCGCGAGCCGGCCAGGACGTAGGCCGCGATGGAGACCGAGCGCGCCGCGGGAAGCCGAGCGCTGATCACCCGCGGTCCGGCTGGCAGCGCGGTCCGTTCGAACATCCGCCCGATGGTACAGGAAGGGGGATGCCGAGCCCCAGCCGTCCACCGGTGGTCTGATGCTGGAGCGCATCATTCAGGAGACAGCCACGCTCGGTGGCCGCCGAGTTCCCACGGAGTTCGGCCAGCGCCACGCTCGTCTGTCACGACATTGATGCTTTCCAGGATCACCCGGCTCAGTTGTCATTGGGTCGGGGTCAGCGGCCGGGCCCGACCGACCTCCGGATCTCCTACTCGGCCTCGTGGGCGTCGGGGCCGAGCAGCTCCATCTGGACGTAATCGCCGGTGTCGAACTCGAGTTGACGCGGGGCGAACGGCGATCGATCCTCGCCTGACGGACCGATCGGCACGAATTCGACGATCACCCGCTCGTCACCCTGGACGAGGGTGTAGACGAGCATCTGATCAGGCCGCGTCTCGAACTCGAGATGCTCGAAGGAATCGATATTGAGGGTGATGGCCAGGGGCGTGAAGAAGGTCGAGATGTCGTCCGCGTCGACCACGATCCGCTCGACCCAGCCGGTGCCGTGGGCGACGACCTCGCGGCCGCGCAGATAGCGGTAGCCGACGGTCTGCTTCAGCAGCGGGCGGAGGAGGTGGAGCATGTCGGTCCGGCTGGACACGACGCCCTGATTGACGAAGAACTTGGCCGCCGGCGGGCTCGACATGCGGGCGTCTCCTCAGGGCACGGAGGGTGGACGGTCGGACGGATGGTACCGCACAGCGGCCCGCGCGACGACCCCGATCCGCAGGCGACGGCTCACACCGGGACGTGCCGCGTATCATCGGCGGCATGCTGCTCGCCATCGACATCGGCAACACGAACATCACGCTCGGCCTCTTCCGGGCCGGAGCACTGATCGGCACCCGCCGGGCGGCGACGAACCCACGGGCGACCGCCGACGAGTTCGAACTGCTCGTGAGCGGCCTGCTCCAGCTCGACGGGACCACGCTCGCCGACGTCACCGCGATCTCCCTCGCGTCCGTCGTGCCCGCGCTGAGCGAGGCGACCGAGCGGGTCGCGCAACGCCGGGGCCTGAGCCTGCTCATCGCCAGCGCCGGGAGCGTGCCGCTGGCGATCCGCGTGGAGCGACCGAGCGAGGTCGGCGCCGATCGGCTGGTCAACGCCCTGGCCGCGGCGCGCCTCTACGGGACACCGGCCGTGGTGGTCGACTTCGGGACCGCGACGACGCTCGACTGCGTGGCCGCCGACGGAGCCTACGTCGGCGGAGCGATCGCACCCGGCCTGGAACTCGGCCTCGAGGCACTCGCGGCCCGGACCGCGAAGCTGCCGCGGATCGAGCTGGTGGCCCCGGACCGGGCGATCGGCCGCAACACGGTCCAGGCGATGCAGGCCGGGACAGTCTTCGGCTACCAGGCCCTGGCCACCGGCCTGCTCGAACGGGTCCGCGCCGAACTGGCCGACACGAACGGCGTCGACCCATCGCAGGTCAGGGCGATCCTGACCGGCGGGCTGTCGGTGGCACCGTGGGCCACGGCGCTGCGCGGGATCGACGTGATCGACCCCGACCTCACCCTCAAGGGCCTCGCCATCCTGCACGCCGAGTTGGGCGGCGGCGAGCCGCTCGAGCTGGGGCTGACGTGACCGGCCGCCTGGCGGGTCGCCTCATCGGTCTGGGCGTGACCGGCTCGATCTCCGCCTACAAGGCCGTGGAGCTGCTCCGCCTGCTGCGGGCGGAGGACGCGGACGTAGCCGTGATGCTCTCCCCGTCCGCGACCCGCTTCGTCGGACCGCTCTCGTTCGCGGCTCTGTCGCGGCATCCGGTCGAGACCGACGTCCTGGATCTGACCGCGGACGGCCGGATCGGTCACATCGTCCTGGCCGACGCCGCCGACGCGATCGTGGTGGCTCCGGCGACGGCGCACTTCCTCGGCGCGATGGCGAACGGCCTCGCCGGCGACGTCGTGACGGCGACCTGCCTGGCCACCGGAGCGCCGGTCATCGTGGCGCCCGCGATGGACGGCGAGATGTGGAGCCATCCGGCGACGGCGGCCAACGTCGCCCGACTGCGCGACGAGTTCGGCTACGCGATCGTCCAACCGGAAGCCGGACCCCTGGCCTCGGGCCAGTCCGGCATCGGGCGGCTCGCCGAGCTGACGCGGATCGTGGATGCCGTGGTCGCAGCGACCGGCGGTCGGGCCATCCGCGCGCCGGATCCCGCCGCCCGGCCCGCACTCGTGGCCGCAGCTCACGACGCCGACCTGGCCGACCGGCACGTGGTGGTGACCGTCGGCGGGACCCGGGAGGCGATCGATCCGGTCCGCTACATCGGCAATCGCTCGACCGGCAGGATGGGCGTCGCCGTCGCCGACGCCGCCCTGGCTCGCGGCGCCGAGGTCACGCTCATCGCCGCGAGCGTCGAGGTTCCCCTGCCCCTCGGGGCGGCCATCATCCGGGTCGAGTCGACGGCCGACCTGCGGGCGGCGCTGCTGCGGATCACCCACGCGCCCGATGGCTCCGCCGGGTTCGATGCCCTGGTGATGGCGGCGGCCGTCGCCGATTTCCGGCCTGCCATGCCGGCCGAGCGCAAGCTGGAACGGGGCACCGGCCTGACCCTGGAGCTCGAGCCGACGCCGGACCTGCTGGCCGAGATCGGGCGGATCGCCCGCGGCCTGGACAGCGACGGGGCCGCGACCCGCGAGCCGCTGCGGCCAGTCCCGATCATCGTCGGCTTCGCGGCCGAGACTGGTTCGCTGGACCGCGCGACGGAGAAGCTCCGGCGCAAGGGTGCCGATCTGCTCGTCGCCAACGATGTCTCCGAGCCGGGTTCCGGCTTCGGCAAGGAGACCAACCGGGTGGCGATCCTGGCCTCGGACGGTTCTCGAGAAGACCTGCCGCTGCTGTCGAAACGCGACGTCGCCGATCGCCTGCTCGATCGTGTCGCCATCGCGCTGGACGAGCGCGATGCAGGCGTCCAGACTGGGCGCACGACCAAACCGAGCCAGGAGCCAGCATGAGCGCCAGCGCGAAAACCCCCCGCCGCCTGACTGTCGTCGATATCGCGCGGCTTCATGCCGAAGGCACGCGCTTCGCCGTGCTCACGGCCTACGACTACCCGACCGCCCGACTCCTCGACGAGGCCGGGATCCCGATCCTGCTGGTCGGCGATTCGGTCGGACAGGTCATGCTCGGCTACGAGACGACCGTGCGCGTGACGATGGCCGAGATGGTCCACCACACCAAGGCCGTGGTCCGCGGCAGCACCCGCGCCATCGTCGTCGCGGACATGCCGTTCCTGTCCTATGCGACGCCGGACGAGGCGGTCGAGAACGCCGGGATCTTCCTGCGCGAGGCGGGCGCCCAGGCGGTCAAGGTCGAGGGCGGCGTGCGCACCGCGCGGATCATCGAAACGCTCGTCCGGGCCGGCATCCCGGTCATGGGCCACATCGGACTGACCCCGCAGACGATCAACACCATCGGCAGGATCCGGGTCCAGGGCAAGACCCGCGACCAGGCGCGCTCGCTCATCGCCGACGCCCTCGCGGTCCAGGAGGCCGGGGCCTTCAGCATGGTCCTGGAACTCGTCCCGGAGCAGCTCGCGGCGGCCATCACGGAGCGCCTGCGGATCCCGACCATCGGCATCGGGGCGGGCGCCGGGTGCAGCGGGCAGGTCCAGATCATCACCGACCTGATCGGCCTGGGTGACTTCATTCCGCGGCACGCCAAACCGTACCTGCGCATCCGCGAATCGATCCTGGAGGCCGCCACCGCGTTCGCCGCCGACGTGGCGGCAGGGACCTTCCCCGGACCCGAGCAGACGGTCCGGATGGATGACGCGGTGCTTGACGACGTGCTCGGTCGCGGCTTGGCCGACCGAGCGGGCGCGAACATCCCGGTCGGTGGCATCCCGCTCGATCGTGACCTCTGACGCATCGTCGGCCCGGTTGACCCGGATCGTCCGAACCCGCGCCGAACTGCGTGACGCCCTCGACGGCGTCGCGCGGCCGGTCGGGCTCATCCCGACGATGGGCTGGCTCCACGAGGGTCACCGAGCGCTGATCCGCCAGGCGCGCGCCGTCGACGCGACGACGGTCGTCACCATCTTCGTCAACCCTCGCCAGTTCGATGGCGCGGCGGACTACACGAAGTACCCGCGCAGCGAGTCGCGCGACCTCGAGATCTGTACGACCGAGGGTGTGGACCTCGTGTTCGCCCCGGAGGCGGCCGAGATCTACCCGCCCGGCTTCG
The DNA here is from genome assembly GCA_038915815.1 of Candidatus Limnocylindrales bacterium. Classification (GTDB taxonomy): domain Bacteria; phylum Chloroflexota; class Limnocylindria; order Limnocylindrales; family CSP1-4; genus SPCO01. The sequence continues at coordinate 56,005 of JBCLCL010000010.1, forward strand.
ATTCGACCGTCTCGGTGGGGACCGTCGCGGAGCCACTGGAGGGCGCGGCCCGGCCGGGGCATTTCGACGGGGTGGCCACCGTCGTCGCCATCCTCTTCGGGTTGGTGGGCGCGGAGCACGCCTATTTCGGGCAGAAGGATGCGCAACAGGTGATGGTGATCCGCCGGATGGCCCGAGACCTGGCCATCCCGACCCAGGTCATCGCCTGCCCCACGGTTCGCGAGGCGGACGGGCTCGCCCTCTCGTCGCGCAACGTCCATCTCTCGCCCCAGGAGCGCCGGGCTGCCCCTGTCCTGCGTCGGGCTCTGCTCGCCGCCCGGGCGACGTGGGAAGCCGGCGAGGCATCGGTTGAGGCGCTGCGCGCCGCCATGCGGGAGACCCTGGCGGCCGAGCCGCTCGCTGAAGTGGAGTACGTCTCGGTGGCCGACGGTCGCACGCTCCGGGAGCTCGAGCGGATCGACCGCGCGGCGCTGCTCTCGCTGGCGGTCCGCTTCGGCACGACCCGCCTGATCGACAACGAACCCCTGGGCGCGCGCCCCACCGAGACCTGAACCAGCCGTGGCCGCCGGTCGCCGGATCTTCCTCGCCTATCTCGTCTACTTCAGCGCCATCGGGGCGTCGTTCCCGTATCTGCCGGTCTTCTACCGCGACCTCGGTCTGCGGCTCGAGGAGATCGGCCTCCTCACCGCGATCCAGGCCGCCACCCAGCTCGGCCTCGCGCCGATCTGGGGTGGCCTGGTCGATCGGTTTCCCAGGGTCGGGCTGACCCTGCCGCTGGCAGCGGCGGTCGCGAGCCTGGGCGGGTCCATCCTCTTCCTGGCGACGGATTTCCCGAGCGTGCTCGCGGGTTCCATGCTGCTCTACGCCGGCCTCGCCGGCATCGGGCCGACCCTCGATGCCCGGACCCTCGAGACGCTCGGCCCGAGTGGGCGCCACCGGTTCGGCCAGGTGCGCGCGTTCGGCTCGCTCGCCTTCGTGATCATGACCCTGCTGGTCGGCCTGCTGCTCGATGCGCGCGGCGCGCGGACGCTCTTCTGGGTCTATCTGCCGTGCCTCCTTGGCACCGTCGTCGTCACCGCCACGATCCGGCGGCGCGGGACGAACCGGTCGGTGAGCCTGCTCCATGGCGCCGGCGCCATCCTTGGGGCACCGGGCGTCCTGGTCTTCTTCGGCGGCTTCACGATCGTCTGGACCGCGCTGGCTGCGACCAACGCGTTCTACTCGATCCAGATCGTGGCGCTCGGCGGCAGCACCGGACTGGTCGGCTTCGCCTGGGGGTTCGGCGCCCTCATCGAGGTTCCCCTGATGTATGCCTTCCCGCGGTTGGGGAAGCGCTTCGGCTCGGAGCGTCTGCTCGTCTTTGGTGCGCTCGTCTTCGCACTCCGCTCCGTCATCGCCGCCGTGGCGACCGATTCCCTGGGACTGGTCGTGATCGCGCCCCTCGAAGGGCTCGGCTTCGCCTGCGTCTTCGTGGGGGGAGTGACGGTCCTCGCCAGTCGCCTGCCGGCGTCGCTGGGGGGCACGGCCCAGGGCATCTTCTCGGCCAGCGCCGGGCTGGCGACGATCGTCGGCTCGGTGGTCGGCGGAGCGATCGCCGGCACCGTCGGGATCCCCGGGCTGTTGGCCGCGAGCGGGGTCATCGGCCTGCTCGGGGCCGCCGTGGTCGGGATCGCCGTGCTCGGCCCGAACGCGAGGGTCGGGCCGCCTCGGCCCGCTGAAACGGGCGCGACCGCGTCCGCGCGCTGACCCGTGAGTCCCGGCCCGTCAGGCCCGGTCCGTCAGGCCGGCCCGTCAGGCCCGGTCCGTCAGACGGCGGCCTCGGCCGAGACCGCCAGGACGCGGTCGATGAACAGGTGCTCCCAGACCAGTGCCTTGATCTCGGCGATCTTGCCGGCATCGGAGGCGTGGGTCTTGACCAGCAGGTCATGGACCTCGGAGGCCACGATGTAGGTATCGTCCGGCGCCAGCGTGGCGAACAGGTCCGCGGCCCTGATCTCGTCCACGACGGCGCGGTCCGGCCGGTAGCCGCCGGTCAGTACCAGGCCGAGCGCTGCGGTCCCGTCGCCGGCGCCATCGACGTGCGCGCCGACGATCGCCCGGATCACGTCGGTTCGATCGCCGGGCACGATCACCAGGCTGCGCGGGCCGATTCGCTCGAGCATGTGCTCGGGCTCCATCGCCCCGATGGCCACGCCGCCGATCACCTGGTCCAGGTCCGGCCCGGCGTTGAGGGTTTCGCCGTGGACGCCCTCCAGCACCATGGCCAGGGTCGGGTTGGAGAGAAGCGGCCGGTAGGGCAGGACGCCGAGCAGCGGGATCCCGTGGCGGGCCAGTCCGCGTTCCAGGGTCCGGGCGAGGCCCGGCTTCGCATCCACGTCCACCTTGTTGACGATGGCCCCCGCGACGTGGACCCCGTGCCGCTCGAAGAGCGCGGCATTGAGCACGATCTCGTCGATCGGGCGCCCGACGCCACCCTCCGACACGATGACCGCCGGAGCCCCGAGCATCGCGGCGACCACGGCATTGGAGAGGTCGATGACCGCCCCGACCCCGGCGTGGCCGGTGCCCTCGATGAGCAGGATGTCACGCTCCGCGGCGAACGCGGCGTGCGCCGTCCGGATCCTGGCCGGCAGATCCTCGACGGACCCTCCCTCGATATAGGACCGGGTGAATCCGCGCGGGATGTGGACCGGGCTCATCTGGGTGAGCGGTTCGGACAGGCCGAAGACGTGGCGCATCAGGATCGCGTCCTCGTCGGCGGGCACGCCGTCCTCGATGACCGTGCGCTGCCCGACCGGCTTCATGAAGCCGGTCGACAGGCCGCGCCGCTGAAAGCCGTCCAGGACCCCGAGGCTGACCGTGGTCTTGCCCCGGTTCTGACCCGTGGCGGCGAGATAGACGTGGCGCATCGCGCCGGTCAGTTGCGGCTGGCGGTCTTGCGCTCGATGAGCTGGATCGCGTCACGCAGGCGGACGAGCGTCTCCGCTTCGACCGCGTCCGGCTCCAGGTACGGCCCGAGCCGCTCCATGATGTCGGCCACCAGCGCGAGAAAGACGCCCGCGTCGGCCATGAAGAACTGCGGCTCGTTGTTGTAGCGAACCAGGGTCAGGCGACCCTGCAGGACGCGGCGCTCCTCGACGTGGGCGATCTGCGTGGCGAAGTTGTGGCCCTGGATCCCGTCCGGGTTGTTCAGGAAGTTGAGAGCGTTGTCGATGGCCAGCCCGAACCGCGCGCGCCAGGCGACCATCCGCTCGTGGAGCTCGGACGGGATGCGCACCTCGGCGACCTCGTCGAAGACCTCCGGCGCGACGGTCAACAGCCCGACCAGCGTCGTCCCGGCGCGTGGCCCAAGCATCACCTGGAGGCTGCGCTCCAGGGTGAAGACCTCGGAGTCGAAGCGCGGGCTGGTGATGACGTCGGTCAGCAGGTCCTCCACGTTGTCGAGGACGCCCGGCTCCGCAACGGCGTTGGCCAAGTGGAGGATCTCCTCCTTGAACAGGAACTTCTCTTCGTGGTCGAGCATGGGCCGGAATGGTAGCAC
>JBCLCL010000011.1:0-57176 GCA_038915815.1 Candidatus Limnocylindrales bacterium
GCCCCACTATCTCGGCAAGCTCCTGCGGGCGTTTGAGATCGAGTCCAAGCGGGACCGCCCGCCGGGCGCCGACAACCCGATCCACGGCTATGACCGTGCCGACTTCCGCGATGCCTGGGAGCGATACTGCGCCACCCCCGAGGAAAGCGGCACATCCGGCACAAGCGGCACACCGGAGCGTGACAAGCCACGAACGGACGCGCCTTCTGTGCCGGATGTGCCGGTTGTGCCGGATGCCCGACCCATGCCACAGGACGGTCTCGACGGCTCCACGCCCAGCCTGTGGCCGACCGAGACGCCAGTTGACGAGGGCACGGCGACGTGGACGGCATGACGCTCCTCGCCGAGGCTCGCGACGCCGGGCTGCAGGTCACAGCTCGAGGTGACCAGCTGGTGGTGCAGGGGCCGCACCGCCTCGAGGCCGTCGCCAGCCGCCTCCTGGCCGCGAAGGCCATCGTCATGGAAGCGCTCGCTGCTGAGCAGCAAGAGGTCGCTTGGCGGGTCGAGGCGATGCGCCCGCAGGTGACACGGACCGGAGCGATCCCGCTCCTGCTAGCCCGACCCGGTGCAGCCTGGGGTCCCCCGTGCTGCTGCTCGTGCGGGGATCCCCTGGAGAGCACCGACCGCTATCGCTGCCGCTACTGCGCTGCGGCGTCAGTGGCGGTGCTGGACGAGCTCCCATGAGGGATCTTGGTACGACCCACCGCGGGTCTCCGATCCTGCCCGAGCATGACCCCCTGATCGCCGCCCTCGCCCGGTACGTCGAGGCGCTCCATCGCCGCTACCCCGACGGGCCCAGGAGCCTGCCTTGCCATGTCCGGCCGACCAGAGCAAACATGCGGCCCGTGGACGATCCGACGGTGCGCAGGGCATCGTGAAGCGCCTCCCGCGCTCGATCGACGAGATCTCCGGCCTGCGCGTCGCGCGCTGGATCCGCGAGAGCTCGCGCGGGCAGTTTGATCGCTACGGTCCGGCGAGCCAGCGCGACCAGCAGGACCGGTTCATCGACCGCCACGGCCTCGTCGACACCGGGCTCGTGTACCAGGTCGCCCACAGCGGTCGCACCGTCTGGCGCTCGGCCACGATGGCCACGATGGTCGAAGACCTCCGAGCGGGCCGCTTCGACCTCCTCCTCACCGGCTACTCGGACCGCTGGCAGCGCAACCTGCGTCGGACCCTCGAACTGCTCGAAGACGAGCTGCACCCGAACGGCGTCGCCCTGGTGATGTGCGACCGGAAGATCCTGAGCTCCGATCCCTCGGACTGGGACGAGCTGATCTCGGAAGCCGCCGGGGCGGAGAAGTACAGCCGCCGCCTGTCCGAGCGGATCAGCGAGGGCTACGCCGCGAAGTTCGACCAGGAACATGATCCGGGCGGGCACGCCGGGCTGGGCTTCCGACGCCTGGCGGAGCCACCGCACACCCTCGAGATCGATCCCGAGCGCATGCCGATCGCGGTCGGCCTGTTCGAGCGCTACGCCCTCGGCAACGTGAGCGCGGTCCAGCTCGAGGCCGGGACGGGGCTCGCCGCGACAGGCATCCGGATGATCCTGATGAACCCGCTCTACAACGGCTGGATCCGGCGGCACCGCCGCAGCCGCAACGAGACCCGCAAGCCCGCCCCCTGGCGCTCGAACCCGCCCGTGTCAGACGAGTTGTGGGCGCGCGTCGAAGACGTCCGGCGCGCCAAGACCCAGGGCGGCGGAACCCGCAAGGCCGCGCGGGTCGATCTCCTCGGTGACCTGTTGACCTGCGTGTGTGGCCGCCGCCTCAAGAGCGACGGCACCTTCGGCGACGGGCGTCACCGCAAGCTCCACCCCTCGCCGTGCGAGTCGTGGGGCGAGCAGGCGCGGTACGGCGACGAGACGTGGGAGCAGCCCATCCTCGCCCAGGTGGCGGACATCGAGCTCGACGATGGCACGGTCGCGGCCATCGTCCGCGCACTCGGATCCGCACCCAGGCCGATCGCGATCGACCGCGCTCGCATCGAGCGCCAGATTCGCGACCTCGCGCTGGACCACGCGGCGGGCCGCCTCGAGGATGACGTGTACCTCGAGCGTCTGCGGGGCCTGCGTGAGGCGAAGGAGAGCCTGGAGCGCACCACCACCGAGGGGATCTCGGCCGAGCGCGCCGTCGCGTGGCTCCAGACCTTGTCAGCGACGTGGCAAGGGGCCGACGTCCCCGAGGCCAAGGCAGAGCTGCTCCACGCCATCTACGAACGGATCGTGGTCACAGGGAGGACGATCGTGTCGATCAGGCTGACGCCGTCGGCGTATGCCCACGGCCTAGCGCTCGCGCTGCCGGACAAGGTTGCTATGGCGCGCCCGACAGGATTCGAACCTGCGACCTTCGGCTCCGGAGGCCGACGCTCTATCCACTGAGCTACAGGCGCGCGATGCCGCAACGGCGGAGGGGCCCGAATGATACCCGGGATGGTCCCGAACAGGGTCCCTCTTCTGAGCCCTATTCGCGGAGGAAGGGGACTCCGATTGGCACCTCGGCGTCCATCTCGCGGGCGTATCGATGGCCGGAGTAGACCGAGGTCGCGATCGTTCCCGGCGCGAGGCAGTCGCCGATCCGATCGATCGCGATGCGCTCGGTCAGCGCGTAGTACAGGGCGTCCTCGGGCTGGCGCGACGTGGTCATGACGACGCTCGCGGCCTCGATCTCCGTCTCGCGTCCCGTATGGATGGACGCGAGGACCGCTGAGCCGTCGTTGATCCGCGCGAGGCACGTCCCGGTCTGGAGGACGATGCCCAGCCCGAGGATCCGCTCCTGGATGCGGAACTGCTCCTCGGTGTGCCTCGTCCACGTCGAGACCTCGTTCGCCGGGGTGACCAGCGTCACGTCGAGTCCTGCCCGACGAAGCGCCTCGGCGATGACACCGCCGATGTAGTAGTGGTCGTCGTCATACACGACGACGGGACCCGCGGGGATCACTCCGGCCATGATGTCGTCCGGCGTGATCACCGACGGTGCTTCCCAGCCCCGGATGGGAGTCTCGTGCCACCGACCGATCCCGTTCCGGCGCCAGGTCGAGCCCGTGGCGATCACGACGCGATCCGCACCGAACTCCAGGATCTGCTCGGTGTCGACGACGCTTTCGAGGTAGACCTTCACGTTGGGCAGCTTGTCGATCTGGTTGAGGCGCCAGTCGCGAACCCGCGCCCACTGGCCGAGTCCGGGCAGGGCCGACTCGAGCGTGACCCGGCCACCGAGCTCCCGGCGCGCCTCGGCCAGGGAGACGTCGTAGCCCCGCTTGCCGAGCGATACCGCGGCCTCGAGACCGGCGGGCCCGCCGCCGACGATCAGGATCCTGGCGTCCGAACCCTTCGCCGGGATGCGCTCCGGGTGCCAGCCCTTGCGCCACTCTTCTCCCATGGTCGGGTTCTGGGTGCACCGGATCGGGGTGCCCGTCTGGTCCCCCGTGTAGCAGATGTTGCAGCCGATGCACTCGCGGATCTCGTCGTCGCGCCCCTCGGCGATCTTCAAGGGCAGGAACGGGTCGGCGATCGACGGACGTGCTGCACCGATGAGATCGACGACACCCTGGCGGACGAGTCGCAGCATCGTCTCGGGCGTCGTGAACCGCCCCACGCTGACGACCGGCTTGTCGGTGACGCTCTTGACCCATGACATCGTCGCCTCGAGTCCGGCCTCCGGGACGAATCGCGACGACCCCTGTTCGTAGCTGTAGTCGTGCACGGTGATGTCCCAGAGGTCCGGAAGGTCCGACAGGAGCTCGATCATCTCGCGGGGCTCGGTGGTGTCCTGGGCCTCGTCCGGCCCGCCGATGCTCGCGGAGAAGCGCACGGCGATCGCGCAGGTGTCGCCGACGGCCTCCTTGGTCTCGATGATGAGCTCCTTCAGCAAACGCGCCCGATTCTCGAGCGAGCCGCCGTACTCATCCGTCCGCTGGTTGGACGGGAGCAGGAACTGGCGGAGCAGATACCAGTGCGCCGCGTACACGTAGACGATGTCGAAGCCGGCTCGCTGGGCTCGCCTCGCCGCCTCGACGTGCCAGCGCTTCAGGTCCCGGATGTCGGCCTTGTCCATGGCCCGTGTCTGCACCGGGTCGTTGACGCCGGCCGGGATGCTTGAGGGACCGAGCGGGGCCTCCCGCGAGTAGTGGTTCGCGCTCGCCGCGCCGCCGTGCCACAGCTCCACGCCGGCAAGCGCACCGTGCGCGTGGACCTTCTCGACCATCAGCGCGTGGGCGTCGATGTCCGCGTCATCCCAGAGTGACGCCGAAGGGAACGGCTCGTCGTCGGAGGAGGGGTGGATCGACGTGTACTCGGTGCAGACCGTTCCCCAGCCCCCCTCGGCCTTGACCTCGCGCAGTGCGGCGACCGACCGCGGGCGCCGGTAGCCCATGCCGGTGCAATGCGGGACCTGGTAGAAGCGATTGGGGGCCGTCACGGGACCAATCCGGACCGGCTCGAACAGGACATCGAAGCGGGGATCGCGCGGCATCTCACCCTCCCGACTGGTCAAGGATCGCTCCGCCGAGAAGCCTACCTCATCGGTTGCCGGGGACCCCGTGGGGGTCGAAAACCCCGATTCGCGATCGGACAGCCCCGGTACGATCGGTCGATGCTGTTCCTCCTCTACCTCGTCGTCCGCGCCCTCGTCCGTCTCCTCGTCAGCGGTGGCCAACGTGGCCGAGACGACGCATCAAAGGACCGTGAGATCCTCGTTCTCCGGCATCAGCTCCGGGTGCTGCAACGGAAGTCACTCCGGCGACCCTGCTCCGCTGGCATCGCGAGCTGGTCAGGAGGAAGTGGACCTACCGCAGGACCGGTCGGCCGGGACGGCCGCCGATCGATGCCGAGGTCCGTGAGCTCATCCTCCGGCTGGCTCGGGAGAACCCCCGCTGGGGCTGCGTCCGGATCGGAGGCGAGCTGCGCAAGCTCGGGATCCGGGTGGCTGCGACGACGATCCGCAGCCTGCTCCGGACCGCCCGAGCCGGTCCTGCCCCAAGACGGACCGGACCGAGCTGGACCGACTTCCTCCGGGCCCAGGCGCAGGGGATCATCGCCGGCGACTTCTTCAGCGTCGAGACGGCCTGGCTGCGCACCCTGTACGTCTTGGCCTTCATCGAGCTCGGCAGCCGGCGGATCCACCTAGAGCCCCTCCACGGCTCACCCCGACTCGGCCTGGGTCACCCAGCAGGCCCGCAACCTCGCCCTGCACCTCGACGCTCGGGCACGCCCTCTCCGGTTCCTCATCCACGACCGGGACACGAAGTTCAGCAGGGCCTTCGACGCGGTCGTCCGCTCGGAGGGGGCGCGGGTGATCCTCAGCCCGATCCGGGCCCCGAACGCCAATGCCTACGCCGAACGAGTCATCGCGACGATCCGGGCGGAGTGCCTCGACTGGTCGCTCATCCTCGGTCGGCGCCATCTCGATCGGACGCTTCGGACGTATGCCGACCACTACAACCGGGCGCGGCCCCATCGCGCCCTCGCCCTCGCCCCACCGCTGGCCGAAGCCGGGGACCCGATCCCGGTCAGCCCTCGAGATGTTCGCCGGCGGGACGTGCTGGGCGGGCTCATCCACGAGTACCACGGACGCGCTGCGTGATCGAATCTGGGTTTTCGACCCCCACGGGTTGTCCTCCACACCGGCCCTCGGGCCTGTTCCCTGTCCGAGCGGATCGTTGCCGCTCCCATCTCGGTGCTCTGGGCGTAACGGCCCCGGGACATGCCCCGGCCATCGACGGCACCGGCGACGACCGGATCAGGTTCCGGAAATGCCGAAGCGGCTCCCGAGGGAGCCGCTTCGATGCTGTCCCGGAAAAGGTGCCCGCCGAGGCGAACACTTCTGCCGCGCGTCAAGAGCATCTATCACGTCGGCTGTACCGACTACCCTGACCCTACCTACCCATGACCTTGTCGCTGGGGCAGCGTGGCTGTTTGAGCAGCACGGATATCCTACCCGAGCCTGGGCCGTTTTCCAAGGGTTTTGGCACACCTGATTGTGTAAATTCCTTAACCTTCATCCGCGTGGATGGTGACCGAGGTCATCGCCACCGGGTCGGCCGGCAGATCCCGACCGTCCCGCGGCGCGCCGACGATCTGGTCCACGACGTCCATCCCCCGGGTGACCTGCCCGAACAGCGTGTAGTTCCTGGGCAGCTTCCCGGTCAGGTCCTGGTGGCAGATGAAGAACTGGCTGCCGTTGGTGTTCGGTCCGGAATTGGCCATCGCCAGGGCGCCGCGAACGTAGTCGCCCTGGATCTTCTCGTCCTCGAACTTGTAGCCCGGTCCGCCGGTGCCGACACGCCCACGCTCGAGTGACGCCTTTCTGCCGTACTGGCCGTCACCCCCCCTGGGCGACGAAGCCGGGGATGACCCGATGGAAGATGACGTCGTCGTAGAAGCCCTTGCCGGCGAGGTCGATGAAGTTGGCGGCGGCCTTCGGGGCGCTCTGGTCGAACAGCTCGATCTCGATCTCACCGAGCTCGGTGGCGATGGTGGCGCGGGTCATGCGGGACTCCCTGGCTGCGGCTGGCTGGCTTCGGATGGAGGTCACGGATTGGCGACGGTGACCCTGCTCATGACCACCGGCTGAGACGGGTTCTCGGCATCGGCCGCGGCGGCGATCGCATCGACCGCGTCCATCCCGGACGAGACGGTTCCGATGATCTGGTAGGTGTTGGCAGACGCCAGTGCCGGGCGGGCCCCGTCGTCGAGGACGATGAAGAACTGCGATCCGACCGAGTTCGGGGCGGCGGTCCGGGCCATCGCCACGGTCGCGCGACCGTAGATGGCCGTGACCGGTTCGTCCGCGATCTCGTAGCCGGGACCCCCGCTGCCGGTACCGGTCGGATCGCCACCCTGGATGACGAAGCCCGGCACGACCCGATGGAAGACCACCCCGTCGTAGTAGCCGCAGCCGGCGAGGGCCACGAAGTTGCCCGCCGCGATCGGCGACAGGTCCGCCTCGACCCTGATGGCGATGTCGCCCTTCTCCGTCACGATCGTGACCGTCCGGGTCTCGCCGGCGGCGAGGGGAGCGGGCTGGCTCGTGGGGCATGCGGCGGCAGCCGTCGATGCGCCGGTCGTCGGCGCCGGGGTCGCCGCACCGCCTGAGCACGCGGCGACGAGCACGGCGGCCATCAGAGCCAGGGCGGCCGGAGGCACCGGGCGGCGGCTTTGGAGAGCGAGGTTCATGCGGCGGCCTCCAGGGCTGCGGGATAGTCGATGGCCCCGGAAAAGAGCGCCTCTCCGAGGATGACGCCGCCCACGCCGGTATCGCGCAGGCGCCGGAGGCCGTCGAGGTCGCGCACGCCGCCGGCCACGGTGATCTCGGCATCGTACGACCGAACGAGATCCCGGGTCAGGGCCAGGTCGGGCTCGCTGCCCCCGTGGCCCAGGACGAAGCGTGCCACGCCGGCACCGATCAGCTCACCGACGAGGCCGTGAACGGTGGGCGGCGCGCTCCGTCGCCAGGGGAAGGCGGCCAACCGCTCCGGCCGCGGATCCAGACCGACGGCCAGCCAGTCGCCGGCCACCGCGAGGCAGGCCTGCAGGTCGTCGGGGCGATCGGCGATCGCGGTCGTCAGCACGATCCTCGTGGCGCCCGCGGCAAAGGCGAGCCGGATCGCCTCGACCGAGTCCACGCCGCCCGCGACCTGGAGCGGGACCGCGACACGCGCCGCCACCGAGCCGACGGCCTCGAGGTTGCCCGGCTGCCCCAGCCGGGCGCCGTCGAAGTCGACCAGGTGGATGACCCGGGCCCCGAGCGCCACGAACCGCTCGGCGATCCGATCGGCGCGATCGGTCGGGGCGCCGACGCCGGCCGCCGCGCCCGGCCAGTAGACCAGGCGTGAGCGGCCGCCCTCGAGATCGATCGCCGGGATGACCTGCACGATCCGGTCAGGCCCGGTCGCCCGTGGTCGCCCGGTCGCCCGTGGTCGCCCGGTCGCCCGTGGTCGCCCCACCGCCCGGGGCCGCCGCGGCCGTCTCGACGAGCAGGCGCCGGTGGAAGCTGATCGGCAGCGATCCGTTGCGCAGCAGCGTGTCGTGGAAGCCCTTCAGGCTGAAGCGATCGCCCAGCCGTCGCTGCTCATCGGCGCGCAGGTTGAGCAGCATCGTCCGGCCGAGCAGGTACGACAGCGGATAGGTCGGCCGGTAGGTGTACCACTGGACCTCGGCGTGGGCGTTCGGGCGCTCGAAGCTGGTGTGCTCGACCAGGAAGTCGGTCGCATCGTCGACACCGATCTCGCCGCGATGCATCCGGATGTCGAGGATGATCCGGCAGGCCCGCCAGATCGCATCGGTGTGCATGATCAGGCGGAAGCGCGGGTCGGCGTCGAAGCCGTGCTCGCGCATCATCAGCTCCGAGTACATGCCCCAGCCCTCGACGAACTCGGGAGCCTCGGTCAGCAGGCGCGTCAGCGACGGATGGCGGCGCGCCGCATCCAGCTGGAGGTGGTGGCCGGGGTAGGCCTCGTGGATGCTGGTATTGCTGATCGAGGCGAAGTTGTGCTCGCGCATCGCCCCTGGATCGCCATCGACCGACGGCGTGACCACGTAGATCCCCTTGGGATCGGGGTCGAAGGCGGCGGGTTCGAAGTAGGCCGCGAACGGGAGGACCCGGCGGAGGTATTCGGGCGTGGCGATGACGTCGAGCCGTTCGTCGGCGGGGACGGTCGCCAGGTCGTGTTCGACGACGTGGCGCCGGGCGCGCAGGATCGAGTCACGATAGGCGTCGAGAGCCGTCTCGAAGCTTGTCGGCTGGTCCGACTTGACCCGGTCGATCACCGCGTCCTCGGTCGCGTCCGGGTCGATCTCACGGGCCGCCGCCGCACGCGCGGCCAGCTCGTCGTGGAGGCGCTCCCAGCCGAGCTCGAGGATCGCGTCGGCATCAAGGCCCTCGAAGGCGCGCAGTCCGACCATCGCGTCATGGCGCTCGCGCCCGATGGCCCAGTCGTTCTGTCCGGCGGGCAGAGTCCCCTCCAGCCACGTGCCGTAGAGCTCGACCGCGATCTTGGCGGTCTCCGCGGCGCGCTCGATCCGGCGTTGCTCCGAGGCCCCGAGGACGCCCGAACCGGCGGCCACCAGCTCATCGAACAAGGCCGGGAGGTCAGCCGCCGTCTCGATCTCCATCTGCTGCCAGCGCCTGACCTGGGGCACCGTCGCCCGGGTCTTCGATTCCTCGAGCCAGGTGGCGGCCGCCTCGAGCCGTCCGGCGATCGCCGTCAGCCGGTCGGCCAGCGGGGCATGGTCGCGGGCGAAGAGCAGGAAGAGGCTATGGCCGAGGGTGTCAAGCGCGAAGGATCGGCGCTCCCAGATGCGCAGCACGTCGGTGTCGAAGATCGCCCGACGGAGGTTGTGGATCTCGAGGTCACGCTCGAAGCGGACCTCCGTCGAGAGCCCCGCGGGATCCACCGCCTCGATCTCGGCCAGGTGGGTGCGCTCGGCGGCAAGCTCGGCGAGGAGATGTTCGCGGCTTCCGTCGCCCAGGAGATCGTCGTCCTGGTGCAGGCCGAGCGCGGTGCCGAGGACGGGATCGTCCTGGACGAGGCGCCCGAAGCGCGCTTCGACGAGGTCGAAGAAGCGTTCGTCGAGCGGGCCCGGGGCGGCTGCCGGCTTGGGGCGCGGGAGCGTCGTCCGGGAGCGCGGGTCGGTCATCGGCTGGGAACCTCCAGGGCAGTCGGCCACGTGGCGCGTGGGGTTCGGTGCGTGTTTCGAGGGCGGCCGGCCGCCCTCGACGGCGGGTCAGGCGGTGGCGACGAGGGAGTCGTCGGGGGCCGCTCGGCGACCTGTCTCGGCGAGGGCCGCACGCGTGGCGGCGATGGTGGTCTCGATATCGTCGGCTGTGACGCCGTAGTTGGTCGCGGCGCGGACCTGACCGTGCGGATACTCCACCATCAGGACGTTCCGCGCTCGGAGCGCCTGCAGGAAGGCGGCCCGATCGCGTTCCACCCTGAACAGGACGAAATTCGTTCGGACGCGGCCCGGGTCCAGTGGCCCCGAGCCCGGCTGCGCCGATCCCCCGGCCGCGACGATCCCGCTCATCCCGCTGAGCGCCTCGGCCAGGCGGCGGGCGTTGGCATGGTCATCGGCCAGGCGCTGGACCGTTCCGTCCGGCCCGTCGGAGAGTGCCACGAGGCCGGCCGCGGCGAGGACGCCCGCCTGGCGCGTCCCGCCACCGACGAGTTTGCGCCCGCGTCGCGCCCGCCGGATCACCTCGCGGCTGCCGACGACGACCGCCCCGACCGGGCAGCCGAGCCCCTTCGACAGGCAGAACGTGACCGTGTCCGCGGGGCCGGCGAGATCGGCGGCGCGGACGCCCTGGGCGACCACGGCGTTCCAGAACCGCGCGCCATCGATGTGCAGGGGGACGCCGTGGGCGTGGGCGATCTCCGCGACCCGTCGGGTGTAGTCGACGGTCAACGGTTGGCCCATCGAATGGGCGTGGGTGTTCTCGATGGTCACGAGGCCACTGATCGGTTCGTGCATGTCTCCCGGATCGCGGAACGCGGCCTCGATCTCGTCGAGATCCAGCGTGCCGTCCGGTCGGTCCTCCAGGGCGCGCACGCTCGTGCCGACGATGACGGCGTGGCCGGCGGCCTCATCGAGGACGAGATGGTGCTCGCGACCGGCGATCGTCTCCTGTCCGCGGCCCAGGAGGGCCAGCTGAGCCACCAGGTTGCCCATCGTCCCCGAGGCGACGAACAGGCCGGCTTCCTTGCCGAGCAACTCGGCCGCGCGCTCCTCGAGGGCGTTGACCGTCGGATCCTCGCCGAGCACGTCGTCACCGAGTTCGGCCTCGGCCATCGCCCGTCGCATCGCGGGAGTGGGCAGGGTCACGGTGTCGCTGCGGAGGTCGATGAGGGGCATGGGCGGCGAGTATAGGACGAGGCCCGCACGGACCGGTGCGCCGTGTCAAACCAGTGCGGCGAGCGGTGAGTGCCGGGTGAGCGACGGAAGCACATCCCATTCTCTGTGCTGGAGCAGGCCGCCATCGGCTGCCGGCAGGCGGAAGCGGAGGCGATGATCCGCTGGGGGATCAACATCACGACATTCGTGCGTGGCGCCCCCCGAGTCCTGCGTGAGATGCCGGGCCGCCAAGCGTGGAGTTCTCCGAAATGATGCGCCGCTGCATCACGGTCTCGCATCCAGCCGGGCATGGGATGAGCCGGGCATGGGATGAGCCGGGCTTGCGATGAGCCGGGCATGACCGCGGGCACGGCGGGGGCCACACGCGCCGTCCACAAGGGGCCACACCCGTCCACATGGACCGGGGACACATGGACCGGGAGCGACAGCCGTGAGCGACAAGCATCAACAGAGCGACAAGCACGCGAGCGACAAGCACGCGAGCGACAAGCCGGTACGCCTCTGCTATGCTCCGCCATCGCCACAACTGGACCCGTGGTGTAGCGGCCCAACATGCCAGCCTGTCACGCTGGAGATCGCCGGTTCGAATCCGGTCGGGTCCGCCACGAAGCCTTTTCCTACGCCCCGTCCGCCCGCCCGGACGGGGCGTTCCTCTTTCGCGTTCGTTCCCGTTCGGTGGTCATGTCGAGGTCTGGCAGAATCCGGGTCGTGAAGCATCGCCCGCTCCTGTTCGCACTGGGCGGGTTCGTCATGGCGGCCGCCCTCGCGGTCCTGGCTGTGCGGGCGGGACCGCTGCAGCTCCCGACCGTGGGCGGTCCGCCGGGTCCTTTTCCCGCCGCCGCGGTGGCGCCGCCATCGAGCTCAGGGGTGGCGGCCGGGTCGGTGACATCCTCCCTGCCGAGCGCGGACGCGGCAGCCACGCCAACCGCAGCCACGGCCACCCCGACGCCCACGCCTCGCCCCGATCCCGTGGCGATCGTCCCGGTCACCAACTTCCGGGCGACGGCGACGGCGACGAACCGGGGCGAGGTCCAGGCCGTCCTGGCCGGCACGAGCGGCCGCTACCAGGCGCTCGAGCTGGTTGCCGCCGAAGCCGACGCGATCCTTGCCACGCTCGACCTCCAGCGCCCGACCGATCCATCGCGGCTCGTGCTGGCCACCGACGCGTCCGCCCTTGCGGCCGATCTCGCGAAGACCCCGAAGCGGCTCGCCTTCCTGCGAGCGGATGCGGTCGGGCCGGGGGTGCGCGCACTGGCCTGGGGGAGCGACGCCCTGTTCGGGGTCGGTCGGGTCACGGATCCTGCCGACTGGCCCTTGGTGGCCGAATTCCCGCCGGCCGCCGCCCCCGACGCCTTCGACCCGACCGCGACCTGGACCCTCTTCGCCGGCGGCGACATCCTGCTCGACCGTGGCGTCCACAAGACCCTCGTGGTCGAGGGCAAGGGGGCGGACTTCCCGTTCGACGGCGGCACGGCCGAGATCACCAGCCGGTACTGCTGCTCGGCCTTCGGCTGGGAACTGCCGCGGGCCGAACGGACCGGGAACGGCGGCGTGTTCCGGGCGCTGATCGAGGGTGCCGATCTGGCCATCGCCAACTTCGAGAACCCGGCCCCGGACCGCCCGCGCTGGCATACCCGGGGAACGGTCTTCTCGGCGGACCCGAGGCTCATCGATGGGCTGGCCGACGCCGGGATCGACTACCTCTCACTGGCCAACAACCACATCCGCGATGCCGGTGGCCAGGGGATCCTGCAGACGATCGCCAACGTCCGCCAGCGTGGCATCCAGGCCTCAGGCGCCGGGAAGGACCTGGCGGCCGCGCGAACGCCCGCGCTGCTCGAGGTCGGCGGGACGACCGTGGCCATCCTCGCCTACGACGCGATCGCCGGCTACTACCATGCCACCGACGACAAGATCGGCAGCGCTCCGCTCACCCTGTCGATCGTGCGCGCGGACGTGAAAGCCGCGCGAGCCGCGGGGGCCGACCTCGTGATCGTCTTCCCCCACTGGGGCACCGAATATCGCGCGAAGCCGTCCGCTGCCCAGCAGAAGCTCGCGCGCTCGATCATCGACGCCGGGGCGGACATGATCATCGGCAACCACGCCCACTGGGCCGCCGCGCTGGAGATCCATCACGGCAGGCCGATCTGGTACGCCCTCGGCAACTTCGTGTTCGACCAGACCTGGTCAGAGCCGACGATGGAGGGGATCACCCTCGAGCTGACCTTCCAGGGAGCCGACCTGGTCCAGGTCCGGATGCGGCCGCACATCATCCTGGACCGGGCGCAGCCCAACTTCCTCGATCCGGCTGGCGATGGCAAGGTCGTGATGGACCAGGTCTTCTCGGCATCGAAGGGGCTGCTGCCCTGGTGAGCGACCCCGGGGCGCAACCCTGGTGAGCGCTGCCCAGCCGGGTCGGGCGGCTCTACAGGAGCCCGGCGAAGAGGTCCGTTTCCGGCTTGGTGGTCTCGACCCGGGTCTCACGCAGGATGTACGCCTCGCTGGCCCAGACCTCGCGCCAGCCGTCGAGACCCATGAGCATGAAGGTGCTGTCGTCAGAGATCTGGGTGACGTGCTCGTGGATCGCCTTCCATTTGGCCTCGAGCGGCCCGCCCGAGATGTCGATCCAGGTCGTGACCTGCTCGTCCGGTACGAGCATCCTCGCGGCGTAGGTCTCCATCTCGGCGACCTGTTCCGGGGTCGCATCGTCTGGCGCCGACCAGAAGCTCTTCCGCCCGCGTTCGGCGAGGACCACCTCCATCCGGGTGCGCACGGACCCCGGGATCACCTGCTCGTAGAGCTTGGACGGCGTCCAGGGCGCCAGGCCGCCGTCCTCGATCGTCGGTCCGCTGCCGCCGTGCTCGGGCGCCAGCTGCTCCGGATACCAGCGCGGATCGCCGGCCCGCGGGAATGCCAGCACGGTGACCTCATGGGTCCGGATGTGATCGGGGTGCCCGTAGCCGCCGAAGTCGTTGTAGGTCGTCATGACGTCGGGCTGGTAGCGACGGATGAACCAGACCAGGCGGCGGGCGGCCTCATCCGGGTCGGCCTGCCAGAAGGAGCGCGGATCGCGATTGCCCGGCCGATCCATCATGTCCGAGTCGTGGTAGCCCAGGTTCTCCCACTCGGTGACGCCCAGGATCCCGAGGGCGCGCTCCAGCTCGGCGGCGCGTAACTCGCCGAGTCGGCGGTGGTTGTCGGGGGTGTCCAGCGCGGGGACGACGATCTCGCCCATCTCCCCGCGCGTGCAGGTCACGAGGACCACCCGATGGCCGGCCGCGACCGCCTTGGCCATCGCGCCACCGGTCCCGATCGTCTCGTCGTCAGGGTGGGCGTGGACGGTCATCAGGGTCGGACGGTGGACCGTCGCGTCGTTCGGCATGGTCCGGGGATGCTATCGCAGACCCGGTACTTTCGGGCGATGTCCAGCTGATCGCCATGGCCGCATCCTGCAACGATGATCGATCGAATACCGCGTCGCCTTCGTCTCGGCTTCTCGCGATCCCAGGAGCCGGCGGTCGAACCTGCCGAAAGCCCGCCAGAGGTGGCCTTCGTCGCCTATGGCGAGGACTGCATCCTGTCGGGTCGGACCGTCCTCGATGCCGATCGATTGACCGACATGCTCAATTCCTACGACGAGTACGCCCTGGCCGGCGTCACGGTCCAGCGTTTCGATGGCGGCGAGTCGCTCGAGGTGGCCGACATCGTCGTGCCGCGGGACGAGATCATGCTGGTCCACGCGAGCGGCCCACGCGGGGACGTGGCCCGCCGGCATCGCACGACACCCCAGCATCTTGCCATCAAGATGGGGCCGTATCGGGTCCGAGGCTACTTCCACGCGCTGCCCGGGGCGGACCCGGTCGTTGCCCTCCGCCGGCGCAAGGCGATGGTGCCGCTCACCGACGTGCGGATCGAGTACACGATCCGAGGCCGACCCCTGGAGACCCGGGTGGATACGGTGATCGTCAACCGTGAACAGATCGACTGGGTGCAAGTGGTCACCCCATCCCAGGTCGAGTTCCCGGAAGGTCCCAGAAGCCTGGTCGCGAAACCAGCCTGACCTTCGGCGTCCGGTAGCGGATACCATCCGGAGCGATGTCACTCAGCGCCTCCGAGCTCCCGACTCTCGGCCCGTTGGCGGGGCTGTTGGTCGTCGACTGCTCGACCGTCCTGGCCGGACCGTACTGCACGATGCTCCTCGGCGACCTCGGCGCGGACGTCATCAAGGTCGAACCGCCAGAGGGCGATGCGACCCGCGGCTGGGGTCCGCCCTGGGTGGGCTCAGAAGCGGACGGGACTCGGACGGCTGCCTACTTCCTGGCGGTCAATCGCAACAAGCGCGGCCTGCGGCTTGACCTCAAGACCGCCGACGGCGCCGCGGTGCTGGGGCGGCTGCTCGAGCGTGGCGACGCGCTGGTCGAGAACTTCAGGGTCGGCGGATTCGCCCGACTTGGCTTCGATGACGATGCGCTGCGCCGCCTGAACCCCGCCCTCGTCCACCTCGCGATCTCGGGCTACGGGCCGAGCGGCCCGGCGGCAGAGCGTCCCGGCTATGACTTCGTGATCCAGGCGGTCAGCGGCCTGATGTCCATCACCGGCGCCCCGGATGCCGATGGCGGGATGCCGACCAAGGTCGGCGTGGCGATCAGCGACGTCGTCACCGGGATGCTCGGCGCGGTCAGTCTCCTGGCGGCCCTGGTCGGCCGGGAGCGGTCGACCGGACCGCGGCCCGGCGGCCAGCGGACCGGCGGCGGCCAGCGGATCGATATCTCGCTCCTCGGCGCCACCCTGGCGAGCCTCGTTAACCAGGCCCAGAACGCGTTCGCGACCGGGATCGCACCGGGTCGCCTCGGCAACGCCCATCCCAACATCGTGCCGTACGAGACGTTCGCGACCGCCGATGGCGCGATCGCGGTCGCCGTCGGTTCGGAGCGGCAATGGCCACGCTTCTGCGAGGCGATCGGCGTCCCGGGGCTGGCCACCGATCGCCGCTTCGCCACGAACGGCGACCGGGTCGAACGACGCGCCGAACTGCGTCCGATCCTGGCCGCCCGCCTCCGTGATCGCACCTCGACGGCATGGGTCACCGCGCTCGATGCGGCCGAGGTCCCGTGTGGTCCGATCAACGACATCGTGGCCGCGTTCGCCTCGGCTGAGGCCGAGGCGCTCTCGATGACGGTGACCCAGGAACATCCGGCCTGGGGCGTCATCCGCCAGGCCGGCATCCCGTTCCAGCTCTCCGAGACCCCGGCGAGTATCCGCACGCCGCCGCCCGCGCTTGGTGAGGGTACGGATGGGATCCTGGCCGAGCTCGGCTACGACCCGGCTGCGATCCGCGACCTGCGCGAGCGCGGGATCGTCTGAGGTCTCCCGGGCCAACCCGCTGCTAGACTCGGCCGCGAACGGACCACAGGTCACGAATCAGGCTGGAGGCGACCCCATGACCGACGAACGCGAGCGCTGGGCGCTCATCCTGGGTGGATCGTCCGGGATGGGCCAGGCCACGGCCATCACGCTCGCGAAGGCCGGCTATAACATCTGCGGGATCCATCTCGACTTCCGGGCGGCGCTCGCCCACGTCGAGGATGTCAAGGCGCAGATCGAGGCGACCGGGTCGCAGGCCCTCTACCTCAACATGAACGCCGCCGACGACGAGAAGCGTGCCGCGGCGCTGGCGGCCCTGCGCGACCGGTTCGACCGCTCCGAGTCCGCCGGTCGCCATCCCTACGTCCGGATCGTGATGCATTCCCTTGCCTTCGGCTCACTGGTGCCCTTCCTGAGCGACGATCCGAAGGCCGCGGTCGACCGCAAGAAGATGGAGATGACCCAGGACGTCATGGCCAACAGCCTCGTCTACTGGGTCCAGGACCTCTATCGCGGTGGGTTCCTCGAGCAGGGCTCCAAGATCTATGCCATGACGTCAGAGGGGTCGTCGCGGGTCGTCCCGTCGTACGGCGTGGTCTCCTCCGCCAAGGCCGCCCTCGAATCGCACATCCGGCAGCTGGCCATGGAGCTGGCCCAGACCGGGGTGGGCATCACCGCGAACACGATCCGGGCCGGCGTGACGATGACCCCGGCGCTGATGAAGATCCCGGAGCACGACATGATCATCGCGTCGGCCACCAAGCGAAACCCGACCGGGCGGATGACCACGACGCAGGACGTCGCCGACGCGATCCTCGCCCTGTCCGGAGATGGGACCGGCTTCATCAACGGCGAGGTCATCGGCGTTGACGGCGGCGAGTTCATCAC
Source organism: Candidatus Limnocylindrales bacterium (assembly GCA_038915815.1). GTDB lineage: Bacteria > Chloroflexota > Limnocylindria > Limnocylindrales > CSP1-4 > SPCO01. The sequence goes on from JBCLCL010000011.1 coordinate 17,102, forward strand.
CGGCTCGTAGGCGTCGCGGGCATACCGGCGCACCGAGGGTCGATCGATGAGCGGTCGGGTCATCGTGGTCGGGTCGGTCAACGTGGACCTGGTCGTCAGCACAGCGCGGTTGCCGCTCCCCGGCGAGACCGTGACCGGCGGCCGTTTCGCCCGACACCATGGCGGCAAGGGTGGCAACCAGGCCGTCGCCGCGGCCCGGCTGGGCGCGCGGACGGCGTTCGTCGGCGCGATCGGGGACGACGCCTTCGGGAAGGAGGCCCGCGCCGCCCTCGCGGCCGAGGGGATCGACCTGCGCGAACTGGTCACCCTCGAGCACGAGGCGACCGGGGTCGCCCTGATCCTGGTCGATGCCCGCGGGGAGAACTGCATCGCGGTGGCGGGTGGCGCGAACGGCGCCGTCACCCCGACGCTCGTTCGCGACGCCCTCGAGAACCTCGCCCCTCAGCCGGGCGATGTCCTCCTGGTCGGCCACGAGATCCCGACGGAGTCGAGCCGCGAGGCACTCCGGCTGGGGCGCGCCGCCGGCGCGACCACGATCCTCAATCCCGCGCCGGCGCGAGGCCTGGATCGAGACATCCTCGCTCTCGCGGACATCCTGACTCCGAACCGCGGCGAGCTGGCGGTGCTGGTCCCCGACGACCGGTCGTCGGCCGGGGACGCGGCGGCGGCGGCGCTCCTCGGCGGCGCTGCCGGCCGCGCTGTGCTCGTGAGCCTTGGGGCCGACGGGGCGCTCCTGGTTGACGTCGGTGGCGCCACGCCGCTGCGCCCCCCGCCGGTCGCGGTCGTCGATACGGTCGGCGCCGGGGACACCCTCAACGGAGCGCTGGCGGCGGGCCTCGCGGCCGGGCTGGAGCTGCCGGTGGCGGCCCGCCGCGCCGTCATCGCCGCATCGCTCGCCGTCACGCGCGCCGGTGCCCGCGAAGGGATGCCGACGTCGGCCGAGCTCCTGGCAGCGGGCGGCTGACCACCCCGCCCCGATCCGCCCCGATCCGCCTCGCGATCGACGGCGGGCGATCGACCATCGGGCGGCCGCCGCCCGATGGTCAGCCGATCGCCCCGGTCGCGACCGAAAAGAGATAGATCGCGACGACCCCGCCCAGCGTCCCGACCACGACCCATCTCGACCGATCCGAACGGTGGGCTTCGGGCAGGAGCTCGGCCGCGCCGACATAGAGGAAGAACCCGGCGAAGACCGCGAGCATGACCCCCAGGACGTCGTCCGGAACCGTCACGACGAGACCGAGCAGCACGCCGAGGACCGGGGCGATCGCCACGATCGAGACCCAGCGATAGGCCTCGCGCGCCGGCGTCCGACTCGCCAGGAGCAGGCTGACGACCGAGATCCCGTCACTGAACCGGTGCACGATGACGACCGCGGCGATGACCAGGCCCAGGCCTCCGCCGACCGCGAGCCCGGCCGCCAGCGCAACGCCGTCGAGGAAGCTGTGGATGCTCATCCCGCTCGCCCCGATCAGGCCGACGTGGCGGTGGGCGGCATCGCCGTGGTCGAGTTCGGCGGCCGCCTCGTGCCCGACATGGACCGCGGTCAGCTTCTCGATCCCGTAGAACGCCAGGAAGCCGACCGCGGTCGCCAGCATCACGGTATCGAGCGAGCCGCCGAGCAACAAGGCGGCCTCCGGGATCAGGTCGAAGAATGCCGCGCCGATCCGGATCCCGGCCCCGACGGCGATGATCATCCCGACGTGGCCGACGGCTCGGAGCGCGACGAAGCCGCCGACGAACGCCGACAGGAAGGCCCCGGCCGAGACGAGGATCGCGATCGGCATCAGGTCAGGCGCTGACACTGGTCGGACCGGGCTGGCTGGCCCGGCAGGACGGGCAGAGGCCGAACAGCTCGAGCCGGTGCTCGTCCACCCGGTAGCCGGTCCGCCGCGCGATCTCGCCGACTACGCTGCGCAAGCCGGCATCGTCGATCTCGTCCGTTCGCCCGCAGCGGGAGCAGACCAGGTGGTGATGGTGAGCCGGCTTGCAGACGACGTAGATCCGCTCGCCCGACGGGAGGTCCAGGCGTTCCATGACCTCGAGCGCCTCGAGGACCTCGAGCGTCCTGAAGATCGTGGCGCGTCCGACGCCGAGCCGCTTTGCACGGGCCTCCGCCAGCAGCTCGGCGGCGGTGAAGTGGCCGTCGTGGCTCGCGATCAGAGCGGCCAGCGCTCGGCGCGGCCCGGTCAGCCGGTAGCCGGCGCGATCGAGGGCGGTGACGATCGGCGAGGGGTCCATGGATCGAGCCTAGCACAGATGAGACGCAGTCTCAACAGGCCGAGCGGGCGGGTGTGAACGGCCAGCGGGCGGGGCTTCCCGGGCCGGACGGCACATCGCCACGGGCCGCCCGGCCCTCGCACTGCGCCGTCGGGCGCATCGATGCTCTCATCGCGTCACGACGACGCGATGAGATCTGCATGCCCGTCATCGCCCCCAGCGTCCGGCGATGAAGGAGAAGGAGCCTCCGTTGAGCACCAGGACCGATCCCCCCGCCCCCTCCAGGCGCGAGCGACGGCTCGCAACTCGAGCGGCACGCGCAGGCGGCGCAGATCGGCCCGGGTCCGGCACCGGGCGGCGCCGGGCGTCAGCGCTGATCTGGACGACGATCGGGGTCGGGATCGTCGGGCTGGTCGTGGTCGGCGCACTGCTTGTGCTCCAGGGCGGCACGCCGAGGTCCGTGGACGTCGGGAGTCTCCAGGCGCCGCTCTTCCAGGCGCCGGAGGAGATCGCCGATGGGAGGACGCTGGGGCCCGCCGATGCCCCGGTGACCCTCGAGGTCTGGTCGGACTTCCAGTGCCCGGCCTGCGGCCAGCTCGCAGAAATGGTGGAGCCCACCCTCGTGCGCGAGTACGTGACGGCCGGGACGCTGCGCATCGTGGTCCGCGACGCCGCGTTCCAGGGAGCGAAGAGCGCTGCGTCGTACGACGAGTCTGTCGAGGCGGGGGCAGGCGCACGCTGTGCCGCTCAGCAGGATCGCTTCTGGCCGTTCCACGGCTGGCTGTTCGCCAACCAGGTCGGTGAGAACGAGGGCGCTTTCCGTGACGAGCGGCTCCGCGCGATCGCGACGGCGGCCGGCCTGGACGTCGTCGCCTGGGACGACTGTCGCGCGACCGGAGAGCAGCAGGCCGCGGTTCGGGCCGAGACTCGCCAGGCTGTCGCGCAGGGCATCAACGCCACGCCGACGATGTTTCTCGATGGTCAGGCCATCGTCGGCGTGCGAAGCGCTGATGAGCTGGGCCGGCTGATCGAGGCGGCTGCGGCCGCGCCATCCGGCTCGTGAGCGTCCTGACCGAGCGGTCCCCGGCGCGCCGCCTGTTCGGGATCCATCCCGGGCTCATCCTGGCCGTCCTCGACATCGTCGGGCTTGTCATCGCGAGCTACCTGTCGGTCGTCGAGCTGGCCGGATACGTGCCGGTCTGCGGGCCGATCAAGGGCTGCGCGGAGGTGGCCCTCAGCGAGTACAGCCGGATCGCTGGCGTACCGGTGGCGGTCTACGGAGTGGGACTGTCGCTGATCCTGCTGACCTTCGCGGTCGCCTGGTGGAAGACGGACCTCTACGGGCTGCTCCTCGCCCACTATGGCCTGTCACTGGCCGGCGTGATCTTCGAGGTCTACTTCCTCTACCTGCAGGTCTTCGTCATCCATGCCGTCTGCATCTGGTGCACGTCCTACGGCCTCTCGCTCATCCTGCGCTTCGTGGTGGCGTTCATCGTCTGGCTGCGTCAGCCGCCGCCAGCCGGCAAGCCCGAGGCCGCCGCCTCGTAGCTCGACCCGATGCGTGCCGCCATGGCCAGGAGGGTGAGCGAGGCAGCGAGGGCGATCGTCGCCGTGGCCACCCCCGCGCGCACCAGCATGTCGACATCCCCCGCGCCTCCCGCTGCCGGCCCGGATCCGAGCGCAACGAGGGTCGTGCCGGCGTTCAGCGCGATCACCCGCGGGCTGGCCGCGTGCCCGAGCAGCCGCCGCTGGCGGGCGTGGCTGATCGGGTCGCCGGGTCCGATGGCCGGCAGGAGGTGGGTGATGGCGCCGAGCAGGATCTGGATGACGCCACCGATGACCAGCGGACCCGCGATCGCCGCGAGTGACCAGCCGGCCGGATCCGCGCCGAAACCGACCGTCCGGCCCGCGGCAACCGCCAGACCGACGCCGAGCCAGCCCTGGCCGGCAAGCAGCGACCACGACGACATCCGGTGCCAGCCCGCATCGGTCGTCCAGCGGCCTCGCGCCGGATCGCGATGGATCGACACCGCGTGGGCCACGACGCCGAAGGCCCCCGCGAGCACGGTCAGGGCGCCGGCGCGGGCGACGAGGTCCGCGCCGATCGCGTAGCCCAGCGCGACGAGCGGCGCGCCGGCGGCGACCCCGATCACGGCCAGCCGGCCTGACGCTCGCGGCCGGAGCCGGGTCCCGACGATCGTCGGGGCGAGATGGAGCAGCGTGGTGACGATCACGAGGATCGCGAACCCCACGAGGTTCAGCCACGCATGGGCTGGCTTCACGGCGCCCCATGCTGCGCCGACTGAAGTATCGCCGGCGATGAACAGCGTTGCGAGGAACGCCCCGATCCCGACATTGGCGAGGGCGACCGCGTAGGCCCGCTCCAGCAACGGGCGCCGGATTCCCAGCGCGCCCCTGATCGGTGCGAACGTCGCACCTGCGACCAGCGCGAGGCCCCGCGAGGTAGGCACCGCCCGCCATCGCGGCCGGGGCCGGCTGACCGGCGGCGTGTCCCCAGACGGTCATGACGCCGAGTGCGCCGCCCGCAACGAGCCCGATCCCGGCGATCCGGATCGCCGGGCGCACCGGCGCCGCCACGACCAGTGCCGTCGAGAAGAACGGGAGCACGGACGCGATCGCGGTCGCCGCGGCGCCGGCGAGCGCGAGGTGCACGGGCAGCCAGATCCCCAGGCGGATGCCGGGCGGCAGGGCGACCGATGCCGCCGCGAGCGCCAGGTAGACGCCGGCGACGACGAGCCCGGCGAACGTGATCCGTCGATCTGCCGAGCGCGAGATCCCGGCGCCGGGGCCGTTCGCCTGCCCGAGAACGGGGAGCGAGCGTTTCGCCCCCGTCGCGGCGGCGCTGTCGGCCGTCCCCGGTTCCGACGTTCGAGATCGGTCCCGGCGCGCGTTCACGGCGCCAGGACCGTCCCGGTCTCTCAGTTCAGCGTCGGTCAGTTCTTCGGGTCGCCGTCGCCCGCCTTGAACAGGCCGAGCGCGCCACGGCCGACGAAGTTGAAGGCGTGGGTGACCATCGGATAGAGGCCGTCCTCGGGCATCTCGAACTCGATGACCGCGCCCTGGGCGGGGGAGAGGTCCACCGCCTGGGAGCCCCAGTTGCCCTCGTTCCCGACGGAGAGATGGATCCCTTCCTTGGTGACCGCGCTGAAGATCGTGCCCACGACGTGGAACGAGCTGTCGATGCTCGGCCCGGCGTTGAGGACGAAGACCCGGACGCGCTCGCCGGTGCCGACCGCGATCGGGTTGTCCAGGTACTGGTTGGCGACGCCGTTGAAGACGACGTAGTCGGGGGCGGGTGCTCCGACCGCGGCCTTGGTCAGCGAGACGGGCTCGCCCTGCGGTCCGAGGTACCACTCGCTCTGGACGATGGCGAACTCCTTGTCGACCTTCGGCAGGCCGGCCTTCGGCTCCACGATGACCATGCCGTACATCCCGTTGGCGATGTGGTGGAGGGCCGGCGACGTGCCGCAGTGGTACATCCAGACGCCGGCGTAGTCGGCCTTCCACTCGTAGAGCTTCTCCTCGCCCGGGTTGATCGAGCTCATCTCATCGTTCCAGGCGACCTGGCTGGCGTGGAAGTCGACCGAGTGGGCGAGCTTGTTGGTCGCCGGGTTCTTGAGGTGGATCCGGATCGTGTCGCCGACCTTCACCCGGATCGTCGGGCCCGGGACGGTGCCGTTGAACGTCCAGACGGCCTGGACGAAGCCGGCCTTGGCCTTCCCGTCGTAGGCCACCGTCATGAGCTTCTCCTGGACGACCAGGTCGATGTCGTGAACGGCGCCGGCGAGGAGGGCCGGAGCCGCCGCGGGGTAGAGAACCGGCGGCGGAGCGGCCGGATCCGCCGTCACGTCGGTCGTCGAGGCGGGCCCACCTTGGGTGTCGCCGCCGGCGGCCGCGCCGCCCTTGACCATGACCGCGCCGGTCATGCCCGCCTGGGCGTGTCCGGGGACGGCGCAGATGAAGGTGAGCCCGGCGGCCGGGATGTCCACGTCCACCGTCGCCGTCTGCCCGGCTGTGACCGAACCGGTCGTCGCCCCGTCCGCGAACGTCAGGTCGTGCGGGATGACGCCCGTGTTCTTGAGCGTGACCGAGTAGCGCCCGGGGGCGTCCACCGTGATCTCCTTCGGCGTGAAGCCGAGGTCGAACGCCTCGACCGCGATCGTGCCGACGACCTCGCCGGTCGGCGCCGAGGGTGCCGCCGTCGCCGGTGCGCCACTGGGCACGGCCGTCGCGGGTCCCGGAGGTGCGAAGGTCCAGGTCGGGCCCGTCGGGCTGGCGCAGCCCGCGGCGATGGCGGTCATCACCAGGAGGGCGATCGGGAGGGTCGGGGATCGGAGCATCAGTCGGACCTCGTCGCTGGTTCGGACACAGAACGTCCGGATTGCTGGAAGGGTGGCGGCGGCTGTGATGCCCATGATGAGCCAAACGGCCCGGATGGACCGGGACGCATGGCCCGGTCTGCCCGACATCATGGGCCGGCGAGACCGGACGGCGCGTAGCCGGTCAGCTCCACGTATGCCTCGCCCCCCAGCGCCGACCCGGCGCGCGCTGCCCGGACGACCTGTGAGCCCTCCCAGTAGACGACGCCCGTCGTCGTCCGGGTGTCAAGTTCCTGATCGGCGACGGTCGGAGTCAGCCGGATCGTGAGCCGCTCGGCCGGGATCTCGATCGTCCAGGCCGCCGGGTAGTGGGCGCCGGTGGCGGGACTCGTCCAGCGTTCGGTGGCGGTGACCGTGAAGGCGTTTCGATCCAGGTGGCGAACGCTCCCGTCATCGCCGACCAGGGTGCCGTAGATGAGCGGGTAGCTGCCGTCCGTGTCGCGCACCAGCAAGAAGCTCAGGTCCGTGCCGTCCTCGAGGTTGACCGCGAACCAGTCCCAGCCGCCGCCACCGACCGAGATGAAGTCGCCCCACTGGTGATCGAACCAGGCCGAGCCTTCCACCGGGAGCGCCGTGCCGTCGATGGTCAGCGTGCCCCGGGCGGTCATCGCCGTGCGCGAGTAGTAGTAGGAACCGCCCGCCGGACCGAAGTCGATCCAGCCGTCCCCCCCGTGGAGGGCCGCCGGCTTCGTCGAGCGCAGCCGCAGCTCCAGGCCGAGGCCGTCGGGCGAGCCGGCGCGAGCGGCTTCATCGGGTGACAGGGTCGCGCTGAGGTGGTCCAGACCACCGCTGCCGGCCATCGTCCACGGCGGCCGTCCCACGGTCGCAGGGTCGGTCGAGTCGGCACCCGAGATCGCAAGGTCGAAGCCGGCCGGGACCCCGGTGGCGTTTCGGGTCGAGCGATCGACGCCCGGACCGACCTCCAGCCGCTGGCCATAGAGGAACCGCCCGTTCGTCTCGTCGGTGATCGCCAGGTGCGAGACCCACGATGTCGGGAAGGCTCCTCGCTCGGCCCGGAAGATGACGTACTCGAAGCCGAAGCGCGCCCCGTCCGCCGAGCGCAGGTGGCCGGTGTAGTACCACCACTCGGTCAGGCGGTCGTGGGGCCCGTCGTCGCGCGGCAGCGAGATCGGGATGGGGTCCGCCGCGGGGACCGGTGGCGAGGTCGCGGGCGCCGGCGATGGCCGCGCCGGCGGCGGATTCGCAAGGATCGGGCCTCCGCCAGAGCAGGCGCCGGCGGCGACGGTCACTACTGTCAGCACGGTCAGCAGCGCGACGATCGACCGCCTCATCGGGGCGTCGCCTCGACGTCGCCGTCCGACGCCGGCAGCCGGTCGGCCATGAGGCGTTCGAGCCACCCGGGCATCCACCAGTTCCAGTCGCCGAGGAGGCGCATCGTCGCCGGGACCAGGAGGGCGCGGATGACCGTGGCATCGAGGGCGATGGCGATCGCCATGCCGACGCCCAGAGCCTTGATCAGGACGATGTCGGCGAACGCGAAGGAGCCGGCGACCACGACCACCACGAGCGCCGCCGAGGTCACGATCCGACCGCTCCGCTCGAGGCCGCGGGCGACGGCCTCCGTGTTGTCCCGGGTCCGATCCCAGACCTCCTTGGTCCGGGTCAGGATGAAGACCTCGTAGTCCATCGACAGCCCGAAGAGCACGCAGAAGAGGATCACCGGCTGGGTCGTCTCGACGAAGCCGACCGGCTGGAAGCCCAGGATCGCCGAGAGGTTGCCGTCCTGGAAGATCCAGACCATCGCGCCGAAGCTGGCCACGATCGAGAGGGTGTTCATCAGCAGGGCCTTGGCCGGCAGGATCACCGACCGGAGCAGGAGGAACAGGACCAGGTAGGTCGTGACGACGATGAAGAGGGCGGTCCGCGGGAAGTCGGCGCTGACCCGGGCCACGACGTCGGCCACGTCGGCGGCGCCTCCACCCACCAGGACCGTGGCACCGGCGGGTGGAGCCAGCGAACCCTTCCGGTCGCGCAGGGCCGCAACGAGCTCCTTGCCTTCCTCGCGGTTGGAGCCGAACGGGGTGTAGAGGGTGAAGGCCGTCAGGTCCCCCCTCGTCGTGGCGGCCAGCGCCGTCAGCGCGTACCGGTCGCGCGGGCCGTTCGGATCGCCGTAGAGCAGGCTGTACTGCTCCAGGCTGATCCTCGGGTCGATATCGAGGAGGCTGTCCACGCGGGTCACCCGTGGGTCCGCGGCGATCCGGCGCGAGTAGTCGTGGAGCGCGGCCAGGTTGTCCGGCGCCGTCGCCGCGCCGGTGGTCCGGATGGCGAGCACGATCGGCGCGAACTCGCCTTCGCCGAACTGGTCGCGAAGCCGGTCGAAGGCGACCCGCGACGGCACGGACGGCGGGAGGATGGACGAGTCGGGCGCGTTGAAGCGGACATGCAGGAACGGCGAGCCGAGCACCAGGATGACCGCGAGCGTCGGGACCAGGATCGCGACCGGCCGGCGCATGACCCAGCGCGCGAGCCGAGCCCATGACCCGTCCGTTCCGGCCCGCGGGGCCAGGCGGCGCACCGCCAGCCGGTCGATCCGAGTGCCGACGATGGTCAGGACGGCCGGGAGCAGGGTGAGCGCGGAGGCCACGGCCAGGCCGACCACGATCGCCCCGGCGATCCCCACCGAGCGCAGGATCATGAACTCGAAGAGGACCAGCCCGAGCAGGCCGAGCAGGACCGTAACGCCGCTGAAGAAGACCGCTCGACCGGCGGTCGCGACGGTCGCCTGGACCGCCGCGGCGACCCGATCCGGATCGTCCGGCCGGAGGGCCAGCTCCTCGCGGAAGCGGCTCGTCAGCAGCAGCGAATAGTCTACGCCGAGCCCGAGTCCGAGCAAGGTCGCGAGGTTAAGCACGAAGATGCTCATCGGGGTCACCGAGGCGACGACGAAGATCGCGGCCAGGGCGACGATGACCGCGGTGCCGCCGACGACGAGCGGCACCGCCGCCGCGACCGCCGAGCCGAACACCAGGAGCAGGACGAGGGCGGCCAGCGGGAGCGAGATGATCTCGCTCCGCTGCAGGTCGGCCTCCGACACGGTCTGGACGTCGCCGTAGAAGGCCGGCCCGCCGGCCAGCGCGACGTCGAGCCCGGGTGGCTGGCGCAGCCTCTCGCGCAGGATGGGGAGCGCCTCGGGCGAGCGGTCCGGCGGCAGGTCCAGGAAGACGATGTCGTAGGCGGTCTGACGGTCGGCCGAGACCTGGCGTGGCGACAGCAGGTGGGAGGCGACCCGGGCGACATGGGGCGCCGTCGCGACGTCTGCGATGGCGACAGCGGCGGCCGACTCGAACGCCGGTGTGCCGGCCTCGAGGGTCGAGCTGCTGAAGACGACGACCAGGGCGGACGGCGGCACGCCGAGCTCGCTCTCGAGGAGCGTCTTGGCTCGCGCCGACTCGAGGTCGTCGAGGATGAAGCCACCGGCACTCAGCTGACCCGGGACCCGGGGAGCCAGCGGGAGGGCGACGAGCAGCAGCACGATCCAGACGCCGACGACCCACCACGCGCGGCGCACGACGAATCGGCCCAGTCGATCGAAGGTGGTCATGGCGGCGCGCTCATCGTACCGATGGGCGGCGTTCCGGGTGGCTCAGCGATCCGGCGGCGTCCCCGTTCGACGCGCTTCGGACAGCGACACCCTCCGGACCTCTCGCCCTCCGGACGCCCTCTGGACCCCGGGCCATCTGCTAGCATCCGGTCGTGCAGCTGTTCCTGGTCGCCTTTCAGCAGCCCATCCCGTTCGGGATCTCCGCGGTCGTGGTGATCGCGATGATCGCGATCGTCCTGCGCTCAGCGATGGTGGCCGAAGGCGGCGCCGGCTGGGTCCGCAGGATCACCAGCCCGAACGCGAGGTACCTGTTCACCTTCCTGATCATCGCCTGGGCGATCGTGTTCGGGATCGGGCTGCAGCTCGTGCCCCACACCGGTGCCAACTCGCCCTACGGCGGGATGGGCCTGATCGCCCTCTTCTCCGGCTTCTTCATCATGATGGGCTTCCTCTGGAGCGTGATCGGCGAATAGCCGGCGGCACGCAGCTCGTCTGCCGGCGCCGCCCCCTCACGCCGCGCCGGCCGCGGCTGGTGATCCCTTCCTGCATCGATCTCGGCTCATCCATGCTGGGCGAACCCCCATGTCTGCCCGAGATGGCAGCTCGCTGAGCGTGGAGGTCCCGGCGGTGATGCAGCGTGGCATCAGCGCCGAAGCCCCGAGGTCGGCCGGATCCAGTCGCGCGAGGTCCCTGATCGGGCGCCAGTCCTGGTCTTGGTCCCGATTCCAGTCGGGCTGGTCAACGGGACACACTCGAACCCGGATCGGTCGCGCGCTCCAACCTGACGGGAGGTGCTGACCCGGAAACCCCGATGTCGCGTCGAGAGTTCCAGGCTCCCAAGGAGCGTGACCTGGGCACGGCCCGTACACCAGCCAGCCTGGAACCTGGGCTGAGGATGAGAGGATGAACGGAAGGCGGCCCGTCGGGGTCGATGTGTAACGGACGTACTGGACGAGTACAGCCACTGGACCCCCGTTCGGCGGTCGCGCTATCATGCCGGGACATGCAGACTGCATAGACTTTATGCGTCCGCGGCCGGCGAGGCCGCCGCCGATGCCCGACGCCGGAGGCCGCCCCGCGTGGACGCCCAGGAGATCAGGACCGCTCTGGCCCACCAGGACGCCGCGCGCGCAGCCGCCGAGACGCCGTTCGTGAACCTGGCCGATCCGGCCCGGGCGGTCGGTCCTGACGGGAAGCCCGCCGTCAGCCGGCGCGCGCCGCTCTGGGAGGACGTGCCGGACGCCCAGTGGAACGACTGGCGCTGGCAACTCAGCCACCGGGTCAACGACCTCGCCGAGATCGAGCAGATCCTGGAGCTGACCGACGAGGAACGAGCCGGGCTGTCGGCCACCGACAAGTTCCGGGTGGACATCACCCCCTATTTCATCAGCCTGATCGACCCCAAGGACCCCAACGACCCGCTCCGACGGCAGGTGATCCCGCTCGGCCGGGAGCAGCAGGCCTTCACGGCGATGATGGAGGACTCCCTCGCCGAGGATCGCCACTCCCCCGTGCCGGGGCTGGTCCATCGCTACCCGGACCGGGTCCTGATGCTGGTCACGACCCAGTGCGCGAGTTACTGCCGCTACTGCACCAGGAGCCGGATCGTCGGTGACCCGACCCAGAACTTCAACAGCCGCGATCACGAGGCCCAGCTCGAGTACCTCCGCCGGACGCCGCAGGTCCGCGACGTGCTGATCTCCGGCGGTGACGGCCTGACCCTCGCTCCGAAGCTCTTCGAGAAGATCCTGCGCGGCCTGCGGGAGATCCCGCACATCGAGATCATCCGGATCGGCTCGCGGGTGCCGGTCTTCCTGCCCCAGCGGATCGACGACGAGCTGTGCGAGACGCTGGAGAAGTACCACCCGCTCTGGATCAACCTCCATTTCAACCATCCCAACGAGATCACCCCGGAGGTCAGCCGCGCCGTGGACAAGCTGGCCCGGGCGGGCCTGCCGGTCGGCAACCAGAGCGTCCTGCTGGCTGGCGTCAACGACTGCGTGCACATCCAGCGCGCGCTCGTCCACCAGCTCGTGGCCAATCGGATCCGGCCCTATTACCTCTACCAGTGCGACCTGGTCGAAGGTTCGGGGCATTTCCGGACGCCGGTCGGCAAGGGGCTGGAGATCATGGAGGGGTTGCGTGGCCACACCTCGGGCTACGCCGTGCCGACGTACGTGATCGACGCACCCGGCGGCGGCGGCAAGATCCCGGTCATGCCCAATTACCTGATCAGCTACTCCGATCACAAGGTGGTCCTGCGCAACTACGAGGGCTACATCACGACCTACGAGGAGCCGCCGACCTACCAGCAGCACGACAAGGCGGCCTGCGCCTACTGCCAGCACGAGCGCCCGGAGCCGGGTCAGTCGGGGGTCCTGGGCCTGCTCGAGGGCGAGCGGATGTGGATCGAGCCGAAAGGCTTCCAGGAGACCCACGCGAGGGGTAACACCGAAGCCCATCGGCTCCAGGACCCGTCCAAATGGGTCCCGTTCGGCGTCGGCGCGATCGCAGGGACGGCGGGCGAGACGCTCCAGGTCATCGAAGCTGGCGCCGATGCAGCCGCCCCCGTCGTTGAGTACGGGCCTGGCGAGGAGCCGCGTCCCCGCGAAGGCGAACCGACCGCGTCGGCCCACGGAGAGCTGCTCTAGGGTCGTTCGACCTGGCGTTCTTCCGGGTCGAGGCTCACGGCTGGCGCGACGCGTAGCGGGCGTAGTAGTCGGCCGGGTCGTCCTGCGTCGCCGCGCCCGGGTCGAACCGGTCAGGGTCGAACGCCTCCAGGCGAGCGGGCGTCCGGCCCGTGACGAAACGCTCCGCGAGGAGTTCCGTGAGGTATGGGGCGAGCAGCATCCCGCGCCCGCTCCAGCCGTTCGCCTGCCACCAGCCGGGTAGCTGCCGGGTGGGCCCCACGAGCGGCAGGTGATCGGGCGTGATGTCGTACATGCCGCCCCACTGGCGGATGACCGCCACGTCCGCGAGGGCGGGGGCCTTGCGCGTCATCAGGGTGGCCGTCCGGCGCAGGAAGTCCCACGACGAGCGCTGCTCGACGCCCGGCGCCTCATGCGGATCGACGACGCCCATGACGATCTCGCCTCGCAGCGTCTGGTTGAACCATCCCTCGTGCGGCCGGTAGAAGGTCACCGCCGCCTCGATCGTCCGGCGGAGCGGAGCGGTCACCAGCACCTCGCGACGGTGCGGCCGGTTCGGCGCCGCGACGCCGGCCAGCGCGTTGAGCTCGCTCGACCAGCCGCCCGCCGCGTTGAGGACAGTCGAGGTGGCGATCCGCCCGCGATCCGTCTCGACGCCCTGCACGCCGCGCTCGTCGTGGACGATGCCCCGGACGGTCGTGCCGGGCATGACCCGGACGGACGTGCCGGCGAGATGCTCGAGGTGGGCCCAGACGACGGCGTCGTGGTGGACGATCGCGTCGTCGTTCAGGACGGCGCCGGCCACCGGCTCGCCGCCGCGCAGGATCGGCAGACGGCGAAGCGTCTCGTCCGGCGAGAGGAGCGCGCTGCCGACGCCGATCCGGTGATGCATCTCGACGATCGCGCGCATCCGCTCGACCTCATCGGCCTCGTAGAGGACCCAGGCGTAGCCGAGCCGGTAGAAGAGGACGTTGAAGCCGAGCTCCTCGCCCATCCGGTCGTACTTCGCCTGGCACGCCCGGGCGACATGGGTGAGTTCCTCGGTCAGCTGCATCGCCCGGATGCGGGCCACGTTCCGCCCGGTGGCACCGCTGCCGGGGTAGCCCCGCTCGACGATGACCACGTCGCGCACCCCGAGCGCGGCGAGCTCGCGGGCGAACGCGAGGCCCGCGATCCCGGCACCGACGATGACGACCTCCGCCGTGCTGGGGAGGTCGCCGGTGTCGAGCAGGGCGCCGGTGCGCGACCGGCCCATCAGGCGCGCTCCCCGACCGCGTCGGGCGCGCTGTCGGAAGCGACCAGGTCACCCAGCCGGATCGGGCGGAGCGGCGGTCGCGCGGTCGGCACGGCAACGATGCGGTCCGATGGATCGTGCACGAGGCACGCGAACGACTGGAGGCAGTATTTCCCCTGGCACGGCCCGGTGAGGGCCCCGGTCCGGCGCTTGATGAGTTCAGGATCGTCGTAGCCGGCGGCCTGTTCTGCCCGGATCTCCCAGGCGCGGACGTCCTCGCAGAAGCAGACGAGCGCTGCGGGAGCGGTGGCCGCGACGGCAGTGGCGGCGACGTCTGCGGCCCCGAAGCCCGCGGTGGCCGCGGCAGCGCTGGATGGCGCCGTGGGTCGGCCGGCGCGGGTGGCCGGTGGCTGGCCTGCGGGATGCCCCGCCGCTGAACCTGCCTGCCCTGCCGCGTGCCCGGCCGCTGCCCTGCCGGCGGCCCGCGCTATCTCCCGTCCGCCGACCCCGGCGACCGGTCGCCCGGCGGCCGACCCCGCGACGAACACGGATGCGACGCTCGTCAGGCCCGACCCGTCGCAGACCGGCACGAGGCTCCCGTCGCACATCTCGACATCGGCACCTGCCGCCAAGACGAGGTCGAGGTTCGGCGTCCGATCCGCGAAGACGACAAGCTCGACCGACAGGCGTCGGTCACCCTCACTATCGCGGACGACCGCCCCGGTCACCCGGCGACGCCCGAGGATCCGCGCCAGCGATGCGGTCGGGACCGGTCCGAGGCAGGTTGCCCCCGCGCGGCTGAGCGACTCGCCGGCACGGAGGAGATCGTCGCCATCGCCGACCAGCAGGGCTCGCTCCCCGGGCAGGATCCCGTGGCGCTCGATGAGCCATCGGATGGTCCGCGCGGCCATGACGCCCGGACGATCGTTCCCCGGCACGAGCGGCACGCGATCGTACGAGCCGCTGGCGGCGACGACCGAGCCTGCCCGGATCTCCAGGTGCGCATCGTCACTGATGGCCGCGACCGTCCCGCCGTACCAGCCCACCGCGACGGTGCCGCTCAGGATCTGGACGCCCACGGCGCCGGCCGGCTGCGCCAGCTCCCCTGCCTCCGCCTCGTCCCCGCCTCGCCGCTCACCGACGCGGGCGACCCCGGCGTCTAAGAGCACGACCCGCCCGCCGGCCTCGGCCGCGCCGAGTGCCGCAAGCAGGCCCGCCCGCCCGCCGCCCACGACCAGCACATCGGTCTCGATCCGCCGCGTCGGTCTCCCCGACGCAGGCGCCCGGTCGCCCAGCCGAAGTCGTCCCCGCCCACCGAACCAGCGCAGGACGTCCAGGTAGCGCTTGCGCAGGGCGCGCGGGCGGAGGAAGCGGTGGTGGTAGAAGGTCGGAGGGATCCAGCGGGACGCGAGGCCCACGAGCGACAGGAGGTCGCGCTCCACGGACGGCAGGGCGTGCTCGCCGCGCGCGACCAGCCCGGCTCGAACGGGGACGCGGCATGACCGGACGCTCGGCCGGCCATCGACCTCGCACTCGCACCAGCCGCAATCCCCGGTGGAGCACATCAGCCCGCGCGGACGATGGAACCGGAAGCTGCGCGACAGGATCAGCCGGTCGGCGGCGAGAAGGCTGGCGGCGAGCGGCTCGCCCTCGACGCCCTGGTACTCGCGCCCGTCGAAGGTGAAGCTGACAAGCGGCCCAGGCGGTGGACCTTCCGCCCCTCGGGGCGGCCAACCGGGAAGTCGGCGGGGCGGCACCTCAGCGGATGTGGAACGTCGGTGAGCTGTCGATGCAGACCCGTTTCGACTCGAGGTACGCATCGAGGCCTTCCATCCCGAGCTCCCGCCCGACGCCGCTCTGCTTGACGCCACCGAACGGGCTCTCGGCCAGCCGGACGTAGTGGGTGTTGACCCAGACGTCGCCCACCCGAAGGCGTCGGGCGACCCGGATCGCCCGGTCGAGGTCGCGCGTCCAGACGGCGCTCCCGAGCCCGAACTCGTTGTCGTTCGCCAGCGTCAGCGCCTCCTCCTCGGTGTCGAACCCGATGACCGACAGGACCGGCCCGAAGATCTCCTCGCGGGCGATCGACATCGACGGCGCGACGTCGTCGAAGATCGTCGGCGCCATGTAGAAGCCCGACGACCACTCGCCGTCGAGCCGCCTGCCGCCGAGCACGAGCCGGGCGCCCTCGGCCGTGCCCCGCCCGACGTAGCCGAGCACGCGGTCGAGCTGGCGCTGCGAGACCATCGGGCCGAGCTGTGTCGCCTCGTCGAGCGGCCAGCCGACCTTCAGCGCTGCGGCGCGCTCCATCAGCCCCTCCAGGAACCGATCGTGGATCGAGCGCTCGAGGAGCAGTCGCGATCCCGCCGTGCAGGACTGACCGGCGTAGAGGAAGATCCCGACCGCGACCGCATCCATCGCCTTGTCCAGGTTCGCATCGGGAAAGACGATGACCGGGGCCTTGCCGCCGGCCTCGATCGAGACGCGCTTGAACGATCGAGCGCCGAGCTCCATCAGCCGGCGCCCGACCTCGCTGCTCCCGGTGAAGCTGAGCTTGTCAACCCGCGGGTCGGTCGCCAGCGCCTCGCCGACGACGTCTCCGGCGCCGACGACCCCGTTGGCGACGCCCGGCGGGAGCGCGGCGATCCGGTCGAGCAGTCCGAAGATGGCCATCGAGGAGGCCGGCGCGTCACTGGCGGGCTTGAGCACGAACGTGCAGCCGGTCGCGATCGCGGCGCCGATCTTGCGCAGGGGCAGGTCCACCGGGTCGTTCCACGGCGTGATCAGGCCGCACACCCCGACCGGTTCCTTCAGGATGAAGTTGAGCAGGTGGCTGGGCGCCGACGCCGTCACCTCGCCGCGGATCATCCGCGCCGCGCTGGCGTAGAACAGGATCCGATCGATCGCCGGCTCGATCTCGCGCTCGCGGACGTAGCGGATCGGCTTGCCCATCTCGGTGGCGACCAGCCGGGAGAGTGGCTCCGCTTCCTCCCGCAGGAGGGAGGCCAGCTCGAACAGGATGGCGGCGCGCTCGCGCCCCGAGGTCGCCGGCCATGCTCCGTCGTCGAACGTCGCCCGCGCCGCCGCGATGGCTCGCCCGACATCCTCGAGACTCGACTGCGGTGCGACCGCGACGAGATCGCCGGTCGCCGGGTCGTGGCTCTCGAGGGTGGCTCCGGAGGCGGCCTGGGCCCAACCCCCGTCGATGTAGTTGGCCACCTGGATGACCGGTTGTGTCGTCTGGATCATCGGGTCCCCTTGATCGTGTCGATGGTCAGGTCGAGTGCGGTTTCCAGCAGGTGCTCGTCGATGTTGAGCGGGGGGCACAGCTTGAGGACGTTCTCGGCGTATCCGCCGCCGCCGATCAGGACGCCTCGAGCGAAGGCGGCCCGCCGGATCGACGCGGTCCTCGACGGGTCGGGCGTCCGGGAATCCCGGTCCGCCACGATCTCGATCCCGGCGAACAGGCCGAGGCCGCGGACCTCGCCGACGTGCGGCTCGTCTGCCAGGGCACGGCGCAGCCGTTCGAGCATCCGTGCGCCGAGGGCCGCCGACCGCTCCACCAGCCGTTCCCCGCGGAGCACGCCGATCGCCGCGAGCCCGGCCGCCAGGTTGACCGCATCGCCCATGAACGTCGAGGTGTGGGTGCCGGGCGGCCAGTGGCCCATGAAGGCCCCGCGCCCGACGACCGCCGAGAGGGCCAGCCCGCCGCCGATCCCCTTGCCGACCGTCATCAGGTCCGGCACCACGTCCCAGTGCTGCGCGGCCCAGACCCGGCCGGTCCGCCCGAAGCCGCACTGGACCTCGTCGAAGATGAGGACGATGCCGTGCCGGTCGCACAGCTCGCGGAGGCCGGACAGGAAGCCGTCGGGCGGGACGACGACGCCGCCGTTGCCCTGGACCGCTTCGACGATGATCGCCGCCACGGGCCCGACCCCGGACGCCGGGCCCTCCAGCGCATGCCGGACGAGCGCGAGCGCCCCTTCGCCGGCCGCGTCGCCGGGGCCGAGCGGCCAGCGATACGAGTACGGATAGGGCAGGAAGTGGGCATCCGCCGCGCGGCCGACCTCCTCACGGAACTTCGCCTTCCCGTTCAGGCCGATCACCCCGCTCGCTCGCCCGAGATAGCCGCCGGAGAAGGCGATCACTTCCCGGCGGCCGGTGAACGTCCGGGCCAGCTTGATCGCGGTGTCATTTGCGTCCGACCCGCTGATCCCGAGCAGCACGCGGTCAAGGCCGGGTGGCGCGAGATCGACGAGCGCCTCCTCGAAGGCGACCCGCGGCTCGCTGACCGACGCCGACGAGACGTGGCTGAGGCGCCCGACCTGGGCGCGGATCGCCGCAACGACGGCGGGGTGGGCGTGCCCCACCGTGGCGGCCGCAAAGCTCCCCGCCAGGTCGACGAACCGGTTGCCGTCGGGATCGGTCAGGGTCGAGCCGGAGGCTTCCTCGACGACGAGCGGCGGGTCGTCGTCGCCCGTGCGCGGTCCGGCACCCTCCACGGCGCGCATCCGCTCGATGATCCGGCGGGCGTGCGCGCCTGGATAGGGCGTGGCGACGAGCGGCCCCGCCTCCGATGCGGCGGTCATGGCGCGAAGTCGTAGATATGGCGCCCGGCGACGACCACCGCTTCGCCGTCGAACTCGATCGTCGGCTCCATGACCAGGCCGTCGAGGTGGACGTCGCACTCGACCAGGCCGCCGTACTCGTTGGCCGAGTCGCCCAGCGCGATGTGGACCGTCCCGAACGCCTTCTTGGCTTCGGTGATCTCGTCTCCGATCCGCGCCGCCGGGTTGAGGCCGATCCCGATCTCGCCGATGTTGTCCGCGTCGGCGACCGATCCGACGATCGCGCGCAACCGATCCGCCGAGGCTCCGCCCTCGATCCCGACGGCCCGCCCGCCGCGGATCGAGATCCGGATCGGGGCATCGAGGGCGCCGAGATCCGAGGCGACGCGCTCCCAGACGACGATCCCCTCCGAACTTCCCTCGATCGGCGGCAGCGAGACCTCGCCGCCGGGCAGTGCCGAGACCTCGCCCGGGTTGCGGCAGATCCCGGTCAGCCAGGCCATCGGCTCGCGGCCCGCCACGGTCGCTCGCAGATCCGTGCCGGCGGGCGACGTGATCCGGACCTCGCGGGTCCGTCGCAGCAGCTCGGCCAGGCGCTCCGCGCGGCGGCGGATCTCGAAGAAGTCGGCGGTCATCGCGCCGGACCGCCAGGCATCGGCGCGATACGGGGCGTTGAAGACACCGCGCACGCCGGCCCGCTGGGCCGCTGCCTTGGCTGCGGTGTGGTAGAGGGACGTGCTGGCGGCACACAGCACCACGTCCGCGGCGGCCATCGCGGCGGCGGCCGGCGCCGGCGGCTCACTGCCGCTCCTGGCCCGGGGCGCGATCGTCACGACGACCGGGTCCGCCCCCAGGCTTCGCGCCGCGCGCGCCAGCTCGGCCGGGATCTCCGGGTCGGTCCGATCGTCGACGACGATGACGAAGCGCTCACCGGGCCCGATCCCGAGGTAGCCGCGGACGACCCGTTCGGCGATCTCGGCGACGGAGACGAGGCCGATCGTCAACGCCCGGTCTCCACCGTCCCGCGATCGACCAGGTGCCAGCGCCGTCGGACCTCCTCCGCTTCGGCCGGATCGTGCTGTTCGTGGCGCTGGTAGAGGCCGACCCGGCTGATGTTGTACTTGCCCATGCGGTGGAGGTCGGCGAGGGTCTCCGCGGCCTTGAGCGCCAGGAGATTGGGGTTGAGGATCGGCAGCTCGCGATGACGGCCGGTCGTCATGATCTCCCGCTCGAGGCAGCCGCCGATGATCGTGCAGCCGAGGATGACCACCTCCGCCTGGTCGTCCTTGAGCGCCTGGAGACACGCCGCGGCGGCGGCGTCGGCGACCGCCGTGGTCTCCTCGATCATGTCCGTGACGTACCAGTCGATGGCACGCACCCCGCGGCAATTGCCCGCCCCGTGGAGCCGGACGAGGTCCTCCAGCCAGGGTCTGGCCTTCTGGTGGTCCGTCACGACCGTGAACGAATGACCGAAGTACGAGGCATGGTTCATGGCCGCCTCGAGCGGCCCGACCACCGGGATATCCACCAGCTCGCGCGCCACCCGTACGCCAGGGTCGTAGCAGCAGCCCACCACCACGGCGTCGTAGCCGCCCTCCTCCAGCCGGCGGACCTCGTCGAAGATCGCCAGCTGCATCAGGTGCATCGGGTAGTAGTAGTCGATGTTGGCCGGGACGCCTTCGAGGTGGATGACGTCCACGGACGTGCCGTTCGCGGCGTACGGGACGAGCGTCTCCTCGATGATCGCGTCGAAGGCCGGCGTCCCGAACGGGTTGATGAATGCGATCCGACGGTCCACGCCTGCCTCCATCCCGCTATGCGATCCGAACATACCAGCCGTCATGGCCGTCCCGTCGCGACCAGGGCCGAGAAGCGGGCCGCGGCCTCGCGCGTGAGCGACGTGGCCACGCTGCGCATGAGCGTCTCGCCGAGGCCGGCCATCGGTCCGGCGAAGGTGAACGTCGCCTGGTAGGCAAGGTTGGTGCCGATCTCTTCCGGCTTCAGGTCGATGGTCCCGTTTCCGCTGACCCGACCGAGACTCCCCTGCGCGCCGATCTCCATCGAGCAGCGCTGCGGAGGTGCGAGGTCACCGAACTGGACGGTGCCGGCGAAGACGCCGCGGAGCACCCCGATGCCCGCCGCGAGCGTCACCTCGAAGCGTTCCGGCCCGACCATCTCGAGCCGTCGGCAGCCGGGCAGGACCTGGCGCATCACCTCAGGGTCGAAGATCGCCGTCCAGACCCGGGCGGGGTCGGCGGGGATCGTGAAGGCGTCACGGAACTCCATCCGACTACCAGACGCTCTGGCCGGCCTCGATCCGCAGGCCCTCGCGGACGGCCCGGAACGGTTCGAGCGGGATCACCGGCTCCTCGCCGGTCACGATGGACGCGACGAGCCGCCCGGTCGTGGGGCCGGAGCCATTGCCGAAGACGTGACCGGCGGCGATCACGAGCCCAGCCAGCTCGGGCGCCCGGTCGATGATCGGCAGGTTGTCCACGGTGAACGGGAGGATGCCGCCCCAGGCCCGGGCGAAACCCGCCTCCCGCAGGCGAGGGACATGGTTCATCAGGATCTCGTTGATGAGGCTCACACCACGGAGGTCCGCGTCCCAGATGAATCCCGGGTAGTCCATGGCGCAGCCGAGGAGGTACGACCCGTCCGCCTTCTGGCAGAGGCCCTCGAGGAGGAGCATGTCGTAGCGCCACTCGACGTCGTTGACGAAGAGGCTGTCGTCGAAGGACGGGAGATCCTGGAAGATCGAGTACTGCTTCAGGGCGGTCGCACCGTAGATGCAGTGCCGCGTCTCGAGCGGCATCGGGAGCGTCTGGACGATCTGCAGGCGCATCGGATGGATCGGCAGGTCCAGACCGATCGTGGCGGCCAGCTGCGGGGCCCAACCGCCGGCGGCGAGGATGATCTCGCCGGCCAGGATCGGGCCCTCGGACGTCTCGACGCCGACGATCCGATCGCCGTCGCGGACGAGCCGATCGACCCGCACGCCCTCGCGGATGTCCGCCCCGAGCCGGGCGGCGGCGGCCGCGAAGGCCTGGACCCAGAGCGTCGGTTCGACCTGGGCGTCGAGTTCGCAGAACGTGGCGCCGACGACATCCGCGGAGAGCAGCGGTGCGAGCTCGCGCGCCTCCGCGCCCGAGATGAGCGACATCGGGATGCCGTCGGCGACGCGCTGGGCCACGAACTCGCCCATGACCGGCGCCTGGCGCTCGTCCGAGAAGAAGACCATGCCGCCATCGGTCCGGAGGTCGACATTCTCTCCCAGCTCCTCGACCAGCTCCGGCAGTCGGGCGCGGGTCGTCATGACCAGGTCGAGTTCGGGACCCTTCTTGCGGGTGTGGACCCAGATGAAGCCGAGGTTTCGCCCGGTCGCCCCGTAGGCCAGGGTCTCCGCCTCCAGGAGCGTCACCCGGACGCCGGCCCTGGCCAGGTAGTAGGCGGACGCGGCGCCGACGATCCCGCCGCCGATGACCAGGACGTCTGTCGATGAAGCCAAGTGCTGCTCCCAAGACCAGGATGGATCCCAAGACGGACGGTACCAGCCGTCGGACTCCTCTCGTACAGTGAAGTCCGACAAAACCCAGCGCATATCGTTGTGGTCAAGTCACCCCAGACACTGGGCCAACGCTATCATTCGCGCACCCAAGGGGCCGACCTTGGTACGGGCTGGACACAGGAGAGCACGCTCGATGAGCGACCCCGTGACTCCTTCGATGGTGTCAGCGCCGGGACCAGCCGACGTGCGCGAGGCTGGGCTCGATGCCGCGCTCGACGCCGCGCTCGACGCCGCGCTGGCAAAGGCGAGCCGCGCGTCGGATGCGCAGGTCGTCGTGGGCACCCTTGTGGGCATCCGACCGGACCGCGTCCGCCATGCTGCGTCCATCGATCTCGAGGTCCTGGAGGCGTTGTGCGGGCGGGTCGCGGCGGCTCCGGACGGATACGTCGGCTCGGCTCCGGACGGCCCGATGGCCGCGTGGAGCGGGTTCCGCTACGACCTTGGCGAGGCCCGGACGGCCTTTGCCGTGGTCGCCTCGACCGGCCTCGATGAGCTGGCAACCGTTCGCCTCGAGGCGATCGCGCTGGATGTCGCTCGCGCCGCGCTGCTGGCCGAGGAGGGGCGCCGGAGCGACCGCCTTCAACAGCTCCTTGCCACCGCACGCCGGGTCGCGGAGTCGCTCGAACTCGACACGGTCCTGGCGTCGATCGTCCAGGATGCGACGACCCTGCTCGATGCCGGCAGCGGGGACATGCTCCTGTGGGACCGTGAGCGCGACAGGCTCCGGGTGGTCGCCGTCTCCAACTTCCCACCCGACATGCTGGGCTTCGAGCTCGCGTTCGGGGAGGGGATCTCGTCGCAGGCGATCCTGGCCCGACGCACCATCGAGGTCGGCGAGTACGGCACCTACGAGCATCGCGCACGGGCCCTCGATCGATACGCTTTCGGTGCTGTCCTGTGCGCACCGCTCGTCTTCCGCGGGGAGGCGATCGGCGCTCTCAACGTCCATGCTCGCCCCGGTCAGCATGGGTTTTCGCCGGGGGCTGCGGACCTGCTCGCGGCGTTCGCCGGACACGCCGCGATCGCCATCGATCACGCTCGACGCTTTGAGAACGAGGTCCAGCTCGGGCGTGTCCTGGCCGAGACGAATCGGGACCTCACCCGTTCGCTGACCGTCCAGCAGCTGCTCGCCGAGCAGGTGCTCCTGGATACTGGGCCAGGCGGTATCGCGAACGTGCTGGCCGAGCACCTCGGCCGCCGCGTCGTCATCCAGGATCACCTTCACCGGCTGATCGCCGGTGCGGCACCGGATGGCGGCGATGACTGGCGCCGCCTGGTACAGGGAGTCGAGCCGCCGAAACGTGTGTGCGAACCGGAGGGTGATCCGTTTTCCATCGCTGTCCGCGTCGGCCGGGACGTTGTCGGTCATCTGCTCCTCTCGTCCGACGACGACCTCGGCCCGATCGACCGTGCCCTCGTGGACGTCGCCATCACCGGCGTCGCGCTCGAGTTCGCCAAGTCCCGTGCCGCGGCCGAGGTCGAGGAGCGGCTGCGCGGGGAAACGGCCACGGACCTGCTTACCGGCTCGTATCCGAGCGAAGAGGCGATCGGCGTGCGGGCCGCTCGGTTGGGCTACGACCTGGGCGAGCCCCGAGACCTCATGGTCATCGACGTCGCGGCTCCCGAAGGACCCGCCGACCAAGGCCCGGTCGGCGACCACGACCGCTTCCAGCTCCTGCTCCGACTCGTGCGCGAACGGCTGGCGTCGCGCGCCCCGCGCAGCCTGGCCATCCAGCACGCTGGCGTGATCGTCGTGCTCGTGAGCGCCGGCAGGCAGATCGATCGGGACCCGCGCGAGCTGGCCGAGGATCTCAAGGCCAGCCTCGAGAGCGTGATTGGCATCGGAAACGTCGCGATCGCCGTCAGCGACCGATGCAGGCGCCCGAACGACTACGCGCCCGCATTCCGACTCGCGCGCGACTCGCTCCAGCTGATGCTGAAGCTTGGGCGGCGTGGGGCGGTCATCACCGCGAGCGAGCTTGGCCCGTACGGGCTGCTCCTGCGGGCCAGCTCCCGGGACGAGCTGGAGGCGTTCGCGCAACGAACCCTGCGCCCGCTCGTGGAGCACGATCGAGCTCATGGTGGGCAATTGGTCCCCACGCTCCGCGCGTATCTTGACGAGGACCGGGTCCAGCGACGGGTCGCGGCTCGCTGCTTCATCCACGTGAACACGGTGGTCTACAGGGTCAGACGGATCGAGGAGCTGCTCGGGCTCGACCTTCGCGATCCGGGGACCGTCTTCGACGTCACGCTCGCCCTCCGGATCCTTGACCTGCTGGGCGATGACCCGATGGCCACAGGCACGCCCGTCACCCAGCCGTGAACGCGAAACTGCGAAGACCCTGCTTTGCCGAGACTCGAAGCAGCAGGCCGAGGAGGACACCGTCCTGGTACTGGCTGCCGGGATTGAACCCGCTCGTCGATCCGATGCGGTAGCGTCCGCGTCCCTCATGGATATGGCCGTGGAGGGCGATGGTCGGCTGTCGCTCGGCGATCAGGTCACGGATGGATCGGCTGCCCACCGGCACCATGATCGGTTCGCCCGATCCGTCGTAGCGCACGTTCAGCGCCGGATCGAGAAGCGGGGCGCGATCGATCCCGGTGTCGTGCGGGGGCATGTGGAGGTTCCAGATCGTGGTTCCACCGCCGGGGAGCGCGGAGACGACGTCGCGGACGCGTTCGCCGAGGACGTCGTCAGGCAGCTCGCGCGGGGTGTTCCAGGGGGTTGGCGTGGACTCGCCACGTGAGGCCATCCAGATCCCCGGGGCCAGTTCGGTCGTGGCCCCCTGGACGTCGATGAGGGTTCGGGCACCCGACAGGATGCCGTCGATCTCGGGCGGGTCGTCGTTCCCGGGCATGATGAACGCCTGCGTCGGCCGGCCCGCCAATCGCTCATCGGCCAGTGCCAGCCACTCCTCGAGAGCGGCGAGCTTGAGTCGACCGAAGACGGCTCGTTCGCGTTCGATGGACGAGCGGATCTCGTGCACTTCCTCGGCGGTCGTGACGAACCCGTAGGTCCCGTCGTTGCGGGCTGTTCGGATGAGCCCCTCGACCTCGCGCCGTGTCTCGAGTCGCTGCTCCTGACCCTTCCACGTTGCCGTCCAGCCACGTGCGTTGCCGACCGCGGGATAGATCGGCAGAAGCACCTTGCCGGTCAGGTCGCCGCCGATGATCAGAACGTCCGCACCGTAGAAGCCGGCCGCGTTCAACCACTTGCGGAAGCAGACGTCTGACCCGTGGATGTCGGCAACGTAGAAGATCGTCAGGTCGGCCATCGCGCCGGCCGACTGGCTGCTATCCGGAGCGACCGGATCACTCCGGCGGGATCTCGCGGAAGGCAGCATCGATCGGCACGCCCTGCCGCCTTCGATAGGCACGCGCCACGAAGAAGATCACCAGCGGGACGATAAACTGGAGCGCCGTCGTGACGAGCTGCTGCTGGCTGTTCAGGAATAGCAGGTCGTTCGACAGCATCAGGTAGAGGCCGATGGTGAAGTAGAACAGGCCGAACGCGCCGCAGATCGACATCACCGGGATCCCGGCGACCCGCCAGTTGACCGAACTCGCTTCGAGCAGCGGACGCGTCCGCGCCAGGAAGGGGAAGACCAGCCCGCACAGCGAGACGAGCCAGAAGACCACGTAGTAGGCAAGGGCCGGGGTCAGGAACTGGAACACCCCGATGTGGTACAGGATCAGGAAGGCTTCGGCGATGACCGCCACGACGATCACCGCGATCCACGGCGAGTTGTAGCGTGGATGAACCTCTGAGAGCTTCTCGGGGACGAGCCGATCGAATGACCATGCGAACATCGCCCGGGTCGCGATGATGAACGCCGACGGGAGCCAGAAGTAGCTCCACAGGACGAGCCCTGCGGCGACGAGCAGGAAGATCAGCAGGTTGTCGATCAGGACGCCTGCGTAGAGCATGAAGACCGGGTACGCCTCGACCGCCTGGTCACCCCCGTAGTTGTAGCTGAGCCAGCTGATCGCCTGGTTGAAATCGACCGTGACGGAGCGCGAGATCGCGAAGAACAGGACGAGGGCGATCCCTGCGTACAGGAGCATCCCGCCGACCGTCGCCCGCAGCTGGGTCTTCATCGGCGTCCGGACTTCGCCGCCCAGATACGTCGACGCCCACGCGATGAGCCAGATGATCGGGATGATCCCGAGCGTGTCGCCGATGGTCGTGCCTGTCGGCATCCCGCTTTCCTTCGCCAGGTCGAGCGTCGCCTGGTAGGTCGGGATACCGACGGCCGCCGCATACCGGTCGAAGCCGGTTTGGAACGCGGTCGTCGTCGCCACCATGAAGATGACCAGCAGGAGGATGCCCGTCGCCGCGCCGATCACCCAGTTGATGTCCTGGAATCGCAGATAGGCGCGGAGGCCCCTGATGTTGAGGGCAGCCATCAGGACGATGAAGACCGTCCCGAAGATGAAGTAGGTCGTGGGTTCGCTCGCCCATGCACCGATCGCCGCGATCGTCTCGTTGCCGCTCACCGCGCCGTATGAGGAGAAGAGCGGGCCGAGGACGAACTGTGCGATCCAGTAGCCGCCGATCCCGACCCAGAACGCCTGGCTCATCGCGGCAGCGAAGCTGGCCATGAAGCCGATGGCGGGGTGGAAGGTTCTCGACAGGAAGACGTATTCGCTCCCGGTGCGCGGCATGATCGACGCGAACATCCCGTAGAGCAGGTTGAACGGCAGGGCAAGGGCCGCGGCCAGCAGGATCGCGATCAGCAGGTTGCTCTGCGGGAAGACCGCCGGGTGCGCCCAGTACGTGAACATGATGTAGACGACGCCGACGTTGGCGACGTTGAGGAGGAGCATCCGCCACGGCGACCCGATGCGCACCAGTCCCGACGACTCGCGGCTGAAGAGCTGCGCGGGAGCACGTCCGCCCGCGGCGGGACTCGAGACGGCCTCGCTCATCGTCATCCTCCTGATTCCCTCGACCATCGGCGCCGTTGGATCGGACACGCCACCATCAGGCCTGCCTTGGGCGGCGAGCCTGCTGGCGGCGGACGCTACAGGTCGTCCGTCGCACGGACAATGTGGAGAGACAACAAATCCTGATGCGGTCCGTTGTCAGGAGCCGATGAGTCGCCGGCGTCACTTGGCCGTAAGGCCTCCATCCGGACACCGATAGACTTCCGGCATGACCAGGAAGAAGAGGCCGTCGGCGGCGATGTCGATCGGCGCGATGATCGTCGGGTTCGACCAGCAGATCTTTCGGACGACTCCGCCGGTCGATGAGCTGGTGGCCAAGGGAACGCCCCTCGCACCGGTCGCGGCGGCCGGCGGCGGGACGCTGACCGTGCTGATGCCCGGCGATCCGGCGCCGCCCGCCGAGACAGAACGACCCGCGGACCCCGACCCCGAGCTTCTTCGGCTCACAGCGCCCGGGGTGGAGGTGGTCATCGACCTCGTCGCGGGTGGGCGGGTCGCTTCGCTCGTGATCGGTGGGCGCCAGCTGCTCAGGATCGCAGGCGATGGCCCGATCGCCTGGGGTTCGTTCCCGATGGCTCCCTACGCCGGCCGGATCCGCGACGGCGTGCTGAGGTTCGACGGGCGAACGATCCGTCTGCCGATCACGATGCCGCCCCACGCGATCCACGGGACGGTGCTCGATCGCCGCTGGAGGATCGTGGGCGATGGCACGATCGCGACTGACCTCGGTCCGGATTGGCCGTTTGCCGGGCGGGTCGTCCAGCGTTTCGAACTCTCGGCGGGGGCGCTCGTCTGCCGGTTGGAGCTGCACGCCGACGAACCGATGCCGGCTTCGATCGGCTGGCATCCCTGGTTCATCCGGCACCTGCCCGGCGTGCCTGGCGGTCTGAGCCTCGACCTTGAGGCCCGTGCGATCTACGCCCGCGATCGGGACGGCATCGCGACGGCCCGGTTGGTCACGCCGCCGCCGGGGCCGTGGGATGAGTGCTTCACAGACCTGCAGCGCCCACCGGTCCTGCGCTGGCCGGGCTTCCTCGAGCTGACGGTCGAGTCCGATTGCCCGGACTGGGTCGTCTACACGATCCCGACCGACGCGCTCTGCCTCGAGCCGCAGACGGCGCCACCGAACGCCCTCAACAGCGCACCGACCATCGTGGAGCCGGGCCGGCCGCTGACCGCCGAGATGACCTGGACCTGGCGGTCGCTCGCCGGCTGAGAGCCTGGCCGTGGGCCTGGGTCAGCCCGCCGGTACGATCGCCGCGGCGACGAGCCCGAGCGCGCGCGCGAGCTGCGGATCCGTCAGCCCCTCCACCTGCCCGGCGGTCATCTTCCGGACGTCGTCGGGTACCAACGGTCGGATGCCATCGGCGCGCTTGACCACCACATCCGGAACGATCCCCTCGTGCCAGATCCGGCGGCCCTTGGGGGTCAGCCACTCCACGGTCCCCACCCGCAGGGCGGATCCGTCGGCCAGCGGGAACTCGCCCAGGACCGTCCCGGTCCCGTAGGTCGTGACGCCCACGAGCTGGGCGCGTCCGGCGTCCTGGATCGCTCCGGCGACGATCTCGCCGGAGCTGGCGGTCCCGCGGTCCACCAGGACCACCAGTGGCAGGTCTGCGGCCACGCCGTCGGGCGTCACCGCGTGGCCGGTCTCCTTGCCGGAGGCGTCGCGCTCCACGAAAACGTCGCCACTCGACAGGAACTGGCTGGCCACGCCGATGGCCTCATCGACGTAGCCGCCGGGATTGCCGCGCAGGTCGAAGATGACCCGGTCGGCGCCAGCTGCCCGGATCTCGACGAGCGCCGCCGTGATCTGGTCCGCGGCGCCGTGGGAGAAGTCCTCGAGCCGCAGCAATGCGGCCGTCGTTCCGGGTACGAGCGTCCACGAGACGGACTGGATCGCCACTTCGGCCCGGACGATGCTGAGCTCGCGCAGTGGACCGTCGGGGCCGCTCCGGATCGTGAGCATCACGGTGGACCCGGCCTCGCCCCGGATCGACCCGGCGATCTCACCCAGGTCCTTGCCTTCGGTCTCCTGTCCGTCGACCGAGACGATGATGTCACCTGCCGCGAGCCCGGCCCCCTCGG
Source organism: Candidatus Limnocylindrales bacterium (assembly GCA_038915815.1). Lineage (GTDB taxonomy): Bacteria > Chloroflexota > Limnocylindria > Limnocylindrales > CSP1-4 > SPCO01. Next base: position 46,337 of record JBCLCL010000011.1, read on the forward strand.
CCGGGCTGGATCGGAAGACGCCGACGATGATCGGACGCCCGTCCCCGCCGATGTCGATCCGAACGCCGATCCCGACATACGAGCCCGACAGCTCGGCGGCGCGATCGGCGCGCTCCTGCGGCGTGAGGAACGAGGTGTGCCCGGTGTCGCCGACCGCCTGCGTCAGGCCCTCGATCGCAGCGTAGGCCAGGGCCTTGTCATCGAGGGTGTCCGCGCCGACGAAGTCCTCGTGGAGGATCCCCCAGGCCTCGCTGATCAGCCCGAAGGCATCGCCGGACGCCGGACCGGCGATCGGGCCCGGGGTCGTCCCGCCGCTATCGCCCAACGCAGGCGACCCGAGCCGGCCGACCCCGATCCCGACACTGAACGTCAGCGCGAGCACCAGCCCGATGACCCCGCGGCGGAACGCCGGTCCGCGTCCGCGACCGGCCGCCGGGGATCCCGAAGCCTGGGAGGGGCCGGTCGCGAGGGAGCTCGCAGCCGGTGGTTCGGGATCGGTGGTCGGTTCGGTCGGGATCGGATCGGGATCCATCGCTGGCATCGTGCTCGTGTCGTGCTGACGAACTACCGATCCGCGACGACGGAGCGGTGCCGGGCGCCTGGTCCGGCCTGCGAAGCATGCCCGAGAACGGTTGCGACCGCGTTTCGCGATCGGTGAAGCTTCGTTCGCCCGCCGACCGGGCGACGGGCCGGGGGGGCCGGCGCGGACAGTTCCCCCGGAGTGATGCCACTCGGATGCATCAAGGGCGGGTTGCGAATCGGCGGATCGCCGCCAACGGACCGCGGGGCCGCAGGCGGCGACGGCGCTGGGCGGCGAGCATGCGGCAACGACGTTCCCGAGGACGGTCACAGGGCGAACACTTCGGAGCCAGCGCCCTTGACGGCTCTGACCGGCGCCCGCAAATGCCGTGCCCTTCTGAGGCAAGCCGGTCAGCGCGGATGGCATGGGCTGTTCGGCACTTCGATCCGCCAGGCCGGCGACCTACGATGCGCCAGCGGGGAATAGCGCGGACTCACAGAGGCGGTCCCACCGTGATCGCGTCGGCACAGCGAAGGTTCGCCGCCAGGCTGCGAACCGTGAGGCGTCTCAGGCTCCGGCCTGGTATCGCCGCGCTCTGGGGTGCCCTGCCCGCGGCCGGGCGTGTTGCGCTGGCCGGCGTCGTCGCATCCGCCGCCGTCGCGGTCGCCCTGGGGATGTTCATCCCCCTCGAGGTCAGACGCCACCTGCTTGTGGCCGAGGGGCGGGGTCTCGAGGCGGCCGTCGCCGCGTTGGAGCCTTCCCTTCCCGACCTCACTCGGGGTCCCTTGTCGGGCGCGGAGGTCGAGCGGACGGAGCGTCTCGTAGACCGTGCCCTGCTGGACGCGGGCCACGTTCGGGCGAAGCTCTGGTCGCTCGATGGGGTCGTCCTGTACTCCGACGCTCACGACCTGATCGGTCGCCAGTTCCCCGACGTGCGGGCGAGTCTTGAGGAGGTCCTGGCGCAGGGCGTGAAGGTCGAGGTGACCGACCTCGGCGATCCCGAGAACATCCTCGAACGCGACTACGAGCGCCTTGTCGAGTACTACATCCCGGTCCGGAATTCGTCCGGCGAGACCGTGGGCGTCTTCGAGATCTACGAGGACGTCGCGTTCCTCGAGGAGGCGCTCAGCCGGATCACGCTGGCGACCTGGCTGGCGATCGGGTCCGGCCTCTCGGTGCTTCTCGTGTTCCTCGTTCTCCTTGTCGTCGCGTCGGTCCGCTCCATCAACCGCGACCGGGCGGCGGCGGAGGCCCGGGCCGAAGAGCTCGCAGTCCTCGTCGGTGCGGCCGAGGCACTCGCCTCCTCGCTCGAACCGGGCGAGTTCTTTGCTCGGCTGGAGGCCCGAATCCGGCGGGCGCTCGGCCTGTCGCGGATCTCGCTCGAACCGGCGTCGCCCAGGCAGGCTGGCGTGTTCCAGCAGCGCCTCCGCGACGGCTCGTGGCTCGTCGCCGAACGAGACGAGGAGCCGCTCCGCGACGAGGATGAGCGGATTCTCCGTTCGGTGGCGAACAGTCTCGATGCCGCGCTTGCGAACGCCACCCTGTACGCGGAGGTTCGTGACGCAGCCCAGGCGAGGAAGACCTTGCTGCGCAAGGTCGTCGAGGCGCACGAGGACGAACGTCGCCACCTGGTGGGGGAGCTTCACGACTCGCTCGCGAGCGAGCTGATTCGCGTCTTGTACGGCATTCGAGGGATTGCCGCACGAGATGCGCAGCTCAGCGGGGACGTCCGGGACGAGCTGGCCGCCCTCGAGCGCCTCGTCGGCAACGTGGAACGGGAGCTGCGGGCATTCATGAACCGCGTCCGGCCGATTGTGCTCGACGAGGTCGGCCTGTCGGCGGCGCTCCAGGATGCGGTGGCGCGCTTCGGGCAGGAAACCCACATCGAGGTCGGGATGCGCGTGCGCGGGAACCAGGACCTGCACTCTCCCGAAGCCCAGCTCGTGATCCTCCGGGCAGGTGAGGAGGGACTGCTCAACGTGCGGAAGCACGCCGGAGCGACCCGCGTCCGGGTCGTCGTCGGCGCCGACGACCATCGGCTTCGCCTGACCGTGGACGACAACGGGGTCGGCTGGCGCCGCGCGGGCTCCCCGGGCGAGGGTCGGGGGCTTGGCCTCGCCTACCTGCGCGAGCGTGTCGCAGGGTTCGGTGGATCGATCCGCACCGAGCGCAGCCGGCTTGGCGGTGCCCGACTCGTGGTCGAGATCCCCAGGAGCAGCGCGTGACAGATCGGCTTCGAGTACTTGTCGCCGACGACCACGAGGCCGTTCGAGAGGGTCTCCGCTGGATGCTCCGTGCCGACGACGCGGTCGAGGTCGTCGGCGAGGCAGGCGACGGCGAGGAGCTGCTCCATCTTCTCGACAGCGTCGAGTGCGATGCCGTCCTGCTCGACCTTTCGATGCCGGGAATGAGCGGCCTGGACGTCCTTGCCGCGCTGAACGCGGCCGGCCGGACGCTCCCGATCGTCGTGTTGACGATGCACGATGACGCAAGCCATGTCGACCGGGCGCTCGCCCTCGGCGCCTCCGGCTACGTCCTCAAGAGCGCCCCGCGCGACGAGATCATCCGGGCCCTGCGAGCGGCGACCTCCGGCGGAGCGTACGTCCAGCCGTCACTGGCGAAGCCGCTGCTCGCGCGCCACCTCGTCGCCGGCAGTGGTGGCGCGGAGGGCAGTCCGGTCCAACTCACGCCGCGCCAGCTGCAGCTCCTCCGAGCCCTTGCGGCCGGCGGCGCGAATAAGGAACTGGCCCACGATCTGGGGATCTCGGAGGCGACCGTCAAGGGTTATCTGAAGGATCTCTACGCAAAGCTCGGAGTCACCTCGCGCGCCGGCGCCGTCGGCTACGGGCTGCGCCACGGGCTGATTCGATGAAGCCGGCGGCGGAACCTGTCCTGGTAGGCGACCGCGGGGACGCCACGTGGTGCGCCGTCCCCGCGGGTGGCGGCGGACCGCCCGGGCGCGGAGGGTCTAGCTGGACGGGAGCACGATCAGACTTCCCGTCATGGCCGGACGGTGGACATCGCACACGAACTTAAAGACCCCCGGCTTGTCGGCCGTGAAGGTGACCGTCGTGAGCTGTCCGCGCTTGACGTCGAAGCTGAGGTCGTAGCCCTCGATCCGCGACGGGTGCGAGGCCCCGTTGATGCCGAGGATCTCGAGCGTGACCGTGTCGCCCTGGACGACGGTGATCTCGCTCGGCAGCCAGCGATACGTCTCAACCGTCCATGAGCCCTTGTCGTCGGGCTCCTCGAGGACGTATCCGCCCCCAGCCGGCAGCGGCGTGTCCGGGAACGGCTCCTTGTCGACGGTGGTCGAACCCTTCGGCTCGATCGCCGCCAGATAGATCGTTCGCTCGCCCGGCTCCAATCGTGCGCCGGCGCTGGTCGTGCAGGCCGACAGACCGAGCCCCACCAGGGCGATGACTGCCAGAACGCGTGGCCGGGTCGCGGGTCTCATGGTCTTCTCCTCGGAATGGGGTTCACGCGACCTCGAAGGTACCCGCGCGGGGAGGGCGGCAACAGCCGCCTGTCCGGCGATGAGACCCCCCCTCGTTCGGAGGGTCCCAGGGCGCCGCTGACCCTGCCGAACGGCCCGTCGCGAGCGGGACTCCACACCTCCCGACGAGGGGATCCTGGAAGCCGGATGACCGGGTGGTTCTCCGAGGGGCGACGCCGGAGAGTTGAGCCAGGCACGGCCGCCGACGGCGACGGGCTGCGGGAACGGCGCCGCAAAGGTGATCAACAACGCGGCCACGGCGAGCCCGACCGCGAACCGCGAGTGGGTGGGTGTTCTCATGCTCTCTCCTCATCAACTGATGTTCTGGCCGCCCGCGGACGCGCTCGCGCCGCCGTTCCATGTCTTCGCCGGGCGGCTGGTCGTGCGGGTTGCGAATCGGCGGATCGGCAGCAAGGGACGGCGGGGCCGCACGCTTGCGCCGTCCTCACGATCTGATGCATCCGACATGCATGGGCGCCACGCGCCGATGGCGGGCGCGACGAGCACGCCGGCCTCCGCGATCGATGCATCCGACATGCATCATGGCGGACGACGACGCTCCGCCCCTTCGGTGGTAGGCTTCAGCCAATCCCTAGTGAAATAGTCGGAGATGACCGACCCCGTGATCGACACCTCCATCCCCACCATCGGCATCGGGCCGCTGCGCCCCGCTCCGGCCGGCCTGCCGGACCCGGCGATCATGCCCCCGACGATCGCCGAGAGCGGCGATCCGTTCACGGCTGTCCGGGTCATCGACCTGCTGGCGCGAGTCGAGCGCGGTCGCCCCATCCGGGTGGCCGACATCGTCGAGCGGCTTGACGCGGTCTATCTCGACTGGTTGTTCAGTCCGGCGGTGGTCGCCGACGTGGCCCTCCAGCTTCAGGCCAACTGGATGACCGATTACCGGAACAGCTCGGGGATCGTCCTGGAAGAAGGTCCGTACGGCGCCTCGATCACGATCGAGGATTCGAGCCGGGTCGATCCCTGGATCGTCCGCCAGGCCCAGCGCGAGGCCGCGTCCTGTACCGAGCGGCTGGCCGAGTTCAGCCGCCGCGACCGACCTACGTCGGGCGGCTGAACTCGGAGGCCGCGACTTCCGACCATCCCCACGATCGTCCCGACCCAGCGCACTCGGAGGAACCGCAGATCATGAGCGTCACCGGATACGCCAAGTCCACCGCCCTCGTCGACAGCACCTGGGCGCTCGAGCACCTGGACGACCCGAACGTCCGCTTCGTCGAGGTGGACGTCGATACGACTGCCTACGAGCAGAGCCACCTTCCCGGCGCCGTGGGCTGGAACTGGACGAGCCAGCTGTCCGACGGGATCCGCCGCGACATCGCGTCGCGCGAGGACTTCTCGAAGCTGCTGTCCGAGTCCGGGATCGGCCCGGACACCACGATCGTCCTCTACGGCGACAACAACAACTGGTTCGCTGCCTGGGCCTACTGGCAGCTCAAGCTCTACAGCCACGGCGACGTCCGGATCCTCAACGGTGGGCGCAAGTACTGGCTGGACAAGGGCCTCGCCCTCGCCGTCGACGTGCCGTCCCATCCGGCGACCGGCTACCGGCTGCCCGACGCCGACTTCAGCCTGCGCGCCTTCCGCGATGACATCCTGCCGCGCCTCGGCGACCCCGAGCTTGCGCTGGTGGATGTGCGCAGCCCGGCCGAGTTCAACGGCGAGATCATCGCGCCCCCGGGCATGAGTGAGACCGCCCAGCGCGCCGGCCACATCCCGGGTGCCGCCTCCATCCCGTGGGCCCAGACGGTCAAGGAGGACGGCACGTTCAAGAGCGCCGAGGACCTGGCCTCGCTCTACGAGGCGAAGGGCATCACCCCCGACAAGGACGTCATCGCCTACTGCCGGATCGGGGAGCGGTCGAGCCACAGCTGGTTCGTCCTGCACGAGCTGCTCGGCTACAGCCGGGTCCGCAACTACGACGGCAGCTGGACCGAATACGGCAGCCTGATCGGCGTCCCGATCGAGAAGCCGACGCCGGTCGCCGCGGAGGCCTAGCCCCGCGGTCCTCGACGAGGCCGGGCCCAGCCGAACGCGACGGGCTAGCTGCCGGTCGCGGCCCCGCCCCGGGGTCCTCGGCCGTAGCGGGCCATCGTCTCGACGAGCCGGTCGTGGGGGAGCGCGTGGGCGGTCACGCCGTCGCGCCCGACCATCGTCTCGGCGGCGACCAGGGCGTTGACGATCGCCTCCTCGGTCGCCTCGATCGCGCCGTCGAAGAGCGGGTCGATCGCCCGGTCGGCGACCATCCGGACGTCCACGATCGTCCGCTGCTCGCCCCTCGCGGAAGGCGTCGGCAGGCCTCGATTGCCGGTCGCCCAGGCGAGGAACAGGTCGCCGGAATAGTTGCCGCCGGTGCCACCGACGCGCGCCAGCCCGAGGCCGGCGCGCTGGGCGAGTCGTTCGCACTGGTGCGGAAGGAGGGGCGCATCGGTCGCCACGAGGACGATGATCGAGCCGCGCTCCGGGCGGTCGGCCGTCGGCGGAACGTGAGCGGCATCGTCGCGGGCTGCGTCGACGGCGTCGGCCTGGGCGTGCGGCGACGGAAGCTCGGAGGTCGGGATCGCCTCGCCGACCGGCACGCCATCGACCCGCAACCAGGCGCGGCGCCCATAGTTCGCCTGGACCAGCACGCCGACCGTCCAGCCGCCGTCGGCCGGCGCCAGGGCGCGAGATGCCGTCCCGATCCCGCCCTTGAATTCGTGGCAGACCATCCCTGTCCCGCCGCCGACCCCGCCCTCCGCGACCGGGCCGCCGGCCCCCGCGGCGATGGCGGCACGCACGTGCTCGGGCCGGACGTGGAAGCCGTTGACGTCATTGAGGCTGCCGTCCCACGTCTCGCCGACCACGGGGAGCGACCAGAACTTGGCTCCGGGCGGGACGGACCCGACCGCCTGGGCGATCAGCGCGTCGTGGACCACGCCCACGCTGTGCGTGTTCGTCAGCCCCACGATGCCGCCGAGCTGGCCGGCCTCGCGGATCCACTCCAGGCCGGTCAGCTCGCCGTTGCCGTTGAGGCGATGGCAGCCGGCGAAGACCGGCTCGGACCACGGGTCGCCGTCGTGCGGCACGACGACCGTGACGCCAGTCCGGATCGGTCCTCGCCCGGTGACCAGTGGGCCGTTGCCGTCGATCAGCGTGGTATGGCCGACGCGGACACCCGCGACGTCGGTGATGGCGTTGAACGGGCCGGGCCGGCCACGACCGATGACGATCCCGAGGTCTCGCGCGCGCATGCAGGGATGCTAGCGGCCTCGCGTGGGTCGCGGAGGCCGCGCAGCCGGCGACCCGTCCCCGACATCGCTGCGACGTCGTAGTACGACGTCGCACTATCTCTGGTGGCGTGGTCGGTCCGCCCATGACGCGGGCGACCGGCGGCAAGTTCGGTCGTATCATCGGGCGGTGATCCCCGTCTTCCGGCCCAGCGCGCCGCTCTGCCTTCGTCGGCTCCCCGACGGGATCGCCGCCACCCGGGCGATCGACGTGGCCGAGGCCTTTCGCGACCTGCCCGGGCTGGCCCTGCTCGAGAGCGCGAGGCCCGGCCGCAACGCGCGCTGGAGCTACCTGACCGCCGACCCGGTCGCCGTCCTGGAGTCGCCCGCCTCCGGGCCGGATCCGTTCGCGGTCGCCCGGCAGCTCGTCTCGCGCCTGGACCAAAGCGTGATCGTGCCGGTTGATGCACCGCCCTTCCTCGGGGGCCTCGTCGGCTTCCTCGGCTACGACCTGGGTGCGCTCCTCGAGCGGCTGCCGGCGATCGCGCCGGCCGACCAGGACCTGCCGCTCCTCCGCCTGGCGCTCCACGATTGGGTGGTCGCCTGGGATCGACGGACCGGCCACGCCTGGCTGGGCGGACGAGCCCTCGACGGTGACGGACGCCGCCTTGCCCGACGACTGGACGAGGTCCATGCCCGGCTCACCTCGCCGCCGCGGCCGTCTGCCGAATCAGCCTGGACGCGCGACGCGACCCGGAAGCCCAACCTGGCTCACGCCGGCGAGACCATCACCTTTCGCTCGGGCCTCGACCGCCCGGCCTACCAGGCCGGCGTGGAGCGGATCCGCGACCACATCGCCCGGGGCGACATCTACCAGGCCAATCTGACGCGACGCCTGGAGGCCCCCTTTGACGGCGACCCGTGGGAGCTCTACCGGCGCCTGCGGACCGGGGATCCGTCGCTCTTCTCGGCCTACCTGGATCTGGGGCCGGGCCAGCTCACCGGTCGTCCACGGGCCCTCCTGTCGGCCTCGCCGGAGCCCTTCCTGTCGGTCGATGGCCTCGGTGCGGTCACGAGCGACCCGATCAAGGGCACCCGGCCGCGCGGCCGCGACCGCGCCGAGGATCGCGCTCTCGCCCGCGAGCTGCTGGGGAGTGCCAAGGACCGCGCCGAGAACGTGATGATCGTGGACGTCCTGCGCAACGACCTCGGGCGGGTCTGCCGACCGGGGACGGTCCGCGTGCCGCGCCTCTGCCGGCTCGAGCGGACGACCGCCGTCCAGCATCTGGTCTCGACCGTGACCGGCGACCTGGCCGAGGGACGCGACGCCTTCGACCTGCTCGCCGCGGCGTTCCCGGGCGGCTCGATCACCGGCGCGCCGAAGATCCGGGCGATGGAGATCATCGAGGGCCTTGAACCGGTGCGCCGCGGCCCGTACACCGGCGCCCTCGGGTGGATCGGGCCGGACGGGGCGATGCAGACGAGCATCCTCATCCGCACCTTCGTGGCCGACGGCCGGCGGCTCACCCTTCACGTCGGTGGGGGCATCACCTGGAAGAGCGATCCGGCCGCGGAGTGGGACGAGACGGTCGTCAAGGCGCGGGGTCCGCTCCAGGCGATCGGTGGCGTGGAGCTCGAATGACGGTCGCGCGCCACGTCTGGGTGGATGGCCGGCTGCTGCCCGCCGAGGATCTTCACCTCTCCGCCTTCGATCGCGGCTTCCAGCTGGGCGACGGGGTCTTCGAGACCCTCCGAGCCCGCGCCGGGCAACCGATCGAGCTGGCCGAGCACGTCGCGCGGCTGCGCCGTTCAGCCGATGGGCTGGCGATCCCGTTGCCCGATGAGATCGACACCCGGCTCGCCGGCGGGATCGCCGAGCTGCTCGCGGCCGACGGCCTCGATGGAGCGAGCGTGGACGCTTCGATCCGGATCACTGTCTCCCGCGGAGCCTTCCGCGGCCGGGGGCTCCTGCCGCCGGACGAGGTCGTGCCGGCCACCATCGCGATCCAGGCCTGGGCAGTCGTCCCAACACCGGCGGGCCACCTCGAGCGGGGATTGCACCTCGTCACCTCGGCCGTCCGACGCGATCCGTCCAACCCGCTGGCGACGCTCAAGACCACCTCGCGCGCCGACTTCGTCTACGCCCGCCTGGAGGCCCGCCGCGCCGGCGCCGACGATGCCCTCTTCCTGACCGTGGACGGCTATCTCTCCGAGGGGACGACCTCCAACGTCTTCCTCGTCCGGCGCGCGCCGGACGGCGTCCCGGAGTTGGCCACGCCCTCGCTGGACTGCGCGATCCTCCCCGGCACGACGCGCTCGTGGCTGCTGGGCTGGGGAGCCCGCGTCGGGCTGCGACCGCTCGAGGGACGGCTCGTCCGGGCGGACCTCGCGGCCGCCGACGAAGCGTTCCTGTCGTCCAGTGTCGCCGGCGTGCTGCCGCTCACCCGCTTCGACGGGGCCGCGATCGGGACCGGCGCGCCCGGACCGTGGACGCGGCGGGCGCGGGCCGATCGCGAGGCGATGATCCGCGGCGAGGCGATCGGATGACCCGCGACGACCTGATCACGGCCACCCGGCAATTGGTGGCCGAGGGGGAACGGCTCCGCGCCAACCCGTCGCTGGGTGGGCTGCAGGTCTGGCTCCAGCGCTCGGACGACCTCCTTTCCGCGGCATGGGGGAGCATGGATCGTTACCACCTCGCCTGGCTGATGGTCGGCAAGCCGAAAGAGATCGTTCGCGGCCGCCCGATGACCGTCGATGAGGAGGGAACCTACGTTCGTGAGGTCGCCGAGCAGAAGACCGCCGCGCTGCGGATGAGCCTCGACGCGGTCGAGCGCCAGCAGATGCCATTCGTCGGAGAATCGGGTGGCCTCGGGGGAGGCCCCGGCATCGCGTCACGGCCCGCCGATCGGGCACCGGATCGATCCGGGCTCCCCGTGGACCCCGGCCTGACCGAGCGCTTGGCCGAGGCCCGCCACAAGGCGGACGCGCACCGCGACCACGAGACGCCGCGCCCCCCGAGACCTGACCGGATGCAGCGGTGACCGGGCCCGTCGGCACCACGGCCTGGCTGCCGGCGGTCGGCGGCATGCGGATGGTCCAGCCTCCGGACGTGGTCGCGCGCGACTACCTGCTCCTGGCGCTTCGGCTCGATCAGCTGATCCCGGGCCTGGTCGATGGCTACTTCGGGCCCGCCGAGCTCAAAGCCCGGGTGGACACCGAGCAGCTCCGCTCACCCGCGAGCCTCCGGGACGATGCGGCGTCCCTGCGCGACCGGCTTGCCGGCGAGGTCGCCGAGCCCGACCGTCGCGCGTGGCTCGATGCCCAGCTCGTCGCGCTCGAGACACAGGCTGTGGCCCTGGCCGGCGAGCCGCTGCCGTATCTGGAGCACGTGGCTGGCTGTTTCGGATACGCCCCGCCCCGCCGGCCGGACGCCGAGTTCGAGGCGGCCGCTGCGGGGCTCGACGCGCTGCTTCCCGGCCCGGCGTCGCTGACCGATCGGCTGGAGGCCTGGGACGCCCGGTTCGAGATCCCGGTCGATCGTCTCCCAGCCGTCGTCGGCTGGCTGGTCGGGCGCTTCCGGGAACGGGCGGC
>JBCLCL010000012.1:0-52208 GCA_038915815.1 Candidatus Limnocylindrales bacterium
AGCGCCGCATCCGAGCTCAGTACGGTGTGTCGCGAGCGTGACATGGCTGCGGATCCGGCCCATGTGACCGTGGTAGCCCGCCGCGTAAGACTGGGGGGCATATCGGGGCCCGGAGGCGGCTCGGCGGATGCGCCGCGGGGAGAAGGCGACCACGGGACCGGCCACGAGTGCGACCACGGGACCGGCCACGCTCACCGGTCAGCCGTGGGCGTCGTCGGGCGCCTGGCCGACCGCCCTGCTGGCGGCCGCCCGGCCGCGGAGCCGGCCACCGACCGCCCTGCCGCGGGCTCGCCGATCCCGACCGTCCCCTCCCCGAGCAGAGCCCGCCGCCGCTCCACGTACTCGGGGATGCGGATCATCGGTGGCCGTTCCTGGTCGGCAAGCTCGATGACCTCGAGCGAGAGTCGTCCACGGCCGGAACGTGGCAGCTTCATGGTCGAGCCCATCTCGGCGAAGAGCCGCGTCTTGCGCCGCTCCTCGAGGCGCTTCATGACCGCCTGGAGGATCACGAACGACATCCGGGAGAGGCCTTCCAGCTCCTGGTTGCGGTGGACCCGCCGTTCCAGGTCCACCTGGCCGAGCCCTTCGATGCCGAGCCGCTCGGCGATGTCGATCAGATGCCCGATCTCGACCGCGTAGCCGGTGAAGAACGGGATCGACTCGAGCAGCGCACGCCGCCCGGCGTACTCGCCCGACAGCGGCTGGATCATCCCCGACAGCTCGGGGTAGAAGAGATTGATCAGCGGCCGCGCAACGAGCTCGGTGACCCGGCCGCCGCCGCCCTCCTTGAGCACGCCGTCCTCGACGATCGGTCGCTGGTAGTAGCCCTTGACGTACTGGAGCCGCGGCTCGTGAAGCAACGGACCCAGCGTTCCGTAGACCATCCGGTGGTGCCAGTTCTTCACGTCCGTGTCAGCCCAGACGATGATGTCGCCGGAGGTTTCGTAGAGCGATTTCCAGAGCGCCTCGCCCTTGCCCCGGAATGAGCCGTAGCGCGGCAGCACGTCAGGATGCTGGACGACGCGCGCGCCCTCGGCGGCGGCGATCTCGCGGGTCCGGTCGGTCGAGGCGGAGTCGATGACCAGGACCTCGTCGAGCAGCGGCACCCGGCCGACCATCTCGCGCATCGCCCGGCGGACGATCGGACCGATCGTCTCTTCCTCGTTGAGCGTCGGCAGGACGAGGCTGACGGTCAGCTGCTGCTTCTCCTTGAGGGTCGCCAGGCGACGCAGGTCGATGAATTCGGCGTGGTGGAAGTTGGCCTCCCCGAACCAGCGCTCGACCCGGCGCGGGACGGCGCGCCCCTCTTCGGCGGCTCGATCGGCGGCGGCGAGGGTCTCGGCCCGCGCGGCGAGCTGCTCGAACGCGCTGCGCTGGAGGGCCTCGCGAGTCTTGACCACGATGACCGACGGCTTCGCTCGCGCCGCGATCGCTTCCGGCAGGGCACCGAACAGATGGCTCTGGCCGCCGCCGCCCGGCTGGGCCGACGCGCCCATGACCACGAGATCGGCCTTCTCCGCCTCGCGCAGGATCGCATTCCGAACGTTCGGGGCTTCGCGCACGATCGCCTCGCTGCGGCCCTGGACGTGCTGCTTGACGAACGCCGCCAGCGCCCGCTCGGCCTGCGCCCGGACCGCCAGGGTGATCCCGGGCGGGACGAGGTGAAGCACTACCACGGTCGCGTCATGCTGGCGCGCGATCGCGTCGGCGAACAGGATGGCGAGTTCGGCGTGCGGCCCGCCGCGGACCGGGACGAGGACTCGCCGGATCTCGCTCGAGCCACGCTGTTTGACGACGGCGATGTCGCACGGTGGATCGCGCACGACCTCGTCGATCGTGGGGGAGAAGACGGTCTGGCCGGCGCCGTCCCCGCCCGCGTGTCCGCCCGCGTGTCCGCCACCGCCCCCGCCGCCGCGCCCGCCCGCCGCCTTGCCGCCCGCCGCCTTGCCGCCCCAGCCGAAGATGATCAGGTCCGCTTCCTGCTCGGCCGCTGCCTCGATGATCCCCTCGGCGGCATGACGCCCGATCCGCACGATCGGATGGATGGTCGTGCCATCGGGGGCGTAGTCGAGCACACGCTGGAGGAGCCGTCTGGCATGCCGGGCGCGGGTCGCCCCGTCGGACAGCGACATCCCCTCGGGGACTTCCACGATGCCCAGGGCGGAGAGCGCACCGGCCCGCGGGTCGAGTATCGCGGCGCCCAGGCGGATCAGTTCCTCGGCCGTCGCGGGATTGGCGACCGGGATGAGGATCCGCGCCGGCAGGGGCGATCTCGCCGTCATCCGCCGGCCTCCTTCCAGCGCCCCACGAGGTACGGCTTGAGCAGCTCGAATTCGCGGGCCTGGCGCTCCACCCGTTCCTCGGCCTGGTCCGTCGGGACGTTGCGATTCTCGACGACGAAACTGCCGACCCGCCCGAAGTAGATCGGCACGAGTGCCGCGACGAGTGCCTCGATGGACGGCTTGGGATCGCGCGCCGAGACCACCAGGTCGTAGATCACCCGCGCCCACAGGTCGTCCGGGAAGTGGAACGCGGCGACCGCGTCGGCCATCTCCAGGGTGGACGCCGTGGTCGAGGCGACGTCACCGCCCACTCCCAGCCTGGTCCGCGCGGCGTCGCCGAGCCGACCGGCCTCGGCCGCCAGTTCCAGCACCGTTTCCACGGTGGCCGGGGCGAGCATCGAGCGCCACGCATCGGCGAGGGTCAGCGAGCCGGCGTGGAACTCCGACAGCAGACGGAGCGTGTTCACCTCCAGCGGCGGCGGCTCGATGATCCGCTCGAAGCCATACGCCGGGATGTCGTGGCTGCCGCGGATCGTGAGCCAGTGCTCCGGGTAGCGATTCGCAAGGCGCAGGATCGTCCCGACGACCTGGCGGAACATGGGTCCGAGATCGGAGCCCGGGTCCTTGGGATCGTGGATCTTGGCGCCCAGGCGGGTCTGGCAGACGGCGAAGCCGGCCGTGACCGCGGAGGTCGTCATCCAGATGTCGATGCCGAACCGGCTGACGTCGTCGGTCCAGTCGTCGAGGCTCAGAAAGTGACGGACCAGGTCGCCCGAGACGCCGAAGTCGCCGCCGATCGGCTGGCGGATGCGGTGCCCGTAGAGCGCCCGGGTGAGGGGATAGGTGACGGTGTTGGTGATCGTGCCGTCGTACTTGTAGCGGGCGTAGAGCGGCGCCACGAAGTCGTAACCGCCCTTGAGGATCGGCCCGGCGAGCAGCTCGATCCATTCCGGCACGATGGAGCGCAGGTCCGAATCGACGACGACGAGCGCCTGCACCTCGAGCGCCGCGGCGATCTCGAAGATGGTCCGCAGGGCCGCGCCCTTGCCGCCGACGCCGTCGATCGCCGGGTAGGTGAGGCTGACGCGTTCGAGCTTGTTGGTCGGCCGGACGAGCAGGATCTGCTCGATGTAGTCGGGCGGCTCGGTCTCGACCACGACCCGCCCCGTGCCGTCGGGCGACCCTGCGTCCGAGTTGACGACGACCGGACGCAGATCGGGGAAGTACTGGACCAGGCCGGCCTGCGCGGCGCGAACGACGTAACCGATCGTCGCGGCGTTCTTGTAGCTCGGGATGCCGACCATGATGTCGGCCTGGCCGAGCCGCGAGATCTGCTCTCGGATGGCCGGCGTCAGGAGAGTCTGGGGCACCGCCTCACCGTACCATCTGTCAGCGGGGTCAGCGGCGAGGCATCGGCGCGCTGACCCAGTCCTTCGTGGCGACCCCCGGGCGGTAGCGGCTGTTCGCGGCCTTGTAGCTGAGCCCGGCGAACCCGAGCGCACGCCACGACCCGACCCACGATTCGAACGGTGGCCGGACGAAGACGCTGCGACGGACCAGGTCCGACTCGACGAGAACGGATTCCAGGATCCGTCGGCGCTCCAGGAACGGGATGTCGAGCAGTGACTCCCCGTCGAGCCAGAGCAGGTCGATCGCGACGAAGGTGACCGTGTCGTCCGGCCCGAAGGTCCGCGCCGCCCGGGCCGCGTTCTTCGCCTGGGTCACCTCCTCGGCGCGGTTCCGCCGGATGCCGAGCAGGGAGCGGCTCGCGAGCTGGCTGGTGGACGGCATGTCGTCCATGCCGACATAGACGCCACTCCCGTCACGGGCGGCCAGCTTGGTCAGGACGCCGTCCACGACCACCGGCCCCGCCATTGCAGCATCGGCCAGGGCGGCTCGGATCTCATCATGCCCGGCGATCGGATCGCCGCCTTCATCCGCGAGGGTCACCTCGCCGTCGTCGATCGCGGCGAGTGCCCGGACGCCGCTCCAGAGCGGCTCGATGATCGGATCGAGGACGCGCCCGGGGTTCCCGTTGCCGAAGACCTGGGGTCGCAGGCCGGCGAGGACGCTCCGGGCATCGGTCGGGTGGATGGTGGTCTCCGTCATCCTGGGCACATCCTACGACGCTGCGGACGACTATCATCGCGCCGTGTCCAGCGCGCAGCCGCTACCCGGTCCAGCGCCCCGTCCGCGCGGCCTCGCCGGCATGACCCCGAGCGGTCGCGCGATCGTGCCGGCGTCATGGGCGCTCTACGACTTCGCCAACACGATCTTCAGCTTCGCCGTGGTCTCGGGCGCCATCGGGCTCTACCTGGTCAACGACCGCCAGTTCGGCGAGCGCGACGGCAACTTCCTGCTCTCGCTCGCGATCGTGGTCAGTGTCGGCCTCAACGCGATCGTCTCGCCGATCCTGGGCGCGATCTCGGACCGGATCGGCCGGCGCCTGCCGTTGCTGTTCGTCTTCACTGCGCTCTGTATCGGGACGACGTTCTTCATCGCGGACGTCTCGCCGATCGTGGGGCTGCTGCTGTTCATCGTCGCGAACTTCGCCTTTCAGGCGGCGCTGATCTACTACGACGCGACGCTGACGACCGTCAGCCGGCCCGAGTCGCGCGGGAAGTTGTCGGGGCTCGGAACGGCCATCGGCTACTGCGGGACGGTGACCGTCGCGCTGCTGATCGAATGGCTCAAGCTCCCGGTCGAGGACCGGTTCCGCCTCGCGGCCCTGCTCTTCCTGGTCTTCGCCATCCCGATCTTCGCCGTCGTGCGCGAACCGGCACTCACGCGGCCGACCCGGCTGACGGCGGCGGAGGTCGTGGCCTCCTTCGGACAGCTGCGCCAGTCGATCGCCCACGCGCGCGAGGTGCCCGGTCTCGGACGGTTCCTGGTCGGGCGCTTCTTCTACTCCGATGCGGTCAACACGGTCATCGTGGTCATGAGCGTGGTGACGGTCAAGGTCCTGGGCGTGTCTGAGGGGGAGGCCAACCTCATCCTGCTGAGCCTCACGCTGGTGGCGATCGCCATGAGCTTCGTGTGGGGCTGGCTGTGCGATCGGCAGGGCCCCAAGCGGACCCTCGTCATGGTCCTGATCTCGTGGGCGGTCGGCCTGCTCATCGGTGGCGTGGCGCTCGGCTTCGGGCCGGCCGGGCTGGTGCCGTTCCTGATCGCCGGGGCGATCCTAGGGAGCGGCCTCGGCGGCGTCCAGGTCGCCGATCGGGTGCTGATGGTCCGGCTCTCACCGCCGGATCGGCTCGGCGAGTTCTTCGGACTCTACGGACTGGTCGGCAAGGGCAGCCAGGTCATCGGCCAGCTGCTCTACGGAGCGACCATCTTCGTGCTGCTCGGTCCCCTCGGGATCGGGGCCTACCAGGTCGCGGTGCTGAGCCTGCTGGTCACGATGTTCATCGGCCTCTGGCTGATCTGGCCCGTCCGCGACGACTGGGCCGGGTCCGGCGAAATGGGCGAGCTCCTGGCCGAGTCCGGCCTCGGGCCGGCAGCGCCCCCGGAACGACTGACGCCGGGCTCGGGGCCGCTCGAGCCGCGCTAGGGCGTCGGGGATGGGGTCCGTTAGCTGATGCACGTCGGATGCATCAGGCGGGGGCGGGCAGGCGGGGGCGGGCAGGCGAGAGCGGGCAGGCGAGAGCGGGCAGGCGGGGGCGGGCCCGAGCCGATCCGTCGGCCGGTCCCGCGCCGGCGGCGGGGAGCCGCTGCGCGCGCGGCCAGGCGCCGGTCCTCGCATAACTGCATCAGCAGACTGCTACGGAGCCAAACTCGCCCGGCAGAGCGATCGGCGGCCCACTCGGACCGAATCGCGGCCCACTCGGACCGAATCTGACCTCGCCTGAGCGTGGGAGCGCCGGCTCGCCCGGCCTCATCCGCTTGGACCCCTCCGTACCAGTCTGGACACGATGATTTGCCGAAGTCCCGATGGCGGTGGCGATCGTCAGCAGCCGGGCGGGGCAGACCAGTTGGGCGAGGAGTGCCGGCCGAGCCGGGCCGACTGGGGACCGGCGTGCTACGCCCCGTCGCGATATCCGCCGGGGTACGAGCGGCGCCACATCCAGGCCGAACCGACCATCTCCTCCAGGCTCGGGCGAGCCGGCCGCCAGCCCAGGACTTCGGCCGCGCGCGTCGAGGAGGCCACGAGCACGGGCGGGTCGCCCTGCCGACGTGGGCCGACCGCGCGGGGGATCTCCCGGCCCGTCACCACCCGCGCGGCCGAGAGGACCTCACGAACCGAGAACCCGTCGCCATTGCCGAGATTGCAGACGAGCGGCTCGTCCGTGCGCGCGTCGCCCGGCGCGGTCGCCGCGAGCGCCAGCAGGTGGGCGTCGGCCAGGTCCGAGACGTGGATGTAGTCGCGGATGCAGGTGCCGTCGGGGGTCGGGTAGTCGTCGCCGAAGACGGTGACCCCGGGCCCGCCCTCGGCCGCGTGCAGGACGATCGGGATCAGGTGGGTCTCGGGCCGGTGGTCCTCGCCGAGTGCTTCGGTGGCGCCGGCGACGTTGAAGTAGCGCAGGGTCACGCTGCGAAGTCCGTACGCACGCCCGTACCAGCCGAGCGCGCTCTCGAAGGCACGCTTCGATTCGCCGTACGGGTTGATCGGCCGGAGCGGCGCATCCTCGGCGATCGGGGTCGAGTCCGGGTTGCCATAGACCGCCGCCGTCGAGGAGAAGACGACCCGCGAGACCCCGGCAACCCGGGCGGCATCGAGCAGGGCCACGCCACCGGCGACGTTCTCCCGGAAGTACTTGGCCGGCTCGCGGATCGACTCGCCCACGAGCGAGCGAGCGGCGCAATGAAGGATCGCCTCGATACGCTCCGTCTCGAGGAGCGTCGCGAGCGCGGGCAAGTCAGCGTAGGTACCTTCGCGCAGGACGGCTCCCGCCGGGACGGCCGCGCGGTGACCGGTCGTCAGGTCATCGAGCACGACCACATCGTGGCCGGCTTCGAGGAACGCACTCGCCGAGACCGAGCCGACATAGCCGGCGCCCCCGGTGATCAGGACACGGGTCATGGGCGAACGATACGCGGTCGTTACCGCCGCCGAAGCAGACGGTCGACCAGGGAGCGTCGCGGCGGCTCGGACTCGGAGACGGCCCCCGGCTCCGACACGGCCGAGGGCTCGGACACGCCGGCGCGTTCGGTCGCGCCGGGTCGCGCCGGCGGCGGCGCGACCGGCACCTCCACGCCTCGATACCGGAGCACCTCTGCCAGCCGCTCCACCATCCGCTGGGCCGCCACGTTCTCCGGGTCGATCGCGAGGGCCCGGCGCGCCAGCGCCAGCGCGCCGGCCTCGTCGCGCCGCTCCAGGGCGACCCTCGCGAGCCCCACGACCGCGATCGAGTTGCGCGGATCCGCGCTGGCGACCTGGCGGTAGAGCGTTTCTGCCCGGTCGAGCAACCCGAGCGACAGCGCACTCTCGGCCTGGAGCAGCAGTTCGATCAATCGTCGTCGGCGAGCATGGCCTGGGCCAGCAGCAGCAGGGTCGGTCGGTCGTTGACGGCCGGATCGGCGATGACCCGCTCGAGCAAGGCGTCGAGGATGCGGCCGAGCAGTGGCCCCTGCGACAAGCCCAGCTCAGAGATCAGGTCCGCGCCGTCCACCACCAGGCCGCGTCGGTCCAGGACCACGTCGGCGGCCAGCTCGGCCGCGATCCGCGCCCGCAGGGCGTCCAGCCCTCCCGCCTCGGGCGGCAGGCCGGAACCGATGTTGTCCGCCTCGCGCAGCGCCAGCAACTCGTCCAGCGCGCTGTCGCCCAGGGCACCCATCCTGCCGATGAACCGGCGGACCGCCGCGTCGGACCAGTTCGGCTCGTAGCTGAACATGTGGAGGCCAACCAGGGCCACGATCCGCTCGCGCACCGCCCGGGGCGACCGAAGCCGATCTAGGAAGAGACCGGCCAGCCGGGCTCCGACGGTGTCGTGCCCGAGGAAGTGACCCTCGGCGAAGGTTTCGGGCTTGCCGATGTCGTGGAGCAGGGCGGCCAACCGGACGACCGGCCGGCCGGCCGGCGCCGCGTCCACGGTCCGCAGGGTGTGGTCCCACAGGTCCTCGTCCGGCATCTTGTTCTGGGGGATCCCGCGCTGGGCCGCCAGGTCGGCCGAGATCGGCGCGAGGAGATCGGTCTCGCTCATCAGCCGGAGGCCGATCGACGGCAGCGGTGCCGCCAACAGCTTGTCCAGCTCGGCCGCGATCCGCTCGCCGGACAGGTGGGCGACCAGCGCCGAGCGAGCCTGGATCGCGGCCAGGGTCGCGGCCTCGATGCCGAAGCCGAGCGTGGCCGCAAGGCGGACAGCGCGGACCATCCGCAGGGCGTCCTCTTCGAACCGGGCGCGCGGCTCGCCGACGGCCCGCAGCACCCGGCCCTCGACGTCGGCCAGACCGCGGTACGGGTCCAGGAAGCCCGGGGCATCGCCAGCCCGTGCCCCCCAGGCCATCGCGTTGACGGTGAAGTCGCGGCGAGCCAGGTCCAGCTCGATCGTGTCGCCGAACTCGACCCGATGCGGGCGCCGGAAGTCGGCGTACTCGTGGTCGCTTCGGAAGGTCGTGATCTCGTAGACCTCGCCCTCGCGCCGCACCGCCACCGTCCCGAAGCGGTTCTCGTAGACGGCCCCGGGGAAGACCTCCAGCAGCCGATCGGGCCGGGCGTCTGACGCGAGGTCCCAGTCCACGGCCGGCCGTCCGAGCAGCGCGTCGCGGAGCGAACCGCCGACGACATAGGCCGCGTGGCCGGCCTCCCATAGCCCGCGCAGGAGCGCATGGACCGGATCGGGGATCGCCTCCTCGAGGGCGATCAGTTGCGCCCCAGGAAGAGGTAGGTGCGCCAGGCCTCGTTGCGCTCGTCGCCCAGGTAGGGCGTGAACAGGGAGTAGATGTCGCTCCGTGGCTCGACCGGCAGACGGGAGAGACGCAGGCGCGCCTCGTCGAGCGTCTTGCCGCCCTTTCGGTGATTGCACGGCTTGCACGCGGTGACGAGGTTCTCCCAGGTGTGGGTCCCGCCGCGGTAGCGCGGGACGATGTGGTCCAGGGTCAGATCGTGCGACTGCCGGCCGCAGTACTGGCAGGTGTGCCGGTCCCGGCTGAAGACCTCCCGGCGCGAGAGCTTGACCCGCGGTCGCGGCCGCCGGATCAGGTACTGCAGGCGGATGACGGAAGGCGCGCGGTATTCGGTCCGCACCGTCCGGATCACCTGGTGGTCGTACTCGATCACTTCGGCCTTCTCACCGAAGACGAGGCGGAACGCCCTGGGCAGGTTGCAGACGTTGAGCGGTTCGTAGTTCTGGTTCAGAACGAGTACGACACCGTCCATTCGCCCGGGACGATAGCAGAAGCGCCCGAACGTGCAGGCGGCCTACGCGCGCCCTACGCGCGGCCCACCGCGGCGCCGGTCGCTCCGTCCCAGCCGCCGGCCTGTCCGACCTTCGTCGCCAGCGGCCGTCCGAGCGCGTCCGCGATGAACCGGGCGGCCGTGAGCACCCCGGGCAGCGAGACCCCGTGCTCCCAGCCGGAGGCGTCGAGGAAGTAGACCAGGTCCTCCGTGGCGAGATTGCCCGCGGCTCCAGGGGCGTAGGGGCAGCCGCCCGTCCCGCCGGTGGACGAATCGAAGCAGCGGACTCCGGCATCCAGGCCGGCGGCCACGTTGGCCAGCGCCGTCCCGCGCGTGTCGTGGAAGTGGTAGGCGATCCGGTCCAGCGGCACGCCGGCCGCCACGGCGAGCCCGGTCAGCGCCGCCACCTGGCCCGGCACCGCGACCCCGATCGTATCGCCGAAGCAGACCTCGTCCACGCCGAGGCCGAGCAGGCGCAGCGCGACCTCCACGGCGCGAGCCGGATCGACGCGCCCGGTGTAGGGGCAACCGAACGCGGTCGAGACGTAGCCTCGCCGCCACCAGCCGAGCCCGCCGGCGCGCGCCAGGACGGGCGCGAACGCCACCAGCGATCCCTCGACGGTCATCCCGATGTTGGCGCCGGTGAAGGCATCGGTCGTCGCGGTGAAGACCGCGATGGCGTCGGCGCCGGCAGCCTCGGCACGCGCCATGCCCCGGCCATTGGGGACGAGGACCGGGTAGCGCACGCCGGGCCGCCGCTCGAGGCCGGAGAGCAGCTCATCGGCGTCGGAGAGCTGGGGGATCGCCCGGGGCGCCACGAAGCTGGTCGCCTCGATCTCGCGCAGCCCTGCGTCGGCGAGCAGCCCAAGGAAGCGGGCCTTCGTCGCGGTCGGGATCGCAGCGGCCTCGTTCTGGAGGCCGTCCCGCGGTCCCACCTCGTAGACGCGGACGCGCTCAGCCATCGCGGTTCGCCGGCCAGTCAGGTCGGCTCAGCCGAGCGGCGGATCCATCGCCCGTTCGATCCGGGCGATCTCGACCTCGATCCGACCGAGCAGATCGATGGCGGCGACATGCGCCTCGCTGCCGTGCGCCGCCTGGTTGCGTCGTCGGCGAGTCTCGCGGTGCAGGGCGAGCAGTTCCTCGCGGGTCTGCGGCAGCGGCGTTGACGCCGCCTCGTGATGGGCCATGACAACCTCCGTTTCGAGCGTCGCTGAGCGTACCCGAAGCGGCTCCATCAGGGCTCGACCGTGGCGAGGCGCTGGCCGCGCGAGACCTGGTCGCCCGGCCGGACCCGGATGTCGGCGATCCGACCGGCGAACGGCGCCGTCACGATGTGCTCCATCTTCATGGCCTCCAGGGTGACCATCGGGTCGCCAGCCTCGACCGCCTGAGCGGTGACGACGTGGACCGCCAGGACGGCTCCGGGCATCGGGGCGAGGACCTCGCTCGGACCGACGGCAGCGGCCGCGCCCGGCGCGCGGACCGCGCGACCCGTGCGATCGACATCGGGTGGGGGAGCGAGTCTGAACGCCGTGCTCCTGCCGGCGAGATCGAGATGGACGACCTCGCCGACGTGGGCGCTCGCCACCGAGTCTGTGGTGGACCCCGACGGTGCGACCGCGCGCTCCTCCCCATCCGCTTCGAGTCGCACCGATCGGGGAGCGTTGAGGCGCCAGCCACCAGCCCACGGGCCGGCGGCTCCCCGGCCGGCGTTCGCCAACCCGGCAGCCGCCTCTGCCCAGGCCGCCTCGGGGATCGCCGTCCGTCCGGCCCAGTCGTCCGGCGGCCAGATCCGTTCGAGCGTGTCGGTCCGGGCCTCACCGGCGAGCACGACCGGCTGGCGAATCAGCCAGCGCAGGAAGCGAAGGTTCGTGAGCAGCCCCAGGACCACCGTCTCGTCGAGCGCGGTGGTGAGCCGCTCGATCGCCGTCGGGCGATCTGGTCCCCAGGCGATCAGCTTGGCCAGCATCGGGTCGAACCGGCCGCCGACCTCACTACCGAGCTCGATCCCGGCATCCACGCGGATCCCCTCGCCGATCGGCCAGCGGAGCGCCTCGACCCGACCCACGGCGGGCAGGAAGCCGTCTTCGGCGTCTTCGGCGTAGAGGCGGACCTCGATCGCGTGGCCGGCCGTTCGCGTGGCGTCGGCTTCGCTGACGCCGAGTGGTTCGCCGCCGGCGATCCGCAGCTGGTCGGCGACCAGGTCCCGGCCGCTGATCAGCTCCGTCACCGGATGCTCGACCTGGAGCCGCGTGTTCATCTCCATGAACGTGAACGAGCCCCGGTCGTCGAGCAGGAATTCGCAGGTGCCGGCGCTGACGTAGCCCACCGCACGAGCGAGGGTGAGCGCCGCTTCGCCGAGTCGGGCACGCAGCGCGGCATCGACCGCCGGCGACGGCGCCTCCTCGAGGATCTTCTGGTGACGGCGCTGGATCGAGCAATCGCGCTCGCCGAGGTGGACACCGGTGCCGAACGCATCGAACAGGACCTGGATCTCGACATGCCGGCCGCCTTCGACGAGGCGCTCGAGGATGAGCCGCTCGTCGCCGAAGGCGGAGGCCGCCTCGCGCCGAGCCGCTGCCAGGGCGTCGGGCAGCCGGTCCAGTTCGCGGACGACCCGCATCCCCTTGCCGCCGCCGCCGGCAGACGGCTTCACCAGCAGCGGGAAACCGATTCTTGCGGCCGCCGCGGTCAGGGCGCGGTCGGACTGGTCCTCGCCCTCGTAGCCATCGAGCACCGGGACGCCGAGCGAGGCCGCGAGTCGCCGGGCGGCCGCCTTGTCGCCCATCGCCCGGATCGCCGCGGGCGGAGGCCCCACCCAGCACAGGCCGGCGGCGATCGTGCGCTCGGCGAACCCGGCGCTCTCGGCGAGGAAGCCGAACCCGGGATGGATCGCGTCAGCGCCGGCGGCCGTGGCGGTCGCGACGACCGCGTCGGGGTCGAGCAGGTCGAGCGCGCCCGGCCCGTCCGTGACCGGAACGAGGGCGCGGATGTGCAGAGGCACGCACGTGCGCGAGATCCGTCGGGCGATCTCGCCGCGGTTGGCGATGAAGAGCGTGCGTATGGGTCGGACAGGCGATGCCTGCGGAATCGTGGCCCCGGCGGCGACGCCCGAACCGGCGCTGGACGGCGCCTGTGCCATGAACGCGTCTAACGCGACAGACGCGACACGCCACCTGCCTCCAACGCGCCTCGCAGGCAAGCGCCCCATCGCGATCCAGCGCTGGACGGAGCGAGTGGTGGTCCCGATCCGCTTCGCGGCCTGGCTTGGACTCAATCCCTCGGGCATAGGTGTCGCGATTGTCGCATAGGCCACTCCGGCTGCCAAGGCGGCTGGCAAGGCGGGCGTGTCTTTTTGTGTGGGCGTGGCTTTGCCGATCGTTCCGCGGGGAAGGACAAACCAATCGATTTCCGGCTGCGCGGGGTTCGAATCGGCCCTCTCACGGGTGGCGAAGCGGCGAAAGCGCCATGTGACCCCTCACCTTCCGGCGATTCACGCCACACCGCTCCACCGGGCTGATCATTCGAGGCCTGGACAGGCGCTCCGGCGGCCGATGAGGCAGATTTGTCCTTCGGGGAAGAACGTCGAACGGCGTGCGGGGCCTCGGACGTCAGCCCGCGTCCCCATCCGGTGCCCATGCCGGTCGCCGCTTTTCGGCGAACGCCGCGAACCCCTCCTGCGCCTCGGCGCTCGTCCGCTGCCGGGCGATGGCCCGCGCCGTGTGCCACTTCGCGGACCCGTGACTCAGCCCGCGCACCTCGCGGACCATGGACTTGGCGGCGCGGGCCGCGGTCGGGCCGGCCGCCAGCAGGTCGGCGATCGCGGCGTCCACAGCGGTGTCGAGCGCCGCCAGCCCTTCGACGACCTCGTGGACCAGCCCGATCCGAGCGGCCCGCGTCGCGTCGAACCGGCGGCCGCCCGGGAAGAGCGCCCGGGCGTGACTCTCACCGATCTTGGCGATGACGAACGGGCTGATGACCGCCGGCACGATGCCGAGTCGAGTCTCGGTGAACCCGAACCGCGTCCCGCTCTCCGCGATGACGAGGTCGGCCACCGCGCAGAGCCCCATCCCGCCGCCGAGCGCCGCCCCGTGGACCCGGGCGATCACCGGCACCGGGCAGGTGTCGATCGCCTCGAACAGGTCGGCCATCGCCATGGCGTCCTGCTCGTTCCCCTCCGTGTCGAGGGCCGTCGCGGCGCGCATCCAGGCGATGTCGGCCCCGGCACAGAACGAGGGGCCGTCACCGGCCAGGACGACCGCGCGGAGATCGACCGGGCCCTCCAGGGCCAGCGCCCCGAAGGCGGTTCGGAGGTCGGCGATGAGCGTCCCATCGAGTGCGTTGTGGACCTCGGGGCGAGCGAGCGTCACGCGCACCACGACCCCAGCCGGACCGCTGCGTTCGAGGCGGACGCTGGAACTCACCGCGCCATCCTAACGACCCGCCTCCCGACCCCGCGCTGCGCGTACGCATACGCTGTACCGATGCTCCTTGGAATCGATCATCTCGTCGTCGCCGTCGCGGACCCGGACGCAGCAGCGATCGCCCTTGAGACCCGGCTCGGGCTGGAGGCCGGTGGCGGTGGGCGTCACGACGCGCTCGGCACCTTCAACCGCCTCGTCTGGCTCGGCGACACCTATCTCGAGTTGATCGGCGTCTTCGACCCCGATCTCGCGGCCGACTCGTGGGTCGGCGCGCCGACGCTCCGCGCGCTGGAGCGGGGAGGCGGTCTGGCGACGTGGGCGATCGCGTCCGACGCCCTCGACGACGACGTGGATGCCCTGCGCGCCCGCGGATCCGACCTGGCCGAGCCGGTCGCTGGTGAGCGTCGCCGTCCGGACGGCGAGGTCGTCCGTTGGCGCCTCGCCGCGCCTCCACGCCACGACCCGGATCTGCCGCCGTTCCTCATCGAACACGACACCACGGCCCCGGAGTGGACGCGCGCCGACGGCGAGGCCCGTGCTACGGGACCCGCCCGCCTGACCGTCCTCGAGCTCCCGGTGGACGATGTCAACAGAACGAGCCAGGCCTTCCTCCGCAGTGTCGGCCTCCGCTTCCGGCCATCCCTCACCGGCGGAGGCGCCCGCGACGCGGATGTCGGCCGGCAGACCGTGCGCCTGCGCCCGATCCGCGGGACGGAAGCGCCGCGCTCGACCATCCACCTCGCCGTCCGGAGTCATGACGCCGCCGAGATCGACCTGCTCGGCCTGAGGTGGCGGATCGCGCCGTTCCCGGGCGACTGAGGTCCGCCCCTGGTCACGGAAGCCGAGCCTCCCCAGCTCGGAGCTCAGTCGAGGACGCTCACCTCGTCGCCGAGACGGATCGTGCCCGGACGCACGACGTCGCCCAGGACGCCGAAGTCCGCGTGCTTGCCGTCGCGCAGGCCGCGGTAGGCGATGATCGTTCGGAGCGTGTCGAGATCGCGGACGCCGGTCTCGGGATGCTGGGTCGGGATCGCGCAGCGGGCATCGGGTCCGGTGATGGCCAGGACAGCCGCCCCGATCGCGATCCGCCGGCCGATCCAGGTGTCCTCCTCTTGCGGCGCTGCCCCTTCGAGTTCGATGAGCATCCGGAACCGGCGGGCATCGACCGTCTCGACACCGCTCCGCTGGGCGAGCTCGGCGAGCGAGCCGTCCCCGACGAGGCTCGCCGGGTGCCCGTCGCGCGTTCCGGCCGGCCTGTCGCAGCGCACGAGGCGGATCGGCCGGCCGCAGAACGCCGAGAGTGCCTTGGCCCACGGCCCGTCCACGACGCGCCCGATGGCGGTCCGTCCTCCATAGATCGGTATCTCGATCGGCTCGCCGAGGCGCACCTCGTCCTCGAGGACGCGGCCGTCGGAGAAGGCCAGCCGAAGCGTCGTGGCGTCCGGATCCGTGTGGGCGGCGATCTGGACCAGCGGGCCGATCACGATCCGGTCCACCAGCCGGTCACGGTCATCCGCCAGGAAGAACCGTCGATCCTCGACGACGCCATCCTCGGTCAGCTCGATCTCGGCCGGATGCTCGAGCCCGAGACTCCGGACGGGCGCGATCGAGAAGCGGCTGACTCGCGGCATCCCCGGATGCTAGCCGATGGCCAGGGCGATGGCGGCCGGCATCTCCATCGATCGGCCGGAGGCCCACTCGGCCGACCGGGTCGGCCCATCCAGGCGGGATCGCAGGTCCGCCGTGACCGCCTCGTACTCCTCGCGTTCGTAGTGCACCATCGTGGCGCCCGATGCCTCGCGAAGCGCTTCGGCAGCACCCAGCAATCGAGCGGCCCGCTCGAGCTGACCTCGCACCACCGCGAGGAACGCGAAGCCCTCCAGCTGGTTGGCGATCGCCCCACGGTTGCCAAGGCGCTCCCAGCCATGGATGGTCTCGCGATAGACCGCCTCCGCCTCGTCAAGTTTGCCGGCCGTTCGCAGGGCGTGCCCCAGCTCGCTTCGGACGACCAGGGCGAATCGGTCGTCCCCGAGCTCGGTGTACGCCGCGAACGCCTCATCGAAGGCCGCCCGCGCCGCGCCGATCTCACCGGCGAGACCCATGAGCCGTCCGCGGGTCATGTTGATGTAGGCAGTGGCGAACGGGTTGTCGGTCATCCGGGCATGTTCGGCCGCGCTTGCCAGGATGGCCGGCATCGACGCCGGATCCTCGATCCGCATCGCATTTGCGAGGTTCGCCTCCGCCATCGACAGGCTCCACCAGTCCCCCCGCTTCGCGGCCAGCGCGATCCCCTCTTCGATGAGCTCGCGGAGCCCGATCGTGGACCCGGAGAAGAAGCGCGTGACGGAGACGGCATTCAGCGCCTCGGCGAGCGTGTCGGGGTCGCCCGTCGTCCGGGCCAGCGCCAGTCCCTCTTCAGCCCATGCCACCGACGGCTGGTCGGTCCAGAACGCCCGGGCGATGGCCGCCTGCGACAGCAGTCGGGCGAACAGGATCGAGCGAGCAACGGCCCGGTCCGGGTCGTCCGCGGGCGGGAGCGCGCGCACGCGCTCGACGGCCTGCGTCAGCCAGATGGCACCCTCTGCGCCGATCGAACGAGATCGCCAATGGAGCCACATCGCCGAACACAATCGGCCGGCGGTTTCCGGGTCGGCCTCGAAGCCCCACTCGATGGCCGCCCTGGTGTTGTCGGCATCCGCATCGATCCGGGTGAGCCACTCGACCATGTTCGGCCCTCGCAGTTCGGGCGCGGCCCGCTCCGCCAAGCCGAGGAAGAACGTGAGGTGTCGACCACGGATCGCCTCGACCTCGCCGCCCTCGGTCAGTCGGTCGCGGGCGTACTGGCGGATCGTTTCCAGCAGTCGATAGCGCGTGGTGATGCCGCGATCGACGACGACCAGCGACCGTTCGACGAGCCGTTCCAGGGCGTCGACGATCTCGGTCGCATCCTCGGCAGGTTCGCCACAGACCGCCGACGCGGCATCGAGCGTCCAGCCACCCGCGAAGACGGAGAGCCGGCGCAGCACGCCCCGATCCGTTTCGGCGAGCAGGTCCCAGCTCCAGTCGATGAGCGCCTGGAGCGTCTGCTGGCGAGGGACCGCCGTGCGCCGCCCGCCGGTCAGCAGTCGGAACCTGTCGCCGAGCCGGCGCAGGATGTCGTCCACGGACAGGACGGTCACCCGGGCGGCCGCGAGCTCGATGGCAAGCGGGATGCCGTCCAGGCGCGCGCAGATCTGGGCGATCGTCGAGGCGTTGTCGGTCGTGAGCGCGAAGTCGGGAACCGCCGCCGCCGCGCGATCCACGAAGAGCCGGACAGCGTCCGCGGAGGCGATCTCGTCGAACCGGTCGGCTGCGGCCGGGTCGTGCGGGTCGGTTCGTGCGTCGCTTCGCGGGAGTCCCAGGGAGGGCACCTGGAAGATGGTCTCGCCGGGGATCCCGAGCGCCTCGCGGCTGGTCGCGAGGATCGTCACCCCCGGGCTGATGGTCAGGAGTCGGTGCGCCAGGTCAGCGATCGTGCCGATCACGTGTTCACAGTTGTCGAACAGGACGAGCATCGACTTGAAGCGAAGGAAATCGGCCAGCGTCTCGATGGGCGTGGATCCCGGCTGATCCCGAGCGCCGACAGCACGCAGGACCTCCTGGACGATGAGATCGGGATCGCTGATCGGGGCCAGCTCCACGAGACGGGTACCGTCCCGGAAGCGGTCCTCGATGGCCGGTGCGGCCTCGAGCATGAGCCGCGTCTTGCCGGTCCCGCCGGTCCCGATGAGCGTCACCAGTCGGTGGATCTCGCTCAGACGCCGGATCTCCTCGAGTTCCCGCTCGCGTCCCACGAACGAGGAGAGCTGGATCGGCAGGGTGGACTGGCCGGCAGCATCGGACCGAAGCGCCGGGAAGTCCCGCGCCAGGCCCGGCGCGACGAGCTGGTGGACCCGCTCCGGCTGGGCGAGATCGCGCAAGAGGTGGTCGCCCCGGTCGAGCAGCCCGACGTCCGGTCCCAGCCGGTCGCCGACGAGGCGCGCCGTGACGCCGGAGACCAGCACCTGGCCCCCGTGGCCGATCGCGAGGAGCCGCGCGACGCGGTTGAGGGCCGGCCCGAAGTAGTCGCCGTCGCGAGCCTGGGCGGTGCCCATGTGGATGGCCATCCGGACCCGGACCGGGACACCGGGCTCGCATGCCAGCGCCTCGAGGCGACGCTGGCCGTCGATCGCGGCGTGGACCGCGGCGAGAGGATCGCTGAAGTGCGCGAGCAGCCCGTCGCCGGTGGTCTTGATGACGGTGCCGCCGCGCTCTTCCACGGCGGCTCGCAACGTCGCGTCGTGGGTCTGAAGGACGATCGCCATCGACTCGGGATGCTCCTCCCAGAGGCGGGTGCTGCCCTCGATGTCGGTGATCAGGAACGTCGCCAGCGCGACGACGGCCGGCGCGGTCCCGGCGGTGAGGATCGGCGCGAGGTCCTGTGACACGCCGCGGACCATGGCACGGCGCGCGGGGCGCGTCAACGCTACATCCGGAAGACGCCGAAGCGGGTCTCCGGGATTGGTGCGTGGAGGGCGGCCTCGATGCCCATGGTCAGGATGCGCCGGGTGTCGAGCGGATCGATCACGCCGTCATCCCATAGCCGCGCGGTGGCGAACCAGGGCGAACCTTCGCGTTCGTAGGACTCCAGGATCGGTGCCTCGAACGCGTCGCGCTCTTCGTCGGAGGCGAAGTCGCCGCGGATCGACGAGAGGACCCGGGCGGCCTGGGCGCCGCCCATGACCGAGATCCGGCTGTTCGGCCACGACCAGAGGAAGCGCGGTTGGTAGGCGCGCCCGGCCATCGCGTAGTTGCCCGCCCCGAAGCTCCCGCCGATGAGGACGGTGAACTTGGGGACCTCGGCATTGGCCACGGCCATCACCAGCTTCGCCCCGTCCTTGGCGATGCCCGCCTCCTCGTACTCGCGACCGACCATGAACCCGGAGATGTTCTGGAGGAAGACGAGCGGGATGCGCCGCTGGCAGGCCAGCTCGATGAAGTGGGCGCCCTTGAGCGCAGACTGGCTGAACAGGATGCCGTCGTTGGCCAGGATCGCCACCGGGTAGCCGTCGAGGTGGGCGAAGCCGGTCACCAGTGTCTCACCGAAGAGCGGCTTGAACTCGTGGAAGCGCGAGCCGTCGACGAGTCGGGCGATCAGCTCACGGACCGGGACCGGTCGGCGCGGGTCGAGCGAGACGGCGGCGTAGAGCGATGCGCTGGTTTCGTCACCGGCGGGCGCGACGGCCGGCGGCTCCGGCTCGCGCCGCGGCCATGGCGCACCCGGCGCCGGGCGGTTGAGGTTGGCCACGATCGAGCGGCCCAGGGCCAGGGCGTGCTCATCGTCGAACGCCTCGTGGTCGGCCACGCCGGAGCGGCGCGTATGGACTTCCGAGCCGCCGAGCTCCTCGGGCGTCACGTCCTCGCCGGTGGCGGCCTTCACCAGCGGCGGGCCGCCGAGGAAGATCGTCCCGGTCCCGCGCACGATGACCGTCTCGTCGCTCATGGCCGGGACGTAGGCGCCGCCGGCGGTGCAGGACCCCATCACCAGGGCGACCTGGGGGACCCCGGCGGCGGACATGCGGGCCTGGTTGTAGAAGATCCGGCCGAAGTGGTCGCGGTCCGGGAAGACCTCGGCCTGGAGCGGCAGGAACGCGCCGCCGGAGTCCACAAGGTAGATGCACGGCAGGCGGTTCTCGAGGGCGATCTCCTGGGCCCGCAGGTGCTTCTTGACCGTCATCGGGTAGTAGGTGCCGCCCTTGACCGTGGCGTCATTGGCGACGACGACACAGGTGGTGCCCTCGATCCGGCCGATGCCCGTGACGATCCCGGCACCGGGAGCCTCGTCATCGTAGAGGCCGTTGGCGGCGAGGGGGCTCAGTTCGAGGAAGGCCGAACCAGGGTCGAGCAGGCGGTCGATCCGCTCGCGGACCGGGAGCTTGCCGCGCTCGCGGTGGCGTTCGATGGAGCGGTCGCCGCCGCCCGCGCCGCCGTTTGTCAGGGCCGCCTGGCGGGCGCGGAGGTCGCCGACGAGGGCCGCCATGGCGTCGTGATTGGCGCGCGTCTCCTGGGTTGCGGGATCGAGCCGGCTGCGCAGGATGGGCATGGCCGGATGATAGGCGGCTCGGCCTTGACGGTACCGGTCCCCGAGGTGATGATGTGAACGTGATGATGTGAACGTCATCAGGAGGTTGGACGATGTCGATGGCCGGCCGGATGGTCCGCGAAGCGCGCCGTCGCGCGACGCTGACCCAGCGAGAGCTCGCGGCGAAAGCCGGCATCCCGCAGGCAACCATCGCGCGGATCGAGCGCGGGCGGGTGGACCCGCGCGTCGGCACCCTGGATCGCCTGCTTGAAGCCTGTGGCTACGGCCTCGAATCGATGCCGCGCCTCGGTATCGGCGTCGATCGCACGCAGATCCGGGAACTGCTGAAGCTCGCCCCGTCCGATCGGTTGGCGCTCGCGATGGCCGATGATTCACATTTCGTCGAACTCCGGCACTCGATCAAGCTGGTCGCCGAATGACCGAAGCGCCGCGTTTTCGTCCTGATGCGATCCTCGAGGTCCTGATCGCGCGGGACGTCCGCTTCGTCATCGTCGGCGGACTGGCAGCGCAGGCCCATGGCTCCCCGTCGCTCACCCGTGATCTCGACATCTGCTATGCACGGGACCTCGGCAACCTCCAGAACCTTGCGGCGGCCCTCGCCGAGCTCGTCGCCGTCCGTCGCGGGCTGGCGATGGACTCGCCGCGCATGCCACCGCTCGATGCCCGGACCTTGCGGGCTGGAGGCCTGTTCACTCTCTCGACGGTCGCTGGTGACTTCGACCTTCTCGCGGACCCCGATCCGGGCCTCGACTACGAGATCCTTCATTCGTCAGCCGTCAAGGCGACCGTCGCCGGACACGTCGTCCTCGTGGCGTCGCTGAACGATCTGATCGAGATGAAGCGCGCCGCCGGTCGTCCGAAGGACCGCATCGAACTCGAGATCCTCGGCGCTCTCCGCGAGGAGCTCGATCAACGCGACTGAGGGGCATTCGAGGGCATCTAGCGTGCTACCCTTTCATAGCAAGTTATGGCCGACCCACACACACCTCTCCAGGCGCACGGTCCGGATCGCAGCACAGACGGCGGCGAGACGGTGAGCGACCATGGTTCGAGCGCAGACGGCGCGGTCACGAGCCCAGCCGAGACGATCCGGATCGAGCTCGCCACGGCTTGGGGCGAGATGGGCGCAGCCTGGGGCGTCACCCCGGCGATCGCCCGGGTGCAGGCCTATCTCATGGCTCGCCAGGAACCGCTGACCGAGCGTGAAGTCCGCGAGGCCCTGGGTCTCAGTCACCGGGCGGCCAGCCTGGCACTCGCCGAAGCCGAGTCCTGGGGGATCGTCGAGCGCGTCCGCGAGCCGCGGCGGGTGGGGCGACGCGGGCCGGCCGGGGTCGCCTACCTGGCCGTCGGCGATCACTGGCGGTGGTTCGGTCGGGTGATCGCCGAGCGCAAGGTTCGCGAAGGGGACCCGATCATCGGCGTCCTCGAGGCCAAGGAGCACGAGGCCTCCGCCGCCCTGGCGGCGAACCCAGGTGATGCCGAGCTCGTCGCCCTGCGCGACTGGCTCTCGACGTTCCTCGGCTTCGTTCGCCTGTTCGATCGCGCCGTGGGCCTGGTCCCGCAGCTCGACCCGCGCGAGCTGGAGCGGTCGCTGGGCCTGCTCGGCGGGATCCCGGACACGACGTTCCTGCGCCTGTGCGATCTGCTCGGTGGGCTGCCGGACCAGGACGTGATCGATCTCGTCGAAGCGCTCTCTCGCCTGTCGCCGACGGCGGCACGACGCGCCACGAAGCTGATGTCAGGAGTGATCCGCACCGTCTCGCGTTGATCGGCCTCTGACGACGCTCCTCCCCGGATCGGCGCCGACCGGCCATGACGTCCGGCTACCTGGGGTTCCAGGCTGATTGGTACAAGGGCCGGGATCCTGCCGAGCCTTCTGGTCAGCCTGGAACTCCCGACGCGGCAGCGCGATCCTTGGCCGGAATCGCCCGTGCCGCTGGAGAAAGCGACCGGAATCGGGGCCTCGGTCTCCCGTTCACCAGCCAGATTGGAATCAGGTTCGCCCTGGACTCGGCCACGGCCCTGGACTCGGCCACGGCCCTGGACTCCGGACCCGCGCGCAACGGATGGCGTGGCTGGTCCTCGCCTGTCTGGACCAAGGGGTGGGCCCTCGTGCGCGCTCGTGCGATAATCACCAGGCGCACGGGGCTCGGCCGACTCGAGCGGGCGACGACCCCGGGGCAAGACCCGGCCGGCGACCGAGCGCGACCACCAGAGGAAACCGTCCCACATGACCGTCGAAACGTCGACCTGGGCGACCAAGAAGGGTCTCGCCCAGATGCTCAAGGGCGGCGTCATCATGGATGTCGTGACGCCCGATCAGGCCAAGCTTGCGGAGGATGCCGGCGCGGTTGCGGTGATGGCGCTCGAGCGTGTCCCGGCCGACATCCGCAAGGCGGGCGGCGTCGCACGCATGAGCGACCCGACCATGGTCGAGGGGATCATGGCGGCCGTGACCATCCCGGTCATGGCCAAGGCCCGGATCGGCCATTTCGTGGAAGCCCAGGTCCTCGAGGCGCTCGGCGTCGACTATATCGACGAGTCCGAGGTCCTCACGCCGGCCGACGAGCGCAACCACATCGACAAGCACGCCTTCAAGGTCCCGTTCGTGTGCGGCTGCCGCGACCTCGGCGAGGCGCTGCGCCGGATCAATGAAGGTGCGGCCATGATGCGGACCAAGGGCGAAGCCGGGACCGGCAACATCGTCGAGGCGGTCCGCCAGCTGCGCGACGTGCTCGCCGGGATCCGCCGCCTGCAGACGATGCGCGACGACGAGCTGTTCGCCGCCGCCAAGGAGCTGGGGGCTCCCTACGACCTGGTCAGGCAGGTCGCCGCCGACGGTAGGCTGCCGGTCGTCAACTTCGTGGCCGGCGGCATCAGCACGCCGTCAGATGCGGCGCTCGTGATGCAACTCGGCGCGGAGGGCGTCTTCGTCGGCTCGGGCATCTTCAAGGCCGAGGATCCGGCCCGGATGGCCAATGCCATCGTCCAGGCCACCACCTTCTTCGACGATCCCGCGAAGATCGCCGAGGTCTCCCGCGGCCTCGGAGCGCCGATGCGTGGGATCGCCCTGGAGGAGATCCCGGACCAGGAACGGCTCGCCGTCCGCGGCTGGTAGGGCGACCGAAGCCGTCACCGGCGAGCATCAGCTCATGAGGATCGGCGTCCTCGCCCTCCAGGGGGCGTTCCGCGAGCACCTCGACACGCTCCACGCGATCGGCGTGGAGGCCGTCCGAGTGCGCGAACCCGCCGATCTGGACGGGATCAGCGGACTGATCCTGCCGGGGGGCGAGAGCACGACGATGCGTCAACTCATCGAACGCTGGGGGTTGCGTCGCCCGATCCTCGATCTGGCCGATCGCGGCGCCCCGATCTTCGGAACGTGCGCCGGGATGATCCTGGTGGCACGCGAGATCGCCGGTGACGAGCAGCCCGTGCTGCCGCTGCTGGACGTGGCCGTCGCGCGCAACGCGTTCGGGCGCCAGCTGGATTCGTTCGAGGCAGAGCTGCGGGTCCCGATCCTGGGCGACCGACCGGTCCACGCCGTCTTCATCCGCGCCCCGATCATCGAGCGGACGGGTCCCGGCGTGGACATCCTGGCTCGCCTCGATGACGGCCGGATCGTGGCGGTCCGGGAACGCAACGTCCTGGCCACCGCGTTCCATCCCGAGCTGGCCGGCGAGACCCGTTTCCATCGGCTGATGGCTGCGATGGCCTCCGAGCACGACGACCCGGGCGAAGGCGCCGGCCGGCGGCCCCACCCGATCCGGCGCGCCAGGTCGGCCGGATGAGCGGCAGGTCGGCGGGATGAGCGCCCTCCGCGCTCCGCGTGGCGGCGGCAAGGTCCGGCCGGCGCGGCTGACCGACCTTTCGGCACTCGGCGAACTCTCGCGGCTGTGCCAGTCCGACGGTGCCGATACACGCTCGCTCGGACTGCCGGTGAGCGGGCCACCGATCGGCGTCTTCAGCCTCTTCCGCCTGCCGCTGGGCGCCTTCCGGCCGAACGACCTGATGTACGTCTACGAGGATCAGGGCCACATCGCCGGGCTCGCTCGCGTGGAGCGCGAGTCGGTCCGGGACGAATGGACGATCGTGGAGCTCGATGCCGTCGGGATGGCCAACGCCGGCGACATCCGATTCCGCCTCGTCCAGCTCCTTCTGCGCGAGGGTGCCAAGCGGGGAGCGGCCCGCTTCCACGTCGCCTGTGCCGACGCGGACGGCAACGTCGAGCTGCTCATGCAGGCCGGCTTCATGCGCTACGGCGAGGAGCGGATCCTCTTCCGCCCGCTGGCCGTGGCGCTCCCGGCGCCGTGGCCAGACGAGCGCGCCGCGGCTGCGCGGATCCGGCCGACGAACTCGCTCGACTCGATCGCGCTGGCCCGGCTCTACGGCCAGGCGACACCGGCGCCGGTGGCTCGCCTGGAGGCCTTCCGTCTCGCCGACTGGGAGCGCCAGGGGCCCCACGGGCGGGTGCCCCGCTCGAGCCTCACCCCGATCCTGCGCTTCGCCGACGTGGAGGGGTTCGTCCAGATGGCGCCGGACGGTGGACGCGACGGGACGCTGCTCGACGGGTTCGTCCAGATCGGCGTGGCCAAGGAGGACCAGCCACACTATCTGAAGGTGATCGCCCGCCCGGAAGCGGACGCGTCAGAGTTGATCGACTTCGGCCTTGGTGTCATCGCCGCGCAGACGACCCGGGGCGGCGATCATCGCCACGATCGCGGGGTCATCGCTCCGGTGCGAACCTACGAATCGCCGATCGACCGACGGATGGAGGAGGCCGGCTTCGATTCGATCGCCACCGTCACGCTGCTGATGAAGGAAACGCTGATCCGCGTCGCCGAACCGGCCCTTGTGCCGGCCGGCGTCCGGTGATCGACGGCTAGTGGAGGTCAACGTGAGATCCGACGACGGCCGGCGGGAATCGATCGACGATCTCGATGCGTTGCTCACGGCGCTGCCCCCGGAGATCGTGGCGGCGGTCAATGCCCTGCCCGATCGCACCGCGCTGATCGAGGTGGTCATGGACCTGGGCCGCCGGCCCGAGGCCCGCTTCCCCGACTCCGAGGTCGGCCTGCTGGAGCGCGAGATCGTCGAGGCGGATCTTGCCTTCGTGGTCGAGCACATCGGGACGTTCGGTGACGACAATCGGGCCGGCATCGAGCGGACGCTCCATCGGATCAGCGCCATCCGCAACCGGAACGGCAAGATCGTCGGGCTGACCTGCCGGATCGGGCGGGCCGTCTACGGCACGATCGACATCATCACCGACTTCGTGGAGACCGGGAAGTCGATCCTGATCCTCGGCCGACCGGGCATCGGCAAGACCACCATGCTGCGCGAGGCCGCCCGAGTGCTGGCTGACGACCTGGGCAAGCGGGTCGTGGTGGTGGACACCAGCAACGAGATCGCGGGCGATGGCGACATCCCGCATCCGGCGATCGGCAAGGCCCGTCGGATGCAGGTCCGCACACCGTCGCTCCAGCACGAGGTGATGATCGAGGCGGTCGAGAACCACATGCCCCAGGTGATCGTCATCGACGAGATCGGGACCGAACTCGAGGCGGCCGCTGCACGCACGATCGCCGAACGCGGCGTGCAGTTGATCGGTACTGCGCACGGCAACAACCTCGACAACCTGATGCTCAACCCGACGCTCTCGGACCTGATCGGCGGGATCCAGAGCGTGACCCTCGGCGACGAGGAGGCGCGTCGGCGGCGGACGCAGAAGAGCGTCCTGGAACGGAAGGCACCGCCGACCTTCGACGTGATCGTCGAGATCCAGGACCGCGAGCGGGTGGCCGTCCACGCCGACGTGGCCGACACGATCGACGCACTGCTGCGCGGCGACCCCGTCGCGCCGGAACTGCGCTGGCGCGACGAAGAGGGGGTCCATCGCAGCCAGGGCCGGCCGCGGCCCTCGCCACGCGAGCAGCTCGGCGCGGAGCGCTTCGCGGGTCTTGTCGGGGCGGGCTCGCCGTGGCGGATGGAGCCAGGCTGGCGGGGCGAGGGCTCATATCGGACGGGCGGCTACCGGGAGGCCGAGCGTGGTCCCGGTTTCCGGCCAGGCTATCGGCCCGGCGCGACCGGTGGCTGGCGGCAAACGCGCGGCGGCTCCGGTCGCGAATCGTCTCCCCGCGGTCCCGTATCGGAGGGAGGCCGAGCCGGCGCGCTCCCGGGTGAGCGGTTCGTCGCGCCGTCGTCGTCGCCCCGGAGCGGACCCAGGCCGGCCGAGGCCCCGTTCGTCGCGGGCGAGATCGCCGATCGCGGCCCGCTGGAACGGGGAGACGCCCCGACCGCCGCGAAGGCGCTCGCCCCCGAGGCCCGTGAGCTGGAGCGACAGAAGGCCTGGCGCGACCAGGCGGGCAGGGCGCTCAGCGCGCTGAAGGCAGATGAAGGGACCGGCCCGGTCAACGCCGACGAACTCGAGGACGACGATCTCGACAAGCTGCCGCTCGG
Source organism: Candidatus Limnocylindrales bacterium (assembly GCA_038915815.1). Lineage (GTDB taxonomy): Bacteria > Chloroflexota > Limnocylindria > Limnocylindrales > CSP1-4 > SPCO01. Next base: position 26,620 of record JBCLCL010000012.1, read on the forward strand.
TGCCGAGGAAGGACCGGACGGCGGCACCGTCCTGGTGCCCGGTGGCTCGCCGTTGCCGACCCTCCGCGTTCTCCCCCAGGGGATCAGTCGCAAGCGCCTGGAGCAGGCAATTCGGGACCTGCAGCTGCCCGTCGTCATCGCCCGCGACATGGACGAGGCGGACGTGGTCATGACCCTGCGCAACGAGTACAAGCAGAAGACGCCGCAGCTGCGCGACGCCGAGGACCGGGCGATGCCGATCTACGTCCTCAAGAGCAACACGATCCTGCAGATGCAGTCGAGCCTGACCTCCATCTTTGCGCTGGAGGTGGATCCGCGCGAGGCGGCCATGCGCGAGACCGAGAACGCCATCGAAGCCGTCCTCCAGTCGTCGGAGGCGGTCGAGCTGTCACCCCAGAACGCCTACATCCGGCGGCTCCAGCACCAGCTGGCCGAGCGAGCCAACCTGGTCTCGCGGTCGCGCGGCCGAGAGCCGTACCGGCGGGTCAGGCTCTACCCGGACGCGGCGCGCAGCGCCTGGCGCTGACCTCCGCGCCCGGACTCGCGTCAGACCCGCGCGCCGGTCACTCCGGGGCTTCGACCTTGTTGGCCGGGTCGTTCACGCCCGTGACCTGGATGGAGACGTCGCTCTCCCCGAAGCCGGTCATCTCCCAGGCGATGAGATAGCCCGCCTCCGCGACCCAGATGTCGATCGCCGACCCGGCGGGCATCTGTGCGGCTGCGCCGATGATCGTCGTCGAGTCGATCCGGAGATGACGAGCGGAGACGTCGTTCTTCTGCTCGGTCCCGACATCGATCGCGCTGCCAGCGAAGTCGAGCTGCGCATAGGCGCCGATCATCGCGGTCGGGTCGAAGAGCAGGAGCATGGACGACGCGAGCTGCTCCGGGATGGCTTCGAAGGCGCCATCCGCCCCGGTCGCCATCCACGACCGCTTGCCGATGAAGATGTAGCGGCTGTCCGCGACACCGTCGCTGAACGTGGTGATCGCCTTGGAGAGCTCAGGCTTCGTGACGACGACGCTTTGGTACTGCTCCACGCCACCCACGCTGAACGAGGTGCGGTACGAATCGACGCCCGGGATGGCGCCGGTCAGCGCGCTCACATCGAAGGTGGGCAGCGGCGCCGGGGTCACCGGGGCATCGGTCGCCGCCGGCGCGTCCGTGATCGCCGGAGCGTCCGTTGTCTCAGCGGGCGCTGGCGTCGTGTCGCCGGGGGCCGGCGTGGCGGCGCTGCCGCCGCAGGCGGCGGCGGTCATGGTGGCTGAGAGAAGCATCGCGCCAAACAGGCCGGCACGTCGGAGATCGATCATCGAAACAGCACCCCACTCGGCCGGGCTGGTCGCCGGCTCCGGGGCCGATGATGGAGTGGTCGGAGCGCCAATGCAAGTGCGGTAGCCCGCGCGGTGGCCGCCCGGTGGCCGCCTCGTCGGTCAGCCCAGATCCCGCCGCAGAGCGGATCGGGCGGCCAGGTGACCGGCCATCCCGTGGACGCCCCCGCCCGGTGGCGCCGACGACGACGCGAGGTAGATCCCGCGGCCGAGGTGGTACGGGTCCAGGCCGATAAAGGGCCGGAAGATAAGTTGGCGGATGTCCTGGACGCCGCCATTGATGTCGCCACCGACGTAGTTGGGGTCATGCCCGGCCATGTCGGCCGGCGTCATCGCGTGGCGGGCCAGGACCCGGTCCCGGAACCCGGGCGCGAAGCGTTCGATCTGCCGCTCGATCCGCTCGGTCATGTCCACGGTCGAGCCGTTCGGGACGTGGCAGTAGGCCCAGGCCGTCGTCCGCCCGACCGGCGCCCTGGTCGGGTCCCATCGTGCGTACTGGACGACAAGGGTGAAGGGTCGATCTGGGTGACCTGCGGCGGCCACGGTCGCCTCGCTCGCGACGATCTCGGCCGCGCTCCCGCCAAGATGAACCGTCGCGGCCCGTGCCACGTCCGGCGAGCGCCAGGGGATCGGCCCATCCAGGGCCCAGTCGAGCTTGAAGACACCGGATCCGTAGCGGAAGCGCTCGAGCCGTCGCACGGTCCGCGCCGAGAGGCGGCCCCGGGCGATCGCCACGATCTGGCGTGGCGTGAGATCGAGCAGGACGACGCGGGACGGGGGCAACGCTCGCAGGTCCGTCACGGGCTGCCCGACCTCGATGGTCCCGCCCAGCGCCCGAAGCTCCTGGGCGAGCGCCTCGCCGAGGGCGGCCGAGCCGCCTCTCACGATCGGCCAACCGACCGCATGGGCGGTCATCCCAAGGACGAGCCCGAACGACGCGGTCAGCGGCCGGCGCAGGTCGAGCATCGAGTGGCTCGCCAGGCCCACCAGGAGCGCGCGGGCCGGCTCGGCCTGGAAGGAGCCGCGAGCGAGCCCGTCGGCCGAGCGCAGTGCCGGCAGCCCGAAGCGGGCCAGCGCCAGCGGGTGACGGGGCAGATGGATGACCGGTCGAAGGAGCTCGGGGATCAGCTTCTCGGCGTCCCGCTCGAGCGGCCCGAAGAGGCGCCGCCATGCCCGCCCGTCGGGAGTTCCGAGTCGATCGGCCGTGGCCGCCACGGATCGCTCCAGGATCGCGGCGCGGCCCTCGTCCAGTGGATGCGCCAGTGGCACGTCCGGGTGGATGAACTCGACGCCGTGGGCCGCCAGGTCAACGGTCCGAAAGAACGGCGACGCGAGGGTGAGCGGCACGACCGACGAGCAGACGTCGTGACGGAACCCCGGCAGGGTCAGCTCCTGGGTCCTGGTCCCGCCGCCGACCGTCTGGGCGGCCTCGTAGACGCAGACCGAGCGCCCGGCACGGGCCAGGGTGATCGCCGCCGCCAGCCCGTTGGGGCCCGCCCCGACGACGATCGCGTCAAGGCTCGACGCGGTCACGAAGTGCGGGGCCTCACCCCCGGCCGGTCAGCCTGCGGAAGGGCGCCGTGAGGGCCCGTCTCATGGACCGGATCGAGGCGCTGTTGCGGATGTTGCGCCAGTAGCGCCACTGCCGCTTCCTGTCGATGCACACGACCTGGGTCTCGACGACCGGTACGGCGACGCCGACCGACGTTGCGAGGTTGCGCAGCGTCGTCTCCCAGAACTTGTCGTTCTGGCGGTTGCCGCCGAGCATGTAGGCGAGCTCGTCGAACGGATCCGACGGCCGTTCCAGCGCCTGCGCCTGGGCGACCGTCACGTCGCCGTCGCGCCGCGCCGAGAAGGTGATCCACGCCGACAGGATATGACCTTCAGGGTTCATGAACGTGAACGACTCGTCGTCGGCATAGAGAACGAGGACGCCGGTCGAGAACTTGACCGGGGCGCCCGGCACCGGCGTGATCTCGAGCAGGGCGACCTCGCCCGGCGCGATGCCGGACAGGGGCGCATAGAACCGCTGACCCTTCGGCCAGAATGTCGGAAAGCGCTCCTTCCAGAGGGCGATGAGCTCGGTCGGCGAGACGTTTGCGCCGTCGAGGCGGACGGTGAACGTCTTCTGCCACAGCTGGCCGAACCCCTGGAGCGGGCCGGACAAGCGCTTGCCGGTGACGGCGTCGTCCTTCGCGCCGGCGACGCCGGCGGCGGACAGTCGCTCGACCGGCTGAGCCCAGTGGCCGGCGTCTCGGTTGGTACGCTCCTCGGGGCGCGGATCGGTGGTCGGCGCGGTCATGTCGATCTCCTGATCAGGTGGTGGCGGCCGCCACGGCCGCCGCTTCGTCGTCGTGGATCTCGATCGCCTCGTCGAGGCGGGTCAGCGACAAGATCTGGCGGTAGTGCTCGGACAGGCCGGTGGCGATCAGCCGGCTCCCGCCGCGCTGGGCGCGCACGAGGAGCGTCACGAGCAGTCCGATGCCACCGCTGTTCATGTACTCGAGCTTGCTGAAGTCGAGGATCACGGCCGACGCCCCGTTCGCCGCGGCGAGCCCATACGCGGCCATCAGGTCGCCCTCGCTGCCCGAAGTGATGTCGCCCTCGATCCGCAGGATCGCGGCCGGGCCCTCCTGGTCGAGCTCGATGACGGTGGCGGTCATGCGGCGTCTCCTTCCACGATCTCCATGAAGTCCGAGAGGCGAGTGATCCGGAAGATCTCCTTGTAGTGCTCGGTCAGGCCGATCGCCCGGACGGTCCGGCCGTCGCGCCGCGCGTCGGCGAGGAGCCGGACGACGAGGGCGATGCCCGTGCTGTTGATGTAGCCGACCGGCCCGAAGTCGATACTGACCCGCCGCGACCCGAGGGCGACGACCCTGGCGTAGGCGTTGGCCATCGTCTCGTCCGCCCGGCCGTTCAGGTCGCCGCTGAGGCGGAGCCGGACCTCGTCCGGGACCTCGGTGATCTCTGCGCCGAAGCTGCGGTCATCCATCGCTGCGCTCCTCGCGTGCCATCGTCAGGGTCACCGTCTGGGTGTCCCCGTCGCTGGTTACGTCCATCGAATCCACCATGTTCTTGATCAGGAAGAGCCCCCAGCCGCGCGGCTTCTGTTCGCCGGCGAGCTTGCGTTCGATGTCCGGCACCTCGGCGTCGTCGGGGATGGCGCCGGACAGGGCGCGATCGGTGATCCGCACGATGATCGACTCGACCGTAGTCTCGACCTCCACGTCGACGGGGATCTCGGCGCGACTCTGGCTGCCGTACTCGATCGCGTTCATCGCGGCTTCGCTGACGGCTGTCTTGAGGCGCTCCAATCGAGCCGGCGAGAGACCGAGCCCGTCGATGGCGGCGGCGACGCGGTCCATCGCGAGGCGCTCGTTGCCGTCCTCGCCCGGGACGGAGAAGGCCGTGATCGTCGTCGACAGGGCGGCGGACCCCTGGGAGCCGGGCTCGTCGGCCACTCCGTGCGCCCGGCGCAGGGTCACGAGCGTGATGTCGTCCTCCTGCTCCCAGTCCGGCCCGGTGAACCGGTGAAGGGTCTCGAGCAGGCGGTCCAGGAGTTCGCTGCCGGCGTCATCGACGGCCATCTCCTCGCGCAGGCGCGGGAACCCGTACATCTGGTTCGTCGGGTCATGCGCCTCCACGAGGCCGTCCGAGTACAGCAGGACGTTGCTGCCGGGGGCGATGACGCCCTCGGTCTCCTCGTAGACGATCCCGGGCATGAGACCAAGCGGCATCCCGGTCGCGCGAAGTTCGATGACGCCGTCCTCCGTCCGGATATACGGCAGGTTGTGGCCGGCGTTGGCCAGGACGATCTTCCCGGTCGAGGGCTCCAGGATGGCGAACAGGCAGGTGACGAACATGCGCGGCGGCATCTCCGGCACGAGGAGCTCGTTCGCGCGGGCGAGGATAACGCCGGGGGAGTCGCTCCGGGACGCCTCAGCCCGCAGGGTGGAGTGCGTCCGGGCCATGACCAGCGCCGCCGGGACGCCCTTGTCGGTCACGTCGCCGACGGCGATCCCGATCCGCCCGCCGGGCATCTCGATGAAGTCGTAGAAGTCGCCACCGACCGCCCGAGCCGGGCCGTAGTAGGCGGCGATCTGCCACTGTGGCAGAGCCGGAAGCACACGGGGCAGGAATTGCTGCTGGATGAGCGTGGCGACGCGCATCTCCTGCTCGAGACGCTCGCGCTCGATGGCCTCGCGGGCCTGCTCGCGGACGAGCTGGGCGACGCGGATGGCGGGGGCGGCCTGCGCGGCCAGGGTCGTCAGGAGGCGGCGGTCGTCCGTCGAGTAGTCCTGCTCGGACAGGCGTGGGCCCAGGTTGAGCGTCCCGATGAGATCGCCCTGTGAGACGAGCGGGACAACGAGTGCGACGCCGGCCTCGCGGAGGGCCCGGACGCCCGGCGAGTCGAGCTCCAGGCGGGCGATCTCGACCGGGCCGGGGGCGGTCTGGAGATACGCCAGCAGCGGATCGGACTCGGCGATGTCGATGGCGACGGAGGCCTCGTCCGGGGCGGCGACCGGCAGCGCGGGCGCCGCGGGGATGGCCGCGACGGCCTCGGGCGCGTCGCTCTTGCGTCGCAGGAGGCGGCGGATCGGGCGAGTCAGTTCGGTCATGTGGAGGTCACCGTAGAAAGAGAGCGTCCGGGAATCGTTACGGATGCGCCGAATGCGTGGGTCCGGTCACGGTCGGCCGTATTAGCCCGGATCCACCGATGAGCCGCGGCTGATGCGCCGGCGAACGCGGCGAGCCACCCGACGATCGCGTACGGCCGAGCCAAGCGCCGCATCATCGAAGCCACAGTCCCACGCGGGATGGAGCGAGCGCCCGTCGGACGGTGACGTCCAGGTCAGTTGTGACCGCCGGCAGGTCGGTCGCGTCGCGCATCCGGACCGAGAACGCGCTCGCCGTCCGTTCGCCGTCATAGCGGGCCCGATCGAAGCGTCGATCGACGATCCGCTGGACTCGCCGCCGGACGGGCGTGAACAGCGCGGCCGCTAACAGGGTCGACCCGGCGACCGCGAGGGAATTGCCCGACGTCACGGAGCTGAGCACCGATTGCAGGCCAAGGTTCACGACCAGGAAGACCATGACCAGCAGCCCCGTGATCAGGCCGTAGGAGATCGTCCGGCTGATGACCCGATCGATGTCGTACAGGCGATAACGCAGGATCGCCACGGCGACGGACACGGGGATGATCGAGAGTGTCGCCGCGCTGAGGACGCTGAGAAGCGGTAACGACGAGGTGACGTTGCTTAGGCTGATGGAGAGGGGGATCAGGACCGCGGCGGGCGTCATCGCCGCCAGGAACCACTTCAGCTGCTGCCGTTGGTCGCCCCGGGAGCGCCGGAACCGGACGACGATCGCGGCGACACCCAGACCGGCCCCGAGCGGCAACGACAGGCTGCCGATGGCGATGAGCACGCCCAGGATCTCGAGCGCGCTCGTCGAGAAAGCGGGCAGCCAGGGCGTCAGCGGGTTGTCCGGCCCGCTACCACCCATGCGACCAGGCCGGATCACGATCGCCAGCATCCAGACGGCGACCATCGCCGCGACAAGGGCGACCGGCCACCGCCAGCGCGCACCCGGGAGGGTACCCGTCGGGAACGTGAGGGCGACCGCGGGCAGCATCAGGATGATGGCGGGGGAGAACAACAGCGACCCGACAAGGCCGAACCATGGGGCGATCGGGTCGGGCGGCTGGCTCGATGCGAGCATGGCTCCGAGGCCAAAGCACCCCATCATCGAGGCCATCATGGCCGCGGCGACCGCGAACAGCCAGCCGACGACGTGCCCGTCGGCTCGCGCGACGATGAGCGCGCCCAGGCTCCAGTACAGCCACAGCCCCGTGAAGAGGATCACGACGAACAAGGGGTCGCCCTCGCGTTCTCCGCTTGGCGTGCCGAGCAGACCCACCGCCACGGCGACCGTGGCGATCAGCATGGTCACGCCAAGGACCGAGATGGCGACGAGCCGCCTCATCGTCCGCCACCCCGCAGCCATAGCCCCACGCGGGATGGAGCGATCGCCCGTCGGACGGTGACGTCCAGGTCGTCGGTGACCGCCAGCAGGTCCGTCGCGTCGCGCATCCGGACGGCGAACTCCGCCGCCGTCCGTTCGCCGTCATAGCGGGCGCGATCGAAGCGTCGATCGACGATCCGCTGGACTCGCCGGCGGACGGGCGTGAACAGCGCTGCCGCCAGCAGGGTGGAGCCGGCGACCGCGAGGGAGTTGCCCGACGTGAAGGAACTGAGCACCGACTGCAGGCCGAGGTTCACGAGCAGGAAGACCGCCACCAGCAGCCCCGTGATCAGGCCGTACGAGATCGTCCGGCTGATGAACCGATCGATGTCGTACAGGCGGTAGCGCAGGATCGCCACGGCGACGGACATGGCGATGATCGGCAGTGTCGCCACGCTGAGGACGTTGATGAGGGGGAACGAGGCAGAGACCTCGCTGATGCTGAGGGGGATCAGGACCGCGGCGGGCGCCATCGCCGCCAGGAACCACTTCAGCTGCTGCCGCTGGTCGCCATGGGAGCGCCGGAAGCGGACGATGATGGCGGCGACACCCAACCCGGCCCCGAGCGGCAACGACAGGGCGCCGATGGCGGCGAGCGCGCCCAGGATCTCGAGGACGCTCGGCGAGACTGCGGGCAGCCAGGGCGTCAGCGGGTTGTCCGCGTAGGGCCCGCCCTCATCGAACATCGGACCCGGCCGGATCACGACGGCCAGCATCCCGACGGCGACCATCGCCACGATGACGCGGACCGGCCACCGCCAACGCGGCCCGGGGAGGGTACCCGTCGGGAACGTGAGCGCGACCGCGGGCAACGCCAGGATGATGGCGGGGCCGATCAACAGCGACCCGACAAGGCCGAGCCATGTGCCCAGCGGGTCCGGCGGCTGGCTCGTTGCGAGCATGTAGCCGAGGACCCAGCACCCCATCACCGAGGCCATCAGGGCGGCGGCGACCGCGAACAGCCAGCCAACGACGTGCCCGTCGGCCCGCACGACGATGAGCGCGCCCAGGCCCCAGTACAGCCACAGCCCCGTGAAGAGGATCACCACGAATTCGGGGCCGTCCAGCGCGCTGGGCAGACCCACCGTCACGGCGACCGTGGCGATCAGCATGATCACGCCAAGGACCGAGATGGCGACGAGCCGCCTCATCGTCCGCCACCCCGAAGCCACAGCCCCACGCGGGATGGAGCGAGCGCCCGACGGACGGTGACGTCCAGGTCGTCGGTGACCGCCAGCAGGTCCGTCGCGTCGCGCATCCGGACGGCGAACTCCGCCGCCGTCCGTTCGCCGTCATAGCGGGCGCGATCGAAGCGTCGATCGACGATCCGCTGGACTCGCCGGCGGACGGGCGTGAACAGCGCTGCCGCCAGCAGGGTGGAGCCGGCGACCGCGAGGGAGTTGCCCGACGTGAAGGAACTGAGCACCGACTGCAGGCCGAGGTTCACGAGCAGGAAGACCGCCACCAGCAGCCCCGTGATCAGGCCGTACGAGATCGTCCGGCTGATGAACCGATCGATGTCGTACAGGCGGTAGCGCAGGATCGCGACGGCGACGGATACGGGGATGATCGGCAGTATCGCCACGCTCAGGAGGTCGAGAAGCGGCAACGACGAGAAGACCCCGCCGATGCTCATGGGGATCAGGACCGCGGCGAGCGTCATCGCCGCCAGGAACCACTTCAGCTGCTGCCGTTGGTCGCCCCGGGAGCGCCGGAAGCGGACGATGATGGCGGCGACACCCAACCCGGCCCCGAGCGGCAACGACAGGGCGCCGATGGCGGCGAGCGCGCCCAGGATCTCGAGGACGCTCGGCGAGACTGCGGGCAGCCAGGGCGTCAGCGGGTTGTCCGGGCCGCCGCCGTCACCGATCGGACCCGGCCGGATCACCATGGCCAGCATCCCGACGGCGACCATCGCCGCGACAAGGCCGACCGGCCAGCGCCAGCGCGGACCGGGGAGGGTGCCCGTCGGGAACGTGAGCGCGACCGCCGGCAGGATCAGGATGGGAGCGGAGAGGAACAACAGCGACCCGACAAGGCCGAGCCATGCCCCCAGCGGGTCGGGCGGCTGGCTCGATATGAGCAGGAAGCCGAGGCCGAAGCACCCGAACGCCGAGGCCATCATGGCCGCGGCGACCGCGAACAGCCAGCCGACGACGTGCCCGTCGGCCCGCATGACGATGAGCGCGCCCAGGCCCCAGTACAGCCACAGCCCGGCGAAGAGGACCACGACGAACGGGGAGTCGTCCGGCCCACTGGGCAGACCCACCGCCACGGCGACCGTGGCGATCAGCATGATCGCGCCAAGGACCGAGATCGCGAAGAGCCGCCTCATCGTCCGCCACGGCTCAACACGACAGGCCTGCCTCCGTCGGCTCCAGCAACCATGGGTACATCCTCACCGACCATCGTCCCGACTTCGTTACGAGATGTTTCCATCACGCAGCACCGCTGCGCGACGCCGCGCGCGCAGCCCTTGCTCCAGATCCGCCTGCCGGATCCCTCGAGGTGATGGTCGCAGGCCGGCCCGTCGTCATCGACGCCCGGAAGGCACTCGCGGTCGTCGCCCTCGTGGTCGTCGCCCTCGCGGGGTCACGGGCGGGCGTCGCGTACCCCCAGGCCACTTGTGTGAGGGCCTTGTCGCCGGCTTCGCGCAAATACGCCGAGCCACGCAATGGTCATCACGAACTGGAGCGCCACGATGAACCACCCGATTGCAGTGCCCAGGCCCGATGCCAGACCGATGGCCACGACGACGCCGCTGATCGCCCAGCCGGTTGCGTTGCCGACCGCGACCACCCGCTAGGCTGCCCCGTCAGCCAGGTCGCGGGCCGCCCAGTTCATGACGCCGAAACCGATATACGAAGCAGATACCAGGCGGACGAGCGCCGTCGCGGTCGCGTCCAGCTCCAGCCCGAAGATCGTCGCGAGCGATCCGGGAACGATCAGCCCGACCGCACCGAATCCCGCGCCCAGCGCCGCTCCAACGAGAGCAAGGTTGCGAGGTTGCATGAGATCACCTCCGTAGTGTTGTGGCTGTCTTCCCGCAGCCTGCGGGCATGCCGTTCCCGAATCGTTACGAGATGTATCCATCAGGCAGTACCGTTACGCGATGCCACGCGAGCAGCCGTCGCTCCAGATCCGCCTGCTGGGCCCGCTCGAGGTGATGGTCGCAGGCCGACCCGTGGTCGTGGATACCCGGAAGGCGCTGGCGATCGTCGCCCTCGTCGCGGCGGAGCGGCGGCCGTTCGCGCGGGACGAACTGGCCGCGATGTTCTGGCCGGATGCCGACGACGAGGCGGCCCGCGGGGCGCTGCGCCGGACGTTATCGGCACTGCGGACTGCGGTCGGGGAGACTGGGCTGCGCATCGAGCGGACGCGGGTCGCCATCGATCCGGACGTGGCCGTTGACCTCGTCACGCTGGAGCGCCTGACCGCCTCCGCCGACCACGCCGACCTGGAGACCGCCGCGGCCCTCGCCCGAGGCCCATTCCTGGCCGGGTTCGCGCTTCGCGACAGCCCGGACTTCGACGATTGGCAGGCAGCCCGGGCGACGCGGGTCGAGCGGACGGTCGGGGACCTCCTCGACCGCCTGACGGTCGCGCGGCTGGATGCCGGAGATCCCGTCGGGGCCGTCGAGGCCGCCCGCCGGCGGGTGGAGCTTGATCCGCTCGACGAGGGTGGGCAGCGGCGGCTCATCGAACTCCTTGCCCGCTCGGGAGATCGGGCGGGCGCCATCGGGCAGTATCGAGCGCTCGTCGCGCTGTTCGATCGCGAACTGGGCGTCCCGCCGCTGCGCGAAACGACCGAGCTGTACGACGCGATCCGTGACGGTGCACTCGACGCCGCACCAGCCGTGGCGACGCCCAGGCCGGCGAGCGCCATCGGCGGGCGCCCAGCGACAACGAGCGGGCTTGCCGACCTCCCCGAGGCCCCGTCCGCGCTGCCCCTCGCCGGGCGCGACGGCGATCTCGCCGCGCTCCTCGAGACCTGGAGGACGGCAGCGCCGGACGGTCGACTCGCGCTTGTCGAAGGGGAGGCCGGGATCGGCAAGACCCGACTCGCAGAGGCGGTCGCGGCGACCGTCCGGGCCGCCGGCGGGACGGTCCTCGCGAGTCGTGGCTACCCGGGTGAGTCGGCCATCGCCTACGGCCCGATCGCCGAACTCCTCCGCGCCGGTCTGGCACTGCCGGGCGGGCCTGAGCGTTTGGGATCACTCGATGAGATCGCCCGGCTCGAGATCGGCCGGCTCGTGGACCTGCCGCCGGCGCTGCGGGTCGCGGGCCCGGCGGCGCCCGACCAAGCGCACGCGCGCGTGCGCTTGGTCGATGCGATCGCGCGCGCGCTCACGGCGCTCACTGCGGGCCCGACGCCCGGGCTCATCTGGATTGACGACGTCCACCTCGTCGACGAGCCGAGCCGCGAGGCTGCCGCCTACCTCGCCCGCCGGCTGGCCGGTCGCCCGGCCCTGGTCCTCCTTGCCTGGCGTCGTGAGGACCTGTCACCCGAGGGCATGGCGATCGCCGATGACCTCGTCGGCCGGCGGGGCACAACGGTCGTGTCGCTTGGTCGCCTGGACCGGGAGGCCATCGCCGTCATCGTCGGGGCCGCGCGATCGGCGGCCGGGAACGCGGGCACTGCCGGTACCGCGTCGGGCGTCGCGGTCGCGACTGACGCACTGATCGATGCGCTCGTCGCCGACTCCGAAGGCCTGCCGCTCCACATCGTCGAGGCGCTGGCGAGCGGGGAACCGCCCGGCGCCACCATGCCGCGCGGTGTCCAGGCCATCCTGCGCGGCCGAATCGCGTCCGTCGGCGAGACGGCGGGCCAGGTCCTGGCCGCGGCGGCCGTCATCGGCCGGTCGTTTGACCTCGCGACGGTCCGCCAGGCGAGCGGCCGGACGGAGGAGGAGGCGGTCGACGCACTCGAGGAGCTGATGCGCCGTGGCCTCGTCCGCGAGATGCCGGGCTCGGGCAGTGGCCCGACCCACTACGACTTCAGCCATGGCCGGATGCGCGACGCGGCGTATGAGGCGACGAGCCTCGCCCGTCGACGACTGCTCCATCGACGGACGGCCGAGGCGCTTCGACTCGACCTTGGCGGCGCGGGGCGCGACGACATCGCCAGGTTCGCCCTGATCGGCTCCCACGAGCGCGCGGCCGGTCGGCCGATCGAAGCGGCAAGCGCCTATCGCGAGGCGGCCGCACGGGCCGAGTCGGTCTACGCCAACCGGGAGGCGATCGACCATCTGGGAGCGGCGCTGGCCCTCGGAGGATCCGACGCGGCGGCCGCGCACGCCAGGATCGGTGAGCTCCGGGCGCGGCTCGGCGAGTACCCGGCCGCCGTCGCGGCGCTCGAGACGGCGGCCGCCCTGGCCGAGCCTGGCGAGGTCCCTGCGATCGAGATCGCCCTCGGTCGTGTGCAGCGCCGACGCGGCGACCTCGTCGCGGCCGCCAGCCATCTCGGGTCCGCGCTGGCGTCGCCGGAGATGACCGACGCGCTGCGCGCACGCGCCCTGGTCGAGCGGAGCGTCGTCGCGCTACGGGCCGGTGAGCTGACCGTAGCAGGGGCGGCAGCGTCCGAGGCGCAGGAGGTGAGTGCCCGCGTCGGAGACCCACACCTCAACGGGATGGCGTGGCGGCTTGCCGGGCTCGTCGCCCACGCACGCGGCGACCTCGCGGCGGCACGGGAGTCGCTCGGACGAAGCCTGGACCTGGCCGCCGGCGACCCCGACCCGACCGCGTCCATCGCGGCGCTGACCGCCCTCGCGCTCGCCCAGGCGGCGGATGGCGCCGTCGATGCGGGGGTGGCGGCGGCGACCCAGGCGATCGAGGCGTGCCGGAGGATCGGCGATCGGCATCTCGAGGCGGCGGTCGAGAACCACCTCGCTGACATCTGTCACGACGCGGGTCGTGCCGACGACTCGATGGCCCATCTCAAACGGGCGGTGGCCTTGTTCGCGGAAGTCGGCGAGGGTGCGCCGGAGCGCGACCCGGGGATCTGGACGCTCGCCGCCTGGTAGACGGTCCGGCGCGCCATACTCGGCGGGAGGCTCACGGGAGGGATTGACGATGGAGAAGATCGGGGCGGCGGTCTGGGCGACCGGGCGGGCCGGGCGGGTGATCGTCGAGGCCGGGCTGACCCGGCCATGGCTCGAGTTCCGCGGCGGGATCGTCTACAACCCGGCGAAGGAGGGCCTGGACCTGGGCGAAGCCTGCGGACTCGATCTGCGCGTGGGTGCCACGGTCTCGACCGACGTCGACGCGGTCCTCGCCCGGCCGGACATCGACGTCGTCTTCTACGCCGGCATCGGGTCCCCGACCGAGGTGGCGGCCGCCTGCCTGCGCGCCAATCGGGCAGGCAAGGACGCGATCACCATCGCGGGCCTCGTCCATCCCCGGACCATCCTCGGACCGGACGCAGCGGCCGAGCTGGACGCCGGCGCCCGGGCGGCCGGTCGCCGGATCCTGGGCACCGGACTGTGGGACTACCTCACGATCACCCTGCCCCTGGCCTCCTTCTCGAACGTGCTGACCTTCGAGGAGATCCGGCTGGAGCGGGTCGCCGACACGACCCTGTGGGGCCACGGGATCCTGCGCGACGAGGGGATCGGCGGGCCGCCCGAGGCCGCCGGCGGCGGATTCATGATGCGTAACTTCCTGGTCGAGGCGCTGATGCTGCTCGCGGAATCGTGTGGCCTGGAGGTGGACGAGCCCGTCTTCGAGAGCGTGCCGGTGCTTGCCACCGAACGGCGTGAGCGGGCCGGTTACCTCGTCGAGCCGGGAACGATCTGCGGCCACGACCGCCGCGTGACGGCGAACGTGCGAGGCGGCGGGCGCCTGGTCTCGCTCTGGCGCGGACGGTTCGACCTCCAGCCTGGGCGTGACGGCATGGAGGGGTCCGCCAGGGTCGTGGTCGAGGGCGATCCGGCATTCGAGACGATCGTGCGCGGCGACATCTTCCTCGACACGTACCCGCCGACCGGCGCCCGGGCGATGGCGGCGGTCCGGCCGCTGCGGGCGCTCGCGCCGGGGCTCCACACGATCGACGAACTGGGCCAGCGGCCCGTCTACCGGTAGGGTCAGGCCGGTGCGGAGGCGGGCGCGGAGGGCGGGCCGACCGACCGGCCCGGCGACCTACCGGGCCAGCTCGCGAACGTTCACCGTGAGACCGCGCAGTGCGAGGGCGTCGAGGAACGCTCGCGGGTCGAAGGCGCCTTCGGGCGGGTGGACGCCGAGCGGTCCGCCGCGCGCCACCATGTCGGCCGCGATCGCGGCCACGGTGCCGGTGATGGTCGAGGAGGCGGAGCGGCCGACCTGCTCGACGGCGAAGTCGTAGACGAGGGTCACGGGCCTCTCGTCGCGAACACCCTCGACAAGGACCTGCTTGACGTTGGCACTCCGATCGGTGGGGCCGATGCCGCGGCTGCCGACATATGCCGCTGCGAAGCGGCGCGGCGAGACCGCGACCCCGTCCAGCTCGAACGGCGCTTCGCGGTCGAAGCCGAGCTCCAGCAGGACGCTGATCCGGCGGCTCTCGTCGGCCGGGTAGCCGACCTTGAAGACGACATCCCTGACGTCGATGTAGCGCGGCAGGGTGACCGGCTCCGGGTGGGGGACGAAGTGGACCTCCTGTTCGCCGTAGGGCCTGGGGAAGGCGATCCGCTCCGCTCCCGAGAACGACGGGTGTTCGACCAGCGCGCCGTTCACCCAGGCGGCGGAGGTGCCAGTGCTCGCGTCGAACCGGGTCACGACGATGCCCGGCGAGGTCCACAGCGGGTGGGTGATGTACGAGTAGATCCGGATCGCGTCAACCGTGTCGAGCTGGTCGGCGCCGAGCCTTGCCAGGACGTTCGTGAGCCCGGGCGCGACGCCGCAGCCGGGGACGATCCGGCAGCCGGCCGCCTCGGCGAGCCGGTGGCGCTCGAGCTGCTGGACGGTCTCCGGGTAGTAGGAACCGAGGTCGACCAGGTGAACGCCGGCGGCGATCGCGGCGTCGGTGACCGGCACGTTGTGGCGCATGTACGTCGCGTTGAGGACCACCTCGGTCTCGGCCAGCGCAGCCCGGAGCGACGCCGGGTCCTCCACGTCCACGAGGACGACCCGTTCCGGGGCGCCGAGGCGACGCAGCAGGGCGACCGCGGCGTCCGGCCGGATGTCGCCGATCGTGACCTCGTGGTCGGTGCGCCCGACGAGGTCCGCGACGGCGGCTGACCCCATCTCGCCCGATCCCCCGAGGACGAGGATCCTGGTCATGGGGCGCCGATCACCCCCAATGCGTCGGCGCGCCGACGACGATCGGATCGAGCGGGCGCCCGAAGCGACACTCGCTGATGTCGAAGGACGGCTCGACACCCGCGATCAGCTGGCTGAGCACCCGGCCCGTGACCGGACCCGCGGTATTGCCGAACGCGTGGCCGGCACCGACGAAGAGCCCGGGCGCGACCTCGTCGATGACCGGTTTCTGGTCGGAGGTGAACGGAAGGTTGCCGGCCCAGGTACGCGTGATCGGCACGTTCCGGAGCGACGGGAAGTCCGTGGCGAACCCCTCGGCGATCTGGGCGAGGCCGGCGAGCGTCACGTTCGGGTCGAGGTCGCCGGGATAGTCGGTCGCACAGCCGAGCAACAGTTCGCCCGAGGCACGCTGGACCAGGAGCGGGAGCAGGACCAGGCCGTCGCGGCCATCGCCCTCGTTGGTGAACAGCGCCGGGTCCCACGACGGCAGGTCGCGGAAGAGGGCGTACTGCCTGGTGGCGTTGGGGCCGAACACGAGCGGCTCGATCCAGAACGGCTGCGCCACGGTGCTGACGATCTGCAGTCGCTCCCCACCGATCGGCACGTCGATCTCCCCCTTCGCGAGCAGGGCGGTGCTCCAGGCACCGGTGGCGATCACGGTCGCATCGGCCGTGATCCGCCCCTCGTCCGTCTCGACGCCGACGACCCGCTCACCGGAGAAGACGAGTCCCTCGACGGTCACGCCCTCGCGGATCGACGCGCCCTCGGCCCGTGCGCCCCGCGCGAGGGCATCGACCACGGTGGAGGTCACGATCTGGGCATCCTCGGAGCAGTAGCTCGCGCCCAGGACGTCCTGCCGAACGGGCGGCACCAGGCGTCGGACCTCGGCGCCGTCGATCAGCGACATGTCGAGGCCCTGGGCCCGGCGCTCTGCGACGAACTCCTCGAAGACCGCGCCCTGCTCGGGGGTCATGAAGTAGATGAGGCCGCCGCTCGAGCGGTACTCGAAGCCGCCGGGAAGATCGTCAAGGAGCTGCGGATAGAGCTTCCGACCGGCGCGTGCGATCTCGAGGGCGAAGCCCCGAGTGCGGCAGTGGAGCCAGAGGAACCCCGGGTTGCGACCTGATGCGCCGTAGCCGATCGTCTTGCGCTCCAGGAGCGTGACGCTCATCCCCTCCCGGGCGCAGTAGTAGGCCGTCGCGCAGCCGACGATCCCGCCGCCGACGACGATCACCGAGCGGCCCATTCAGCCACCACCCCCGGCCACAAGCGCCAGCGCCTCCAGCGTCCGATCCACCTCGGCGGCCGTGTTGTAGTGGACGAGGCCAAGGCGCAGGACCCCGCCGGTCTCGGCCTTGCCGAGGCGTTCGATCAGGCCGGTCGCATAGAAGTCGCCGTCCCAGGTGTAGATCCCCTGGCGACCGAGCGCCTCGGCGGCGGCCCGTGGGTGGAGCCCGGCGATCGAGATCGAGACCGTCGGCACCCGGGAGGCGAACGCCGCCCGGTCCGTGGTCCCGTGGATCGTCACGCCGGGGAGCGCCTGGAGGCCGCCGATCAGGCGGGTCACCAGCTCGCGCTCATAGGACGCGATGGCGGTCATCCCGGCGACCAGCTCGCGGCGGCGCTCGCTCGCGGAGGCGGCGCCCGGTGCGGCGGAGACGTCGCCGTAGTTCCGCCCGACGTCGCGCAGGTAGTCGGTGGTCGCGAGCGTCCCGGCGATCGCCTCGAAGGCGGCCGTCCCCGTCTCGAGCCGGTCGTGCGCGGGACGAACCTTGTAGGCCGGCAGCCGATCGAAGACGTCGGCCTTGCCGTAGAGCGCCCCGAGATGCGGCCCGAACCACTTGTAGGCGGAGCAGACGAGGAAGTCCGTGTCGAGGGCCTGGACGTCGATCGGGCCGTGCGGGGCGTAGGCGACCGCGTCCACGTAGGTCAGCGCCCCGACCTCGTGGGCGCGCGCGACGATCTCGCGGACGGGGTTGACCGACCCGACCGCGTTGCTCGCGTAGCCGACGGCGACCAGCTTTGTGCGCTGGTTGAGCTTCGATTCGAGATCCTCGAGGTCCAGCGTCACGTCGTCGAGGTTCACGTCCACCTTGCGGACGGTGACCCCGCGGTCAGCGGCCATCGCCTCCCAGGTGCTGACGTTGGCCTCGTGATCCAGGGTGGTCACCACGATCTCGTCGCCGGGCCCGAGGATCGCGCCGAAGCTTCGCCCGATGTGGAGCGTGAGCGTCGACATGTTGTAGCCAAACTTGATCTCGGCCGGGCTGGCGGCCCCGAGGAAGTCGGCGACCGCAGCGTGCGCCTCGTCCACCATGGCGTCGCTCAGCACACTGGTCGTGAACGCACCGCCGGCGTTGGCATTGGTGTTGCGGTAGTAGTCGCTGACCGCATCGATGACCCGCTGGGGGACCTGTGTCCCGCCGGGTCCGTCGAGGAAGACGGCCGGCTGGCCGTCGGGGCCGCGCCGCGCAAGGGCAGGGAATTCGGCCCTCAGGGCTTCGACGTCGAACGCGGGCAGGTAGAGCTCGGCGGGCATGGGTCCTCCGGACGGGTCGCCACTCAGGACCGGGAGCGTCCTTGACCGTCGGTTCCGCCGCGGGCCGTAGCCCGCCGGGAGCACGAATCGAGCTGGCAGCGATGGCGCTATGTCTCGACCTCCTCCGTCGCCGTGCGGTAGGTGGCCATGAGTTCGCTCAGTCGCCGACGTTCAGCCGGTCGACCGACGAATGGGATGTCCGTGTGGCGGAAGTCGTCGCCCTTGAAGAGCAGGGGCTCATCGATCTCGCGGGCGAGGGCGTACGCGAAGCAATCGCCGAAGTTGAGCCCGGCACGATGCCCGCTGCCCTTGCCGAAGTCGCGGTAGGCCTCGCGGGCGATGCGAGCCTGGGTTGCGGTGACCGGCTCGATGATGAACCGCCCCTCGGTCAGGATCTCATCAAGTCGTCGGCTGACCAGCGGGTCGTGAGCGCGATCGATGACGATCGAAAGCTCCACATAGGTTCCCGCGGAGATCCGGTTGACCGGCGAAACCTCCAGCGCCACTTCGTAGAGCGGCCCGTCCGCCTCCAGGCGGATGATGGCGACCAACGCCGACGTATCGACGATCACCTGGGAAGCCCATCGTCGTCGTAGAGCAACTCGCCGTGCTCGACGTCGAAGAAGTCGTCGGGAAGCCGTGCCCGCATGTCCACGGCGATGGCATGGATCCGGGCGGCCATGGTGGGACCATCGTGCGCATGCTTGATCCGGCCGAGTCGTTCACGGATGGCCTCCGTGACCGCGGCCGTCATCGACTCGCCGGTCGCGTTCGCGAGTTCCTTCGCCAGGCGATAGGTCTCGGGGTTCTTGATGTTCAGGCTCATCGGGCGACGTTCACTTCGGCAACCCCCATCTCGTCGTAGAGCAGCTCGTCGAAGTCCTGGTCGAGGTAGTCGGGCGGCATTCGGCTCCGGATCAATTCGAGGAGCCCCATGGCCCGCTCGTTGTCCTTGCGCCCTTCTCTGCGCTCCGCGCGAATCCGCTCGAGTCGCTCGCGGACGGCGTCGGTCACCGCGGCCGTCATTGACTGGCCGGTCTCCTGCGCGAGTTCCTTGACCAGCCGACATGTCTCCGGGTTCTTGATGTTGAGGCTCACGGTCATTCCTATTCCGTGCTACTGCGGCAAACGGGCGGAAGCGTATCGACTCTTGACCGCCGCACAAGTCGCTATGGTGGAAAGCTACCATACCACGGTAGAATGGTGCAATCTACGACAACGTCGCGGATGTCCGCTTACTCCGCGCCCCGGGCACTGGCCGTGTCGAGGGCGCGATCGGTTAGGTCTCGCATGCGCCGCGCAAGCTAACAGGGAGCCGGATCGATCGACAGTCGGCATGGTTCCCTATCGCCGGCGCATCGCCGGCGCATCGGCGGCCGCGTGGCCAGAGCCTCCGATACACTCGCGCTGTGGAAGCTTCCGCCGGCCCGGCTCGTCGCGGCTGGTTCATCTCGATCGAAGGTCCGGATGGCGCCGGCAAGACCACCCAGGCCGAGGCGCTCGCGACCCACCTGCGCGGGCGCGGCCTGGACGTCCTGCTCACCCGCGAGCCCGGCGGCACGTGGCTTGGCGAGCGCGTCCGCGAGATCCTCCTCGCGCGCACCGGTTCAGCCGTTGCGCTGGACCCGTTGACCGACGCCTTCCTGTTCGATGCAGCGCGCCGCCAGCTCGTCGTCGAGGTGATCCGCCCGGCGCTCGCCGCGGGCCGGACCGTTCTGTGCGCGCGGTTCGCCGATTCGACGCTTGCCTACCAGGGCTACGGCGCCGGCGTGCCGCTCGATCGTCTCCGGGCGCTCGAGGCCGCCGCGACCGACGGGCTGGCGCCCGATCTGACGCTCCTCCTGGATCTTCCGGTCGAGGCTGGTCTCGCGCGCAAGGCGCCGGACGATGTGACCCGCTTCGAAGCCGACTTCGACCTCGAATTCCATCGTCGTGTCCGGGACGGATTCCTGGC
This sequence comes from Candidatus Limnocylindrales bacterium, assembly GCA_038915815.1. Classification (GTDB taxonomy): domain Bacteria; phylum Chloroflexota; class Limnocylindria; order Limnocylindrales; family CSP1-4; genus SPCO01. The sequence continues at coordinate 46,699 of JBCLCL010000012.1, forward strand.
GCTGGCGGGCGCTGCGCCGGAACGCTTCGTCGTCGTCGATGCAGCCCGCTCACCCAGGGAGGTGGCGACAGCTCTTCGCACGGCCGTCGACCGGCTGGTCGGCTCGGATGAACCGAAACAGCTCGCAGCGCGCACCTGGAGATGACATCGGCGGGCCAGCCGCCCTCGCTTCGCGCCCGGTCACGGTAGCCGGTTCGAGCAGCCAGGCATCAGCGCGCAAGTCACCGGTCCCGATTCCAGCTGGATTGGTGCAAGCCACGCTTGCGAACCATCGCGTGTCGATGGCACCAGCCCTGCTGGAACACGCGTCGTCTCCCGCCCAGACTCCGCCGAGACGTCCAGGGTGGCTGGCACCTGTGACCGGCTCCCGTCCGGTACACCAACCGAGCTGGAATCGGGACGCAACGACGAGCGAGACACGCCGGCGACCTCTGCGACGCCGGGTTCGCGGGCCGCCGGCGGCCCGCGCCGGCTGCCCGCGCCGGCTGCCCGCGCCTATGTCTCCGAAGCCACTCCCGCTGCCACCCGTCCGCGGCCGGTCTCGCGAGCCCGTCCCAGCGCGTCCGAGGCTGCCGCGATGAGCGACTCGGCGTCCGTGCCGTCCAGGGGGAACCGGGCCACCCCGGCCGAGACCGTGATCGGGCGCCCGGCGATCGCCGGCAGGGCGATGATCCCGTCCAGGACGCGCTGCGCGACCGTCACCCCGGCCGATCCGGGGGCGACCAGCACGAACTCGTCGCCGCCGACCCGGCCGACCGTGTCCACCAGCCGAACGGATTCGGCCAGGACCGCGGCGACACGCCGCAGGACGTCGTCGCCCGCCTCGTGGCCGCCGCTCTGGTTGGTTGCCTGGAAATCATCCACGTCGAACATCGCGAGGGAGACCTCGCTGCCCTGGCGTGCGGCCCGCGCCAGCTCGAGCTCCAGGATCCGGGCGACGGTCCGCTCGTTGGCGAGGCCGGTGAGCGGGTCCGTGTGGGCAATCCGCTCGAACCAGTCGGAGCGTTCGGCGGCCGTCGAGGAGAGGCGCGCCCGATCGACGGCGAGCGCCGCCAGCGCGGCGATCGCGGTCAGCAGCCGACGATCCGCCGGGTCGAGCGTGTGCGGGGCGGGCCAGCCCAGCCCGATCGAGCCGAGGGCGACCTGGACTCCGCCGCTCGTCACCAGGAGCGGCAGGTAGGTGCCGACGAACGTCGATCCGTCGGCCATCGTCGCTTCCCGATCGAAGATCGCGGTCCGTCCGGTGGCGGCCGCGTTGAACGGGTGGGCCGGGTCGGCGACGTGGATCGACAGCTGCGCTTTCGCCGCATCGTCGAAGCCGTGGGTGGCGACGACCTGGAGGCTCGGACGATCGGGATCCTGGACGAGGATGGCCGCCATCGTTGGTCGCAGGCTCGTGGCCAGCGCCGCGAGGACGCCGTCGAGGGCGGCCTGGAGATCGGCGCCCGAGGCGACGGACTCGATCGCGTCGATCAGCGAAGGATGGGGGTCACGGGATGGTCGGTCGGTCGACACGGGGGCTCCTGCGGGCCGGTTGGTGGCCCCAGTTCGGGGTCATCGGGGCCGCATCGTACACCCGCGCTCCGCGCGTTCGAGATCGCAGGAGGCATTTGACGTCTGTGCTCCGACCCGATGAGTCCCACTGATCCTGGTCAGCATCAATGTCGAGACAGATGAACGTGGTGCTTGCGGAGTTCCGTCCAGACTCGGCGGCCGCCGTGCGTGGCTGTCTCCTGGATGATGCGCTCCAGCATCACGCTCCCACCGGGCGCATGGCGTTCACCCCATCCCGCCCGACCAGCACAGCATAATCAGGCGTTGGGATGCGCACGGGCGTCCGGGATGCGCCCGGATCGCATCGGTCCATTGACCCGTCCATTGACCCGACCACTCCCCGCAGCAATACTCCTCGGGTGAAGCTCATCGTCGCGATCGTCCACAACGAAGACGCCGGCGCGCTTGTCGACGCGCTCCTGGACAAGGAGTTCCGGGCGACCCGTCTGCACAGTTCCGGCGGCTTCCTCAAGCAGTCCAACGCGACGATCGTGGTCGGCACGGAGGACGCGGACGTGGACGAGGTGATGGGCATCGTGCGCACCACCTGCACGTCGCGGACGCAAGTCGTCAACCCGATGCCGCCGATCATGGAACCCGGCGAGTTCTTCATGCCGTATCCGCTCGAGGTGGAGGTCGGCGGCGCGACGGTCTTCGTGCTGCCCGTCGAACGATTCGAGCGGCTCTAGCGAGCGCGTGGAGCTCCACGAGGCGCTCGCGGCGAGGAGGCGCTCGCGGCGAGAGTCGACGCCTGGCGTGAAGCCGGCTACCCGGGCGACATCCCAGCGCTCGCCGAGATTCTCGACTTCGCCGTCGAGGGCGTCGAACCGGGCGCGCCGTGGCCCGCGAGCGGTCAGCTCCGGTTCCTACGCGCGGCGCAGCTCCGGGCACTCGAGACGTACTGGTATCTCCGCGTCGTCGAGCGGACGCCGCCGATCCCGGACCTCTACAAGCGCCTGTTCGCGACGACCTCCGAACGCCTCGCCGCCCTCGGCCTCGACGCGCCGGCGCTGAAGGACCTCGCGCTCGACATCGGGCCAGACGCACTCCTCGATCGGATCCGGACCGACGACGCGTTCGTCAAGGCCTATCGACTCAACGTGCTGCGCGAGACGCTGACGCTCGATTACCCGAGCTACATCCTGGCGCTCGCGATGGGCGCCGGCAAGACCGTCCTCATCGGGGCCATCGTCGCGACCGAGTTCGCGCTGGCCCTCGAACACCCCGAGCCTCCCGAGGGCATCCAGTTCATCGAGAACGCCCTGGTGTTCGCGCCGGGCACCACGATCATCGAGTCGCTTCGCGAGCTGTCCACGATCCCGTTCGACAGGCTGCTGCCTCCGCGGCTCCATGCGGCGTTCATGGCCAGCCTCAAGATCACGTTCACCCGCGATGACGAACGCGGCATTCCGGTCGGGGCCGGCAGTCGGTTCAACCTCGTGGTCACGAACACCGAGAAGATCCGGATCCAGGCGATCCCACGGCGTCGGCAGCTGACGCTCGCGTCGTTGCTGGACACCCGCGAGGAGGAGGCGAAGGAGCGCGCGAACCTCCGTTTGCAGGCGATCGCGAGCCTGCCCCACCTCGGCGTCTTCAGCGATGAGGCCCATCACACCTACGGACAGTCGCTGGACACGCAGCTCAAGCGCGTCCGTCAGACCGTGGACTACCTCGCGGCCGCGACCAACCTGATCGCCGTCATCAACACCACCGGCACGCCCTACTTCGAGCGCCAGCCCCTCCGCGACGTGGTCGTCTGGTACGGCCTTGGACAGGGGATTCGGGACGGGATCCTCAAGGAGGTCGCGAACAACATCCAGTCCTTCACGTTCGAGGCGGATCAGGCGGACGAGTTCGTCAGCCACGTCGTGAGCGACTTCTTCGAGGCCTACGGCGACCACGCCCTGCCGGACGGGGCGCCGGCGAAGCTCGCGATCTATTTCCCGCAGGTCGATGATCTCGAAGAGCTCGAGCCGCACGTCCAGCTCGCCGTAGCGAACGCCGGGCTGCCGCCGACCGTCGTCCTGAAGAATCACTCGGGGTCCTCAAAGGACGAGATCGACGCATTCAATCGGCTCAACGATCCGGCCGCGCCACAGCGGGTGATCCTCCTGGTCAACAAGGGGACCGAAGGCTGGAACTGTCCGAGCCTGTTCGCGACCGCGCTGGCCCGAAAGCTCAGGACCAGCAACAACTTCGTCCTCCAGGCGGCCTCGCGCTGCCTGCACCAGGTTCCCGGCAATGACCGCTCAGCGCGGATCTACCTCTCCGACGCCAACCTGAGCGCCCTGGACACGCAGCTGAAGGACACGTATCGGGAGTCGATCGCGCAACTGGACCACCAGCGACGGGCCACGACACAGAACGTGATCAGGCTCCGCAAGACGGACCTCCCGCCGCTCCGTCTCCGCGTCCCGCGGCGCGTGCTGGTGCGTTCGGCAGCGCCGGACCGCCCGATCACGCTCGCGCGCCCGAGCGAGCCGGAGCACCGCGGCGCCATGACCCGGACCACCTATGGCGTCGGGCTCGCCAACGCGACGCGGCGGATGCTCACCCAGCTGGGCGACGCGCTCGAGATCGAGACCAGTGTCGACACGATCGACGCGTACACGGCCGCGACCACGCTGGCCGCGACCTACCGCCTCGAGGCGTGGCCGCTCGTCGATGCGCTCCGCGAGGCGTATGAAGGTCGCGAGATCCCCGTCGCCCACCTCGAGCCCCTTGCCCGGACGCTCGAGGCGCAGCTGGGCGGATACACGGAGACCACGGAGCACGAAGACGTCGAGCTCGCGATCGTCAAGCCGGACGGATTCGACGCGGTGCGGCAGGCCGACGGCGAGGTCATTCGCCAGGCGGACATCGCCTACCCTGCCGACCGCGCCCGGCTCGTCTATGGGCCGGAACATCTGGCCGGCGAGAACCCGGCGGACTACGGCTTCCATTACACGCCCTACAACTTCGACTCCGGGCCGGAGGCCGATTTCTACGAGAAGGTGCTGCGAGCGCTGAATCTCCACCCGGACGAGGTCCGTGAGATCTACTTCACCGGCGCGATCACGGATCCGAAGAAGACTGATCTCGCATTCGTCTACCGGCGCGAGGGACGAGATCACCGCTACACACCGGACTTCGTCATCCACGCCCGCGGTGATCGCTGGCTGCTCATCGAGATCAAGACGCAGGCCCGGCGCCACGACGAGGTGGAGGGTGAGGACGGCCTGAAGGCAACGGCGCTCCGAGCCCTGGAGGCCGCCAATCCAGGCCGCGTCTTCTACCGGATGGTCTTCGCCGACGCGGTGGCACCGGCTCCGGATGTCGCGGCGGTGCAAGCCTTCGTGGAGGCAACGGGCGGATAAGGTGAAGGTGAGCGGCGGTTCCTACGCTCTCGCCGATGCCCAAGGTTCGGGACGCCATCCGCTTGCTCGAGGACAACGGCTGGGTCCTGACGCGCGTCAGAGGCAGTCACCGGCAGTTTCACCATCCGGGTCGACCGGGCGGAGTGACCGTCGCAGGTCGGCCGCGCGAGGATCTCGCCCGTGGTACGTGGGCGAGTATCCTCAGGCAGGCAGGTCTGAAGGGAGACGAGTCATGAAACGCTACAGCGTGGTCTACGAGCGGGCCGGGCGAACGTATTCTGCGTACGTCCCGGATCTGCCCGGCTGCATAGCGACCGGCCGGACTCGTCCTGAAGTGGAGCGGCGGATCCACGAGGCCATCGACCTCCATGTGGCCGCCCTACGAGCGTCTGGCGCCATTGTCCCCGAACCAAGCTCGTGGACGGGCGCCGTCGACGTCAGGCTGTAGCACCGGACATGCCTCGGCCACGCTCGCGCATGATCTCGTCCAGATACGTCCGTGACACCGGGGCCGGGCGAGCCGCGAGGCGCGAGCCGCGAGGCGCGAGCCGCGAGGCGCGAGCCTCGTTGAGACGTGGTTCGGCACGTCCTTCACGGCTG
>JBCLCL010000013.1:0-51530 GCA_038915815.1 Candidatus Limnocylindrales bacterium
TTTCATCGGCAAGGTGCGCAAGGGTCAGTTCAGCTTCACCAAGCCGGACGTCATGATCTCCGTCCCGGCCGGGGTGACCAGCGTGGAGAAGCGGGCGGTCCGCGACGCCGCGCTGAAGGCCGGCGCCCGGGACGCCTACCTGATCGAGGAGCCGCTCGCGGCAGCCATCGGGGCGAACGTGCCGATCAGCGGCCCGTCCGGCAACATGATCATCGATATCGGCGGCGGGACCAGCGAGATCGCCGTGATCGCCCTCGGCGGGATCGTCGTTTCCAAGAGCCTGCGGGTCGGCGGCAACCGCTTCGATGACGCGATCGCGACGTACATCCGCAAGAAATACAACCTGCTGATCGGTGAGCGGACGGCCGAGGAGGTCAAGATCCAGATCGGCACGGCCCTGCCGCTCGAACGCGAACTGACGATGGAGGTCCGCGGCCGCGACCTGATCGCGGGGCTCCCCAGGACCATCCCGATCACCAGCAGCGAGGTGATGGAGGCGATCGAGGCCCCGCTCCAGCAACTGGTCGCCGCGGTCCGCTCGGTCCTGGAGCAGACCCCGCCGGAACTTTCCTCCGACATCATCGACAAGGGCATGGTCATGTCCGGCGGCGGCGCCCTCCTGCGCAATGTCGACAAGCTCCTGACCCAGGTCACCGGCGTGCCCTGTCACGTCGCGGAGAACCCCCTGAACTGCGTGGCGCTGGGCACCGGGTTGGCCCTGGAGCACTTCGACTTCTTCAAGAAATCCCTCGTCCAGCAGATCTGACATGGCGGGCTGGGCACGAGCGTGACCGAGCGTGCCTTCGTCGATCTGCACTGCCATACCGATGCCAGCTTCGATTGCCTGTCGGCGCCCGGCGCCGTCGTGCGGGCAGCGGCTGAACGTGGGCTGACCCACCTGGCGATCACCGATCACGACCGGATCGATGGGGCGCTGGAGGCCCGTGAAGCGGCACCGGCCGGCCTGACCGTGATCGTGGGCGAAGAGGTGCGCACCCGCGACGGGGACCTGATCTGCCTCTTCCTGGATCGGGTGATCCCGCCCGGGATGTCGGCCGGTGAGACGATCGCGGCGGCGCGCGAGCAGGGTGGCCTGGTCGGGATCCCGCACCCATTCGACCGACTTCGCGGCTCGCTCCTGCGCGACGCGCGGATGGACGAGCTCGGTTCGCAGGTCGACTGGGTGGAGACCCACAACGCCCGCCTCATCGGCCGGGGAAACGAGCGGGCCGCCCGATATGCCCTGGAGCGCGGTCTGCCCGGGGTCGCGGTCTCCGACGCGCATTCGATCATGGAGGTCGGCGTCGCCTACACGGCCCTGCAGGGCGATCCCTCGACGCCGGCCGGTCTGGCCGCCGCACTCGCTGCCGGTCTCGCCGCCGTCGAGCTCGTCCCCGGGCGCGCGAGTCATGTCATCCGGGCGTGGACGCCGGTGGCCAAGCTGGTCCAGCGAACGCGCGGCAACCGCCGAGTCCAGCCGGCGCCCCGCGTCCCGTCGTCGTCGGTCGATCCAGGCGAGGTCTCGTGACCGCGAGCGGGGATGGCGCTGATCTGCGGACCGCCGAGGGCCCGGCCGACCCGTCGGTCTCCGGCGTGCCCGGGACCGAACCTGACCTCGATCTGGTGGTCGAGGGCGACCAGCTCGCCCTGGCCAGCCGACTGCGTCAGCCACGGACGATCATCTCCATCCTCGTCCCGCTGGCCGTCATCGCCATCTTCGTCTCGCTCAACGGTGAGCAGCTGGCCCGCGTCCCCGGCCTGATCGCGCGGGCCGACGTCCGGCTGGCACTGGTCGCATTCCTCGTCTTCTACGCCGGATTCCCGCTGCGCGGGCTGCGCTGGGCGGCGCTCCTGCGCGGGACGGGCATCCGGGTCGGCATGAAGGACTCGACCGAGATCATCTTCCTCTCGTGGCTGGTCAACTGTGTCGTGCCGGCCAAGCTCGGCGACGTCTACCGGGCCTACCTCCTCAAGATCAACACCGGCGCCTCGCTCAGCCGGACGTTCGGAACGGTCTTCATCGAGCGGGTGCTCGACCTGGTCGTGATCGCCCTGCTCGGGATCGCCGCCGGATACTGGAGCTTCCGCAATGGCCTGCCGCCGCCGATCCAGCTGGTCTTCGCGATCGGTCTGATCGTGGTGGCCGCGCTCGCCGTGGGCCTGTTCACGATGCGGAACTTCGGTCGTCGGATCCTGGTCGCGCTGCCCTTCCCACCGCGCGTCGTGGAGCTGTACGACCGGTTCGAGCAGGGGGTCTTCGGGGCCATCGCTCTCCGACAGATGCCGTTCCTCGGTGGCCTGACCGGGACGATCTGGATGACCGAGGCGCTGCGCCTCTTCCTGGTCATCCAGGCCTTCGGGTTCACCGAGGTGAGTCTCGGCCTGTCGGGGGCGGTCTTCGTCGCCCTGATCGGCTCGCTACTGACCGCCGTCCCGCTCAGCCCTGCCGGCCTGGGCATCGTCGAGGCCGGGATCGTCGGGGTGCTGACCGTGGCCTATGGGGTGCCCCTCGCGGAGGCGACCGCGATCGCCCTGCTGGACCGGGTCATCAGCGTCTTCTCGATCATCGTCCTCGGGACGATCGCCTACCTGGCCTCGTCCAAGCCACGGGGACTGCGGCCGACCGTCCGGCCTGCTGTGCCGACCGCGGACTGAGCGGCTGCGTCCGGGCCGTACCTTGGTCCCGGGTCGCCCGGTCGCACGTCCCGACAAGACCCCCCTGAACTCCACCAGACCGGCACCGGGCAGGACCGCCGGATGCGGGAGCGGCCGGTACGAACGGGTGATACAGCCCTCTCGGCCACGCGTGGATAGTGAGGCCAGCGAACGACCCCATCGCGGCTCGACGCCACGGAGCGCAACACAGAGATGACGATCCAGAACGGCCGAGCGTTCAACGATTGGCTGCGGACGCAGCTCAAGGCCAAGAAGATGTCACAGCGGCAACTCGCCCAGCAGTCGGGCGTGGACCACTCCACGATCTCCCGCCTGATCCGCGGCGATCGGATGCCATCGCTGGGCACGGCCACCAAGCTCGCCCGCGGCCTTCGCGAACTGCGCGAGGACGCCGACACCACCCAGTACCTGGGCCTGGTCGCGCCGGGCACGATGAACCCGACGGCTCGCGTCGAATACGCGCTTCGAGCGGATGAGATGCTCAGCGAGGCGCAGGTGCGCCAGATCATGGAGTACTACCTCGCCGTGCGGTTGCGCCGCTACGGTCGTTCCTTCGGGCCGACCGAAACGCCCGCCGCCCCCACGGAGCGCTCGTCCGAGCGGGCCCTTGCTCGATCGACCTCCGGGACGGGCGCAGCCTCCGCTCGGCTCCGCGGCGGCACCGCCACCATCGACTCGAGCCGACCCATCGGTCGTTCGACCGGCCGCGAGTCGGGGCGCTACTAGGCAGTCCACATCGCGACCCGGGTCCGCCCTCCCGATCCGGGTCTGGGGAACAGCGAACGCCGGCGTTTGGGGCGCCGGCGTTCGCGATTCCAGGCGAGTGGCCGTCCTGGGGGGCCCGGACCCTGGTCCCCCGCCCCTGGTCCCCCGCCCCATCCCCGGCCCCGGCCCGATCCTGCCCGACCCCGGCCCGATCCTGCCCGATCCGCTCCGATCCGGCCCGAATCGTGCACCAGGCGCAATCCATCCGCATCGGCTTGCACTGGATGCACGTAGCGTCGGTTTCACCATGCGATCCGCCGGACTCTTGCGTTTCCTGCAGACTTCCGGCGCGGTCTGATGAGATCACGGCGGGAACAGGCCACGAAGAGCATGCGGCGCAATCCTGGAGCAGATATTCGGGGCCACCCGGAGACTCGGCGACAGTAGTTGCACTTGATGCAAGACCCGCGAGCCAAGGGGTGCCGGCCGTCCGGTGGTCAGGGAGACCGATAGATCGAGATGACGCGGCCCGGCGCGGCCTCGAAGCGGTCGACCAGCTCGTTGAGGCTGGCCGGCACGATCGTCGCTTCAGCCGGACCTCCGCAGGCCGCTCCGATCACGGGTTCGAACAGCGAATCGCAGATCACGACGAGGCTCCCGGGCTCGGAGCTAGCTGCACCCGAGCGAAGGAGGGTCATTTCGCTGACCTCATCGCCTTGCTGCAGGGTCCGGCCACCCCTCACCAGCGGGTAGGCGTACGCCTCGACTGACTTGAACGCCGGCAACGAGTGCAGCTGGATGGGTCCGGGACCGGCCGCCAGCTCGATCCGCTCCGCGGCCGCGGCCGCTCGCGGGAAGCCGCCATCGGAGTGGACGGACGGCGGGAGATGGGTCGCTGCCCACCCCATGACCAGCACGACGCCGGCGATCGAGAGGACTCGACCAGGTGACGCGAGGCCGGCCGTCGGCGACGCACTCCCCGTGGCGCCGGCTGCGCCCACGGGCGCACGGAACGGAGCCTCGCCCCCCCGCCACAGCGCGGCCGCCCCGATCCCGACCAGCACGAAGACCATCGGGTCGGCGAAGGCGTGATAGTGATCGTTCGGCAGGCCCGGGATCACGACCGCCAGGCTCGGCGCGGCGAAGGTCAGGGCCAGCACCGTCCAGAGCAGGCCGAGGCCGAGCCAGCGCGCCGCCGTCCGCTCATCGGCCTGACCGGCGACCGACCGCCACACGCCGATGGCGATCACCGCGAGCGATGCGACGACGGCGGCGGCGAGGCCGTCCACGATCAGCCCGACCAGCGGCCACGAGACGACGCGCGTCCCGACGATCAGGAATCGCCCGACCGGCTCCCGCGCCGAAGGGTCGCCACCCTCACGCAGCCAGGCCAGGGCTGCCTGGACCTCCGCGAAGTCGGTGGTCAGCTCGTGGATGACCAGGGGTGCGAAGCCGAGCGCGACGATGGCAAACCCAGCGAGACCCGCGCGAACGAGGGCGCGCCGCTCCGGGCCGCCCGCCCGGCGACGGGCATCGGCGACGAGGAGCGCCCCGATCATCGGTATCAGCGTGACTCCCAGGACGTGGCCCTGCATCGTCACCACCGCCCCGACGGCGGCCAGGAGCCACCAGGCGGGCCGCCGGGTCGTCCAGGCGCGCCAGGCACCGGCCAGCGCGATCGCGCTCGACAGGGCGATCACGTTCGGGTTCCAGATGAACGTCGACTCGTCGATCGCGGCCGGCGAGATCGCCATCGCCAGGCCGGCCGCCAGGCCAGCCACCGGGCCGGCGATGGACCGCGCCAGCCACCAGGTGACGGCCACGGCCGCGATCCCCGCCAGCGAGATCAGGAAGACCACCGCAAGGGGCGAATCGCCACCGGTCAGTGCGGCGGCCGGCGCGAGCAGGTAGTAGTAGAGGGCGCCGTGATGGACGTCGCCGAGGGAGGTCGGCGGGCCGAGCAGCGGCACGACGCCGTCGCGGACCATCGCCCGAAGCACGAGCATGTCGTGTCCCTGGTCGCCGTCCCAGGTGCCGCGTGTCGCCAGGGCGGGCAGCCGCAGGAGAGCGGCGAGGGCGAGGAGGCCAAGCGGGACCAGCGCGCCCCGGAGTCGGTCGGGAACCCCCGCGGTAACCCTGGCAGTCACCCTGGCGGTCACTCCCCGACGCTCGCTGACGGTCCGGTCCGGCTGCGGCTGCCGCGAACCTGCATCGCCTCCGGTGCCAGGTCGGCCAGCGGACGACCGGCGATCAGGTCACGGGCCCGCGCGACGTTGATCGCGTCGTAGCCCTCGTCCATCCCCGGTGTCTCCAGGAAGTAGGCCACGTGGCCAAGCAACGGGTGGCGGAGCAGGTGCGCCAGCCCGGTCGCCCCGATCTGGCCGGCACCCAGGTGCTCGTGGCGATCGAGCCGCGAGCCGAGCCCGGACTTCGAGTCGTTCAGGTGGATCATGACCAGCCGATCGAGCCCGATCCGGGCATCGAAGGCGTCCAGGAATGCGTCGGCCTGGCCAGGACGGGCGAGGTCGATCCCGGCACCCCAGGCGTGCGCCGTATCCAGGCAGAACCCGATCCGCTCCTGCGCGATGCCCTGCGCCGCGATGGCCTCGGCGATCGCGCCGAGTTCGGAGATGTCGACGCCCAGGCCGAACCCACCCCCGGCCGAGTTCTCCAGGACGACCATGGCCGAGTCCGGATCGTGGTCCACCTCGGCCAGGACGAGCCGCAGGCCATCGGCCAGACGCCCCGTCCCGGCTTCGACGCCGGCCCCTCGGTGCGAGCCGATGTGGACGTTCACGAATCGAGCCCCGAAGCCGGGCGCGGTGCGCAGCTCGGCGGCGAGCAGACCGACGGATCGTCCGAAGAAGGTTTCCTCGGGTCCGGCCAGGTTGACCAGATAGGGGGCATGGACCGCGAGCGGCGCGATGTCGAGCGCCGCGAGGCGCTCCCGGAAGGCTGGAAGCTCGCGTGGCGGCTCGGCTCGACGGGCCCAGGCCGTCGGGTTGTCGGCAAAGACCTGGAGCGCGGCGGCGCCGATCACGTGGGCCCGCTCGACGGCCTTGACCATGCCCCCACCCAGGGGCAGGTGGGCTCCGAGCCGTCGTTCCAGAGGTCGAGCCCGCTCAGCCGCCGGTCCGGCGGCCTCGTCCGGTGGTGTAGCGGCCGGCGACGACCGGCTCGATCACGCCGTAGTCGCCATCGTCACGCCGGTAGACGATCGCCACCTGCTCGGTCTCGGCGCTGACGTAGACGAAGAAGCGGTGGCCGAGCTCCTCCATCCTGCTGATCGCGTCCTCTTCGAACATCGGCTCGATCGCGAAGCGCTTGGCCTTGACGACGCGTCGATCTCGTGCGGGACCCTGCGTGCCGTCGGCGATCCGGCTGAGGAGCTGTCGCTCCTCGAGTGGGCGTGCGCGCAGTCGGGGCTTCTCACGATGATCGACCGTCCGCCGTTCCACTTTGTCCAGCACCTCGTCCAGCGCCGCCTGATAGCTCGCGCCGGCCGCGCTGCCGCGCACCGTCTGCCCGTCGAGCACCAGGGTGACATCGGCGATGTGGGCGTCGGCCGCGCTGCGATGCTGTTCGTTGGAGAGTTCCACGATGGCATCCGACCGGTCATCCAGCATCCGCTCGAGCCGGCGGAGTTTGCGCTCGGCATAGACGCGGACCCGCTCGGGGACCTCGACGTTCTTGCCCCTGACGATGATCTTCACGCGTCACCTCCCGGCCGTCGGCGTTCGGAATCCGAGTATAGCCGCGGGTGTCGATGGAGCCATGGGCGGCGTTCGCGGCGCGCGTGTGCCGGACGCGCCGGGGCGCCCGGATGGCGCCCAGGTGGGCGCCGGGGCGCGGGGGCACGATGGCGGTCTCGACGCTGGACGTGGCGCGCGCGCGACGGCGCGCGCGACTGCGAGTCGCGTATTGAGGGTCCGGGAGAGTTTCGCGAGTTCCTCGACCCGGTTGTGGCGATTCGCAGTCGCGGAACAGGGTCGAGCGGCCGTTTCGAGGCCGCTTGGCTTGCCGGTGTTGCCTGCCAGTCGCGGATGGTGGGTTCGCGCCCCCGTGGTCGGGCGCCGGGTCGAGATCCGGCTGCCGGACGCGCGTCGCACTCACTCACCGCTCGCGCGCGACGGTTGCGGCCGAGACGGCGTACGCCCCAGCTGCCTCGAGTGCGACCGCGCACGCAGCCAGCGTGGCGCCTGTCGTGACGACGTCGTCGACCAGGAGGATCCAGCGACCCGCGACCGCCTGGGCGCCGGCCGCCGTTCGGGCGCCGGCTTCCCCAAAATCGCCCTCCGATTCGCTGCCACGCACGCGGAACGCTCCGGCCACGTTCGCGGATCGTTGGTCGCGACCGAGATCGAACTGAGCGGCGGTCGCGCGTGCCCGTTCCAACGCCCGTACGCAGGGGAGTCCGAGCGACCTGGCCGCGACGTCGGCGATGAGTGCAGCCTGGTCGTAGCCGCGCTCGCGTTCGCGCTGGGCGTGGACCGGCACCGGGACCACGACGGTCGCTCCCTCACCGACACGTTGCCAGCGCCTTGCCACGGCCTCGCCCAGTGGTTCGGCCAGCCGGCGCTCGCCGGCGTACTTCAACTGGTGGAGCGCCGCCCGGACCGGGCCCGCAAACGGCGCACACCACTCGAGCTGCAACAGCGGTGCCGGCAGGTCGGCCGGGAGCCCGATCGGCATCCCGCCTCGCGACTCCAGTCGCGCATCGAGCGCAGGGAGACATGCCGCGCACAATGGCCGACCTTCGCGCCCGCACCCGGCGCAGGCGGCCGGGAAGGCGAGGTCAAGGGCGGCGGTTGCGGCCCCGCCGAGACCGCGCAGGATTGACATCGCGCGATGATGCGCCGCCGCGCTTCACCGGCGCGTATCCGGCGCCACGCCATCGCCCCGGCGCCACGCCATCGCCCCGGCGCCACGCCATCGCCCCCGCCGCGGTGGATCAGCTGCTCGACGGCACCAGCGCCACGAGATCGCCCACGGTCGTGCCGGTCCGCTCGATCGTCCCCACCGGCAGCTCCAGCACCCCGTTCGCGCCTCGGACCAGCGGGACGATCCCCGTCCACGCCCGAAGCCGGCGATGGACGGAGAGCACCGCCTGCGCGCCAGCCAGGGCGGCATCCGGTCGGCCGAGGAAGACGGCATCGATCGGGAAGCGCATGAACATCATGTGGATCCCGTTCGCGCCGGAGAGCCACAGCCCGGCGTCGGGGTCGAGCGACGCTCGACCCATCAGGCCCATGAACCGGCTCCACAGGCCGTCTGCGACCTCCAGGTGCGTCGCGAGGAGCGTGTCGCGCGTGACGTTGTGAGCGGCGAGGCGTGGACCTGCGGGACGGACTGTCGCCAACCGCCGCTAGACCGTCAGGTTGAGCATGATCAGGATGATCGCCGGGCCCAGGATCACGATGAACAGGGACGGGAAGATGCAGCCGACCAGCGGGAAGAGCATCTTGATCGGGGCCTTGGCCGCCTGTTCCTCGGCGCGCTGGCGGCGCTCGATCCGAAGCTGCTCCGACTGGACCTGCAGGACCTTGGAGATCGAGACGCCGAGCTGCTCGGCCTGGATGATCGCCCCGATGAAGTTGGTGAGCGGTGGGACCTCGGTGCGAGCCACGATGTCGCGCAGCGCCTCGCGACGCTGCTTGCCGACCCGGACCTCCGCCAGCGCCCGTCGGAACTCATCCGAGAGCGGGCCCGGAAGCTTCTCGACCACCTTGCCGAGCGCCGAGTCGAAGCCGAGCCCGGCGCGGACGGAGATCGTGAGCAGGTCCAGGGCGTCCGGGATCAGCAGCAGGATGGCGTGCTGGCGCTTCTTGACCCGGCCACCCAGCCAGAACTCCGGGATGGTGTAGCCGAACAGCGCGCCGATCAGTGACAGCAGCACGCCGATCAGGAACGGGAAACCGAGGACGCCCACCACGGCGAACAGGAAAAAGAAGAGGCCGGCTCCGATGATCGCGCCGATGGCCTTGACGCCGAGCCAGTCGGCGACCCGGATGTCGCCCGGGTTGCCGGCCAGGGCGAGGCGCTTCTCCGTGCGCTCGGTGAATGACGAGCTGGTGACCCGCGAGACACTGCTCGACAGGCGTGCCGCGAGCGGACGCAGCGTTCTCTCGACGAAGGGTGCCTGGAGCTCGAGTTCCTCGAGGTTCCTGGCCTGCATCGTCCCGAGCTGGGTGAGGCGAGCCTGGACCGGATCGATCGGTGCGCTGCTGATCAGGCCGAAGATGATGAGCAGGATCGCGCCGGCGGCGATGGCCGCCACGACGATCGGAAGGATCCCCATCAGTCCTAGACCTCGATGTCGACGATGCGCCGGATGGCCAGAAAGCCGAGGAACATCATGAATCCGCCGATCGCCAGGATGATCACGCCGGCGGGCAGGCCGAGCAGGCTCGCTCGAGGGTCGAACATCGGTTCCATGAACCCGGGGGCGGCCACGAAGAGGAAGCCGGCCAGCCCGATCGGCAGGCCGGCCACGACGTAGCCGGACAGCCGCTGCTGCGCCGTCAGCGTCCGGATCTCGCCCTTGATCCGGACCCGCTCCCGGATGGTGTAGGCGATCGAGTCCAGGATCTCGGCCAGGTTGCCGCCGACCTGGTGCTGGATGGAGATGGCGGTGGCCATCAGTTCGAGGTCGTCCGAACGGACCCGCCGGACCATGTTCTCCAGGGCCTGCTCGAACGGCAGGCCCAGGTTCACCTCCCGGATGACCCGGGCGAACTCGGTGGAGATCGGCGGTCGCGTTTCGCGGACGACCAGCTCGACCGCCTGGAGGAACGACGAGCCGGCGCGCAGGGCGTTGGCGATCAGGGTGATGGTGTCCGGCAGCTGCTTGTTGAAGGCGCCCAGCCGACCGTTCCGTCGACGGGCCAGCCAGAACCGCGGGATGAAGAACCCGATCACGATGCCGATCAGCAGGAAGAGCGGGTTGCGCAGCGCCGGCAGGAAGGCGGACAGGAAGACCAGCAGGAGCGGGACACCCACGATGGAGCCAACCCAGATCGCAAGGAATTCGGACGGCTTGAGGTGCAGGTCCGCTCGCGCGATGTCGCGGGCGATGTTCGCCCAGAAGTCGCGGGCCTCGACCGCCTTGTTCAGGCTGGCCAGCGCCTGGCTCTGGGAGATCAGGTCCACCACGCCGGTCTGCCCACCAGCCGAGGGGGCCTTGGTCGAGGGCGCTGCAGCGTAGCGTTCCAGCCGGTCGGAGATCCCCGATCGACCCGACATCGCGATGCCGATCGCGATCACCACGATCGCGAGGGCCGCCACTCCGGCGACCGCGTACGGCATCGTCTCAGGTGTCACGGCGTCTGCTCCCCCAGCCTAGTACGTGAAGCCGAACAGGCCGGGCGGGAGGTTGATCCCCATGACCTCGAACTTCTCGACGAACTTGGGTCGGATCCCGGTCGCCTTCAGCCGACCCTGGATCCTGCCGTCGACCACGCCGGTCTGCTCGAAGACGAAGACGTCCTGCATGACGATGACGTCGCCCTCCATGCCCTGGACCTCGGTGATGTTGACGATCCGCCGCGTCCCGTCCTTGAGCCGGCTCTGCTGGATGATGAGGTCCACGGCCGAAGCGACCTGTTCCCGGATCGCCCGGAGCGGCAGGTCAACGCCGGCCATCAGGACCATCGTCTCGAGCCGCGACAGCATGTCCCGGGGGCTGTTGGCGTGGCCGGTGGACATCGAGCCGTCGTGGCCCGTGTTCATGGCCTGGAGCATGTCCAGCGCCTCACCGGAGCGGCATTCGCCGACGATGATCCGATCGGGCCGCATGCGCAGCGCATTGCGCACGAGTTCCCGGATAGGGATGGCGCCCTTGCCCTCGATGTTGGGCGGCCGCGACTCCAGGGTGACCACGTGCTCCTGGCGGAGCTGGAGCTCGGCGGCGTCCTCGATCGTGACGATCCGCTCGTCGTTGGGGATGAACGAGGAGAGGACGTTGAGGGTGGTCGTCTTGCCCGAGCCGGTGCCGCCCGAGACGAACAGGTTGAGGCGCGCCTCCACGCAGGCTCGCAGGAACTCGAACATCTCCGTGGTCGCCGTACCGAACCGGATCAGATCCTCCGTGGTGAACGGCGAAGCCGAGAACTTGCGGATGGTGATGACCGGTCCCACCAGCGAGAGGGGCGGGATGATGGCGTTGACCCGCGAGCCGTCGGTCAGGCGGGCGTCGACCATCGGCGACGACTCGTCCACGCGCCGACCGATCGGGGCGATGATCCGGTCGATGATGCGCATGACGTGGTCGTCGTTCTGGAAGACGACGTTGGTCAGTTCCAGCTTGCCCGAGCGCTCGATGTAGACTTGGCGCGGGCCGTTGACCATCACCTCGGTGATCGACTCGTCGCGCAGGAGTGGCTCGAGGGGGCCGAGGCCGATGATCTCGTCGGTGATCTGCTCGAGCATCCGGACCCGCTCGGCGCGAGTCAGGGCCAGGCCCTCCTCGTCGATGACCTTGCCGAAGATCTCCTCGATCTGGCGCCGTACCTCGACCTGGTTGGAGAGGTCCAGCTTGGGGTCCAGGTCCTGGATGACCCGGTTCTGGATGCGGAACTTGACGTCCCGGAACGTTTCGCGGACGGGCCCCTGGCTGGTCAGTCGGGGGCCCGGGGCGCTCGGCGGCCCGCCCGGCACGGCCGGCAGATTCGAACCGGGTTCGCCGGGTCCCCCGGGCGTGCTGGATCCAGGTCGAGCGCTCTCGATCCGCTTCAGGAGGGACATGGATTACACCCCTTCTCGCCCCGCGGGGCCACTATGACCGTATTCATCGCCACGCGAACATCGATTTCTTTGGGGTCGCCTTCACGCTTCCGGCCCCGGCAGCCACCGCCGCACGCTCACCGACGACGGAGCGGGCCAGTCGCAGGATGTCCAGCGACACCTGCGCCTCTCGATTGGAGATGAAGAACGGAATACCGCGATTGAGCGCGTAGACCACGCTCCGGCCGTCGCTCACGATCGACTCATCCATCTTGCGCCCGATCGAATGCTCGACGTCCGTGACGCGGATGCCGAGCGTCGAATCGGCACGGTTGAGGACGAGCCGAATCTTGCCGCTCTCGTAGCCGAGTTGCTCGGCGACTTCCAGGAAGAGGCGGATGTTCTTGATGCTCGTGATCTCGAGGCTGAGCATCGTCAGGATCACGTCCGCCGCGTCCAGGATCGCCAGGGTCGTGTCGTTGAAGAAGGCCGTGCAATCGACGACCACCAGGTCGTGGGTTCGGCGCAGCGTCTCGACCACCTTCTTGACCCCGGCCGGCGTGATCATCTCGGCCATTTCGGGCGAGGGCGGTGCGAGCAGGACCCGGACGCCGGACGTGTGATCGATCACGAAGGTGTCGATCGAATCGAGCTCCCCGGCTTCGAGTTCCGGGATCAGGTCGGCGATCGACTTGCTCTTGGGGTTGAGGTTGAGCAGGACCCCGACATCGCCGAACTGGAACGAGCCGTCCATCACGACGACCTTCTTGCCGAGCTCGGTCGCGGCCGCCACGGCGAGGTTGACCGCGACGGTCGTCCGCCCGACGCCCCCCTTGGGGCTGAAGATGGCGACGACGAGGCCGTCGGTGTCGTGGCTCGTGCCCTTGGTCGGACCCGCTCCCGTAGGCGACGGGACCCCGAACCGGCTCTGCTTCTCGCGTTCCCGCGAGCTGACCTGCCGGATCGACGCGGTCAGCTCGTCGCTGCTGAAAGGCTTGACCAGGAACTCGCGGGCTCCTGCGAGCATCGAGCGGCGGAGATAGTCGGCTTCACCCTGGACGGACATCATCACGACGGCGGTGCCGGGGGCCGTCGAGGTGAGCTGCTCCGTGGCCGTGATCCCGTCCATGTCCGGCATGTTGATGTCCATCAGGACCACGTCGGGACGGAGCCTGGCGGCCATCTCGATCGCCTCGCGTCCGGACGCCGCCGAGCCGACCACATCGATGTCGCCCTCGAAGCCGAGCAGCTTCGTCAGGTGATCGCGGGTCTCCGGGATGTCATCGACGACGAGGACACGGATCTGGTCGGCCATCTCGCTCTGGTCTGGTCCTTCTGGTGTCGCGGGGATGGAGGCGATGGGCGGACACCAACGGTGAAGCCCATCGCCGAACCGGTAGCGCTACGGAGTCGGGGTCGGCAGGACCGGCGTCTCGATCGTGGGCGGCAGAACGCCATACGTCTCGATGAGGGTTCGCAGCACGATGCCGGTCGTCTCGGCGAGTACCGGGGGAACCGGCTTGCCCGTGACGGGATCGATGAAGTCATCCGGGGAGCGGAGGACGAGCGACAGGGTCAGCAGCGGGTTGGCCATCTGCTGGGCATACCTGATCACCTCGGCCTGCTGGGCGGTGACCGCGAGGATCACGATCTCCTGCTGCTCGTTCAGGACGGTGCCGGGCGCGGGCGCGGCGGCCGGTGTGCCGTCTGCGTTCGGTGGAGGCGGCGCGACAGGTGGGAGCAGCGTGCCCAGGACCTGCATGCCCTGGAGGATGAGCTTGACCGTCGCGCCCTTGGGGCCGGGGTTCGTGACGACCACGGTGTCGGGGTTGGCCGGATCTCCCGGGGTGTCGGCCAGGGTGATCGACGCGAACTGTTCCTCGGACAGAGCGATCAGCGAATCGACGTAGTCACCGGTCTTGATCACCGTCCCGACGCCGCTGGTCTGATCGACCCGGACGGCGATGGCGCGCAGCCCGGCGGGGGTCTGCACGTCGATCAGGGTGCCGGCCGCACCGCCGGTCAGGGTCGTCGTCGTGATCTGCCCGCCGGCCGCGACCGGCTGGCGTGCGATCTGGCCGATGACCTGCGAGACGTCGGCAAAGGCGCCGGCGCTGATCCCCGCGATCGGGACGGTCTTGATCTCCACCTGGTCCGCCCGGATGCGCGTCGAGAGCGGGATGTCCGCCTTGGCGACGACGACCGGACCGTCCGTCGGCACGGCTGTGGTGCCGTTCGGCGCCGCCGGCGACTGGAGTAGCAGGAGGATGCCGACGAAGGCGACGATGGCCAGAAAGACGCCGACCAACAGGACCAGCCGATTGGATCGTTTCAAGTTCATTCTCCCCGAAGGCGATGTGACAGGTGGCACCACTCTAGCACCGCCCAATGGCCGCGCGACTATACCAAAGGGCCAGGACCATTAGGAAGAAACGGAAGGAAACCACGCGGAGTGCAAGGTCGGCCGCAAGGTGCCGTCCCGTGCCCAGGGGATGGTGCACGCGCGAACGATGGTGCACGTGCGAGCGAACGACAAAGCCGCCGGGCCTTGCGGCGCCGGCGGCCTGGCTCTGCTACGGGAGACGGTCCTAGATCGAGTCGCCGACGACGCTCAGGATCGAGCTGACCTGGGTTCCAAGGAAGATGAGGGCGAGGATCGCGACGATCGCGATGAGGGCGAGGATCAGCGCGTACTCCGCGAGACCCTGACCTTCGTCATCGTGGCGGAAGGATGAGATAAGAGCAAGAAGCTGTGTCATTTGGGTTCGGTACCTCCTTTCCCAAGAACTCCACGGGCGCACCCGTGGGGATGTCACGGTACGAGCGGGCGGCAGCCGGTGTCAAGACACCTAACCTCACCGAACGGCCGAATGGTGGTGCGTCGGCAAGACAGGAGGGCCGCCGGACCCCGATGGGATCCGGCGGCCCCGGCTGGTGAAGCCCCGGTCCTAGATCGAGTCGCCGACGACGCTCAGGATCGAGCTGACCTGGGTTCCAAGGAAGATGAGGGCGATGATCGCGACGATCGCGATGAGGGCGAGGATCAGCGCGTACTCCGCGAGACCCTGGCCTTCGTCATCGTGGCGGAAGGATGCGATGAGCGACTGGAACAGTGCCATGCGGCAGCCTCCTGATAAGGACTCCCCGATTTCGAGGGGGCGGCCACCTTACGCCTGGTGAGTGCGGCGAACAAGAAGCCGATGGTACCGCCGGCCCCGGACCCACCGTCCTTCAGCTGCCGGCCGTCGCGGCGTCGATCGCCTGCCCGATGGCAAGCAGGATCTCCGCCAGCGTGCCGCCAAGCAGGCCGAGGATGAGCGCCGTCAGCGCGCTGGTCAGCGCCGTGATCAGGCCGTACTCCACGATGCCCTGGCCGCGCATCCGCCGGCTCCCTGGCACCTACGCCTCCGCGGCGACCCGGGGAAGCTCGGCCAGCAGCCGAAGCTCGGCACCGTCCGCAGCCAGCTCGACGGCCAGGCCGAGCGTGTCCGCGCGGCCCTGGATCTCCCGCCACGTTGACGCCGGCAGGGTGACGATCGCGTCGCGAACCGCCGATTCCGCGGCGCTGCGGGCGTCCGCGCGCCGGTCCTCCATCATCGCCGCCAGCGCCGGTGGCAGATCCTCGCCCTCCGTTGCATCGGGCACGACCGTCGAGCCCCCGGCCGGAGCTCTTGACGCCGACATCGTGACGACCACCTGATCGTCGGACCAGTCCAGCTTGAACGAGACGCGCTCCGCCCGGGCGCCGAGATAGCCGGCCAGTGCCTCATCGAGGATCCGGAAGAGGCCGCTCTCCAGGTCCATCGGAAGGCGCCGATCCTGGCCCATCGATTCGAACTCGACCGGCACGCCAGCCCGGCGGCCACGATCGCGGGCCACCCGGCGGAGGGTCGGGACGAGGCCCAGGTCGTCGAGGACCATCGGACGGACCTCGAAGATGAACGACTTCGTCGCATCGAGGGTCTGCTGGACCATCGCCACCAGCTGGCCGACCTCGGCACTGGCCCGGGCAGGATCGTCACGGACGAGACGCTCCACGATCTGCGCCTGCAGGACGATGTTGGTGAGGCTCTGGGCCGGCCCATCGTGCATCGCCCGGGCGATCTCGCGCCGCATGTCCTCCTGGGCGCCGAGCAGCAGGCGCGAGACGGCCGGTGGGAGGGAGCCGATCGGATCGGCGGCGGCGTTCGCGGTGGCCGCCTTGCGCCCACCCTTGGGAGTCGGACTCGGCTCGGACCCGGGGCCCGGCTCGGGTACAGCTTCGAGGGCCTCCGCGTACCCGGTCAGCGAATCGCTGAAGCGGGTCAGGGCCCGCTGCTTGCCCTCGAGGACGTCGACCTGCGATTCCATCAGGGCAGCCCGCTTGGTCAGCAGGACCAGCTGCGAGTTGAGCTCGGCGGTGTCGGCCGGCTCGCCGCGGGCGGAGGCCGCAGCCAGCAGGGCCGCGAGCTTCTCCGTGGCGGTCGTGCGGCGTGTCTCGTGACGGGTCGCCTCTGTCCGCGCCTGGGCGATCAGCAGCTCCACCTCGCCGAGCTCGATGCCCAGGCGGACCGCCTCCTCGGCCATCCGCGCGGCCAGCTCGGACGAGCCCGCCGGCGCGGTCGAGGTCGTCGAGGGTTTGGTCATCGGGGCGCGATGCTCAGTCGTCCGGCATCTTGATCCAGCCCTGGCGCATCGCGTAGACCACGGCCTGGGTCCGGTCGTTGACCGACAGCTTGCGCAGGATGGAGCTCATGTGGTTCTTGACCGTCTGCTCGCTGATGGTCAGCGCGTAGGCGACCTGCTTGTTGGTCATCCCCTGCGCGATGTTGTCGAGGATCTGTACCTCGCGGGGCGACAGCGGGGCGAAGATCGGGGCGGCATCCTGGCCATAGACCGCCAGCTCGCGGAACTCCTTGAGGACGCGCGAGGCGACGGCCGGCTTCGAGAAGACCTTGTCGTTGATCAGGTACTCGCCGGCGACCACCCGGCGGATGATCGTGACCAGGTCGTCCGGGCCCACGTCCTTGAGGATGAAGGCGGCCGCGCCAGCCTTGATGGCATCGAACAGCGCGTCCTCGTCCTCTGTCTGGGCGAGCACGATGATCCCGGTCGAGGGCAGCTCGCGCTTGATCCGCTGGGTCGTCTCGATGCCGCCCGGCGCCGGGAGCGAGAGATCCATCAGGATGATGTCCGGCGAGGTCTCCAGGGCGCGATCGATCGCACTCCGCGAGTCCTCCGCCTCGGCGACGATCTCGAAGTCGGGCTGCTGGCCCAGGATGTTGGCGATCCCCATGCGAAACAGGGCGTGGTCGTCCACGACGAGGATCCTGGTGATCTCGTCGAGCGCCTTGCGATCCGACGCGCCCCGCCGGCGATCAGGTCCGCCGTAGTCCATGGCACTCATCTGCTCTCCTCTGCTCCGGGCCGGGTCCCCGTCGGGATCGCCAGTCGGACGACGGTACCGCCATCCGGTCGCGATCGTACGTCCAATCGTGCGCCGATCAGCTCGGCCCGCTCGCGCATGAACTGCAGTCCGAAGTTGCGTCGGCCCCGGGCTGCGACCGCGCCGACATCGAACCCGCGCCCGTCATCGCGCACTTCCAGGACCCATGTGTCGTCCTCCAGCCGGCTGCTGACGGTGACATGGCTCGCCCCGGCGTGCTTGCGCACATTCTGCAGAGCCTCCTGCGCCACGCGCAGGGCGGCGGTGCGCTGGCCGTTCGTCAAGGCGGCCGTCGCGGCCGCCAGATCGGTCGTGGCGGTCAGCCCGGCGAGCGCCTTCAGATGGTCCAGGGCTTCCATGATCGCGCCGTCCAGCCCCAGCTCGTCCACGGTGGCCGGGCGGAGCTGGGTGATGAACGCCCGGACGTCGTCGAGCTCGCGGCGCAACAGCTCGCGAAGGAGGCCCAGCTCGGCGTGGGCCTGGCGCACATCGGTGTCAACGACGCGCTCGATGTACTCGACCTGGAAGATCGCGTTGGCGAGCGCCTGGGCCGGGCCGTCGTGGATCTCCTGGGCGAGGCGGGACCGTTCGGCCTCCTGGGCCTCCATGATCCGCATCTTGAGGTCGCTGCTGGTGGCCGGCACGGACGCCTCAGCGACCAGGCTGGTGTCGCCACGCTCAAGGAAGAGCCAGGTCCGTTCCAGGGTCCGCTCGGCGAGCTCCAGCTTGGCCAACTCGGCCTGGTGCGTTCCCAGCTCCGCGGTCCAGTAGTCCACGTCGCCGCGGAGGGTCCGTCGTCTCGCGTCGCCGGCGCCGGCCTCGGCCGCGTCGGCTGCCTCGTCGCCGACGGCCCCGGCGCTCACGGTTCGCGGCCTGTGGTCGCGCGGCTCGCGGTCCACCGCGCCGAGGTCGTCGCGGAGCGCCTGCCAGCGGCCGAGTTCCTCGAGGTAGGCCGCGTTGTAGCGCTCGCGGATGCTCTTCAGGGTGTTGGCGCTGTACCCGACCGCGGCCGCGGCCTCAGCCTGGAGACCGTCGAAGCGGTTCTCTCGTGCGTCTGACTCGTTCCGGGCGGGCTCCATCGGCTTCGGAGTATAGGGGTCACCGTTCACGGGCAGACGATCTCGAAGACGAGCGTATCCGCGAGCGGGTCCGGGCGACCGCTCGGGCCGGGGCCCAGATCCAGCGGGCGGAAGCAATCGGCCTTCGGGAGGCCGGCGGCCAGGTCAGCCGGCCAATGCTCGCCCTCGGGACTGATGAGGACCAGGAGGTGCGTGCCCGAGAATGTCTCGGCGAGGTCAACGACATCGGCGGGAGGCTCATCCGGCAGGGCAAGGGCGGGGATCCGCTGGGTCTCCGCCATCCAGATCGGGAAGTTGGAGATGACCGGGCCCGCGCTGGCGTCGAGGGGATGGCCGATTGCCGCCATCCGGCGGGCGAGCTCCTGGTACTGGGTGGCCGTGTCGCGCGAAGCGGCACCGAACGATGGCAGGAGTGCGACCGAGAAGAGCAGCGAGGCGGCGACACCCAGGGTGGGCCCGAGCCACGCGACCGGGCGGTGCCAGCCACGGCGTCCGCCCAGCGAGACAAGGCCTGCGTCCAACGCGAGCAACGCGCTCGCCACGAGCAGGACGTGGGCCGGTCCAGCCGCGTGAAGGAAGGTGCCCCAGGTCGTCGCAACCGGGAATGCCAGGCTCGTGACCAGGAAGGCGACGAGCGCGATGAGCACCACCGGCCGGAGCGCGAGCCCACGCGCCTGCCAGGGCAGGGCCAGCAAGCCGATGAGCGAGATCGGGAAGCCCGGCAGGAGCAGCACGTTGAACACGTTGTGGCCGCTGCCCTCGGCCCGCATCTCGACCAGGCGAGCCGGACCGACCGCGAGATAGCGGGCGAGCGTCGGCGGATCGTTCCAGGCGAAGATATCGAAGCCGGTCACGGAGAGGGCGTTCGCTGCGGCCTGACCCGGGAGGGGGCTGCCGAAGACGACCCAGTCGCGCAGCATCCACGGCGCGAAGACCGCCAGCGCGACCGCCGCCGCAACGCCGATCAAGCGGCCTCGTGCCCACCGGTCCGCGCCCGGCGTCCGCCAGGCCACGACGGCCCAGGCCAACCCGATCCAGATCGCCTCGTTGCGGGTCAACGCCGCCAGGCCGATCAGGATCCCCAGGCCGATGACCCGCCGGTCGGTGAGTCGGCCGCCGCGTGGGTCCCGCGCGACCCGAGTCATCAGCAGGCAGGCGGCGAGCGCCAGCGCGGCAAACGGCATCGTGGAGTCAGGCAGCGCCGAATGCAGCACGAGCGGGAGGTGGACCGCGCAGGTCAGTCCGGTACCCAGGGCGAGCGTCCGGGCTCGACCCGATGGCAGGCCGCGTTCCACGGCGACATCCGCGGCCAGCCGCCAGGCCAGGACCGGCACGAGCGCGCCGACCAGGATCGACGGGATCTGGGCGGCGGCGAAGGAACCCCCGAGGATGGCCATCGGGATCGCAGCCAGGAAGCTCGGCAGGGGCAGCCAGACCTCGAAGGCCGGTCTCGGGAAGACGAGTGGCGGCGTCTGAAAACTCCAGATCGCATCGGACACGAGGCCGCGCCCGTCCACCAGGTTGCGTGCCACGCCGAAGTAGTAGGCGGTGTCCTCCGGCCTCGGGAAGACGACCTGGCCGGCGAAGACCGTGCGAACCACGAGCGCGACAGCGAAGACCAGTAGGGCGGACAGCCACAGCTCTCGACGGTTCATGGCGCGATCGTCACGGGGTAGACCGCCAGCGTCGTCGGCGAACCGCGGGCAAGAACGGGCTCGCCCAGCCATGGCGGCCGCCCGCTGCCGTCCAGGATCGCGATCAGTGCCGGCGTCGCGTCGACCCGATCGAGGACGAGCCAGCGGATCCCATAGGCCCGAGCAACCTCCCGGACTGTCTCGAGCGGGTCGTTGACCAGGACGACGCCGCCGCGACCACTGGCGTACTTCGTGCCGGCCGCGTCGATGGAGATGACTCGATCCGTTGCGGGCGCGCCCGCCTGGTCGAGCGCGGTGGCGACCGCGCTCGCCTGCTCGCGCCCGGTCGCCCAGGTGGCGTGGACGAACAGGGTCCCGAGCAGGGCGGCACCGAGCGCGTAGGCGATGACCGCGCCACTGAAGAAGCGTGCCGCCGCCTCCCGGTCCCACGCCGCGCGGCGCGAGACGATCCAGCCGACCCAAACGGCGACGCCCTCCAGGACGAGGATGTAGCTGTGCGGCGCAAGCGCCACCGCCGAGTGGATGAAGGTCCCGCCCGGCACGTGGACCGCCGAGACGACAGCGGAGAAGCCGAAGAGGAGCGCGGCGTAGACGAAGAACGGCGCGAAGTCCAGTGAACGGCGACGCGCCCAGCCGCCCACGAGGAGCGGCGGCCCGAGGATCAGCCCGCAGATCAGCGTCAGGAAGATCATCGCCGCCGCGATCAAGCCGCCGACGCGCGTGGCGATGAGTGGACCGATCCCCATGCCGAGCAGGTGGTCCAGGGTGGCCGGGGTCGTGATGCTGTTCCACTCGCCGATGTCGCGGATGAACAGGACCTTGCCCGATGCGACCGACGGCGAAAGCGAGCCGAAGACCGCCAGCTGCCGAGCCCACCACGGCGCCATCACCAGGACGAAGACCGCCAACGCTCCGGCCGCTGCGGTCCACGGGATCGCTGGTCTGCGCGAACCGCCCGAGCGCCAGGCGCGCCAGCGGTCCCAGGCGACGACGACGGCGAGGGAGGCCAGGACCAGGAGCCCGTCGCTGCGAGCGAGCGTGGCCAGCCCGGCCAGCAGCCCGGCAGCGACGAACGACCGACCCGACCCGCGCAGGCCCCGCGCCGCCATCCAGAGCGCGGCTGCGACGAGGGGTTGATACAGCGAGAAGTTGTCCGGCTGGGCCATGTAGACGGTGGAGAGGACCGGGACGGCCACCAGGATCCCGGCCCCGATCGCCACAAGCGGGCGCGCCCCCGCGTCCCGGGCGATCGCCCAGGTCAGCGGCGCCGCCAGCGCGCCGATCAGGGCGAACGGCGCGGCCGATGCCCAGGCCGCGTCACCGAAGACGGCCAGGAACGGGACCTGGACGAGCGACGCCAGCGGCATCCAGTGGGCATTGGAGGGGACCGGCAGGACAGGGTTCGCCGGCAGCGTGCCGCCGACCTCGGCGAAGATCCAGATGAAGTCCACGTTGAACCCCTGGCCGTCCCGCAGCGCCCGCGCGACGTCCACGTAGTACGCGGAGTCCGGGTAGGCGGGGTCCGGGAAGTGCCAGATCAGCAGGGCCCGCACCGCAAGGGCGAGCCCGTACAGCAGCAGCGGCGTGCGCACGATCAACACGACCTGCTTGCCCCGCATGCCGACGATGTCGATCTCCTCACTCGACCGCTCGTTCGTTCGGCGCAATTCGTTGAGTGAGGGCCCCCATCACGCCCCGACCCGGGTCGCATTCGCGTTTCCTTCTCGGCGGACCCACCCGCGAGCGATCTCCTCGATGGTTACCTCCGTGTCCGCGGAAGTCAACCGCGATGCTGCGGGTCGGGCGCGCGTGGAACGGACTCGCCTTGCGATCTTCGCGGCCGGCGGCTTCACCGCAGACCTGCAGGATGAGGCGACCCGCCGTTCCGACGTGGTGCTCGTCGACCTGGAGCGCCTCTATGCCGGCGACTGAGCAAAGGGGAAGGGCTATCCTACAGTCAGAGCGTCGGAAAGTGGGAGCACGGGAGAGGAGTACGTCATGTTCGTCGCCGACCTACAGTCCGGACGCTTTCGCCCAGGCCTCCGGGTCAAAGGGGTCCAAGGCGCTGAGAGAGTCTTCGCGATGACGTGGGCCGACGACGGGCGGGCCACCTTCGAGTACGGGTCCGCGGTTCGCGAAGGGGAGACCCACATCGTCTGGCGACGTATCCGAACGCACGACATCTTCACCCGCCCCTGATCACCCCGAAGGTGTGGCGTGGCCCGGCCCGCCCTCAGCACCGCCGCAACCGGACAATCCGGCCTGCGCGAGACCGGATGAGCCCGACGGCCACGAGCCCCTGGTGCAGCTCGTCGGTGGCCGCGTAGAGGACCGTGAACGCGAACGCCCAGGCTCTTGGCCGGCGCCAGGAGGCGGCGCTCGCTCAGAGGGATCCTCGGGGCGCGGCCCAGCGCACCGGCTGCCCGGTGATCTCCGCGATCGCTTCGTAGTCGGCGTCATAGTGGACGAGTGTCAGCCCGGCGCGCTCGGCGGCGGCCGCGATCAGCAGATCCGGTTGCTTCACACTCCGCTGCATCATGCCCGGACGACCGCCCAGGACCCGGTAGACCTCGCGGGCTCTCTGCCAGTCTGCGGCGTTGGGCTCGACCCAGGGCAATCCGCGCAGGCCCTCCTCGACCAGGGCGAACTCCGACGGGTTGCGCGCCGAGTGGAGCAGCTCGAGCGCGATCATGTCGCAGCCGGCGATCTCACCCGCCTCGATCGCCGAAGCGAACCAGTCCCGCAGAAACGGGTGAGACTTTCGCGCCCAGACGCTCGTGTCCGCCAGTTCCACCTAGCGGGCCCGACCGATAGGCGGCGCAGGCTCGTTGGGCACCGCCGGCTCCTCGAACGGCACTTCGAAGTGTCGCGGGGCACGCGCTGCCGCGAGGGCGTCCGGAGTCAGGTCCGGGAAGTCAAGGCGGGCGAGCATCGCGCGCCGCCGCCGTGCGACGACCTCCGCGAGGGCGGCGTGAACCGTGTCCGTGGTGCGGCGGGTGCCGAGTGCGGCCGCGGCGTCGCGGATCAGATCCTGATCGAGATCGAGCGTCGTGTGCTTGCGCATGGAACGAATGCTAGTAGGTTCCTTGGGGGCTCGTCAAGCAGACACATCTCATTGTTATATGCAGTTACTGGGTCACAGGTCACGCATCCGAACGTGCGCCACGAGCCACGGACCCGTAGCGTCGCGGATGACCGTTCCAGCGGCGAATGCTGCTGGCAGCAGCAGATCCAGGCGACGCAGCGCCATAGCGCCGCCGGTGACCGCCGATCGCTCGCGGGTCGCGGCCCCACCGAGCGTGGGACCGGCGCGCGGATCGGCCACCTCGGTCTCGGCCCACCCGTTATGGCGGGGCATGCCCAGAGACTGCTGGTGGGAGCAGCACGGACCTCGATAGCCAGTCCTGCGACGGGCTCAGACGTTGCGACCGCCACCCTGACATCGGGCGGATGGTGCGTTGATGGCAATCTCCTGGCATGACCGGATCACTCGCGACCCGAAGGTGAGGAGCGGGCAACTCACGATCCGCCGGATGCGCGTCACCGTGAAGGACGTCCTCGAGTTCCTCGCCAGTGGGATGACGACGGAGGAGATCCTTCACGACTTCCCCTACCTCGAGGAAGTGGACATCCACGCCGTTCTCGCGTTCGCCGCCGAAAACCTCCAAGACGTCTCCGCTTGAAGTTCGCCTCACCCGGGCCCATGGCGCGGGGCTATTCTCGCGGGAATGGTCAGGTACGGAAGTCTGCAGAACCGGGACGGCGAACGGCTCCTGCTGTACGGCCTCTCGGCGCTTGGGCTGGTCTTTCTCGCTGCGACATTCATCCCTCCGCACGGATACGACCTGATCTCGTACTGGCTGGTCAACATCGACTACGCGAATGTCACGGATCTCAGCGGCCAGGGTCCGTTCCGCTACGCACCACCGGTTGCCCTGGTGATGACACCACTCCGTTCGCTCCCCTGGGAAGCGCTCGTCGTGCTGTGGCTCGCGCTTCAGCTCGCCGCCCTCTGGTACATCGGGGGCAGATGGACGCTGGCGCTCATCGTCTTCCCGCCGGTCTGGTTGGATCTCGTCTACGGCAACGTCAACATCATGCTGGCCGCGATGATCGTGGCCGGGTTCCGGTATCCGGCCCTCTGGTCATTCGCCCTGCTGACGAAAGTGACCCCCGGGGTCGGGCTCGTCTGGTTCGCGGTTCGACGTGAGTGGCGATCGCTGGCGATCGCGCTCGGTGCGACCACGGCGATCATCGTCGTCTCCATGGTCATCCAGGGCGTCGGGGCCTGGCAGGACTGGCTTCGATTCCTGACGGCCAGCATGGCGCTGCCGCTGCCGGGCGACGCGCTCCCCATTCCACTGCTCGCGCGACTCGTGGTAGCGATGCTGATCGTCGGCTTCGCCGGATTGACCGACCGGCGATGGCTCGTGCCGCTGGGCGTTGTCCTGGCGATGCCGACCTTGTGGGCCATTGCCTTCGCTCCGCTGGTGGCGATCGCTGGAATCCGGCGTGATCCAGGCGGCGGACGTCTCGCGACCTCCAGGGTGACAGGATGAGGATTCCTGATCGCGTGGCGAGGTTGGTCCTCGTCATCGCGACCACGACCGGCGCGACCTACACCATCGTGGTCGCCGGCTGGTTCGAGTCCCTGGCGTTGCGCCTGGTGTACGACGCCATGGCCGCGATCGCCCTGATCCCATGGCTCGTCCTCGCGGTCTTCCGGCGCGATTGGCGGCCTTCGAGCCGGCTCCTCCCGGCGATCATCGCCTGCCTCGCTGCGTTTGCGATCTCCTCAGCAACCTCGCGTGTGCCCCGGCTCAGCGTCGAGATGTTCGGCTATGCGGTCCTGCTGGCCGAGGTCTATCTCCTTCTCGTCGCGCTGATGCGACGGCCCGAGATCCGTGTCCATTTCGGGCGCCTGGCGCTGCTCCTGTGCGTCGTCGTCTCCGGTCTCTATCTGTGGCAGGTGACCGAGGCGTGGATCGACTGGTTTGGACTCGTGGGCCGGATCACGATTCCGCCACTTCGCCCGGCCTACCTCGGACTCAGCCTTGGCTCTCCGAACCCGCTTGCGACCCTCGTCCTGATGCTGGGCGGATTCGCGCTTGCCGCCAACAGGCTGCGCGGGCGCCCAGGGCGGGTCGCTGCCGCGTTCGTTGTCCTCCTCGTTGCCCTGACAACCCTGATCACGGGTTCGCGGGGCGCATGGCTGGGCGCGGCCGTTGGTCTGGTCGCCACCGCCGGCGTCGCCTTGCTGACGCAGCCGGAAATACGAGCGCACGCCAGGGAGTTGGCGCGGTCTCGACGGGGCGCCATTGCCGTTGTGGCCGGGATCCCAGTCGTTGTGGCGGCGGGGGCGCTCGCATCCCTGAGCGGCCGGTTGACGGTCGAGGATGGCGGACTTCGCGCCGGATTTGCGCGGGCCAGCCTGCAGATGTTCCAGGGGTCGCCTCTGACAGGCGTGGGACCGGGTACATGGGGGGTGCTTCGTTCGTCGAACACCCTCCAGACGGATCCCGATCTCTACGTTCCGCATGCCCACAGCCTCTATCTCCAGACCCTCGCCGAGTTCGGCCTCGTCGGCGTGGTGGCGGCCGTCGTCGTCGCCGGGACGCTGGGGGTCCTCATGGTGCGGTCGATTCGATCCGACGACGCCATCCGGCGGCGAGTCGCATACGCGGCCCTTTTCGCCGCCGTGCTCCTGGCGGTTCAGCAGGTCACGGACATGCTCGTGAACGTCCCCGCCCTGCTCCTCGCGGTCGCCCTGCCGATCGCCTGGCTCGACGCCACCGCAGCGCCAGGCCAGGGCGGCATGGCCCTCGACGAGCAGCACCGCTCGACGATGCGAGGGCGCGCTGTTCCGCTGGGCGCGGCCGTCCTCACCATCGCCATCCTGGTTGGGCTCGGGCGTATCGAAGCGGCGACCAGCGTCGCGCGACAGGGGGTGGCGTTCGGGAACGGCGGCCTCTGGCCCGAAGCCGCGCAGCTGATCGGCGACGCCGTCAATGTGGATCCGGGCGTCAACATCTACCAGTTCGAACTCGGCGTCAGCGCCGCGAACGCCGGCGACTTCCCGCGGGCGGAGGCCGCGTTGGCGACCAGCGCCATGGCAGACGACTACACGTACGCCTGGCTGAACCTCGCGGCCGTGCGCTGGCAACTCGGTGACATGCCCGGAGCTCGTGAGGCCCTCGCTCGCGCCGAGCGACTGGGGCTCCAGCGAACACCCGTGGCGGTGGCGTCAGCGTGGCTCCATCAACAGCTCGGCGACGACCAGGCCGCGATCGACAACTATGCAACCGCGGTCGTGCAGACGCCGACCCTGGTTGACGACCCGTTCTGGTCGTCGCCATCCGCGCCATCGGAAGCTCTGGCCGCGATTCTCCAGGCGGTCGACCAGCGAGCGGCGCCCGCCACCATCCTCCAGATCGACCTCATCCTTGGCCGGTACGATCGCGCCCAGGCACAGATCTCGGGGTTCGGCGGATCCGAGCCCGAGCTGTACGCGTACCTCATCCCGGCCTGGCGGGGAGACACCGCCGCCTGGGCTGAGCTTCAGGCGGTCGCGGCCCGCCGTCCGCTCGACCCTGTGCTCGTCCGTTGGTGCCGGCTCGTCGCGGCCCAGCTCGGCGACGAGGCCTCGATCGAGCGGTACCGCGGCTGGCAGGTCATTCTCGGGACATGGGACAGCGGTCTCCCGACCGTCGGACGCATCGTCCTTGGATCGGCGCAGGACCTTCCTGCCTACAGCTTTGAGCGTTACGGCTCGTCGTATCGAAGAGATGTCCTGGCCGCTCAGGTCGTCAGCATCCTGCCCCAGATCGTCTGGCAAGATCGCCCCTGATCGTCACGGTCGGGGCTTGAAGACAGTCCGCTTCCTTCACTCTCCAGGCCGCACCAACCGCGTGGTCATCGGTTCGAATGGCGGGCACCGCGACCCTGCAGCTCCCGGCATGTCCTACACCATATGCGCGGCACCACGACAGCGAAACTCTTCGCGAGTGTTGGGTCGCGCCGATCTTGAGAATGTCACTCCCGACCGGAATGAGGGCGGCGGCGGCGGGTAACTTCCTCTTTGAGAACGAGGAGCATGAACTGACCGTTGGTCATGAGATATCGCCGCCACAAGCGACGCGGTTCCGTTGCCAAGCGGAATAACCACTCCAGGCCGATACGTCGCATCCAATCCGGTGCGCGCCGAATGCGTCCACTGTAGAAGTCGAACGCCGCACCCACGGGAAGGATGAGTGGGACGTTAAGTCGCGATTCGTGATCCGCAGCCCAGTATTCCTGTTTCGGCGCTCCGAGCCCGACCCACAGCACATCAGGAGCCGCTGCATTGATGCGCTCGACCAGGGCTTCGTCCTCCGAGGAAGACAGCGGGCGGAACGGAGGCGACTCCGTGCCCACCACGTCCAGCCCAGGTTCACTTCGTACCCTTCGACGAGCTCGTTCCAAGTCTACCCCGCCTGATGGAGATCATCGTCTAACAAAGCGTTCACGTCCGCCAATGACTTGTTCAAGGAGGCGCTCCTATCGATCAAGGGCTGTGTCCCCGCGCATGGCGGCGCTCCGCTCGTGCACGGGCCCGGGCGCGAAGGCGATGGGAAGCCGGCACGGTGGGCTCCGTGAGGGGTCCCAGCAGGTGAGCCGCCAGTTCACCCGCGTCGCGGCAGAACAGTTTCGGGTCCGGCGGTTACTCGACGCCGTGCGGGGTACCGACGCGCGCCCTCCTCAGTCGCGCGCGAGCGAACGGTATGCGGCCGTAAGGCGCGCCGCCGATCGTGCCCAATCGAGCTCAAGCGCAGCAATCCGGCCGGCGGTGCGTTCCGCCATTGACGCGGCGCGGGCCGGGTCGCGCAGGATGCTGGCGATCGCCCGGGCGAGCCCATCGGCCGTCGGCTCATCCGCGTAGATCCCGGTGTCGTCCGCGACCAGGCGAGTCTCGGCTAGCGGAAACGCGACGACGGGCCGCCCGAGGGCGAGGTAGTCCACGACCTTGACCATCGTCGAGACCTCGTTGAAGGCGGTCGGCGGGTCCGGGCTGATGCCGACGAGGCAGCCGGCAAGGATCGGCACGAAGACGTCCGGTGGCAGATAGCCGTGGAAGCGCACGGACCTGTCGATCCCCAGCCGGCGTGCCTGCGCCTCAAGCGCCGGTCGCGCCTCGCCGTCTCCGACAAGGTCGAGTGTCGCGCCGGCCAGGTCCGGCTCACCGATGACGAGCGCCCACGCGTCGAGCAGCAGGTCGAGCCCGTCCTGGGAGCCCATCACGCCCACGTAGCCCACCCGTCGCGGATCGGGCGCCACGCCAGCTGCGAGCGATCGGTAGCGGGCGACGTCGGGTGCGTTGCGGACGACTACCACCCGCTCCTCCGGCACGCTGCCGCGGCCTGTCGCGAGCTGCCGGTACGACTCGTTCGGCACGAGGACCAGCGATGCCGTCCGGTAGGATTGGCTCTCGAGGAAGGTCGTCAGCCGGAGCAGGATCCACCCGATTCCGCGCGAATCGCCCCATTTCGTCTCGCTCAGTTCGACGTTCGCGTCGTGCTGGTCGAACACGAAATGGGCGCCGCGGGCGCGGGCCGCGCGACCGAACAGCCAGAAGAGGTCCGGCGGATTGCAGCCATGGACGACGCGGATCGGGCCCCGCCGACGGGTGTCCACGAGAAGTAGCGCCGTGAACGCCATCGACGGCAGGTACTCGAGGACGTACCCGGCAAGGCCACGGGCCGCTCGCTGGGGGTAGCGCAGGACTTCGATCCCATCGATCATGTCGCGCAACCGGCGCATCTCGCCGGCGCCCCGTGGCCCGATCACGGTGACGTCCCAGCCGTCCTGAGCAAGCGCCTTCGCTTCCTGCCAGGTGCGCCGATCGAGGGGGACCGGAAGATTCTCGACGAGCACAACGGCACGTGGTTTGCCTTCGACCTTCACCGACCGAGTGTAGCGACACGGGGCTACAATCCGTCGTTGTGGCGGGCTCGATCGGTGGGTGGAACGCAGGTCACCGGTTGCCGATCGCAGGGATGCTGCGCCCGGCGGCGGTCGTCTTCTTCGGGAACCTCTTCGCGCGAGCGCTGGGGTTCCTCTATCCCGTGCTCCTCGCCCAGGTCCTCGGTCGGCAGGACTTCGCGCTTGCGATCTTCTTGATCAGCACCGGCTTCTTCGCCGGAGAGCTCGTGCTGGCAGGCTTTCCGACAGCCCTCACGCGGGCGCTCGCGACGGAGCGGGACGATGGCGACCGTGGCCGCTGGCTGGGGTCGGCGATGGTCGGCGGGATCCCACTGCTCATCGGCAGCCTGGCCTTCGGAGCTGTCCTGGCCATCCAGGCCGACGCGCCGCCGCTCCTCCTCGGGTTGGTCGTGGTCGGCCTGGCCTTCGACGCTTACTACTTCGCCCTCCTGCGCGGGCTCCAGCGCTTCGGCACGCTGGTGGCATACCGAATCTCGGCCAACGTGGCGCAGCTGGCGCTGCTCGCGCTCGTCGCCGCCACCGGCGGCGTGACGTTGACCGTGGCCATGGCGATCTATTCGCTGGTCTACCTGGTCCCCATCGCGGTGCTCGAGTTACGCCGCCAGCCGAACCACGTCCCGATCCGCAGCATTCGGGCCGACCGGGTGGCCATCCGACAGCTGACGACGTTCGCGATCCCGGCCCTGCTATCCGGAACGGCCTACGGGGCGATGATGGGCTTCGACGTCTTCTTTGTGCGGACGCTCGCCGGGGACGCCCTCGCCGACTATGGCGCGGCCCGCTCGCTCGCCGTTGCGATGCTCCTCGTCCCCTTCGCCATCACCACCGTCCTCTTGCCCCGCACCGCGGCGGCCAGCGACGCTCGCCGGCGGAGCCTCCTGCTCCTCGCCCTGCCCGCGGTCGCCCTCGTGGATGTCGTCGCATGGATCGCCTATGCGCTCGCGGGCCCGTCGCTGATCGGGCTGTTGTTCCCGCCGACCTTCGCAGGGGCAGTCGCTCCGCTGGCGACCCTGGTGCCCGCCATCGCGGTGATCGGCCTCTACTCCGTCCTGAGCCAATGGTGGTACGGGATCGGCCGTCCCTGGACGCCGGCATTCTGCCTCGCCTTCGGCGCGACCGTCACGATCGCCGGCCACCTCGTCCTGACGTCGCGTTTCGGCGGATCCGGCGCCGGCATCGCGATTGGCCTCGGGGCGGCCGTTGCCTTCGTCTGTCTGGCCCTCCGGACCCGGAGCGCCGGCGTGGTGGCGGGTAGGCGTGGCCCGGGCCGGCCCCAACGGATCTTCCTCGTCGGCTGGTACGGGGTCGACAACGTCGGCGGCGACGCCATCCGTGGCGCCATCGAGGCGTCCGCCGAACGTCTGGGCGTCGACATCGTCGCCTACACATGGCGGGGCCCGCCCACCACCGACCCCCGGGCGGTCCGGGTCTCGATCCGCTCGCTTCCGGCCTATCTGCGGGCCGTACTGTCGTCGGATCGCGTCGTCCTGGGCGGTGGGGGCATCTTCAAGGACGAGGGGCTGCGCATCGCCGCCGAACTGTTCGCGGTCGCGCTGGTGGGGCGAGTGGTCGGGCGAGAGGTGACGCTGCTCGCCGTCGGCGTCGGTCCGATCTACGGACGTGTCGGAGGGTGGCTGCTCGGGATGGCGGGTCGCCTCGCGCAAATCCGCACGGTGCGCGACGACGGCTCTGCCAAGGCCTTCGCTCGCATGGGCGTCCGTCAGGTTGTAATCGGTGCCGACCCGGTCTTCTCGCTCCCCCTGGCACAAATCGCGCCGTCGACCGACGATCGGCGCAACGATAGCCCGGGCGGCCCGGCCCTTGCGACCGTCCTCGTGAGCGTACGCCCGTGGGCATTCCGTGGACAGCCGGCTGGGATCGGGCAGGATCGCTTCCGGGCGGAGGTCGCCGCCGCGCTCCAACCGCTCATTGACATGGGCTGCACGATCGAGTTCGTTGCCCTCCATTGGCCGCGTGACCGCGACGAGGCGGTGGCAGTGGCGGCGCAGCTGGGGCCGCTTGCTGGACTGCGCCTCCCGGCGGGACCCATGACGATGCAGGGTCTCCGCGCCGCCGCAGCCCGATCCGACGTGGTGGTGGCGATGCGGTATCACGCCGTCGCGGCTGCCTTACTCGAGGGGCGACCCGTCGTCGCGCTCGCCTACGAGCCAAAGGTCGCCGCGCTGGCCGCCGAGACGGGGATTCCGTCAGTCGACCTGGAGGCCGGTTCGGTCGGCGACCGAATCCGGCTCGCGATACGCGAGGCGCGACCGGAAGGCCCAGAGCGGCAGGCGGCGCTGGCCGAGCTGCACGATCGGGCTCGGCTAGCCATCGACCTCGCCCTGGTCGGCGCTCCCGTAGCGACGGCACCCAAACCCGGCTCGAGCCCGCAGCTCCGGACGGACCGCCGGTGAGTCGCTAGGATGGGCGGCCCGCCGCCTCGACCCTCGTCCGTCCGCGAAGGACTCAATCACAGGAGGTCACGTTGAGGTTCGAGGACGTCGCTCAAGCGGTCGAGGGGGTTCTCCACATGCCACCGCGCTACGGCCGCACCATATATGACTTCCTCCGTGAGACTGGCAAGCGCGATATCCTCGAGCTTGGCTTCGCCCACGGCGTCTCCGCCTGCTATATGGCCGCGGCGCTCGAGGAATCCGGAGGCGGGCGGATCGTGACCATCGACAACGAGTCGGCCCGCCGACGCCGACCGACGATCGACGAGCTGCTCGCTCGCACCGGGTTGGAGCGCTATGTCGAGCCGGTGTTCGCAGAGCGGTCGTACAACTGGGAGCTCATGAAGCTCGTCGAGCGGCAGACCGTCGAGGGCGTGTGTCAGCCTGCGTTCGACTTCTGCTACATCGACGGCGCTCACACCTGGGAGATCGACGGCCTTGCCTTCTTCCTGGCTGACAAGCTGCTCCGTCCGGGCGGCTGGCTTCTCCTGGACGACTTCGACTGGCGGTTCATCGACAGCCCGAGCCGCGACCAGCCAGAGGTCCGGGCGCTGCCCGAGGAGGAGCGGACGACTGCCCAGATCCGGAAGGTCTACGAGCTGCTCGTCATCCAGCATCCCGACTACGATTCGTATCGGGTGACCGACGACAACTGGGCGTGGGCCAGGAAGAAGCCCGACGCACGCTCCTCCTCGCACCCGGATCTCGAGGCGATCCTCGCCCGGCAGTCCATCCGGGCCGACGTGGTCTCGCTTGGCCGTAAGATCGCCCGCCGCACGAAGCGTCGGCTGGTCAGGCGTCGGACGTGAACGGTGGGGTGCTGGCGGCGCCGTCGCGATCAGGGGCGCGGTAGCAGGGCCGTTCGCAGATCGGCCAGCGCGGCATCATTGTCGCGGCCGAAGCGCTCGCGAGCCGCCACGCTTCGCGCCCGGGTCTCTGCCGGGGCGCCGAGAGCGTCCTCGATGGCGCGGCGGATCTCGGCCGGCGTCGACCCGACCCCCGCGATCTCCGGCCCGAGGGTCTCGCGGAGTGCGGGCGTGGCCGACACGATCAGCGGCTGGCCGAGAGCGATGGCCTCCCAAGCGCCCGAGAGGAGGGTGTGGTCCCGCTTCGTGAGGACGATGACCAGGTCCGCGGACGCGAGAGTTCGCACGTAGGTTTGGTCGTCGAGGAAGCCGCTGGCGGTCACATTGTGCGGGAGCTCGATGGATCGCCTCGGCTGCCCGGTCAAGACCAGGTTCCAGGGCCGCTCGGCCGCGGCGGCCACGAGCTCATCCAGCGGCTCGTCGTCACCCCAGCCGCAGACCGCCACCACGTGCGGAACCTGTCTCTCTCCGGCGCGCGTTGCGACCGGGTGGAGCGTGGCCGTCAGGCCCGGCAGCGGATCAGGGATCACCAGCGTCCGGAAACCGTGTCCGCCGAGCATCTGAGCCAGCGAGGGCAGGGTCACCACCGCCGTCCCGGCGAGTCGAGAGCTCAACCGGAGCAGCGGGACCGACCAGCTCCAACGGCGATCGATGAGCGCGCCAGTGTGGACGTCGACCGCCGTCTGGATGCCGAGCGCGACCGCAAGCGGCGTGACGATAAGCGGCGCGACGAACGGTGGCGCGACAACGATCATGGCCCGCGGCCGCCGCCGCAACACCGTCCACCAGGTCCGCACCGCGAGCGAGAGGTAGCGGAATGGTGCCGTCAGCGGACGCCGGTGCCCGCGGGTCCCGAGGAGGCAGAGCTCGAAGCCCAAGCGCGAGGCGAGGGTCGCCGATCGTTGGCTCGCGGGCATCCAGCCCAACACCAGGCCAGCGGTCCGATCGCTCATGACGCGGGTGTCAGCGTCAATGGGCTGCAGTCACCTGGTCGGTCCGCGACAGTCCCCGGTAGTCGGTTGTCGGCAGGACGGCGAGGCCAAGTCACGGCGGAACCCTACCATCGACCCCGTTGTCGTGGATCGCGGTCCGGCCGATTGTCTTGTGCGAGCTGCCTTGGGCGACCATCACGCCAGTCCCATCGCCGGGCCGCCACGACCCAAAAAAGGAGGAACGCAGCGGATCCGTACGGGCATGCTGCCGACCCACTGCATCCTCCATTACAGGCCGGCGTTGAGCCCGCTCCGTGGTCGGGCGTGGGGGTCGTCCGGTCGCGGCACGCCGACGCCGTTCCCTGAGCGGCGCTCCCAGGTGTCGGCCTACCAACCTCCGTAGGCGATCAAGGACTTCGTCAGGCCGAGGACCCGCTCCCGGTAGATTGTGGCCTCTGGAAAGACAGCCCGGAACTCGTTTTCGGTCATCAGCCGGATCAGTCGAACGGCCCTCTCGGCCGATGCCCGGTCGGTCGTCCTTGCGTACCAGCCGAGCGGCATCCGGTGCAGCAGCTCGGCACGCACCTGGATCGGCAGGAACTGGAAGCCGGGGACGAGAAAGTGCGGCTCCAAAGGGAACCGCTTGTCCGGCGTCTGGACGAAGTAGCGCCGCCCAATCCGGCGGATCTCGTCGGCCATGCAGCGCTGGTTCTCAAACGTCTCGACATGCTCGATGACCGAGTTCGAAAAGACAACGTCAAATGAGTCGTCGTCGAACTCGTGCATGTCGAGCGCGTTGCCGACGACCGTCTGAACCCGGCTGTCGCCAGTGGCCTGGGCCTGCAGGTTCAGCACGACGACCGACGGTGCCCCCGGCAGATCGCGGCCGCGGAGCTGCCAATAAGTCGGCGTGCCGCCTACGTCGAGGATCCTGACGGGTGGTGGGACTCCCTCTAGGAGGGTTCGGAAGAGGGCGAATCGCCGCTCCCGGAGGCGGTTGCCCACCGAGTTCGGATTCTTGCTGTCGACGATCCGCCGGAACAGCCGCATCGCCGCGAGTATAGGCGTCAGGCTCCACCGCGGAGCGGACTGGTGCTGCACTCCGGCCCATGCTGATCCGTGAGTGCTGGTGGACAGCATTGGACACCTGTCGAGTCTGATCCCTGACGGGCGGGCTCGGCGTCACCCGCCGCCGCCGATCCTCAGTGCGGGGTGGACGTTTGTCTCGAGGCGGCCCCAGCGGTTGATCTTCGGATCAGCCACGTCGTCGGGACCCATCTACACAGCCTTTACCCCCCGGGCATGCGACCTGGCGTGGGTGACCGGCGCCCGGCACTTTCCTCGTGGCGGCCGAGTGTCCTGTCATACGTCGATTCATTAGCCAGCGGGTAAACCCGATACGGTGGTTGGGTCGCCCGCTGCCGCTCTGCCTGGGCCGCAGAGGCTCGGTCCTGGGTGCTGTCTCGCCTCCCTGTCTCTAGCGACCCTCGAGGGCGGCAGGGATCGTACGCGCCAGGATCTTGATGTCCAGCCAGAGCGACCAGCGGTCGATGTACTCGAGGTCTGCGGCGACCCAGCGGTCGAATTCGGGTTCGCGACGAGCGCGCACCTGCCAGAGGCCCGTGATGCCGGGCTTCATCGACAGGCGCCGGCGGTGCCACAGGTCGTAGCCATCCACCTCACCCGGGAGGGGCGGACGGGGACCGACCAGGCTCATCTGACCGCGGAGAACGTTGATGAGCTGGGGCAGCTCGTCCAGGCTGGTTCGGCGGAGGAAGCGGCCGACGCGGGTCACCCGCGGGTCGTCGGTGATCTTGAAGGCCCGGCCCTGGATCTCGTTCCGGTGCTGGAGCTCGGTCAGTTGTGCCTCGGCGTCGCGGCTCATCGAGCGGAACTTCAAGACCCGGAACGGTCGCCCGTGGAGGCCGATCCGGTCCTGCCGGAAGAGGATCGGCCGTCCGTCGTCGAGGACGATCGCGACGCCGATGGCGAGCAGCAGCGGGCTCAGCACGACGAGCCCGATCGCGGACGCCGCGACGTCGAGCAGCCGCTTGGCGGCGAGCGCGAGGGTGCGGTCCGGGCCGGAGACCAGTGAGAAGACGGGCGTCCCGTCGAGTTCCTCGACCTTGCCGACCGAGATCGCTCGATCCAGCACGTCCATCGGGATGCGGACGATCTTGCCCTCCTCCTCGCACAGCCGGGTGATCGTGTCGATCAGCGTCCACTGCGAGAACGGCAGGCAGATCGCGACCTCGTCGACGATCCTCGAGTGGAGGGCTTCCTCCAGGCGATCCAGCTTGCCGATGTACTTCCAGTCGGCGGGCAGGTCGAAGGCTGGCGAGTCGTCCAGGAACCCCACGACCCGCAAGCCGAGCTCGCGATGTGCCTCCAGCTTCGCGGCGAAGGCCTGGCCGCGAGGCCCGGCGCCGAGGACCAGCACGAAGCGCAGGTTCTTGCCCCGGCGCCGGAGCTGCTCCATCGCCAGGCGCAGGACGATCCGGCCGGCAACAGTGGCAA
The DNA here is from genome assembly GCA_038915815.1 of Candidatus Limnocylindrales bacterium. Classification (GTDB taxonomy): domain Bacteria; phylum Chloroflexota; class Limnocylindria; order Limnocylindrales; family CSP1-4; genus SPCO01. The sequence continues at coordinate 36,009 of JBCLCL010000013.1, forward strand.
CCGCCTGCGTCGGGAACAGGACGAGCAGGAAGAGGCGGCTGACGTCCGGCATCTTGAAGATGAACAGGACGCTCAGGGTGACCAGCGCCAGCATGATCGTGGCCCGCAGGACATCCGCCGCCTCCCGGAGGATGGACCAGCGCGCCCGCGGGCGGTAGAGGCCGTTCATGGCCAGGGCGATCACCCATCCGGCGGCGTAGATCACAAGCAGCCCTTCCGGCACCGGCACGATCTGGCGCCACCAGACCGCCCAGTCCGCGCCGAAGCGCCACAGGGAGAGGCCGAGCAGCAGGGCGATCGCCAGGAGAGCGTCTGCGGACACGAGGAGCGCGCGGAAGCCGGCGGCATTTCGTCGGATCATTGCGGAGGCAGCCTACGCGGAGTGATGCGTTCGGGCAATGGTACCGAGGGGCTATGTGTACCGAGGGGCTATGGCTGGTTGGGCGCCGTCATGCATATGCCGCCTTGGTCGTTGATGCATCCGACGTGCATCATCGTGCGACCCGTACTCCGCCGGCCGAGACATCCTCGTGATGCATCCGACGTGCATCAAGACCAAGCTGCCGCAAGCTCGGCTCGAGCGGGCGAGGGAACTGCTCGCGGGTCGGGCACGCGTGGAGCGGACTCGCCTTGCGATCTTCGCGGCCGGCGGCTTCACCGCAGACCTCCAGGATGAGGCGACCCGCCGTTCCGACGTGGTGCTCGTCGACCTGGAGCGCCTCTATGCCGGCCTCTGAGCCCCGCCCGCCGTCAGGATCCCGTCGTGACCGGCGCGAGGCCGCGCCGAGAGCGTCTACGGGAGGGGAAGGAAGTCCCCGATCGTGACGACCTGGATCCGCCCATGGATCGATTGGAGCTTCTTGCCCCAGTCGCCGTCGTTCGTGATGAGGTGCCCCACCTGGCAGGCGAGCCCGGTGCCGATGATGAGCGCGTCCGGTGGGGCGAACCTGTGCTCGGCCCGCAAGGATGCCGCCTCCTGGGCCATCTGGAGGTCGAGCGGAACGGCCTCCAGGTTCGCGTGATGCCGGATGAAGGAGAGGACCGTGTGGTGACTGGGCGGCAAGGCTCGCAGCGGACGGACCAGGATCTCCATGACGGTGATCATCGAGACCACCGCGTGATTCCTGCCGCTGGCGACAAACTCGTCGATCACGTAACGAGCGACCGGGTGGGTGGTCTCGGACGCGTCGAGGTATGCCGCGAGACAGGTCGTGTCAAGCAGGATCCGCTCGCCTGCCGGGATCGCAGACTCGAGCTTCGAGAGGCTGCTCACGGGTGACCTGACCATTCAGCGATCTTCCCAGCCGGCGTGCTCCTCGCGCAGGAACGCTTTGACGTCCTCGGTCGTCCCGAAGACGCCAGTCAGGGTGCCGGCGAAGGTGCGGGGCACGACCCTGACGATAGCCGTGCCCGGCTCGTGGGCGTTGGCCTCGAAGACGAGCAGGTCGTTCTGCCGCGCCTCCAGGACCTCGACGATCTCCTCGGGCACGGTGAGCTGGTTCTTCGCGCGAAGGCGCGCTTCGGCCGCGATCGTCGGTGTCATCACGATGTCTCCATGCGGTCGCACCACAGTAGCGTTGATCGTACGCTGTGTCAATGGTACGACGGCGCGTAATTCCTCCTACGGGCCTGACCTGATGTGATCCACATTGCGACGTTCCGCACGGTCTGATTGGACACGCCCAGTTCGCGCGCTACCTCGGGGACCACGTCTGACGCATCGCCGTGGTCCGCCGTGGTCCGCCGTGGCCCGCCGGGGCGACACCGCCCGCCCAGACTCCACCCGTCCGCCGGTAGCGTGATGCTGGAGCGGATCACTGCGGAGACAGCCACGCTCGGCGACCCCCGAGTCTGGACAGAACTCGGGGGTCGCCACGCTCATCTGTCACAACGTTGATGCTGCCCAGGATCACCCGGCTCAGCGGGTCGGGCGTGTGTGGAACGGACTCGCCTTGCGATCTTTGCGGCCATTGACACGCATCAACGCAGGCCAGCCGAATATCTGGCCTCCGTCGGCATCGGTCGGTGACGGACGTACTGGACGAGTACACGAGGTTGACACCGAACGGTGGCAGACCTATGGTTGCCCCCGGACGGTAGCAACTGACGCTCACCGGGAACGCAGGGACACGAGATGCACGTGAGATCCATCGCCGCTGCCGCAGCAGCCGTCCGCGGGCGCAGGCTCGAGCTCGATCTCAGCCAGGACCAGCTCGCACGGCGTGCCGGCGTATCCCGGAAGTGGGTCTACGAATTCGAGGCCGGCAAGCCGACGGCGGAGTTCGGCCACGTCCTGCGCGTGCTCGACGCGCTCGACCTGCGCCTCGACTTCGCGACGGAGGGCGCGCGAGACGCGGTCCCGTCGGCGATCGACCTCGATGCGCTGCTCGATGAGCACCGACGTGGCTGACGAGCTCGTCTTCGTCATCGGCGGCAGCGTCGCCGGTACGCTGACGCGGCTCCCGAATGCTCGCCTCCGCCTCGAGTACGACGAGGCATACCGCGAGCGGGTGGACCCGACACCGCTGTCGCTGTCGATGCCCGTCGCCGTCCGCGTGCACACCGACGACCGCCGCCGGCGGCAGCCCGTCGCGAACTACCTCTGGGGCCTGTTGCCCGACAACGCAACAGTCCTCGACCGGTGGGCCCGCCACTACCAGGTCACCGCGTCCTCCCCATTCGCGCTCCTCGGCACGCCCATCGGCCAGGACTGCGCGGGCGCGGTTGCGTTCTGTCACGCGGACGACCTCGAACGTGTGCTCGCGCGGCCGGGCACGGTCGACTGGCTCAGCGACGCCGAGGTTGCCGGACGATTGCGGGACCTCAGACGCGACGCGACCGCCTGGCTCGGGCGGACCTTCAGCGGACAGTTCAGTCTCGCCGGCGCGCAGACCAAGACGGCCCTGCTGTACCGCGACGGTCGCTGGGGTCTGCCGTCGGGCGCGATGGCGACGACGCACATCCTGAAGCCGGCCGTCGTCGGCCTCGACGACCACGACCTCAACGAGCACCTCTGTCTCGAGGCGGCCCGGCGGGCCGGTCTGCTCGCGGCGCGATCATGGATCGCGACCTTCGAGGACCAGACCGCCGTGGTCGTCGAGCGCTACGACCGCCGCGTCATCGGCGAGGAGGTCGTGCGCATCCACCAGGAGGACCTCTGCCAGGCACTCGGCATCCCGCCGGGCGCCAGGTACCAGAACCAGGGTGGTCCGACGCCCGGAGCGATCGCCGCGCTCTTCCGGCTGTCCATGCCTCCTGCGGCTGCCGTTGACGCAGTCGCACGTTTCGGCGACGCGCTGATCTGGAACTGGCTGATCGCCGGCACCGACGCGCACGCCAAGAACTACTCGCTGCTGCTGTCGGGCCTCGAGGTCCGGCTCGCGCCGCTCTACGACATCGCGTCCGCGCTGCCGTACGGGACCCACGAGAAGAAGCTCCGCCTCGCGATGAAGATCGGCGACGAATACGCCGTCCATCCGCAGCGCAATACCTGGCCACGAGCGGCGCAGGAGCTGGGAATCGACGCCGACCGGCTCGTCACGCGCGTGCGTGAGCTTGCGGCCGTCGCCCCGGCGGCGTTCGCCGACGCGGCCGCGGCTGCCGAGGTCGTCGCGCTTGGCCGCCCGACACCAGCGAACCTCGTCGATCTCGTGGCCGAGCGCGCGCGTCGCTGCGCGGCCATCGTCGGCTGAGCGACCGTGCGGCCCGGGATCACCGGGCTGTGGCAGGTGGAGGCCCGCCACGACCCGGACTTCGGCCGATCCGGGAGTACGTCGTCCCGTTGGACGATTCGTCACTCCGCGCCGAGGCGATACCGCACCGCTCGACCGCGGCGCGGCCCGGCGAGAGCAAGGCGACCGCCTCGCAAGAGTTGGCCGAGAATCCGGCTGGCCCGGTCCGGGGTCACGCCGAGCAGCCTCATGGCGTCGTCACGGCTGATCTCGCGGTCCTCGTCGAGAAAGGCTCGTACGAGAGCCCAGTGCTCATCCAGGGTCGAGCGGCGGTAGTCCACTCTCGGGCCGAGTTGTGCCCGGGCCGCGTGAGTCAGACGGAACGAGCGGCTGCGATTGAGAAGGCGCTCGAGCACACCGACCTGCTCGAGTGCCGCCAGTGTCTCCAGCGCGCCGCCGACTGTCCGCTGAGCGGCGACAGCCAGTTCCTCGGGCCGAAGAGGGGTCGACCGCAGGAGTTCGCGGACCGCGATGACCGCGGCCGCATCGCGACCGAGTCGTTCGTCGCGCGACTCCATCTCGTCGAAGAAGGCCCGCAGGCCCACGTCGGGACGGCCTCCCGCCAGGCGGACGACGATGTCGCCCGCATCCTCGATGATCTCGGGTGGCGGATGCCCGTCTCGGAGCATGGTGCGGTACATCGTGGTGATACCCACGCCTTCCCGTTCCGCGACGCCGAGCGTGCGAAGGGCGCGGGCGAGCGACTCGTTTCGCGGGCGGGACGGCGTCGCGAGAAGACGGCCAATGGAAACGTTCGCCGGCAGGCCGCCCGGAGACCGGACCTTGAAGGCGCTGCTCGGTGATCCCGTCGCGATCGCGACGATCGTCAGGCGATCAAGCTGGTAGTCGCGATGCATGATCGCGTTGACGAGCGCCTCCCGATACGCCGCGTCCGGCACTGGCCTCAGCTCTCGACGCGTCCCGCTCACGATGACCGGTTGGCTCTCCGGGAAGGCCACCGTGTCGAGGAGCGCGAGCGCCTCGTCAAGAACGGGCAGGATGGGGGCCGCTCGCAGGAGATGCTGGCGCGACGGCAGCCCCTCTGCGTCGGTGATGAGGAGCTGGAGCTGGCTCACTTGCGGCTCGAATGCGGCCAGGAGGAGCGCTCCGGCCCGATTGAGCTCGGGGTCGTCGCTGTCGTCGAGCAGGACACCCATGCGGCTCGCCAGTTCCCGGTCGCTGTCAGGGGCGGCCCCGCGCCGTTCCTGGTACCGCCTCCTGGCCGACCTGAGCGCTACCGGGTCGGCGGCCGACAGTCGGACGCCACTCGGCTCGGCGGTCCAGTCGAAGCCGCGACGATCCTCGAGCAGTCGTCGCGCGTCATCGCCTGAAACCTCGACGCAGTCGGTGCCGCGGCGCATGCGCAACTTGCCGCCCGCTCGGATCTCCTCGAGCGCCGGCGGGACATTGATGAGGTAGAGGCGCGGACCGAACGATGTGATCTCCTCGATCTCGTCCACCGAGTAGTGCGGCGACGTCAGCGACCAGATCCGCTCGCGCAGCCAGCCGAGGTCAAGGAACGTGCCGACAAGCGTGGTGGGGCCAGAGCCCTGGTCATCCACGCCGACGACGAGGATGCCACCAGCGCGCGAGTTCGCAAGACAGGCCACCTCGATGGCGAGACTCTCAGCCGCGGGTGCGTGTCGGGAGTCGATGGAGGTTCTGGCCCTTCTGGGGAGCACCGTTCCGGCCTCTTCCTTGAAGTCGACGGTCTCATCCTCGACATCGGCGGCACGTGCGCCGGCAGCCACTCGGGCGATCGCGTCGAGGGCGGATTGACGGCGAATGGCGGCGGTCGTCATTGGCGCAATATAGGTCTTGCGTCGCAGCGATGCAAGACCTACTTTATCGATCTTCCGCTGGTCGCCTCGAGGATTTCGTGCGGCGAGACTCTGACGATCTCTCGCGCGATGTTTCCAAACTCCGTGCGCGAGACGGCGACAGCCGACGTCTTCCCGGTCACGCCGCGCATCTGCTGCGATGACCGCTCGAGGTCGGCGACGTCATGCATCTGCAAAGAAACACAACTTGACAAAGTATGCCAAGCGGGTAGATGCTGACCGCGGAGGGACGGCATGAAGCAGTTCTACTCGGTCTCAGAGGTGGCGGCGCGGTTCGAGGTCACGACCCAGACGGTTCGCAACTGGATCGCTGCGGGCCAGCTTCTATCCGTTCAGCCGACCCCCGGCGGACGGTACAAGATCCGTGCGCAGGCGCTCCTCAGATTCGAGCAGAACAGCGGCCTGCTTCCGAAGGACGCGGCGACGGACCCAGGAGATGGGCCACCCATGAACGCTACGGCAAGCACGCCCCCGGGCGAGCCCATCGCCTCAGAGCTCAGGCGGGTCGTGCAGGCCATCGTGACGTCCATCCAGCCTGATGGAGTGATCCTGTTCGGGTCGCGCGCCCGCGGCGACTTCCGGGCCGACTCTGACTTCGACCTGGCGATTCTCGCGCCGGATGGGGTCGCGCGACGTCGTCTCGCGATGCGCGGCTACGAGAGTCTCGCGGCGGTGGCTGATCGGTCGGTCGCGGTCGACATCGTGGTGGTAACCCCTTCGATCCTTGCGGCCGAGCGGGATCTCCCGGGCTCGATCGCCGGTGCGGTCTCGCGAGAAGGAGTCTTCCTCTATGGGTCTCCAGCAGCCCTCGCCTGAGGAGGTGCGCCGTCGAGCCGTGGGGGCGTGGCTCACGGACGCCTGCGCGGACCTCGCCAGCGCACGCTCGCTGGCCGCTCACCGCGACGAGGGCACCGCGCCCTTCGCGTCTGCGTTTCATGCGGAGCAGGCGGTCGAGAAGGGCGTCAAGGCGCTGCTCGTATGGCACGCAGTTGACTTCCCACCCAGGCATGACCTCGGTCTGCTCGCGGGTCTCGTGCCCGCCGGAGCGACGATGAGGGAACTGAACGTTGGCGGTCTTACCGTGTATGCGGTCGAGCAGCGTGACGTGGCCGGCATGTCGAACCCGATGAACCTGATCGAGAGGCCCACCTGGGACGAGGCCGAGGAGGCGATCACGGAGGCGACTGACGCCCTGTCAAGGGTCTCCACCGATCTCGCCTCAGCAGGGTGGGCCGCGTGGCCAGGCTTGCGGCCGGCCGAATGATCCCACGATCCCGCTTGGGTGGTTACGTCAACGTCGTAGCCATGATGTATGCTCCAGGCATGAAGCGCCTGCAGATCATGATCGACGAAGACCTCGATGAGTTGCTCGAGCACCAGGCTCGTGACGAGGGCTCCTCAAAGGCGGCCTTGATTCGGCGATATGTGCGGGAGCGTCTGCGGCCGCTGGGACCGATCGAGATGGACCCGCTCTGGGATCTCGTCGGACAAGTCGAAGGGGCCGCGGATGACTCCACTCGCATCGATGACATCGTCTACGCGCCTCAGCACGGCCGGTGATCTTCGTCGACACGTCCTTCTGGATCGCCGTGACGGCAGCGCGCGATGCGCGACACGATGATGCGGTCCAGCTCTTGCGGCGGCACGGGGCCGAACCTCTGGTCACCTCAACGCAGATTCGCGGGGAGACATGGACATTCATCCGCCGTCGATATGGACACCCGACGGCCCTGGCCTTCCTCGACAGTCTCCAACGAACTCGTCGCGTCGGACTGGTCTTCGTGACCGAGGAGATCGAGGAGCAGGCTCTGGGCTGGCTTCGCCGACATGACGAGCGTGCCTATTCGTTTGTGGACGCCACCAGCTTCGCGTTGATGCGGTCGCTCAGGGTCACCAGGGCACTCGCCTTCGACGAAGACTTTGCGGCGGCCGGATTCGAGCAGCTCCGCGCCTGACGCCGTGACGGCCGCCCGGCCGCGGCGGATGCGCAACGACCGTCCTGGCTGGTCACTGGCGACGAGGCGTGGCAGCGGCGGCTCGCACAGATCGAGTCGCGCATTCGTGTCTGCTACCTCGGCGACTACGTCTGACGCACCGGCGAGGCGCGTGAGATCCATCGCCGCTCCGGCGGCGCGGATGACCGCTCCGGCGGCGAATATCGCTGGCAGTAGTAGATCCAGGGGAAGAACCGTCACAGGCGTCGACGCCGACCGCCGATCGCTCGTGATCACCGCCCCATCGAGCGTGGACCGCCGCGGCCACCCGCCAGCTGGGGTCTCGTTCCGCCCGTTATGACACGGCTTGTCCAGCAACTATTGCTGTGAGCGATACGGACCCGGGTAGCGGGCGCTCCCGCTTGTGGCCACGGATATCGGGCGGACGATGCGTTCATGGCAATCGACTGGCACGACCGGATCACACGCGCGACCCGAAGGTGCGGCCCGGGCGCGGCTCACGCGCTGGGAGGCACACCTTGATCCCTGGCGATCGGCACACAAGGGTGAGATATCCTGATACACTCCCACTTGTGACAACATCGTACGTCTTTACAGCGGTTGTCCCACCACGACACTCGAGGTATAGCTGATGACCGTCGTCCCGGGGCGCCGGATCGAGATCGAAGTTCCGCTCCGCACAAAGAACCAGATGACGCTGCCCGCCCAGGTGGCGCGGGCGCTCGAGGCTGAGCCTGGAGACCGGCTCGTGGTTGAGGTGCGTCCCGAAGATCCAGGGACGGCGATCGTGCGACGCCTCCGGGAGAGCTACTTCGGTGCGCTCGCCGGGACCTATGGGACCCACGAGCAGATCCTCGCCCACGTTCGGGGCGAGCACGAAGCGTGGGGTGAGTGAATGACAGCGCCGCTCCGCAGCGCGCTCGAGCAGGCGGTCCCACAAGGTGACCGCCTGCTGCTGGATACCACCGTTCTGATCTCGTACCTCGAGGGGGGTGATCGCTGGTCGGAAGCGGCCCGCGTCGTCATCGAAGACCTCGTGCGCCCCGGACGCAATCCTTGTGTCGTCTCGCCGATCTCGATCATGGAATCATTGGTGCGCCCGATGCGCCGTGTTCCACCCGGTCACCAGACCGCGCTCGAGTTCTTTGCGCACTGGCCGAATCTTGTTGTGCTGCCGACTGACGTGACGGTCGCTCGAGAGGCGGCGTCGATCCGGGCCCGCCACAACTTCAAGCCGCCCGATGCCTTGATCGTCGGGACCGGCCTGGTCGCCGGCGCGTCCTGGCTGGTCACTGGCGACGAGGCGTGGCAGCGGCGGCTCGCACAGATCGAGTCGCGCATTCGTGTCTGCTACCTCGGCGACTACGTCTGACGCACACGAGACGTCACGAGTCGAAGGTGGAGGTGGTTGGGAGACGACGAGCCGGTCCAGCCACCACGCTTGGCCCTTCCCGAGCCGTCAGGCGGCGAGGTTCGGTGGATCCGGCCGTGACGCCGGTGGCCATGCGGTCGCTCGTGATGCCGCCAGCATCACTTCTCGCATTGCCTGCCGGCGTACGTGGCTGGGCGTGCCGGCGCGGGGGCCCGAACCGGTCGCCGAACCGGTCCGTATCGAGGGTTTGGGGCGGTGGTGATGCTGGGGGCAGCAAGGTGCCTCGGTACGGTGGGCCAGGGCCGCTCGCGGCGGCTCGCGGGCAGCGGAACCGGCGGCTTGTGGCTCGGCTACTGCCGAAACTGATGCTCCGGGCAGAGTCGGCCGCCGCTGGGGGGAGGGGCACGGCCTGGGGGGTCCCCGCGGGGCACTGGCACGGGCTGAGTGCCGTTGGACGGGGGTGCGCAGCTTCTCGGCGACCAGCTCCACTCGAGCCGGTCCAGCCACCACCTGAACGCTTGCCACATACCATATGTGGCGATACGCTCAGCCGATGGACAAGACAACGCTCTATCTGCCCGGGGATCTCCACCGCCGCCTGCGTCAGGCAGCCCGGAGCAGCGGCCGGCCGCAGGCGGACGTGATCCGCTCGGCACTCGATGCCTATCTTCGCGAGCTTCGCGCCGATCGGCCGCGGTCGATCGGCGCCGGTGAGGACGAGACGCTCGAGGCTCGAGACACCGAGGTGTGGCTGCGAGAACGCTGGCACGGCCGGTGATCACGCTCGATACGTCGGCGCTGTTCGCATTGCTCAACCGGCGCGACCCCGTGCACTCCGCGGCGGTGGAGCTGCTCGACAGCGATCCGGGACCCTATCTGGTGCCGGCCGCGACCCTCGGCGAGATCGCGTTCCTGGTCGAGGAGCGACTCGGACTCGCGGCGCTCGACCTCCTCCTGGCCGACCTCGAGTCCGGGGCGTACACGCTCGACTGCGGCGAGACCGATCTCGGACGCGCACGCCACCTGGTCCAGCGATACGCCGACCTCTCGCTCGGGTTCGTCGACGCCGCAGTCATCGCCTGCGCTGAGCGGAACGGCGGTCGCGTCCTGACGTTCGACCTCCGAGACTTCGGCGTCGTCGCCGCCGAGGGTACGATCACGGTCCTGCCGGGCACGGGTCGGCCGTAGCGCGAGCGTCGGCCTCGCAGGTTCAACCCGCATAGATACGACTTGACTTCTTAGCACTCTGGTCGTATATCTCGGCCATGGCCATTGAGCGACCTGCGGCACTCTTCGACCGCGTGACGGAATGGGACGACCTTGTCCGCTTCGCCACCGAACCGACCACGTCATTCCGGATCGGGGTGGTCTCCGGGCGTCGCCGCCAGGGGAAGAGCTTCATCCTCGATGAGGTCGCTCGCCAGGTCGGCGGCTTCTACCATCAGGCCCTCGAGGAAGAGCGAGCCCCGGCCCTCGAGCGGCTCGGGGCGGCGATGGCAGCGGACCGAGGCCTGCCGGGCGGCTCCCTCACCTTCGCGGATTGGTCCGCCCTCCTGCGGACCCTGGCGGAGCCGGCAACCCCGTCTCCGGCAACCCCGTCTCCGCGCCTCGTGGTGATCGATGAATACCCCTACCTGCTCGCGAAGTCGCCCGACATCGCGTCCGCGATCCAGCTCGCCTATGACGCCTCGCGGCTGGGGAGGCAGCCGCCCTTGCGACTGATCCTGTGCGGCTCGGCGATGTCGGTGATGGCGGGACTGCTCTCCGGTCAACGGGCCCTTCGGGGGCGTGCGGTCCTGGATCTTGTCGTCGACCCCTTCGACTACCGGGAGGCGGCAGCCTTCTGGGGGGTTCAGGGAGATCCGCGGCTCGCGTTCCTCCTGTTCTGTGTCGTCGGCGGCACACCCGGCTACCGGGACCTTCTCGAGATGGGTCCGCCCACCTCGGTCGCCGACTTCCCGGCCTGGCTGGCGCGCGGGGTCCTCAATCCGTCGCACGCGATGTTCCGTGAGACGGACTACCTGCTGGCCGAGGAGCCGGCCCTCACGGACCGCGCGATCTACCAGTCGGCCCTCGCGGCGATCGCTGCGGGCCGGACGACATCCGGCGCGGTGGCCGGGGCACTCGGGCGGCCGGAGACGTCGGTCACCCACGTCATCAACGGCCTCGAACGGGCGCGCTTCATCGAGCGGGCAGACGACGTCTTCCGGTCGCGCCGGCCCACGCTGCGGATCACGGACGCCATGCTTCGCTTCCAGCACGCCGTCATCCGCCCGGACCTCCATCGCTTCGAATCGCGCCAGACGCATGCGGCGTGGTCGGACGCCGCGGCGCGCTTCGAGTCCGGGGTCGCAGGACCGGCCTTCGAGGCGATCGCGCGAGCCTGGACCTCACGCTACGCATCCGCGGACACGCTGGGCGGAACCGCGGCCCGCGTCGGTTCCACCGTGGTCAACGACAGTGTGGGTCGCTCCCGGGTAGAGATCGATGTGGTCGCGCTCGAGGCCCGGTACCACGACGAGGCTGACCTGAACCCGACGCTCCTCCTGATCGGCGAGGCCAGGAGCGGGCCGGATCCGCGAGGCATGGCGGATCTGCACCGACTCCAGCGGGCGAGGGAACTGCTCGCGGGTCGGGCGCGCGTGGAACGGACTCGCCTTGCGATCTTCGCGGCCGGCGGCTTCACCGCAGACCTGCAGGATGAGGCGACCCGCCGTTCCGACGTGGTGCTCGTCGACCTGGAGCGCCTCTATGCCGGCCTCTGAGCCCCGCCCGCCGTCAGGATTCCGTCGCCACCGGCGCGAGACCTGCACCGGCGAGACTCGCGTCGAACGCGAACGTGCGCTCGATCCCGTGACGCGCCGCGAGCGCGTGTGTCACGCGGTCCACCAGGCTCGTGCCGCCGCCGATTCGGCGGCGGTCACCGTCCATCAGGATGCGGCTCTTGCGTGCGACGGCCTCACCTAGCACAGCCGTGAGCACCGTCACGCTCTCACAACGGATCCGTCCGCCGGGAGGGTGATGCTGGAGCGCATCATTCGGGACACAGCCACGCTCGGTGGCCGCCGCGTCTGGACAGAACTCGGCCGGCGCCGCGCTCATCTGTCACGACATTGATGCTGCACAGGATCACCCGGCTCACCGGCGTTCTTTACTCGAACGTAAGGAAATCCGTCGACACGTGCCAGCAAAGACAGACACAGCAAAGACAGGCCGTTGACATCTTGATGTTGGGGCAGCATGCTTTGATGCATGCGAACCACGATCAAGATCGACGATCAGCTGCTGGCTGCGGCAAAGGCGCGGGCAGCCACCTCGGGGCGGACCCTCAATGCGGTCGTCGAGGACGCACTGCGCGAAGCACTCGCCCGCCGCGTGCGTAACGGCGGTGAACAGAGCGTCGAACTCCCGACGTTTCGCGGCGGCCGGCTCATGCCCGGCGTCGACCTCGATGACAGCGCAGCGCTGCTGGAGCAGATGGACGGGACCCCGCCCTGATCCTGCTCGACGTCAATGTCCTCGTTTACGCGTTCCACGAGGGCGCCCCGGACCACGCGCGCTTCCGCACGTGGTTGGCGTCCGCGGTCGGGTCGGACGAGCCGATCGGAGTCTCGGAACTCGTTCTGAGCGGGTTCGTCCGGGTGGCGACGCACCCTCGCGTCTTCTCGCCGCCTGTGCCGATCGAGCGAGCGCTCGAGTTCGCGGACGCGCTGCGCGCACAGCCCAACGCCGTGATCGTGTCGCCGGGCGCACGCCACTGGGAGATCTTCGAGCGCCTGTGCCTGGGCGCCGGCGCGAAAGGCAACCTTGTGGCAGACGCGTACCTCGCAGCGTTGGCGATCGAGTCCGGCTGCGAATGGATCACCACCGATCGAGATTTCAGCCGATTCCCCGGTCTTCGCTGGCGCCACCCGCTCGCCGAAGCCTGAATCGGCGGCGAGCTACTGCTTGGTGAGCTTGGGCAGGCCCGGGACGAGCAGGTCCCAGGGATACGAGCGACGGTAGGTGTACAGCCCCTGGAAGTTCGCATTGGACCCGGGGACCTGGGATCGGATCCTTGGCTTGTCGGTCACGATGACGTCTTCGCCGATGGCGCTCCCGAGCGAGCCGCCGGTGATCGCGGCCCACAGTCGGAAGCGATCCCGCGCCTCGATGTCGCCGTCGCGCTCGGCCAGGATCGCCGACCAGACGACGGCCCGGGTGTCGAGCGGTCGTTCCTCGGCGAGTTCGACGAGCGCTGCCTGGGACGAGTCGTCCCCCGCCCAGGCCTCGACGGCCAGCACCGCGATGAGACGCTCGCTTGCGGGTAACGCGGCGGCGAGCGCGCGAGCATCCGCGGTCCGGCCGGCGAGCAGGGCCATCGTGATGGCCGGCGATGCGCTGGTGGAGATCGCCCGTTCGACCACCGTGTCGCGCAGATCGGCCAGCTCCGGACCCGTCTCCCAGAACGGATCGTCGGCCAGCTCCGGTGCGCCGTTGAGGGCCTGCGAGAAGGCATCCAGGGCTGCGAGGCGGTCGCCGAGCTGAAGGTAGAGCGTGCCGGCCGGCAACGACACGGCGGGCTGTTGCCAGCCCAGCCGCATCGCCCGGGTCAACGCCGCCCTGGCCGCTTCCGCATCGCCGCCGGCCAGCTCGAGGGCGGCGACGTTGAGCCATGCCTGGGGGTAGTCGTCCATCTCCGCCGATCGGCGGAGCAGGTCCAGCGCCGCCTGTCGAGCGGCCGGGCTGTCCTCCCTGGCCGTGGCGATCCCGGCGACGAAACCGTTGGCCGGGAGATCGGGATCCGCCGCTGCGGCGTCTTGCGCGAGGCCGGCGGCCTTCGCCCAGTCGTCGTTGTCGGCGGCGGTCGCCGCCTCGGTCGCCGTCAGGGCGATCGACTCGATCCGTGCGATGGACCCGAGCGCGAGGGCGCACGCCAGCCCGATGACGACGAGGCCCCGCGGGCTCGACGCCAGCCAGTCGAACCGATCCGGTAGCGGCGTCGAGACCTGCGGGGCGGGTCTCGTGGCATCGAGGAACGCAACCGGAAGGATGGCCGCGAACAGGACCGCCGGCAGGCTCATGTAGGAATCGACCAGTTGGTGGCCGGCCAGGTAGGTCAGGGAGAAGATTGCCGCCCAGGCCATGGATCGTCGGGTCGGGTCGACGCTGGAGAACGCCCGAACGATCAGGCGGAGCACCGCGACCAGGACGATCGCGGCCACCGCGACGCCGAGCAGCCCGAATTCCGCGAGCCCCTGCGACACGAAGTTGTGGGCGTACGGGATGTAGTAGTCCACCTCCTGCGGCTCCGTGAAGGCCGCTCGCCGAACGACCCAGGTGCCCGGGCCGGAGCCGGTCATTGGGTCCGCGGCGAACATCCGGAGCGCGGTCAGGTTCAGGGTGACCCGCAGGGCGTCGCCTCCGGCCAGGGCGCGCCTCAGGATCGCCGGTCCGAAGGCGATTGCCACCAAGGCCCCCGCGACGAGGACGGCGGCCACGCCGAGACGTGGCGTCCGCCCAAGGCGGTCACGGACGATCCGGCGCGTCTGGGGTCGGACGAGTCCAAGGCCGCCCGTGACAGTGATCGCCAGCCCGAGGGCCAGCCACGCTCCCCTCGAACCGGTCACGACGACGGTGATGCCAACCAGGCCGACGAGGACGGCCATGCCGATCAGGGCCGAGCGCCCGCGGCGTGCGAACCAGGCGATGGTCGGTGCGAGGAACAGCACCACGATGGCGGCCACGGCACTGGGATTGGCGTACGACAGGCCCTCGTAGCCGGGTCTGAGGGGCGGCGTCGTGATGTGACCGACCACGCCCCACCAGTCGATCCAAAGGCGCAGCACGATGGCGAGGTAGAGCAGGGCGATGGTGCCGCACAGGAGGCCCGTCAGCGCGAGCAGCCTGGGCCTGAAGCCAGCATCGGCGAGCAGGCGGACGAGGATGAGGTAGAGGGTCAGGAGCAGGACGGCGTAGGCCAGGTACTCCAGGCTCAGCCGCTGGTTCCATGACAGGACCGAGGCGACGGCGAAGGCCACGATGATCGCCACCACCGCCGGCCACATCGCGCTGGCCGGTCGCCACCGTGGCGAACGCCATGCGGCGAGGAGCCAGACGGAGACCACGAGGGCGAGCAGGATCAGGCTGGTCACCCGGAACTGGACCAGCAGGACGCCGGTCGCTCCGCCGCCCCCGGCGATCACCACGTAGAGCACCAGGAGCGTGATTCCGATCCAGGTGCCGAACCGGCGTCTCCCCCAGGCTCCGGGCGGATGGTTCACGCCGCGTATCCTAACGGGCCGGCTCCATGGCCCAGCCGACTGGTCGTACCGGTCCGCCCCGTACCGTGGAGGGGTGGGGGAGCGCCTGCCAGCGTCCATACTCACGCCGATGCGAACCGGGGCGCTTTCCCAAATCTTCGGTCTCCGACTCCTCTACCAGCCTCGCGTTCGGCGGCTCGGTCTGGCCGTTCTGGTGAGCGTCTTCCTGCTGGTCCGCTCGTACCAGTTCGTGACCCTGTCCGGCGAGATCCAGTGGGGCTATGACTTCTCGGCTTACTGGGAGGCGGGGCGCCGCATCCTCGACGGCGGATCCGTCTACATGCCGTTCCAGACGGAAGGGCTGTACTCGCCGCAGCAGCA
>JBCLCL010000014.1:0-49508 GCA_038915815.1 Candidatus Limnocylindrales bacterium
TTTGACCCCCCTCCGTGCTTCATGCCGGAGCCGGGCCAACCCGTGCCGTTCTGCCTTCGCAACGACCAACCATGAGCCGCCAGCCAGTCGCCTACATCCGCCGCTCGAAGGTTGACACTGCGAATCCCGGCGATGTCAGCCGGGCCACGCAGGATGCGGCCATACGGGCGCTGGCCGGCGCCGATGCCGCCAATCTGGTCATCCTCGAAGATTGGGGCAAGTCTGGACGCGGTGCCAAGCGGCACCTGCGAACCGAGTACGGCCGCCTGCTGGCCATGATTGCGGCCGATCAGGTGTCAACCGTCTACTCGTACAACCTGTCCCGCCTCGGTCGTTCCACACGTGACGTACGCGAACTTGCCGAGCTATGCGCCGCGCACGATACGGCGATCCGCCTCGCCGACGGACAGAACGTTGACGGCCGCACCGCGACCGGCCGCATGCTGCTCGACATCTTGTCGGCCGTGGACGAGTGGCAAGCCGAGGTACAGGTCGAGCGCACGATGAGTTCGATCGCCGCGTGGCGAGAGGCGCACCCAGGCGAGAGCCTAGGCCAGAAGAACTACGGCGAGGCGCCGGGCGAGTCCGTCCAGGCTGTGCTGGACGCCTTCTCGGAGGTCGGGAGCTTCCTCGGAACGGCGAAGCTCCTCACGGCGCGTGGCGTCCCAACCAGGTCGGGCGGTCCGTGGGAAACGAGGTCCGTATCGCGCATCGTGCGACGTGAGCGCGTGGTGCCCGCGAAGGGCACACGTGGTGTCCGAGCGAGGTCCACGCGCCTGTTCGCTCGTCTCCTACGATGCCACTGCGGCGATACGCTTACCTCCATGTCGTCTACGAAAAGGCGTGTCCGCTACTACTGTCGCCGGGCGCACCAAAACCTGGCCCATTCGCGGCCGTACATCGTGGGCGAGGGTCGGCTCCTGCCGTGGATGATGGCCGAGGCTGCGCGCCTTCCAATGGAAAGCACGGCGCTACCCTCCCCCGGCAAGGTTCGGTGGCTCGCAGGGTCCGACGTTGCGATGAGCGAGTCCGAGCGGACGGCACTCGAAGGCCGGAGAGGTTCGATCGAGGAGGCGTTCGCCAGCGGCGTGCTCAACAAGGCGGAACGGGCTGCCAAGCTCAATGCAATAGATGTCGAGATTGCCGTCTTGGACTCATACCTGTTCCGCCCGTCACACGTCACATGGGACGCCCCGGTAGATGCAGTGAACGCGCAGCTCAGGGCGATCTGGGATTACGTCGAGTTAGGCACGGACTTGCTGCCGGTGCGCGCGGAGTGGTGGATGCCCATCTAGGGATGCCCCACAAGGCCGCTAGAGCCTCACCACGCCCCGAAACTGCCAAAGTGGCAGCTAGTTTCGGGTGGGACGCCACAGGCCGTTGTAAGTAAGCGTGCTCACCGGGGGCATCAACCAAGCGGCCGACCCCCGATGCCCGCTGACCCGGCTGTCACTCGCGACGCGGTGCAGAGCGGGGGCTGACGGGAGCGTAGCGTCGCTCGCTTATCCCGGATCCACCGATAGCCCGGGCTGATTCGGCTGCCGGGACACGCAAACAGGTGCCCTTCTGAACTGAGAAGCTGGCGGTGCGAAGCCAACAGCAAGCCCACTCGGGCCGTCAGGTGGGGATGTTCGGTGGATCCGGGATAATGTGCCGGGCTGGCGCAGGAGTGGGTCGTGACCGAGATCGACGTAATGGACCTCCACGCGGTAGAGACGATCTGCCCCAGTTGCGGATCCTACGTCCACCGTTTTCTTGACGGATGCCCTCGTTGTGGGTGGGTGCGGCCGGCTGCCTACGTGCCAGTCATTCCTGATCCGCCTCCTCCCGTGCCACATCCCCTGCCGCGCACCCAATCCGAGTTCCGGCGCTGGCTTATTCAAGCCAGTGTCCCCGCCGACGTGGCACGCGACCGGATCAATGAGATCGCGGAAATCGACGACCGAGAGCCTCTCGCTGGCGAACTGATAGCTGCCATGGCGATCAATTCCGTCTTGGGACCCGACGGACACTACAACGGTGCTCCCTATTTGGCCGCGTCCGGCCGCTTCTTCGCTGAGAAGTCGGGGCGGATCCATGTCAAGAAAATGGCTGAGACAATCGGCTATCGATATCAGGGTGGCGTGCCAGAGTTCCCAGGTCCCACCGATGCATCGCTGACCTATGCCGAGGGGAATCTTGTCCTTCGAACCTCGCGAGGTCAGACGATTGCCGCGATCCCCCCGGAACGCGTTCTCTTTGCCACGTCCTACGTCGAGGAGACGGGGTCTTCCTCGTTGATGGGCATCAGCTTCGGCCACGTCATCTACTTTCCGAATCACACCTTCACCGGTGGCGCTCTGGGCGTGACGTGGGCCTTTGAGCCAAGTGCTCTGCGGACACTCATGATCGGTAACCGCGACGGTTGGGCAACGCGAAAGGGTGAGCCCGGCTTCTACTACGGACTGGTCCAGCTGATCGGCTCGTGGGCCAACATGGGCGCGTTCGCCCGGCAGGCGGAAATCGGCCTCCCACCGTATGCACGAGAGATCGGCTTCGACGCAGCAGACCCGAGCCCGGACGCCGACGCCCTGCCGTCGGCCTCACCCCAGAGCGATAGGGCGGGTATCCGTATGGCCCTGGTAGACCTAGAAGACCTACGCGAGAGAAAGCTGATTAACGAGGTTGAGTATCACGAGAAGAGAGCGGAGATACTGGCCCGACTCTGACTCTCAGGGCTATGGTCACCCGTCGTTTCGCCGCCGACGTGCTCGGCGGCCTCCCGGCGGGCATCGCCCTCGCCGGCTCCGGCATGCGCGATGCCCGCTGGGTAGTCAACGACGAAGCTACCCCTTGCATCGGCGATCGCTTCTTCCAGCGGCATAGACTGCTACCCAGCCGGCAAAGAGGCGCGGGATGGGGACTCGTGGGTGGCTTTTTGTTGTTGGATTAGCGCTGGCGCTTGGATCATGCGCTAATGGGCCCGGCGGGGAGTACGGAACCTGTCAAGCCCGGTGAGACACCAGCGTTCGAAGATCAGGCTTGCGGCTGAGATCGCCATGTCGGGGAACCTCCGTTCCCGCCCTCGTTCAGTAATTAGAGGAGCCGGGGTGTCTCACCGTATCTTGGCAGAGAGGGCTTCGAGCTGAAGCGGAAGACCTCTGGCAAGGGCTCGGTCAAGCAGACGATCGGTCCCAGCGTGACCCACCCTACGTGTTGGCCACCCGCCGGCGGCGCGACGCACGACAAGCACCCGCCGTGGACGGGCAGGCTGGAACACTTGCCGGACAAGTACCGGAGACCCTAGGCAGTCGATTGCCGATGGCAGGGACCGACGCTTCCGCGTGACTGTCGGGTAAGTATGCCCGGCTACCGTGGCGCAGGCCCCCGCTCCGCTCGTTCGCTGCGTCGTGACAGCCTGACGGACGGCGACGGGGGTCACTACGATCCCGAAGCGGTCCCATGACACGCCGTCCCGGTCCCCCGAAGCGCGACACGCCGAGTACGTCCGTCGCAAGCCGAAGGTCGCTCGCGAGGGCTGAGCTACCCTTGTCGGCCCGGCGCGGCTGGCCGGTGGGGAAACCGGGATCGCGGCGCCGGGACCGGCGCGGAGGCAAGTCGAGCATGACCCTTCCTGCTTATCTGCCGGTTAGCAGGGCGGCGACCGCTGCTCGCGTGTAGCCTTACCGAATGATGCCGATAGTCCCCAACCCCTACTCGATCCGATGACTGCCACCATGCCCCGGAGGCAAGGCGGCGTGCCCACGAACGATCTCGTTTTGAGCGCTCACCTAGGCACGAACGACGACCTGTTTCCCCAGATCATGTCGCTGTTCGTCGCCTTAGGTTCTGTGGTCGCCGACGTGACCTACGGAAAGGGCGTGTTTTGGCGAAAGATCCCAGACGGTGCATACCACCTTCTGGCTACGGACCTGTCCACGGGAGTTGACTGTCGAGAGCTTCCCTATGCCGACGAGTCGGTGGACTGCGTCGTGTTCGACCCGCCCTACATGCACACGCCCGGCGGTACCGCGCACGTTGGGCACCAGAACTTCGAGGGCTACTACCGCAACAACCAGGCGGCCTCTACTTCCAAATACCACGAGGCTGTGCTCGAACTCTATTTCGCGGCGGCGAGAGAGGCAGCCCGCGTCCTAAAGCGAGGCGGCGTCTACATCGTCAAGTGCCAGGACGAGGTGTGCGCGAACCAGCAACGGCTGACGCACGTCGAGATCATCAATCAGTTGCAAACGGACGGCTTCGTCATCGAGGACCTGTTCGTCCTCACCCGCCCGGGGAGGCCGGGGGTGAGTCGGATCCTGAACCAGGTCCACGCCCGGAAGAACCACTCGTACTTCCTGGTCTTCGTGAAGCCGCAGGGTCGGGGCCGCTGGAAGGGCGTCACCAAGAAACTGCAACTGTCGCCCGACCGGCGCGTCCGCTCACGGGTCGAGACACCTAGCCCCGAAGAACCAACTCTATTTCCGTGAAGAACGCCGCGAACTGTCGGATCCCGATCAGGTCCGGGTAGCGATCCGTCAGCGCCTGATACGGCGCGGGCACATCGAAGTAGTAGATCCTGTCCATCCTCGCCAAGAGCGACTGATACGCGAGCCATTGGTCGGGCACGCAGATCTCGACC
This sequence comes from Candidatus Limnocylindrales bacterium, assembly GCA_038915815.1. GTDB lineage: Bacteria > Chloroflexota > Limnocylindria > Limnocylindrales > CSP1-4 > SPCO01. Next base: position 4,622 of record JBCLCL010000014.1, read on the forward strand.
ACTTCGAGGTTGCGTGAGTCGAGCTTGGTCTCCGAGAACAGCACCATGACGCCGCGGTACTGGCCTGGCCCATACGCCGCCTCAAGCATCCGCTGATGTGCCCACGCTTGGACAACCCGCTCGCGCGTTGACATCTTCACAGGGACGTGCACCTTCGGGTGCGCGGGACCAATGTCGAAGATGAAGTCCATCGTGAGGAGAACGTCCCGACCCTCAACCGGCAGGCGTGCACGTCGGGCCGGATTCGTGCCTATGGCCCGAGCAAACAGGTGGCCGATGTAGCACTCGAAGTAGGTGGCGGGGCCCTTCTTGTTCTGGCGATCGAAAATCTCCATTGCCAAGCAGGGTGCCAGGGCCACCGTGTACGAGAGTCTCTTGAAGTCGTCCTCGGAAATGTTGGATGCCTCCCACTCATCCCAGAGAGCCCTCAAGCGCGCGGGGTCAAGCAGTAACAAGTCTGCGTTCGCCGCTCGCGCAACTGCGCCGCCTCTCCTGAAGCTCAGGTACCGCTTCCCGGGCACCCTGGACACCAGGGGGACCTGTTCGCACCCTCCAATCAAGAAGGTGAGTGACTCGGACGCGAGGTGCAAGATCGCGTCGCCGGCGACCTCACCTCTGATGTTCAGAGCTGCCGCTGCGGTCACAGCCAGATAGGCGAACCGCAGCTCTGCCACCTCAAACGGTCCGGGCTCAAACATCCTGAAGTAGCTCGGCGAGCGAGACCCCGAGGGCCGAGGCTATCGCCTCCAGGTTGCGGAGCGCGACATTCCGCTCCCCTCGCTCTATCCCGCCGACGTACGAACGATCGAGCCCGCACTCGGCCGCGAAGGCCTCCTGCGAGAGCCCCTTGGACAGTCGGAGGCTGCGGACTCGGTGCCCGAAGCGCCACAGCACGTCCGTTCGGCTTGCCACGGCGCGACTGTGCGTGGCTCGATGTTTATGCGTCCACGGCCTATGAGTACCAACCGAGGCCCTGCCGCTGTTAGGTCACGAGGCGGCCGAGTCGTCGTCCCATTGCAATCAGAATGGCAATTGATCCCAGTCGGCGTACGTCATCCGAGGCTCACCCGCGATCAAGCACCGGCCGTCCGCGTAGGTGCACCGCCCCGGGCCGTGCAGGTGCATCCCGTCCGCAAGGGCGGCTAGGGCTCCTGACGGCCGACGTTCGACCCGAGGACGACGTTCGAGCAGTGGTGCCGGTGCGTCCACCACGACGCGTACGGTGATCGCTCGGTGAGTCGCTGGCGCCAGATTGGGACGGGCGAACGAATGACAATCGGAGCAGCCGATGTACTCGCGGCCGGTGTGGCGGCTGACCCTGACGATGGCGAGCCGGTGAAAGGGGCAGACCCCACCCGGGGCCGGAGCGGTCAGGGGACCGACCGGGCATGGGGCGTACCCGCGAGACCTCGCCCTTTCGATCCCTCGCCGCCCTGTACGCCGCGCCCAGCACGGACTTGGCGTCAGTCTCGATCCGCTCGTAGTCGTCACGCGGCATCTCCGCCCTCTCCGACCCTCTCACCGGCCGACGCTTCGTACGCGGCGCGGGTCTTGTCGCCGATCACGGAAACTCCGCACCCTCGATCATCGAAACTCCCCAGGCTGAGCACCCGGGCGGGGCGGACGTCAGCTTAGCGGTTTGACGCTGCGACCACCGCCTTTCGGAGATGCTCGGCCCGCGCCTGATGGACCCGCATCCGATAGGACTGGCCCTTGATGTTGACGACGGTGGCGTGGTGCAGGAGCCGGTCGAGGATCGCGCTCGCGACGCCCGAGTTAAGACGGGCCTCGCCTGGACCCTCCTGACATCGTTGACTCAACGCAACGATGCCCTCTCCCTATTTGCGGTCCGTATTTGGCACGAAGTGGGTGGAGCACATTGAGGTCCAGCTAGTTTCTGGGCCTGAGTGGGGAGCTGACTCCGTTTGCGGCCCAATACTCGACGTTCAACCAGTGAGACTGAACAGGAACAAACGTTCAGGGCCGAGCGTGGTTTTCGCCTATTGTAGGGGGGTTTTTGTTTTTGGCCGTTTCGTACCAACCAGAGGAGGGAGTCCGATGGCACCTACACGAAGCTGCGCGGCGGGCTGTGGCGCATCACTAGACGACCGTCAGGCAAGTGCCAGGACGTGCTCTGGGAAGTGCCGGTTGCGGCTCTGGACCGCGCGCCGAAAGCAAGGCGACGGTGATACCGCTCTCGTCCGGCGCCCCTGCGAGCTATGCCACCAAATGCGCTGGCAGTACGTGCGGATCAAGCCCGTAGAGGAGGCCAACTGAATGGCCGACAGGCTGACCCCCGATGACTTCATCACCCTGGCGGAGCTTGCCGAGGCGTTCGCTGTCAACAAGCGGAGCATCGGCAACTGGCGCGGATTGCCGCGCGTCCGCATCGGCGATCAGACTTTCTTTCGCAAGACGGACGTGGGGCTCTGGCTCGACCGAAAGATTGACGTGATCCGTTCTCATGCTGAGTAGGCCGACAGCGGTCCGCACCGTGCGTGCCAAAGCCCGGACAATGCCCGCCCGGGGGGGTCCAAGGGCCGCACCACGGGGGGTTCGCAGCGCGGTGGTACTCGGGCACCCGAAACGCGGTTTGGCGTCTCCTTGGCGCTGGAACGACCCCTGCCCGCGCTGCTCGACACCGACCGAGTTCGGCTACTGCACCCGCTGCACCTGGGTCTGCCCAAGCGCCGCGAGGCCTGCGCCCGAACCGCTTCGCGCGGCCGGGCCGTCGCCAACTCTGGCGGACGGCGAATGACCGCCACCGATCTGCAAGCCCTGATCGACTCGGGCAGGGCATGGCGCTCGGCAGGTTCAGTCGGGCGGGCCGCGATGGCGGCTATCGAGTCCGGGCTCTGTGTCCTGGGCGTCGTGGTGCGTCTCCCGATATGGCGGAAGCCAACTGGCGAGATGGTCCAGACCATCCGCGGTCCACAGGCCGTCTACTCCGCCATACGGGACGCGGCGATCCAAGCTCTAGGCCGAGCCGAGGCCGCCGAATGACCGAACCGCTGAAACGCACCTACGCCAGGGCTTATCACGATCTGACGGCGTCGGTCATCTGGCCAGATGATCTGGCTTTGGCCGGCTACTATCGCCTGCTGAACACTGCCGACCGAGCGTGGCCAACACCCACGTCAACCTACGGGATCAATCCCGCCCTGCTCGACACTCTGGTGGCCGCCGGCCTCGTGGGCGTCGAGGGAGGGATCTACACAATCACCGGCCTGAATGAGGAACGCGAACTGGTCCACGAGCGCGCCAGCCGCGCTGGCCTTGCATCCGCTGCTCAACGCGCACACGGGGAGTCCGGCCAGCCCGCGAGCAATGGGGGTTCAACCCCCGAGCGCGGGGAGCTGCCGCCCATGGTTGGTGCCTTGAGTCAGAAGGGGTGGGATGATCTCAATGCGATGGTCAAGGCTCAGTGGGACTTTGGGGTTCCACGCGAGCATCGGTACAACCTCCCCGCTGGCTACACCCGCGAGGCGTGGCAGGAGGCAGTCAACCGCGTATCACAACTCGATTACGTGAAGCGGGAGCCCAGCCACGTCATGGAGAACATTCTGGGCCAACTGCGCAAGGCCCCGCATCCTAGCAACGGACGTTGAACGGGCGTTCAACCACGGAGACGGAGACGGAGACGGAGACGGAGACGGAAACCTCCCAGTTCTTATCAAGTACAGAAATCGCTTTTGAGAACCACCACGGACATAAGGTGATCTCGGCGACAAGACGTCCCCTGGAGAGTGGCTACCTACAGGCCGGCACGTCTCTTCGGGTAGGGTCTGACGTCTGAGGTTCTTGCAATGCAATCGCTCGTTCCTTCGCGATTGCTCTAGCCGGTGCGTCCTGTCAACAACGTAGGTACAACTCGGGCGCGGAACGTGACGACACGCTTCTCAGTTCTTCTCAGTTAGGCCTGCATCCCGCTGGTGGACACCGGACCGACCTGGATTGGACACCTTTTGGACAGTTTTCTGGGATGTAGACACCGCTCCGAGCCGCGTCTCGATAAGTCCACTACCCGGCCCCCCGTGCACAAAGGTTCCGCTCCGCCCGCGCGATGTAGTACATATGTTCTGCGCAGAGGCAGGCTCCTGCCCCTCCCGTCCAGCCCGTCGTCTGCCGACGATTGGACCTGGCACCTGGGACATGCGAGAGGGTGTCGGACACGCACTGATTAGGGGCCGGGAGAGAGGGGGAGTTACCCTATAGCGCCAGCCGCTACATCGTGGTACGTAGCATAGCGAATGGCCCCGACCGTCCCTCGCGCCTCCTATCCTGGATGGGGCGACCACTGACGGGAGCACCGATACGCCCGGATGGAAGGACAGGAAAATATTCACTCTGGGGCCGTGGGAAACGACCGTTTGAGCACGAAATCGACTGCATACCTATGCAGAAGGGGTCAGGTAGGTCGAACATGGGCCTTGACGCCCCTCTGCGCCGTCGCCGCCTGACCCTGGCGCTGTGACCTCAGCTGAACTCGAAGAAGGAGACGGCCAGGATCGCGTAGACCAGGACGAGCAGCGCGCCTTCGAGCCAGTTCGTCTCGCCGTCGATGGCGATCAGCGCGCTGATGCCAACCGCCGCCGCGACCGCCGCGATCTCGAGCGGGGTGAAGACCAGGTCCATCGGCTGGCCGATCAGCGCACCGACCAGGACCAGGACCGGCGCCACAAAGAGGGCGACCTGCAGGCTTGAGCCGAAGGTCACCGCCATCGCGAACTCCATCTTGTTCTTGGCCGCCAGCTGGACGGCCACCAGGTGCTCGGCCAGGTTGCCGATCGTCGGGATCAGGACGACCCCGACGAAGAAGGCCGACAGGCCGAACGTGTCGATGAACGGCTCGATCGCGCTGACCAGGATCTCGGACAGCACCGCCAGAAGGACCGCCGCCCCGAGCAGGACGGCGATCGCAACCCGGCCACTCCAGGCTGGGCCGGCATGGTCGGCCGGCGCCCCGTGCCCGCCGAGGACGCGCTCGGGGTTGGTGAATCCGTAGACCAGCGAGATCGCGTACCCGGCGATCAGGACGATCGCCACCAGCACCGACTCCTCGGTGATCGTGCCCTGCGCCTGGTCGCTGTTGGTCAGGGCGAAGACGGCCGGGATGAAGAGGCCGATGAGCGCGAGCACGAGCAGGGCGGCATTGGCTCCGGCGATCTTCGGACTGAAGGACTGCGTCCCGTGGCGGAGACCGCCGACGAGCACGCTGGCACCCATCACCAGCAGCAGGTTGCCGATGATCGACCCCGTCAGCGACGCCTTGACGACCTCGATCAGCCCGGCCTGGAGCGCGAAGAAGGCGATGATCAATTCGGCGATATTGCCGAAGGTGGCGTTCAGGATGCCGCCCACCTGGGGCCCGGTCAGCGAGCCGAGCCGCTCGGTGGACAGCCCCACGACCCAGGCCAGCCCGAGGATGGCGACCGCGGAGACCACGAAGAGCAGCGTCGGATCGGCGTGCAGGCCGTAGTCGAGGACGATCGCGGCGACGCTGACCACGACCGTGGCAACGAGGATGATCCGCCCGAGCGGCGTGAGCTGCCGCAGGACCGGCGGACCCTCAGGCTGGCTGACGGCGGTCACGCCGACATGCTAGTGGTCGCCGTGGACGTCGTAGAGCCGGCGCCGAGAGATGCCCGTCGCCGCGGCGACCCGGCGCGCGGCCTCGCTTCGCCCAAGCCCCTCGTGGACCAGGCGTTCGACCTCCGCGAGTGCCGCCGTCAGCGCTTCGGCGGCCGCCTCCTCCGATGGCCGCGGTCCCCCGCTCGCCCAGGCTCCGACCACGAGCGCAAACTCGCCGCGCGCCGGGATCCGGCCCTCGGCGGCCCACCCGGCCAGCTGGCCGAGCGTGTCGCGCTCGATCGTCTCGTGGATCTTGGTCAGCTCTCGACAGACCGCCCCCGGCCGCTCCGGTCCGCACGCGGCGGCGAGGTCGGCGAGCGTCGCCGCCACCCGCCCGGGCGCCTCGTAGAGCACGGTCCCCCGATCGTCCGCGGCGATCCTGGCCAGGCGCGCACGCCGCTCCCGACCGCTTCGCGGCAGGAACCCCTCGAAGGTCCAGCGCGGGCCGGCGACACCCGACCCGACGACCGCGGCCAGCACCGCCGAGGCGCCCGGCACGGGCACGACCGTGCCGCCTTCCGCGGCCCAGGCCGCGATGAGTTCAGCGCCGGGATCGCTCACCGCCGGCGTCCCGGCGTCGGTCACCAGGGCGAGATCGGCGCCGCCTCGAAGGTGCCCCAGGAGGGCGGTGGCCCGCTCCGGTCCGCTCCTGGCGTGGTAGCTCGTGGTCCGCGTCGCGACACCGTGGCGCACCAGCAGGCGGCGCGTGTGGCGGGTGTCCTCGGCGGCGATCAGGGGGACCGTTCGCAGGATCTCCAGCGCCCGGAGCGTCACGTCGCCCAGGTTGCCGATCGGCGTGGCCACGACATAGAGCGTGCCGGCCGCGGGACGCGCCGCTCCCGCGGGCCGCGCCCCTTGGGTCGCCTCGGTCACCCGCGTCTCGAGCCGGGCCGCCGACGCGGGTAGAGGTAGTCCACGCCAGTCGTCCGCGGCCCGAGCTTGGCGATCGGCGGGACCTGGCGCTTGAACTCGGCGCCGGCGACCAGGCGGTCCACCCGCGCGACCATCGCCGCGTCGAAGCCGAGCGCGATCATCTCGTCGGCGGATCGGCGCTTGTCGATCCGCCAGAAGAGCAGCCGGTCAAGCGCGGGATAGCTGAACGCTCCCTCGCCCTCATCCGTCTGGCCCGGCCACAGGTCGGCGCTCGGGGCCTTGCGCACGATCGCATCGGGCACGCCCAGCGCGACGGCCAGCTGGCGGACCTGGCTCTTGTAGAGGTCGCCGATCGGGTTGAACGCGCAGGCGGAATCGCCGAACAGGGTCGTGTATCCGATCAGGGCCTCGGTCTTGTTGCCGGTTCCCACGACGAGGCCAGCGAACGTCACCGACCGATCGTAGAGGACCGCCATGCGCATCCGCGCCGCGAAGTTGCCGCGGCGCAGCGAGCTTGCGCTCAGGCCCTCGGGACCAGCGGCACCGGGCACAACCCCCACGCCGAAGTGGCCATCGACCATCGGCGTGATCTCGACGACCTCGCTCGAACAGCCGAGGGCCGACGCGACCGTCTCCGCGTCGGCCCGCGACGCCGGCGACGACGTCCGGTACGGCATCAGCACGGCGTGCAGCCGGTCCGCCCCGATCGCCTCGCTGACCAGGAAGGCGACCAGGGCCGAGTCGATCCCGCCGGAGAGCCCGAGCACCGCCCGCTCGAACCCGGCCTGGCGCAACTGTTCACGGATGAACTCGCCGATCACCCGGCGGGCGACGTGCGTGTCGATGGCCAGCTCGACCGGCAGCTCGAACGGCTCGGTCGTCGCGGTCATCGGTTGCCCCCATCGGCGCTGCGGAGGCGCGGCTTGGTCCGGCGCGGCTCGGCGGTGGGCTCCTCCTCGGGGCCAGCCGTCGGCTCGGGTGCGATTCCGGCACGCTCGGGTGCGATTCCGGCTCGCTCGGCCACGATCCGAGCCAGCTCGCGGAGCTGGAGCTCGGGCCGCTCGTCGCGCAGGAGCGGCAGGGCGATCCGCTCGCGCCGAACGTCCTCCAGCGAGATATCGACGATGAAGAGGCCCTCGTCGAAGAGCGGCGCGCTGAACAGGGCCTGGCCCGACGGCGCGATGACCTCCGAACCGCCCCAGAACGAGATCGACTCCTCCACCCCGACCCGATTGCAGAACACCACGAACGAGGTGGTCAACTGGGCGGACGTGCGCATCAGCGTCCGCCACGAGGTGGCCGTCCCAAGGCCGACTTCGTTGGTTGCAGCCAGGTCACGTCCGGGAGACGACGAGACGTTGATCAGGATCTGGGCGCCGTCGAGGGCGAGCAGCTGCGGGACCGCGAGGTGCCAGAAGTCCTCGCAGACGCCGATCCCGATCCCGACGCCCAGCCGCGATGGCACCGCCCGAAGAGCATCACCCGCGGCGAAGAAGCGGCGCTCATCGAACAGGCCGTAGGTCGGCAGGAAGAGCTTGCGGTGGATGTGGCGAAGCTGGCCGTCCTCGAACAGACCGGCGGAGATGAAGAGCCGATGATCGCTCGACTCTTCCACGAACGAGATGACCGCCGAGAAGCCGGTCGTCGCGGCGGCCAATTCGGCCAGGCGCGGATCGTCCAGGCGCATCGCCACCTCGCCCGCCAGATCCTGTAGCTGATAGCCGGTCAGCCCCAGCTCCGGGAAGACGACGAGCGCCGCTCCCTGGTCGCGGGCTTCACCGAGCAGTTCGTGGTGGCGGGCCAGATTCTCCTCGAGCGCACCCAGCCGAGGCGCGATCTGGGCGAGAGCGATCCGAACGGGCTGCACGGTCCCGAGGATACGCGACGACACCCGGCGGCGACGACGGTGGACGCGTCCCATCCTCGTGCGCTGGATCGGCCATTGACCGCCACGGCCGGTGAGCCCGAGCCGGTGAGCCCGAGCCGGTGAGCCGGGTGATCCTGGAGAGCATCAACGTGGTGACAGCCGAGCGTGGCGCTGGCCGAGTTCTGTCTAGAATCGGCGGTCGCCGAGCGTGGGTGTCTCGTCACTGATCCGCTCCAGCATCACCCGACCGGCGGTCGGCCCCTCGGATGCCCCGCCGAGCTCCCCGATGGTAGGCTCGGCAGATGCCCCGATCACGCCGACGGACGCCCCGGGCCAGCCTGCCCCTCGCGGCCACCGTGGTCGTGATCGCGGCTACGATCATCGGGCTTGCGGCCTGCGGCCAGGTCCAGCCGACCGCCTCGGGCGCTCCCAGCGGGGACGTGGCGCCGTCCGCTTCCGCGTCAACGAGCCCGTTCCAGCCGACCGCGTATCCGCCAGACGGCGACGCACCGTGCGACCAGGTCCAGGCGCCGGATGCGGACCACGCGGCCTACGCCGGGGCGATCCGCCGGATCCGGGCCGTCGACCTGCGCACCGTCGAATTCCAGCTGTGTGCGCCCGACGTCGCCTTCCCGACCCGCCTCGCCTCCGCCGCGTTCGCGGTCAACGACACGGCCTGGCTCGAATCGCACATCGACCCGGACCGGGGCGGCGAGCAGGAGATCGTTCACGAAGTCAACGGGACCGGTCCGTACCGGCTCGATTCCTGGAACCGTGGGTCGGAGATCACCATGGTGCGCAACGAGACCTACTGGAGCGAGCCCGCGCGCACCGAGCGCCTGATCGTCCGCTGGCGCAACGACGCCGCGGGACGCCTGTCCGACCTCCAGCGCGGTTCCGTGGACGGCATCGACGACGTCGGGCCGGACGACGTCGCAACGGTCGAGCGCGACGCGGCCCTCCAGGCCGTGCCACGAGCCGGGCTCAACGTCTTCTACGTGGGCTTCAACAACACCTACGCGCCGTTCGACGACCCGTTGGTCCGCCAGGCGATCGCGATGGGCATCGACCGGGACCGGATCGTGCAGACCCTCTACCCGCCCGGATCGGAGGTCGCCTCGCATTTCGCGCCATGCGCGATCTACTACGGGTGCGCTGGAGGGCCGTGGTACCAGTTCGATCCCTCGAGAGCGCGGCAGCTGCTCGCCCAGGCGGGCTTCCCCGAGGGGTTCCAGACGACGATCCAGTATCGCGACGTCATCCGGCCCTACCTCCTCGACCCGACCGCCGTTGCGCTCGAGCTCCAGGCCCAGCTCGCGGCCAACCTCGGCATCCGCGCCGAACTGGTCGTGCTGCCCGAGGAGACGTTCCTGGCCACCATCGACGAGGGTCGATCGGACGGGATCCATCTGCTCGGACGGAGTTCGTCGATCCCGGAGATCTCCGACCTGCTCGATCCGCACTTCGGAGCCGGCGCCACCAGGGAGTTCGGCACGCCGATCGACGCCCTGGCCGCCGCCCTTGCCGCCGGGACCTCCACGAACGACGCGCCGACGCGGACCGCCGCCTACCGCGAGGCCACCGCCGCCATCCGGGCCAACGTCCCGATGATCCCCGTCGCCCATGCCGGATCGATGACGGCCTACCGCGCGGACGTCGCGGGCGCCCAGTCCTCGCCGGTCCGCCAGGAGCGTTTCGCGGCGATGGCGCCTGGCGATCGGTCGCAGTTCGTCTGGCTGGCCGACCACGAACCCGCCGGCCTCTACTGCGCCGACGAGACCGATGCCGTTGCGCAGCTGGTGTGCACCCAACTGGCAGAGGGGCTCTACGCCTTCGCACCGGGCGGCGCCTCGGCAACCCCGGCGCTCGCCGAGACTTGCGAGCCGAACCCTGAGCTGACCATCTGGACCTGCACCCTCCGGACAGGCGTCAGGTTCCACGACGGGGCAACGCTCGACGCCAACGACGTCGTCCTCTCGTTCGCCGCCCAGTGGGACGCCGAGCACCCACTCCACCGCGGCCGCGAAGGACGCTTCGAGCCGTTCATCGACACGTTCGGAGGCCTGCTCAACCCTCCGCGCCAGCCTGGCTGACCTGACAAGCGGGACTAGCCGTGCCCGGCGGCTGATGCTAGGCTTCGGCGACTGCCCCCACGCGAATGCCCGGACGAGGGAGTACTGACGGTCCGGCCGAGGGGCGCACGAGGAGGATCAGGATGCACCGATCACCGAAGTGGTCGCCACTCGCGGCACTGGCCGTGACGATGGCGCTCGTCTTCGCGGCCTGCGGTGGGACCACCGCGACGGTGGCCCCGACAGCCGCGCCGACGGCCGCGCCGACGGAAGCACCCGCCAGCGCCGAGCCATTCACCACCATGACCTACCCTGAGGATGGCAGCTCGGCCTGCGCTATCCCCGACTACGCCGGCCAGATCGGCCTGATCAAGACGCTGGACGCACGGACCGTCGAGTTCAGCCTGTGCAAGCCGGACGCCGCCTTCCTGTCGAAGATCGCGTTCTCGTCCCTGGCCATCCAGGACGCCGACTATCTCGCGGAGACGGGCGGTGGCGGTGAGGCCCTCGTCCGCAACCCGAACGGAACAGGTCCGTACAAGCTGAAGTCCTGGACGTCCGGCTCGGAGATCTCGCTCGAGACCAACCCCGATTACTGGGGTGACCCGCCCAGGACCCCGAACGCGATCATCCGCTGGAGCAGCGAGGCCGCCCAGCGGCTCGTCGAGCTGACCTCGGGCAACGTTGACGGGATCGACAACCCGGGCGCCGACGACTTCGAGGCGATCAAGGCCAATCCGGAGCTCGCGCTCTTCCCGCGAACCGCGCTCAACGTCTTCTACCTGGGGATGAACAACACCAAGCCCTATTGGAAGAACGAGAAGATCCGCCAGGCGATCGCCATCGGCATCGACCGGCAGCGGATCGTCGACACGTTCTACCCGCCCGGCTCCTCCGTCGCGTCGCACTTCACCCCGTGCGATATCCCGGGCGGCTGCACGGGCGACGCGTGGTATGACTTCGACCCGGCGGCGGCCAAGGGCCTGCTGGCCGAAGGCATGGCTGAGGAAGGCATCACCAGCATCGAGACGAAGCTTCACCTTCGCGACGTCGTCCGCGGCTATCTCCCGACGCCGGTCGACGTCGCCACGGACATCCAGGATCAGCTCAAGACGAACCTCGGCATCACCGCCACGATCGACGTGCAGGACCCCACGACCTACCTGGCCACCGCCCACCGCGGCGACCTGGACGGCATCTTCCTGCTCGGCTGGGGAGCCGACTATCCGGACGTCACCAACTTCCTCGACGTCTTCTTCGGGGTCGGGGCCAGCGACGACTTCGGCACCAAGTGGGACGACATCACCAGCCCGCTCGCTGAAGGGGGCGCGAACGCCGACCCGGCCGCCCGGGCCGCCCTCTACACGACGGCCAACAACGCCGTCAGGCAGCACGTCCCGATGGTCCCGATCGCCCACGGCGGATCGGGCACGGCCTACCGGGCCGACGTCGAGGGTGCGCACTCCTCGGCGCTCGGCAACGAGGGCCTCTTCGCGATGAAGGCCGGCGACCGCGACCAGATCGTCTGGCTGCAGAACGGCGAGCCGGGCGGCCTCTACTGTGCCGACGTGACCGACGGCGAATCGCTCCGCGTCTGCGAGCAGATCGCCGAAGGGCTCTACTCATATGAGATCGGCGGCACGGCGACCGAGCCGGGCCTCGCCGAGAAGTGCGAGGCGAACGCCGACTCCTCCGTCTGGACGTGCACCCTCCGCGAGGGCGTCAAGTTCCACAATGGCGCCACCCTCGACGCCAACGACGTCCTGGTGACCTACGCGGTCCAGTGGGACGCCGCCCACCCGCTCCACGTGGGGCAGGAGGGACTGTTCGAGTACTGGTCGTACCTCTTCGCCGGCTACCTCAACCCACCGGCATCCTGACCATCCGTCCATAGTCGTCGAAGGGGCGCCACGAGAGTGGCGCCCCTTCACAAACCCAAGGCCCGCATGACGCCGAGTCCGGTCTCGCCCCAGTGACACGGTTCATCATCCGCCGCCTCATCCTGAGCATTCCCGTCCTGATCGGGATCGTCTTCGTGGTGTTCGCCCTCGCCCGGATCATCCCGGGCGATCCGTGCATCGCAGCCCTCGGCGAACGAGCCAACGAGCAGAGCTGTGCCGAGTACGCGGCCCGCCACGGCCTGGACAAGGCGATCATCCCCGGCATCTTCCGGGTCGATGGGCAGATGGAGATCCGCCTGGTCGAGGTCCCGGCCACCCTCGTCGACAACCAGTTCGTGCTCTATGTCCAGGCTGTCGCCGCCGGGGACTTCGGGAGATCCCTGAAGTTCGGCCTTCCCGTGACGGACCTGCTCATCCAGCGCCTGCCGACGACCGTGGAACTGACGCTCTACGCGCTCACGTTCGCGATCGTGGCCGGGATCTCGCTCGGCCTCATCTCGGCCTATCGGCGCAACTCGATCGCCGATGTCGTCACCATGATGATCGCCAACCTCGGGGTCTCGACCCCGGTCTTCGTCCTGGGGCTCGTTCTCGCGTACTTCTTTGCCGTCACCCTCAACGGGACGCCGTTCGAGCTGCCGCCCTCGGCCCGGTTGCCGCCCGGCGTGCAGGTTCCTGCCCTGGCGACCGTCTGGGGTCTGGAGGGACTCGAGGGGCCGCTTCGCGCGCTCATCGACTTCCTGTCCAACATCTTCACCTTCAACGCGATCGTCCGCGCCGACTGGGGGATGCTCGGGGACGCGGTCAGGCACATGATCCTGCCCGCCCTGGCGCTCGGCACGATCCCGCTCGCGATCATCGCCCGGATGACCCGCTCGAGCCTGCTCGACGAGCTCGGCCTCGACTACATCCGGACCGCCCGGGCCAAGGGCCTGCGCGAGCGGACCGTCGTCCTGCGGCACGGGTTCCGCAACGCCCTCCTGCCGGTCGTGACGGTCATCGGCCTGCAGCTTGGCGGCCTCTTCGGTGGCGCCGTGCTGACCGAGACGATCTTCAACCTCGCCGGCGTCGGGCGTGCCGTCACCGAGGCCATCGGGTCGCGCGACTATGCCGTCATCCAGGGCTTCACCCTGGTCATCGCGATCGGATTTGTGCTCATCAATCTCCTCGTCGATCTCTCGTACGCCGTGCTCGACCCGCGGGTCCGGCTGCGCTGACGATGACGACCTCGCCTCCTCCTGCCCTGGGACTCGCCGAGGACAAGCTCCGGACTGCCCGACCGGCGTCGATCTGGCGCGACACGCTGGGCAACCTGCTGCGCCAGCGGAATGCCCTGTTCGGCGGAACGATCCTCTTCTTCTTCATCGCGGTGGCTGTCTTCGCGGACCAGATCGCGACCCACGGGCCCACGACCATCCTCATCGGCATCGAGGATGGCGCGAGGAAGATGACGCCGCCATGCATCCACCTGCTTGGCTGCCCGGAGAGCCAGGCGCAGCACTACTTCGGGATCGACGGCAACGTCCGCGACGTCTTCAGTCGAGTGGTCCACGGGACGCGTATCTCGCTGCGGATCGGGTTCCTGACGGTCGGCTTTGCGATCGTGATCGGCACGCTGATCGGCGCGCTCGCGGGCTATGCCGGCGGCAAGCTGGACAACCTGCTGATGCGCCTGATGGACGTCCTGCTCGCCTTCCCCGCCCTGCTCCTCTCGATCGCCATCGTGACCGTGCTGGGGACCGGGCTGCTCAACGCCCAGCTGGCGATCGGGATCGTGGCGATCCCGGTCTACGCCCGGATCATGCGCGGGTCCGTCATCTCCATCCGTGAGCGAGACTTCGTCACCGCATCGCGGGCGCTTGGCGAATCGTCCTTCGGCCTGCTCAGCCGACGGATCATCCCGAACGCGCTGACCCCGCTCATCGTCCAGGGCACCCTCGGGATCGCCGACGCGGTCCTCTCCGTGGCCGCCCTCTCATTCCTCGGTCTGGGCGCCCAGCCGCCTGAGGCCGAGTGGGGATCGATGATCGGCCTCGCCCGCAACCAGATGTTCAACGCCCCGCACCTGGTCATCTTCCCGGGCCTCGCCCTGGCGCTGAGCGTCCTCGCCTTCAACCTGCTCGGCGACGGGTTGCGCGACGCGCTCGACCCGAGACTCAATCGATGACCGCCCAGCCCTCGACGACGACCCTCGGGCCCGCCTTGGACGAGACCGTCGTGGAGGAGCTGATCCCTGCCGCGGCCCGTCGTCCGCGCCGCGAGCGCGGCGATCGGCCGCTCCTCGAGGTCAAGGGCCTCTACACGTCCTTTTTCACGCGCGACGGCGTCGTCCGGGCCGTGGACGGCATCGATTTCCACGTCGATCGCGGCGAGATCATGGGCCTCGTCGGGGAATCCGGCTGCGGCAAGAGCGTGACCAGCCTGTCCATCATGCGGCTCATCGCCAAGCCGGGCCGGATCGAGGCGGGTCAGGTCCTGTTCGATGGCGAGGACCTGCTGACCCTGCCGGACGAACGGATGCGTGGCATCCGCGGCAACCGGATCTCGATGATCTTCCAGCAGCCGACATCGTCGCTGAACCCGGTCTGGACCGTCGGGAACCAGATCGAGGAGGTCCTGCGGATCCACCGCGGGATGAAGGGGAAGGCGGCCACGGCCCGCGCCCTGGATCTGATGCGGATGGTGGGCATCCCGGACCCGGAACGACGACTCAAGGCGTTCCCGCACGAGATGTCCGGGGGGATGGCCCAGCGGATCATGATCGCCATGGCCCTCGCCTGCGAGCCGGAGCTGCTCATCGCCGACGAGCCGACGACCGCGCTCGACGTGACGATCCAGGCTCAGATCCTCGACCTGATGCGCAACCTGCGTGATGAGACCGGGACGGCCATCGTGCTGATCACCCACGACCTGGGCGTGGTCGCCGAGATGTGCGACCGGGTCGCGGTGATGTACGCCGGCGAGATCGTCGAGCAGACCGACGTGACGACCCTCTTCCGGAACCCGCTCCACCCGTACACCCGGGGTCTGATCGGCTCGATCCCGGTCGTCGGGCAGGTCACGGACGAGCTGGCTGTCATCCCGGGCAACGTGCCGAACCTGATCGACCTGCCGGCCGGCTGCCGCTTCGCGCCACGCTGCACGACACGAATCGCCGAGAACGTGGCAGAAGCCCTCGATCAACATCCCGATCTGCGACCCATCGGTCCCGGGCACGAAGTCCGCTGCTGGCTCTACCACGATTCGGCCGGCAATCTCCTGCCTCAGCCGGAGAGGGTCCACCCATGACCGCCGGCACGCCGCTCGTCCAGGTCCGCGACCTCATCAAGCACTTCCCGGTGCGCGGCGGGATCCTCCAGCGGACCGTCGCCTGGGTTCAGGCCGTGGACGGCGTCTCGTTCGACATCCGCCGCGGCGAGACGCTCGGCCTTGTCGGCGAATCGGGCTGCGGCAAGACCACGGTAGGGCGCCTGCTGCTGCGCCTGATCGATCCCACTGCCGGCTCGATCCGATTCGATGGCGTGGAACTGACCGCGCTGCGGGGCGGCGCGCTGAAGCCCTACCGGCGCCGGATGCAGATCATCTTCCAGGATCCCTACGCCAGCCTGGACCCGCGGACGCCGATCGCCGACAGCATCGGTGAGGGGCTGCGGATCCACGGGCTCGGCAGTGCGGCGGAGCGGCGCGAGAAGGTCCGGCGGATGATGGATCTCGTGGGCCTCCAGTCCTATCACGCTCGCCGCTACCCGCACGAGTTCTCCGGCGGCCAGCGGCAGCGGATCGGGATCGCCCGGGCACTGGTCCTGGAACCGGACCTGGTCGTCTGCGACGAGCCCGTCTCCGCCCTGGACGTCTCGATCCAGGCGCAGGTCCTGAACCTGCTCAAGCAACTCCAGCGCGAGCTTGGACTGACCTACGTCTTCGTTGCCCACAACATGGGGGTCGTGGAACACATCAGCGACCGGGTGGCGGTCATGTACCTCGGCCGGATCGCCGAGCTGGCCGATCGGCGTGACCTGTTCACGCACCAGGAGCACCCCTACACCCAGGCCCTGATGTCCGCGATCCCGATCCCCGACCCGGAGCTCCGTCGCCAGCGGGTGATC
Organism: Candidatus Limnocylindrales bacterium; assembly: GCA_038915815.1. GTDB lineage: Bacteria > Chloroflexota > Limnocylindria > Limnocylindrales > CSP1-4 > SPCO01. Next base: position 21,072 of record JBCLCL010000014.1, read on the forward strand.
CTGCGCGGCGACGTCCCGAGCCCGGTCAATCCCCCTTCGGGTTGTCGATTCCATCCGCGCTGCCAGCTGCGCCAGGAGCTGGGTGGACCACAGATCTGCGCGAATCTCGTCCCGCCGCTGATCGAGCTTGGAGCCGACCACCAGTGCGCCTGCCATTTCCGGCAACCCGGCGGCGCCACGGCCGAGGAGACGGCGAGGGCGATGGCGGCAACCGGGGCCTGAGCCTCCGCCCAGGCGCGATGGCTAGGTCGGACTGATCCCCGCGGCCGGAGCCTCGGCCGCCACCGCGGCCTCGGTGACCGCAGGAGCCTTGCCGGCCTTCAGGAAGGCCAGGGCCGAGTCCGGCGTCCCGCGACGAACCAGGTGCTGGTCGAGGTGGGCGATCCCCACGTCGGTCTTGAGCGCCTCCGCGGCGTAGTGACAGGCCGCCCTGTGCTCGCCGTTCAGGGCGATCAGCGGCGGATCGATCGTCCGGCAGTCCTCGGGCTGGCCCAGCCGCTCGTAGAGCCAGCAGCGGGTGTGGAACCGGCAGCCGGGCGGCGGATTGATCGGGCTCGGCACGTCACCCTTGAGGATGACCCGCCGGCGCTTGCGCTCGGAGACCGGATCCGGGATCGGAACCGCCGAGAGGAGGGCCCTGGTATACGGATGGCCCGGGGCGCCATAGAGCTGGTCGGGCGGTCCGATCTCGACGATCTTGCCCAGGTACATGACCGCGACCCGGTCGCTGATGTGCTTGACGACCGAGAGGTCGTGGGCGACGAACAGGTAGGTCAGGCCGAGATCCGAGCGCAGGTCGGTCAGCAGGTTGAGGACCTGCGCCTGGATCGAGACGTCCAGCGCGGAGATCGGCTCGTCGCAGACGATGAACTCAGGCTCGACCGCGAGCGCGCGGGCGACGCCGATCCGCTGGCGCTGACCACCGGAGAACTCGTGCGGATAGCGCTTGACGTAGTTCGGATCGAGACCGACCAGCCGCAGAAGCTCGGCGACCCGCTCCGTCTTTGCCGCACCCTTGGCCAGATGATGCGTCTCGATGGGCTCGCTCACGATCGAGCCGACGGTCATTCGCGGGTCGAGCGATCCATATGGATCCTGGAAGATGATCTGCATCCGGCGACGCATGCGGCGCAGCGCACTGGTATCAAGGGTCGCCAGGTCGGCGCCGTCGAAGCGGACGGATCCGCCGGTCGCCTCGCGCAGCCGGATCATCGCCCGGCCGATCGTGCTCTTGCCGCATCCGGATTCTCCGACGAGTCCGAGGGTCTCCCCACGGCGGACCTCGAAGGTCACGCCATCGACGGCCTTGACCGCGCCCTTGAGCGTCTTGAACATGCCGGAGCGGATCGGGAAATGGACCTTGAGGTCATCGACCTCGACGAGATTCGCCGGATCGTGCGGCCGCGGCGCCGGGCTCACGCTGGTCGTGGCGGTCAACTGATCCATCCTCCAGGTTCGGTCGCCCAGCAGCGTGCCAGGTGACCATCCGCGCCACGGCTGGTCAGCTCCGGCTCGTCGCTCCGGCAGACGTCCCGCGCGTAGTTGCAGCGAGGCGCGAATCGGCACGCGTCGGGCGGTGAGATGAGCAACGGCGGGAGCCCCTCGATCGTCCGGAGACGATCCCCCCGGACGTCGTCGATCCGCGGCAGCGAGTCGAGCAGGCCCCAGGCGTACGGCATCTGTGGCTCCTCGAACAGTTCGTCCACGGTCCCGGTTTCGACGATCCGCCCGGCGTACATGACGTTGACCCGGTGGCACATCCCGGCGGCGATGCCCAGGTCGTGGGTGATCATCAGGACGGCCGTGTGGAACTCCTGCGACAGGGTCTGGATCAGCTCGAGGATCTGGGCCTGGATCGTGACGTCGAGTGCCGTCGTCGGTTCGTCGGCCAGGAGCAGCTTCGGGTCGCACGAGAGCGCGATCGCGATCATGACCCGTTGGCGCATCCCCCCGGAGAAATGGAACGGGTAGTCGTTGAGGCGCTCCTTCGGCCGGGGGATGCCGACCTTGGCCAGCAACTCGACGACCCGCTCCTGGGCCGCCTTCTGCGACAGTCCCAGGTGCTCGCGGATCGACTCGGCGATCTGGTAGCCGATCGTCAGAGTGGGATTGAGACTCGTCAACGGGTCCTGGAAGATGAACCCGATCTCCTTGCCCCGCAGCTTGCGCATCTCATCACTGCTCAGCTTGAGGACGTCGATCCCATCGAACAGGATCTCGCCAGCCACGATCTTGCCCGGCGGGTTCGGGACCAGCCTTGCGACCGACAGGGCGGTCACGCTCTTGCCGCAGCCCGACTCGCCGACCAGGCCGAGCGTCTCGCCGTAGTCCACGTCGAAGCTGACCTCGTCCACGGCCTGGACGACCCCATCAGGCGTGAAGAAATGGGTCGACAGACCGCGGACCTGAAGGAGCTTGTCGGCCTTGCGCTCCGCGGCGACCGAGGACGGTGCGGCGCTGATCCGGCGGGCCTCGTCCGGTGACAGCTCGATGATCGTGGGCGCGTCGCCGGCGGTGGCTGTCTCGTCGGGGGGCATCGGCTACTGCTTGCCCTTGAGCTTGGGATCGAGCGCGTCGCGCAGGCCGTCACCCAGGAAGGTGAAGCCGATCAGGGCGAGCGCGATGCAGATCGCCGGGAAGACCACGAGGTGGGGCTCCGAGCGGACGAATTTCTGGCCCTCGGCGATCAGGCTGCCCCAAGAGGCACGCGGAGGCTGGACCCCGATCCCGATATAAGCGAGGGTCGCCTCGGCCAGGATCGCGCTCGGGATGCCGAGGGTGATGGCCACGATGATCGGGCCCATCCCGTTGGGCAGCAGGTGCCGAGTGACGATCCGCGAATCGGAGACGCCGATCGCCCTCGCGGCCTCCACGAACTCGGTCTCCTTGAGCGCCAGCAGCTGGCCCCGGACCAGGCGGGCGACGGTCACCCACGAGGTCAGGCCGATCGCGACGAAGACCAGGAGCAAGCCGTCCAGGGCCTGGCCGAAGAAGGTCTCGCGGAAGGCGACCGAGAGCAGGATGATGAAGAGAAGGTCGGGGAAGGCGTAGATCACGTCGGTCAGGCGCATCAGGGCGTTGTCCAGGCGACCGCCGAACCAGCCGGCCAGGGCGCCGATCGGCACCCCGATCACCACGATCACGATCTGGACGACGAATGCCACCGTGACACTGATCCGGGCGCCGTCGAGAAGCCGGCTGAACAGGTCCCGGCCCAGCTGGTCGGTTCCCAGCAGGTGGTTGGGCGACAGTGGCGGCAGTGGCTGCCCGCCGTTGGCGAAGACCGCCTGGAGATCCTGGACCTGGTAGGGCCAGGGGGCGACGATCGGGCCGAAGATCCCGGCCAGCAGCAGCAGGCTGACCAGGACCAGGCCGAGGATGGCCAGCCGGTTCTTGAGCAGTCGTCCGAACGCGTCGCTCCACAGGCCCGCGCTCTGGCGAGGCCGGGCGGCGACCCTTCCCTGGACCGCGGCATTCGTGGCCATCTGCGGACTCCTAGCTGTACCGGATCCGGGGGTCGATGTAGGCGTACAGGACGTCCACCACGACGTTGAGGAATGCGACGGCAAAGGCGTAGAGGATCGTCATCGCCATCAGCAGGCTGTAATCGCGCGTCGAGATCGCCGTGACGTAGAACTGCCCGACGCCCGGGACGCTGAAGATCCGCTCGATGATGAACGAGCCGGTGACCAGGAAGGCCAGCGTGGGGCCGAGGATCGTCACGACCGGGATGAGGGCATTGCGGATCATGTGGCGCAGCACCACCGCGCGCTCACGCAGGCCCTTGCTCTGGGCCGTCCGGATGTAGTCCTTGCGGGTCACCTCCAGCATGGAGGCGCGGGTGTAGCGGGCGATCACCGCGATCGGGAAGCCGGCCAGCGCGATCGTCGGCAGGACCCAGTAGTTGGGTCCCTTCCAGCCGCTGGTGGGGAAGAACCCGAGTTCCACGCTGAACACGACGACGAGCAGGATCGCCAGCACGAAGCTGGGCGTCGCGATGCCGATGATCGAAACGCTCGTAGAGAGATAGTCCGGCCAGCGGTTGTGGCCGAGGGCCGCGAAGATCCCCAATGGGATCCCGACCAAGACGGCCAGCAGGAAGGCCATGACGCCGAGCTGGACGGTGGTCGGGAGCCCGTCGGCGACGATCTCGTTGACCGTCCGGTCCTTGAACCGGTAGGAGGGTCCCAGGTCGCCCTGGATGAAGCCGCCGGCCCACTGGATGTACTGCTCGTAGACCGGCTTGTCCAGCCCGTACTGTGCGTTGAGCCGTGCCTGGACCGCCTCTGGCAGCCGCTTTTCGGCGTCCCACGGCCCACCGGGCACGGCGTGCATCAGGGTGAAGGTCAGGATCGAGACCGTGAACAGGACCGGGATGATCCACAGGACACGCCGGGCAAGGTACGTGATCACAGAGGATGCCTCTCGGTACAGGCGGAAGGTCGAGATTGTCGGTGGGCCGGCCCTGGGGCCGGCCCACCGCTGGTCGCCGTGAGCGACTAGTGCTTCAGGATCTGGATGGCCTCGTAGAAATGCTCGCCTGGAGTCTCGGAATCCATCGGCGTGATGATCAGCCCGGACACGTACGGCCTGATCAGCGTCGCCGTCACCGCATACCGCAGCGGCAGGATCGAGGCATCGTCCATCATGATCTTCTGGGCCTGCTTGTAGAGGGCGACCTGCTTGTCCTGGTCCGGCTCGGCGGCCGCCTGCTTGATCAGCGCGTCGAACGCCGGGTTGCAGTACTGGCTGTCGTTGTTGCCGCCGTCGCAGGTGAACAGGCCGTTGAGCTGGTTGTTCGCATGCGGATAGTCGGCACCCCAGCCGTCGCGCGCGAGGGCGTACTGACCGTCCGTGCGCTGGGTGAGGAAGACGCTGAAGTCGCTGCCGATCTGCTCGGTCTCCAGGCCGAATGCCTGTCGCCAGGCCTCCGCCAGGAAGGCGACCCGCGGCTCATGGCCGGCGCCTGAGTTGAAGCCGAACTTCAGCTTGCCCAGGTCCGCCGCGGAGGCCACGCCGAGTTCCTGGAGCGCGAGCGTCATGTGCTCCTTGGCCGAGGCGAGATCGAACGGATACGGATCGATCGACTCGTCGTAGCCCGGGATGCCCGGCATGACGAAGCTGTTGGCGATCTTGCCGTTGCCGGCGTAGGTCGCATCGATGAAGGCCTGCTTGTCGACGGCCTGGGTCAGGGCGATGCGGAAGTTCTTGTTGGCCGTCGGGCCGGGCGTCCCGTAGGTGGATGCCGTCTTGACCTGGAAATTGTTGAAGGTGTAGTAGGTGATCGAGAGCTGTGGCAGCTCCTGGTACTCGGCGCTCATGACCGGGTCGGCCTTGATCCGCGCGACGTCCTCGCTCGGGGGGAAGTTCACGTCGAGCTCGCCGGCCTCGTAGGCGGCCTGGGCCACCGACGGTTCGGGCGCCATCGACATGTGGATCTCGGTCAGCGTGGGCTTCTGGCCGTACCAGTTCGGGTTCGGCTTGAGGATGATCTCGCTGTTGTGGTCCCAGGTGTCCAGGACGAACGGGCCGGAGCTGACGTAATTGGCAGCCTCGGTGGCGCCCTCGCTGGTGATCCACTTCTCCTGGATCGGCACGGTGACCCACAGGGTGATGACACTCAGGAAGTAGGTGGCCGGGGTGCTGAGCGTGACGATGAAGGTCTTGTCATCGGGTGCGGCAACACCCAGGTTCGCGAGTGCGGCATCGATGTCGGCATCGGAGGGCGCCGGATCGGCGCCGGCCATCGCCAGCAGCTCGGAGCCTCCCGCGACCTCGGCCATGACGTACGAATATGGCGCGGCGGTCCGCGGGTCCACGAGGCGCTTCCAGCTGTAGACCAGGTCCCCCGCGACGATCGGGTCGCCGTTGCTGTACTGCGCGTCGCGAAGGCGGAAGGTCAGCGTCTGCGCGTCAGCTGACACCTCCCACGACTCGGCGAGGGACGGCACGACTTTGAGGTCCTTGTCGATGTAGACGAGACCGCGGTGCAGGGCGCGAAGGACCGCCAGGGAGTTCGAGTCCTGCGCGACACTCGGATCGAGCGTCGGGGGCTCACCGGAGATGTCGATCCGATAGATCTGCTCGTCGGCGAGATTCGATTCCGGGGCCGGCGTGACCTCGGCCGACGCGCCGGGCTCGGGCGTCTCGGCGGGCGCCGAGCTGGTGGTGGCACCACCGCAGGCCGCCAGGACGACGGCCATGCTGGTGAAGATGCCAAGGAGTCGCTTCTGCATCGTTGTTCCTCCAAACGGGTAGGTAACCCGACGTTTCGCTGTCACGAGCCGCGCCGTTCCTGCCGGCGCGACGTGCTGGTCCCGGGGTCCCGCTCGAGCCTCCCACTCGAAGATGGTCCGGGGCACGTCGCAAGGGCAGCACGGTCCGGGTCGGTGCGCTGTGCCGGTACTATCCACAGCGCCTCATCGAAAGTCAACTATCCGGGCACGGAGTCTGCGCCCCGGTCATCGGCCGCCAGCGCAGGTTCGGCTGACGGGCCGCGGTCGCCTCGTCGAGGCGCCTGACCGGCGCGCTGTGCGGAGCGCCGGTGACCAGCTCCGGGGTCGCCTCCGCCTCTGCGGCGATGGCGATCAGGGCATCGGCGAAGGCGTCGAGGGTCTCGACCGATTCGGTCTCGGTCGGCTCGATCAGCATCCCTTCCTCGACGATCAGCGGGAAGTAGATCGTGGGCGGGTGGTAGCCGTAGTCGATCAGCCGCTTGGCGATGTCCAGCGTCCGCACGCCGGTCCGCTTCTTGATGGTGGCCGCGGACGCCACGAACTCGTGCTTGCAGGCGCGGTCATGCGGGATGTCGTAGGTCCCCTCGAGCCGGTGCTTCAGATAGTTCGCCGCGAGCACCGCGTCGTCGCTCACCTCGCGCAGGCCCGACGCCCCGTGCGCCCGGATGTAGGCATACGCGCGCACGAGGACACCGGTGTTGCCGACGAAGCTGCGCATCCGCCCGATGGAGGTCGGTCGCTCGCCGATCCGTTCAAGGCGGAACGCCCCGTCGTCGGTGCGCAGGACACGCGGTTCGGGAAGGTAGGGCAGCAGCGTCTCCCCCACCCCGACCGGACCGGCGCCCGGGCCGCCGCCGCCGTGCGGGGTGGAGAACGTCTTGTGGACGTTGAAGTGCATCACGTCGAAGCCGGCCTCGCCCGGCTTGAACCGGCCCATGATCGCGTTGAGGTTCGCGCCGTCCATATAGGCCAGGGCCCCCGCCTCGTGGACCGCCCCGAGCAGCTCCCCGATGCGCGCCTCGAACAGCCCGAGTGTGGAGGGATTGGTGATCATGACCGCCGCCGTGCGCGGACCGAGCGCCGCCCGGAAGGCGTCGAGGTCCACCCCCCCATCGGGCGCCGACGGGATCGTGACGGTCGTGTAGCCCGCCATGGAGGCGGTCGCGGGATTCGTCCCGTGGCTGGAATCCGGGACCAGCACCTCGTTCCGCTCGCCCTCGCCGCGCGCCCGGTGGTAGGCCCGGACCATCAGGATCCCGGTCAGTTCACCCTGCGCACCGGCGGCCGGCTGGAGGGTGACCGCCCGCATCCCGGAGATCTCGGCCAGCGCGCCCTCCAGTTCCCAGAGTAGCTGCAGGGTCCCCTGGGCGGCCGCATCGGGAGTGAGCGGGTGGAGGTTGGCGAAGCCGGGCAGGCGGGCCGCCCACTCATTGAGCTTCGGGTTGAACTTCATGGTGCACGAACCCAGCGGGTAGATGCCGGTGTCCACCGCGTAGTTGAGCTGGCTCAGGTTGACGTAGTGACGGACCACGTCGGGCTCGTTCATCTCCGGCAGGGCCGGCGGCACCTCGCGGCGGAACGCTGCCGGGATACGGTCCAGGGCCTCCTTGGGTGGATGCGGGATCTTGCCGCCACCACGACCCGGACGGCCGCGTTCGAAGATGGTCGGCTGGAGCCTGACGCCGGTCACGGTCATCGGATGCCACCCACGAGGGAGCGGTGGTCCGCCCCGGCCCCGGCTTCTACCGCGGCCGGCGGCCGGCCTCCCAGGACCTCGCCGAGCGCCTCGGCGAAGCGTGCGATCTCGGCTCCGGTCGTGACCTCCGTAGCGCAGACCAGCAGGCCGTCCGCCAGGCTCGGATCGTCCGGTTCCGCGTCGGCCAGCACGAGGCCGGCGAGCACGCCGCGGTCAAGCAGCCGGCGATGGACGGCGCGCGCATCGGGAACCCGAACGACGAACTCGTTGAGGTACGGGCCAGGGTGGATCCGGGGGACGCCGACGCCGGCGAGGGCCGCTTCCAGCTCCGCCGCCCGGGCCGCGCCCAGGCCGGCCACGTCGCGCAGCCCGTGCGGACCGATCGTCGCGAGGTAGACCGAGGCGGCCAGCGCCAGGAGGGCCTGGTTGGTGCAGATGTTGCTGGCCGCCTTGTCGCGCCGGATGTCCTGCTCACGCGCGCGCATGGTCATCACAAAGGCGCGCTGGCCATCGAGGTCGGTGGTCATCCCCACCAGCCGGCCGGGGATCTGACGGACGAGCGCATCGGTCGTGGCCAGGATCCCCAGATACGGGCCGCCGTATTGCGGCGCGATCCCGAGCGGCTGACCCTCCCCGGCCGCGATGTCGGCCCCGTACGCTCCAGGTGGGGCCAGGACCGCCAGACTGACCGGCTCGATGACCGCGATGAACAGGGCGCCCGCGGCGTGGGCCAGCGCTCCGATCGCCGGCATCGGTTCGAGCAGGCCGAGGAAATCCGGCTGCGCAGCGATCACCCCGGCGACCGGTCGGTCGGCGTCGGCGAGCAGGCGCTCGAGGGCTGCCAGGTCGGTCGTACCGGCGGCGTCGCCGTCGGCCACCAGCGGGATCTCATCAAGTTCGAGGCCGCCGCTGAAATAGGTCCGCAGCGTCTCGCGATACTGTGGGTGGACGCCGCGCGATACCAGGACGCGGTCGCGCCGGGTCGCCCGGCAGGCCATCAGCGCCGCCTCGGCCGTGGCCGCCGCCCCGTCGTAATGCGAGGCGGAGACGACGTCCATCCCGGTCAGTACCGCCAGCAGCGACTGGTACTCGTAGATGCTCTGCAGGGTGCCCTGGCTGATCTCCGGCTGGTACGGCGTGTAGGCCGTGTACCACTCGCTGCGGAGCAGGATCTGGTCCACCGTCGGCGGGCTCCAGTGGCGATAGACGCCGGCCCCCAGGAAGGACGTGAGATCGGTCCGGTTGCGCGCCGCCAGCCCGCTCAGACGCGCGGCCAGCTCCAGCTCGGGCTCGGGCTCCGGGAGGTCCAGGTTGGTGGCTCGGAGGGCCTCGGGAATGTCCTCGAAGAGCTGGTCCACGGAGGTGAGGCCGAGCGCCCCGAGCATCTTCGCCCGGTCGGCGGCCGTGTGCGGACCGTACGGCATCGGGCGGTCAGCCCGCCGCGATCAGGGCGTCGTAGGCGTCCGGACCGAGCAGGTCGTCGAGCTGGGTGGGGTCCCCGACTCGAATCCGCACCATCCAGCCGTCGTCATAGGGCGACGAATTGACCAGCTCCGGGTTGGTCGCGAGCGCCGCGTTGATCGCGACCACCTCGCCGCTGACCGGCGCGAACAGGTCGCTGACCGCCTTGACCGATTCGACCACGCCGAAGACGGCAGCCTGCTCGAGCGAGCGTCCGACCTCGGGCAGTTCGACGAAGACGATGTCGCCCAGCTGATCCGCGGCATAGGCAGTGATCCCCAGGGTCGCCTGTTCGCCCTCGACCCGAACCCACTCGTGGTCCTTCGTGTAACGCAGATTCGACGGCACCATCGGCTCAGGCAGGCCTCCGATAGAACGGCAGGGCGACCACCCGCGCTGGGATGCGGGCCCCACGGATCTCGACGTCGACTACGGTACCCGGCTCGGCGTCTCCGGGTGCGACGTAGGCCATCGCGATCGGGACGCCGAGCGTCGGCGATTGCGTCCCGCTGGTCACGATCCCGGTCCGCCGCTCGCCGGACAAGACGGGGTAGCCGTGGCGGGCGATCCCGCGTCCTTCCAGCACCAGCCCGACCAGCCGGCGCGAGACACCGTCCCGGGCGACCCGTTCCAGCGCCGCACGACCCACGAAATCGTCCAGCTTGCCGAACTTGACCACCCGGCCGAGCCCGGCCTCGAACGGATCCGTCTCCAGGTCCAGCTCGTTGCCGTAGAGCGGCATCCCCGCTTCGAGCCGCAGCGTGTCGCGGGCGCCCAGCCCGACCGGCAGGCCGCCCTGTGCCCGGACCGCCCCGAGAAGGACCTCCCAGAGGCTCGCGGTCAGTCCGGTCTCCACGAAGACCTCGAAGCCGTCCTCGCCGGTGTAGCCAGTCCGGGCGACCAGCGCCGGGATCCCGGCGACCGTTCCCTCGGCGATCGCGTAGTAGCGAAGCGTCGCGAGATCAAGATCGGTCAGCGGGCCGAGCACGTCGATCGCGCGCGGACCCTGGACCGCCAGGAGGCCGGTCGCCAGGGCGCGGTCGTCGAGGACCGCCTTGAACCCCACGAGTCGTTCGGCCAGCGTGTCGGAGACGGCTGCGGCGTTGCCCGCGTTGGCCACGACCAGGAACCGTGCGTCGGCCAATCGATAGACGATCAGGTCGTCGATGATCCCGCCGGTCGGGGTGCACAGCATCGAGTAGTGCGCCCGTCCCACGGCCAGGCTCGGCGGGTCCGTGACGAGGGCCGCCGCCAGGGCGGCGCCGGCTTCCGGTCCTTCGACATGGAGCTCAGCCATGTGCGACAGGTCGAACAGCCCGACCCGCTCGCGGGCGGCCCGATGCTCCTCGATGATCGAGCCGTACTGGACGGGCATCAGCCAGCCACCGAATTCGATGAGGCGCGCCCCGAGAGCTCGGTGCGCGTCGATGACGGGGGTGAAGTGGACCGCAGGCTCCGGGGCGTCGGTCACTGGGTGGCCTCGGCCTCGCGCGCGGCACCCGCGGGCGACATCGCCTCACGGACGATCTCCGCGGCCCGTGCCACCAGGGCTCGCTCCGTCTCGAAGGTGAGAACCGACTTCGCCTCGGCGAAGGTGATCCAGCGCACCTGCTCGAACTCGTGGTCGTGCCCGGCCAGGTCGCCGCCGATCGCGTCCATCAGGAAGTAGTCGACGGTCTTGTGGATGCGCTGCCCGCCCTGGACGAACCAGTATTCGATCGAGTCGAGCGGGGCGCTGATCCGAACCTCGAGGCCGGTCTCCTCGGCGACCTCGCGCAGGGCGGTCTGCTCGCGACTCTCGCCGGGCTTGGGCGTTCCCTTCGGCAACGTCCATGTCCATCCATCCCGTTCGCGTCGGCGACTGCCGACCACGATCTCAGCCCTTCCCGACGCGCGGCGGATGACGACCCCGCCGGCGGACGTGGCGCTGACGGCCCTCAGGCGCGCCACGGCGCCGACGCGGCGCCCGGACGTCGAGACCCGGCCCCGGAAGCCCCAGAGCGGGCCCACTGCATCACGACCAATGGGCCGGGTCGGCCGCCTCGACGATGGGGCGAGTGGGCCGGCTGGATGGAGCGCCAACCGGCACGCAGACGGGTCAGCGGAGCGATCTCCGGGCCGTGCAGGACGGTCGCGCGCAGGCCGGGCGCTCGAAAGGCGCCGGCCGGTCGCAGGCCGAGCCGTCGCTCACGGACTCGGGTGGACGGGCGCACGAATCGTGCCGCCGGGCGGGCCGCGTACCTGGCGGCGATGCTGTGCTCCATGGGGCCCATGGTACCCGCTCAGCCGCCTGACGCAAGGGCGCGATCGAGCACGAGGCGCATCGCCGCGGCAGACTCCGGTGCGAGCGCACCACGCCCCTCGGCAAGATCGACCTCGCGGTCGGCTGCGGCGATGTAGAGCGCCATGGCGCGCGGAGCGTGGGCGCGCAACGCGTCGAGGTGGGAGCGAAGGGTGCCCAGATCCCCGCGAGTGATCGGGCCGGTCAGCGCGGCCGCGATGCCCAGGGCCCGGGCGTTGCCAAGGGTTCCCTCGATGAGCCGGCCGTAGATCGCCAGCGACCCGGCCTCGTCGAGGCCGGCCACCCGGCCCAGTTCGGCGATCGCATCGAGCAGCGCGACGAATCCGCCGGCGGCCAGGACCGCGGCGGCGTGGTAGGCGGCCTTCGAGCCAGGCGCGAGCCGGACCGGCGTCGCGCCGAGGGCCTCCGCCATCGACGCCAGCATCGCGGCAAGCTGGTCGTCCGCCTCGATCGCGATCGTCGCCCCGTGGAGCGCCGCGACCGCACGTTCCGTGTCGGCGAAGGCGACCAGCGGATGGAACGAGCCGACCTGGGTCCCGGCCGCCATCGCCGGCGCCAGGACGTCGGCGCCGAGTGCACCACTGGTATGGATCATCGCCTGCCCGCCGTACATCCGCAGGCTGCTCGCCAGTCGGCCGATCACGTCGTCAGGGACGGCCAGGATGATCAGCTCGACCTCCTCCACCAGCGGCTCGGGGTCGACGAACGCGCGGGATGCCCCGACCAGTGCGCGGAACCGTTCGCGCCGCGATGCGTCACGACTGGCGACCGCGTGGATCGGCCAGCCTGCGCGCGACAGGGCGACGCCGAGCGCGGTCCCTACCGCCCCGGCGCCGACGATCCCGATGACCGGAGGTTGCCCGGGCTCCGAGTGATGGTGCGGGTGGGCGTGCTCGCCGGCGTGGTCGGCAGAGTGCTCGCCGGCGTGGTCCTCAGCGTGGCGATGGCTACCCGGCGGGGTCGGGTCGAGGTCGATCCCGGCCGCCTCGATCGCGGCCTCGGTCGCCTCCCTGTCGCGCTTCGGGTCGTCGCCGGGCAGGTCGCCCCAGGGTCTCATCGACCACTCACCGGTCAGTCGGCGCGGAGGCCGGGCGGGCGCGGTAGGCTTGCACCCGTCGAGTGTAACGAGCCAGCGAGGACCGACTGCCTTGTCACGAACGGATCCCTTCGGCGCCCGGGCAGCACTCGGTCCTGGACTCCCCGGGTTCTACCGACTCGAGGTCCTGGCCGATCGGATCGACCTGGCGATGGCACCGGTCACGCTCAAGATCCTGCTCGAGAACGTCCTCCGCCATGCCGCTGACGACTTCGTCAGCGCGGACGACGTCGAGCGCCTCTGCGCCTGGCGACCCGGCCTGCAGACCGAGGCCGAGATCCCGTTCATGCCGGCCCGGGTGCTGCTCCAGGACTTCACCGGCATCCCTGCCATCGTGGACCTGGCGGCGATGCGCGACGCGATGGCGAAGCTCGGCGGCGACCCCGCCCGGGTGAACCCGCTCGTGCCCGCGGACCTGGTCATCGATCATTCCGTCCAGGTGGATCAGTTCGGCACCCCCGGCGCGTTCGCCTTCAACGTCGGCCGGGAGTACGAGCGCAACGGCGAGCGCTACCAGCTGCTGCGCTGGGCGCAGTCGGCCTTCGACGATCTGCGGGTCGTCCCTCCGGGGACCGGCATCGTCCACCAGGTCAACCTTGAATTCCTGGCCACGGTGGTCACCGACGGCCCCGATCCGGACGGCATCCGGGTGGCCTTCCCGGACACCGTGGTCGGCACGGACTCGCACACCACGATGGTCAACGGCCTCGGGGTGCTCGGCTTCGGCGTCGGCGGGATCGAAGCCGAGGCGGTCCTGCTCGGCCAACCGCTCTACCAGCCGATGCCGCACGTGGTCGGCGTCCGCCTCCGGGGCGTCCTCCCGCGGGGCTCGACGGCCACCGACCTCGTCCTCGTCGTGACCGAACTGCTGCGGGGGCACGGCGTGGTCGGGTCGTTCGTCGAGTTCGCCGGGGACGGCCTGGCCGGCCTGTCGCTTGCCGACCGGGCCACGATCAGCAACATGAGCCCGGAGTTCGGGGCGACGGCGACGCTCTTCCCGATCGACGACGAGACGCTCGCTTACCTGCGGCTGACCGGCCGGACGCCCGGGCGGGTCGCCCTGGTCGAGCGCTACGCGAAGGAACAGGGCCTGTGGCGCGAGCCGGGTGACGGCCCGGCCTTCGACGAGCTGCTGGAGCTGGATCTCTCGACCGTCGTTCCATCCGTGGCGGGGCCGCGCCGCCCGCAGGACCGCGTGCCGCTCACGGACCTGCGCGAGAACTTCCGGTCGAACTTCCCGACCGGGCTGGACGCCGTCATCTCGGACTTGACCGGCGAAGATCCGATCGAGGGTGATGGGCTGGTCGAGGATGCCTCGGCGGCATCGTTCCCCGCCAGTGACCCGCCGTCCTACGCCAGCGGCAAAGCGATCGACGACCCGGCTACACCGGCGAGTCCGGTCGGTGCCGGGCGTCCGGTCGACGAGCGCGCGTACCGGCCGATCGCGATCGAGGTCGGCGGCCGGCGGACCTCGATCGGTACCGGTTCCGTGGCCATCGCGGCGATCACCTCGTGCACCAATACCTCCAACCCGACGGTCATGATCGGCGCCGGACTGCTCGCCCGGAACGCGGTCGCACGCGGCCTGCGGGTCGGCCCGATGGTCAAGACGTCGCTGGCCCCGGGCTCCAAGGCCGTGACCGGGTACCTCGAGGCGGCCGGGCTGATGGCCCCGCTGGAGACGCTCGGCTTCGCCCTCGCCGGCTACGGTTGCACGACCTGCATCGGCAACTCCGGACCGCTCGATGACGCCGTCGCGGCAGCCGTGGAAGCGAACGACCTAGTCGTGGCGGCCGTCCTCTCCGGCAACCGCAACTTCGAGGGTCGGATCCATCCCCTGGCCCGCGCGAGCTACCTCGCTTCCCCTCCGCTCGTCGTCGCCTTCGCCCTGGCCGGCCGGGTCGACATCGACCTGACCACGACGCCACTCGGGATGGGTTCCGATGGATCGCCGGTCTTTCTCGCCGAGATCTGGCCGGCACCGGAGGAGATCCGTGCCGCGATCGCGGACTCGATCAACCCGGAGCTCTTCCGCCGGACCTACGCCACCGTCTTCGAGGGCGACGAGCGCTGGCAGGCACTGCCGATCCCGTCGGGTGATCGGTACGAGTGGGTGGATGATTCGACCTACGTCACCCGACCGCCGTTCTTCGATGGCTTGACCCTCACGTCACCGGCCGTCCGCGACATCTCGGGCGCCCGCATCCTCGCCGTCCTGGGTGATTCGGTCACCACGGACCACATCTCGCCGGCCGGCTCGATCGCGCCCTGGTCGCCGGCCGGACAGTGGCTCCAGGCCCATGGCGTCGGCCCACTCGAGTTCAACTCGTACGGCGCGCGGCGCGGCCACCACGAGGTCCTCGTGCGCGGGACGTTCGCCAACATCCGGTTGCGCAACCGGCTCGTCGATGGCGAAGAGGGGCCGTACACGATCCACCTGCCGGAGGGCGACCACGGGTTCATCTACGACGTCGCGATGCGCTATCAGGCCGACGGCGTGCCGCTGGGGATCGTGGCCGGCCAGGAATACGGTTCTGGCTCATCGCGCGATTGGGCGGCCAAGGGCCCGGCGCTGCTCGGCGTCCGGTTCGTGCTCGCCGAAAGCTACGAGCGGATCCATCGATCCAACCTGGTCGGGATGGGCGTCCTGCCACTCCAGTTCCGGCCCGGTGAAACAGCGGCCTCGCTCGGTCTGAGCGGCCGGGAGACCTACGGCGTCGGCGGCCTCGAGGGTGGGCTGACGCCGCGCCAGATGGTCACGGTCAGCGCCTTCCGCGATCCGGCTGCCGGCGGTGACGGCACGACGCTGCGGTTCGACGCGATCGCCCGGCTGGACGGCCCGATCGACGTCGAGTACTACGAGGCCGGCGGGATCCTGCCGACCGTCCTGCGCCGCCTCGCCACGGAGACGTAGCGCCCGGCAGGGGCGCCACCGTGGACACGAAGAAGCCCCCGGGGGAGGACCGAGGGCTTCGTTCGCGGAGGAGCAGGCTGGTTGGTTGCTCCTGAGACGCGCGACCCCCGGCGACCGTGACGCGGGCCCGGGCAGCGGCGCCACTCCCGCGGGCATGTCGGTCTCCGGGCCAGCGCGTCAGGGATGGTGGGCGATACTGGAGTATCGCCATCGAGAGTGACCTCGTGGCCGATTAGGATCGTCCGCCGCGAGGAATGGCTGGCGGCGGCCTCGACGCGATCGGCCTGACGCGCCGTGACGAACATGGCTGCAATCCCGAGCGTAGCCCAATCGGCCGAGGCCGTCCACCAGCGGATCGAACTCGCCCTCCGGATGATCGAGTTCGGCGGCTCGGTCTTCCCGCTGGTTCATGACGGCAAGGTGCCCTTCATTCGGAAGGCCGATGGAGGCGAAGGCTTCCGTGATGCGCGCCCAGATCCCGACATGGCGCGGACGTTCCTCTCAAACCCAGGCCAACTCGACTACGGGGTCGCCTTTCCCACGGGGAGCGACATCTTCGTCCTCGATATCGACGGTGGCGGCAACGATGCGCGACCGGGCTGGCACGCTGACTGGGAGGAGCTGTGCGAGCGCCACGGGCCACCTGGGCCGACCTACGTAGTTCAGACCCGGTCCGGAGGCTGGCACGCCTACTACCGCTGGCGGAGCGACCTGTACGGGCCCCTCCCCCCCGGCGACAAGATGCTGGGCTGGACGGTGCGCAAGCCCTGGAAGGGCTACGTGGTGGGACCGGGCTCGGTGATCGCCGGGCGCACCTATGAGCCGGTTGGTGCCGAGGACATCGCGGACTTCCCGGAGCGTTGGTCACGCGCGGTGCTGGCCGAGATCGCAACCAGGACGTCCCCACAGGGCGTGTTGCGGAGCAACCTGATGGGGCCGGGCGCGATCCAGCGTGGCCACCGGCATGCGTACCTGCGAGACCAAGCACGCCATCTTGTGGGGCTCGGGTTGACCGGTGCTGCGCTGTTCGCCGCGATCATGGCCCTCAACCACCAGATGCCCGAGCCGAAGACGGCTGATGAGGTTCGGCGGGCGATCGGCGAGGCCGACACGAAGTTCGAGCCCGATGCCCTCGACCCGGAGACTGGGCGGCGCGCGCGAAGAACGGCAGCTTGGTCGGCACGCGTTCGGGCGAGCCCGACAGCACGGCGAAGACGACCTCGAAGCTGTTGGGTTCCGGGCGCCGATCGACGGGCAGCGACCGGGCGATCTCTGGCTCCATCGGCTCGATAAGCGCACGAAATCGCTCCCGGACCTCACGGACGTCCCGGTATCCCTCCGCCGAGGTCAGGCCCTGTGCGAAGAGATAGCTGAGCTCTTGCGAGCCGAGCCCTCGCTTGACGTGAACAAAGAAGTTCGGCGGGATGAAGATGTCGCACAGCTCGAACCCGCCTCGCTCAGTACGAACTCGAGCGAGCCTTTTGTCGAGCAAGATGCCGCTGGTCGCGGCCGCCGCTTCGGCGTTGTACATCCCTTCGACGAGGTCCGGTCGCGACGGCACCGGCAGGGTAACGGTGGCCGGGCCGACGCGAGCCACCGTCGCGTTCACGGAGTCCAAGTAGCTGCGGTCAACCCGCCACCAGCGTCCGTCGGCGAGGACGAAGGCAGCATCGTCATGCTGCTCTTCCCAAATCAGGCAGCGATAGATCGGCCAGCGAGTGACCGCCCGCGACGAATCGCGCGCGATTGCGCGAGCCACGTCGGTTCGCAAGTCGTCGAGCGTCGGCGGCTCCGCGCCATTGGCACGTCCCAGGAGATAGTCCCGGAGCTCCAGCTCGTCGCGCACGGTGCGACGTGGGTCGGTGCTGAAGCGGAAGCCCGAAATGTTCTCCCAGTCGACGACAACTGGGGGTCACTCGCCCTCGAGCATCTCCTTGATTCGCCGCAGGCTGCCCTTGATGGGCTCCTCCATCATCGCCAGCGGGGCGTCGTCTGACTCCACCGTGAAGGTGAGCCGGCTGGCCGTCTCCGCTTCGGGCGCCACCGTCATCAACGAGCGGAGTTCCATGGGGCCGTCGCGGATCACCGCGCCCATGGTGCGGTCGGGGTCGTACTCGATGATCTCCATCGTCCCCTCGACCTTCGAGTCCTCACGAGTGCGGGTCCGGTGGATGCGGGTCCCGATCCCGATCGGTCCCGGCGTCTCCTGCACCAGGCTCATCTGCGGGTCCCAGCGCGGGTGATTCTTGACGTGATCCGTCGCCACGAAGCGGAACACGTCTGCGGGCGTGCGGTCGATCGACTCTGAAACCTCCAGCTTCACCGCGTCGCCTCCTGTCCTGAGGACGTTGTTGGAGAGCTGCACGTGGAAACACCGGAGCAGTCGCGCTCAGTCGGAGCTAGCCGGACCATCGCGGCGAATCCGGTATGCGGTACCACCTCTCAACCATAACATCTTGTGGTTCGGCGCGGTACAAGCCAGCTGAACGAATGAGACGGTTCACTGGGAGTCCGGTCCGACCGTACCGACTTCACCGTAGCCCTGGGCCAGAGCCACACGTGACGCGGACCGTAGCTTGCCAGAAGCGACGGGATCCATCGCCTTCTGCGGGGTGTCGTCCTGATCCCGGCGATCCTCGTCCGGCAGCGGGCTGGCGAGGTCAGGCGCGCGATGCGGCATGGCGCGGCGTGGCCCGCGGCCTCCTACCGGGGGTCGGGGGCCACCTCGTCGACGCGCTGGAAGGAAGTCGCCAGATCGCGGTTGACAAGCAGCGTGGCCATCTCATCAACGACTTGGTCCCGGCCGCGAAGGTACCTGACCGAGACATCGGTGAGTGGCACCCAGGCTGGACTGTGCAGGGCCCTGGCGAGCGGATCAGACATCAGCGTGCCGTGGACGTCACCTTCGACGTGGTACGGACTGAGCTCGACGACCACCCGCGCGGTGTGCGTGCGGAGCCGGCGCGCGACGTCGCCCCGGGGCTCGCCTGCCACCACGGCACAGAGTTCGTCGCGGGCGACATTAAGCTCAGGCAGGTCCACGACGTGGCCGTCGACGAGGCTCTCGAGGCGGGCGTCCAGGATGGGGAGCTCGGGTGCGGCGTTGAGCAGGTCGGTCAAGCGACCAGCCCCGAGATCCAGGCGGCCGTGAAGGCGACAGTCGCCGGCATACGCCCGGAATTCAATCACGGCGCCATCGTAAGGCCCGCCCGGCACCAACCGGTCACGATGGCAAGATCGTGTCTGGCAGGCCGGTCTGGCTCGTATTCGGTAGCGTCGACGGGAAGCATTACCCACGGCCAGACACCAGCGAGGCCGTCGCCGTGCGGAATCTCCGCAGGATGACTTCATGTCGTACGCCCAGGGCGTCGATCGTGATGACGGGCTGCCCGGACATCGCGACGTGGCGGTCGACTCGGTCGGTCACCTCGAAGCGGTCGCCTCCTCGATGCCGAATGCGGAGGTCTGCGCTCTCACTCGGATCGGCGACGATTCCGGTGACCGGTCCGCGTGGATGGGCGCGAACCAATCGGATCCCCGACCTCGATCCATGTCCGAGATTCACGGTGTGAACGACGTCGACGACGGCGATCACGTACCCCCGAGTGCGACCCCGATACAGGGCGAGGAGCGTCGCGCATATCCCTCCGAGTGACAGGAACCCGAGAAGTCCGAGAATTGTAGGAATGACCGGGTTGCACTCGAGCAGGGATCCGCACGGCCGCACGGCGTCCGATGCCTCTGACGGGTCGCTGAGGCCGGCGGCATTTGCGGCCAATGCCCGACAGACATAGTCCAGGCCGTTCGTAAGGTTCCCGATCTCGGCCGTCGCGATCCCGGATGAGGGGACGTCGATGCGGGCAGGCCACGTCCCGCCCTGGTCGCCCGAGCATTCGTACCGATAGCCCGAAACGAGCGACGCAGCTTCGGCGGGGACCTGGATCCGCACCGCGCCGTCCAGGGCCTCAACGGCCGGCTTCCCGGGCGCCGCCGGGCGTCCGACCGGCGTTGCGGTCGTGGGCCCGGCCGTCCAAGAGCCCTCCGATCTCGCGTCGACGGCCGCCACCTCGCACTCGTAGGCCGCGCCGTTCTTGAGTCCTTCGACAACGGCCGATGCCTTGAGCGACGCATCCTGTTCCAATTCCGTCCACTCGCCCTCGCCCAAGCGGCAGCGGATCCGGTAGTTGACGATCGGCGCCGGCGTCGTGGCAGGAGCGATCCATGCCACCTCGATCCGCCCGTCGCCCGGCGTGAGCCTGACGCCGCGGACAGCGCTCGGCGTTGGCACCGGCGTTGGTGTCGGCGAGGGCGTCGGCAGCGCGATCGTGAAGGTGCAGGTGACGTCCTGGAGCGCGACGGCGACAGCGTTGCCGGCATCATCGGGTGACTCGAACACGACCTGCGGCCAATCGAACTGCGCCCCGCTGACGCAGGCGGGCATCTCGCGGATGATCCGCAGTTTGACAAGACCGCTTTCGAGCGCGTCTCGTTCCGTCGGCCCGAGGCCCATGCCGACCGGCAGCAGTGCGAATGGCGAACGGCTCCCGAAGAGCCGTTCGCGCGCCGGTTGCACCTGGCTGACGGGCACCCCGTTGACGTCGTGCTTTCCGTCGGTGAACAGGACCAGCGCCGGCCGGACGGCGTCCAGAGCAAGGTGCCCGGCCGCCCGCTCCATTGCCGCGACGTAGTTCGTGTCGACGCCGATCTTCCTGGTGAGCGCTGGATCCACGCCCTTCCGGTAGGCCTTGGCGACGTTTCTAAGGCAATCGGCGAACCGTGCGACGGTCTGAGGGCTGTCGATCAACTTAAGGTCGACGCAGCCAGCGTAGTCAGCGGCACTCGTCGCGAACTGCACGATTGTCACGGTGGTGTCGCCGCCAACGAGGTCCGACGACGTCGCGTCGACGCGATCAGCGATCCGGTCCAGGGCGGCGGCGAAGCGGTCCCGGTTCGCGACGTCCTCGAGGATCGAAGCGGAAAAATCGAGGACGAGGACGACCTCGGATCGATCCGGGGGTGTTTGCGCGAGCGATTCCGGCGCAAAGGGAGCTGCAAACAGGAGCGCCCCGACGACAAGCATGGCGACGGTGAGCGCCGCCGAGCTGAGGCGGCTCATGTCTTCTCCTCTACTCCGATTCTCGGCCGTTAGCTTGTCACGACTGGAGGAGTTGAGTCTGACCGTGATCAAGTCACAACGGACCGGTTCGTCGACCGTACGCTCCCGCTTCCACCCCAACGCGCGGAGACCCATGTCGTGGACGACGAGGGTGGGGACAGAGCCCGCGAAGATCAAACGTGCGTAGGCCGGCCCAGATCCCCTGACGAAACGCACGTCGGCCCCGACACGGTGGAACGATCGTGACGCTTATGCCGGGCGTGTCGGAGCGCGGTTACATCAGCGGCTAGATCAGGCGGGCGGGAAAAGCGCATCGATCCGGTAGTAGCGGCCGACGGCGAAGATGTGCCGCCGGGCAAGCCAGTAGATGACATTGCCCGGGAAGACGTGTTGATGCCACGTCGCTGCGATGACGCTGCGCCGCTCCTCGCCGACCGGCAGGAGCTCGGGCCGGATCTCGATGGGCGGCTGGTATGGAAGTACCAGAGTTGCGCGACCGGCGGCGTCGAGGTTCCGCGTCCAGTTGACCGGCCCGTTCGGGTGACCGAGATACCACCCGTGGTCGACGCGCAAGAGGCCGAGCAGGACGACGCGTCGCCGGCCGGTTCGGCGCCCGGCCACGATCAGCTCAACAACGTTGCCGAGCTCGCCCCGCTCCGCCAACGGGCGAACGAGCGGCTGGAGGCGCGTGATGACCCAGTAGAGGAGGCGGAGCGTGAGGCTCCAGAAGCGCGACACTCTCCGAAGCATAGGTTGTGGGCACTCCGACTCCCCGCCACGAGTCGATGCCCGCGGTTGAGCACGATCACCAGATGGTGTGCGATCCAGCAACGGGAACTCGTCGTCGTTGAGCGGAACAAGGCTCCGCATGTCGTTGACTCGGCAACCACGGGCGCCTATCGTTGCATGCGTAACCACCCGCGCAGCGAGACCCCGCGATGGGCACCTGGAAGATCGATCCGAACCACACCGACGTTCTGTTCTCTGCCAAGCACATGATGGTCACGACCGTGCACGGGAAGTTCCACCAGGTTGAGGGCGAACTCGAGCTTGACGAAGCGGACCCGACTCGCTCGCGGGGCGAGATCCGGGCGGCGGCGGCAAGCCTGAGCACCGGTGTCGAGATGCGCGACAACCACCTGCGCTCGGCCGACTTTCTGGATGCCGAGCACCACCCCTGGGTGGTGGTCCGGACGACGGCGATCGAACGGGCCGACGACCGCTACCGCGTCCAAGCCGAGCTGACCATCCGCGACGAGACCCGTCCGGTTACGTTCGACGCGGAGTTCCTCGGCTTCTACCCGTCGATGCAGGGCGGCCGGCGAGTGGGTTTCCACCTCGACGCGAAACTGATGCGCAAGGACTGGGGCCTCAGCTGGAACATGGCCCTCGAGGCCGGCGGATGGCTGGTCGGTGACGAGGTCCGCCTCGAGGTCGACGTGGCGGCCGACGAGGTCCCCGCGAGCGGGTAAGCGCGGCCTTGCCCCTGACGCTGCCTATACGAGATGCGCCACGGCCGGTTCACGTGGCGGTGACCGACGCCTCGCTCGAAGAGATCCTGTTGGATCCCAGGGCAGGAGCCCCGTCGTGCTAACCCGGAAGTAACCGGCCCCAAGATCCAAGGCTCAGTAGCCGGACCCGCCACCCTTGTTGCAGGCCGCGACGATCAGCGTGGTGACGACAAGAAGGATCACGATCACGGGCTGGCTGGTGACCAACGCGTTGATGCGCCTCACAACGTGCCTCCTCTTCGAGACCCCCATACCGTCAGTACGGCGAGTCCGGTGTTTTGGTTCTCGTCGGCCGCGCGGCTGTCGGTGGACCTCTTGGGCGACTGGCTCCTCGGGAACCCGATCAAGGCGCTGCATCGACGCCACGTTCGAGATGACAAGAAACCGACGGTCTCAGCCAGATGCAGCCGGTTGGGGTGCGCGTCGGAATGATGCCGGGCTGGCCCAGGGCGACCGGTAGCGGCCCGAGCGTACCGATGACAGCCTCGGGCATCAGGAATTGGGGCACCCGGGCCTCGACACGATGACCTGATCGTGTCGACCAGGTGCGCCCACGGGGCAGCGAACGATCTGACCCCGGTCAGTTCCCAACGCCGGGGTCGTACAACTCCGCGGAGGCCCGACTGTCGTAGTCGTAGTCGCCCACCACAAGCACCCTGCCGTCCGGCAACAGCGTGGCGGGCGTGGCCGAAGCGGCCATGGTCATGCTCCTGGTGGCGGTCAATCGGCCGTTGCTCGTGTCGTACAGTTCGGCAATGGCGCCCAGCGCCGGTCCTTCTCCGTCCCATGCGCCCCCCCACCACGAGCACCCTGCCGTCGGCCAGCAGGGTCGCTGCGCGGCCCTGGCGGGCCAAACCCATGCTCGCCGCGGCGGTCCAGGACCCGCGCTAGGGGTCGGACGGCTCGACGGAGGCCAGCCGGTCCGGTTGCGGTCTCGCTGGATCCACCCGCCACAAGGACCGTGCCTCGGACAGCAGGGTGGCCATGTCTCGCTGAACTTCCCTTCGATCTTCCCCGTTGCCCCCCACGCCTCATAGTTGGTGCGTGGGCGCGTCTGGCAAACTCTGGCGAGGCGACGGATCGTGAGCGCCGACGGGCCGCGCCTTCCAAGGGCAGGTGAGGCCGGCTCGAGCCGCCAACGATGGCTGGTAACGCCGAACTTGCGTGCGGTTGATGAGGACGAACTCGAAGCGATCCGGCGACGGTGGCCGGGACTGCACCAGCTGTTCGTGATCTCGAGTAGCCCAATCGAAGCTAGCCGTGCTGAGATGGCCGAGTTGGATGCCTGGTTCCGGGGAGAGCAGGAAGCGCCAAACCGTTTGCGCCGCCCGCCGATGTCCATCGCTTCCGGGGCCGACTTCGATCGGTTTCTGGATGCGTGGGTGTCGACGACCGACCGACTCAGGAGCGGCAGACGTCGAGCGGCCACGCTGATCCGAGCGCTTCGAGTCAGGGCTCGGGAACCTCGAAAGCACCCCGACTCGTCGGAGGAGCCGCTATTCGAAGTGTACGCACATCTTGTAGCTGCACTCGACAACTTTGGGTTCATGCTCTGGTCGCTTGGCTCGGTGCTTGCTCCGTCACGGTTCCGCTCCGACCCACACGTCCTCAGGTCCGTGAGCTTCAAGACCGCTGCGAGCCAGTGGATGCGCGTGTTTCCGGTTGCGGCCTCCACTCCAGTGCTGCGCGGCGTCATTTCCGACTACCGACTCGCCCTCCTTCTGAAGTACCGAAACCTCACGTCCCATCGAGCTGTAGCCCCGTTTGGAGCCACCGTCAAAGACCAACGGCTCTTCGACGGGCAGCATTTTCAGTGGACAATCGGCGCGATCTCTGCTGGAGATGGCCTCCTCATGGAGATGGACGAGGCTGCATCGTTCTCGAACTGGGTGGAATGGACCGTGGACCGCGTCGCCTTGGCTGTGGCGCTTGACGTTGCGGATCGACTGCCGTCAATCGAGAAGAGGGCCGTCGAGAATACGATTGGCAAGGGTGATGAATTCCTTGATCTGATATGACAGCAAAGGTTCGACGAAAGGTTTCGCTCGCATCGACACTCGGATTATCCAGGATGCGGCGAGGCGCCGACCCGCGCGCTTGAACTCGGGCAACCGCCTGACCCTTCGTCCGGCCTGATCGCAAATTGACCCGGGCTAGCTTCCGAGGTCGGATCCCTATCTGCCAAGATTCGGTGAGACACCCCGCCACCGCTGATTACTGACCGAGGGCGGGAACGGAGGTTCCCCGACATGGCGATCTCACCCGCACTCCCCCGACCGGGCGTGCATCCTTGGCCGATGGACACGATCCCCGATCCGGAGGTCCCGGAACGGCCGACCCGGCGGCGCTTCAGCGCGGCGTACAAGGTGGCCATCCTCGATGCGGTTCCGTCTTCGGTCGCGGCAGCACGAGCAACGCGGACGACTCCGCAGCCTGCGCATTCTGGACCACCGGGCGTCGGATGGGTATCCCGGCCGCTCGGCCGAGGTGGGCGAGCTGACTCGCCTCCCTCGTTCCTGGCTTCAGCGCCAGCGGGCCTGGACGGCCGTGCTCAGGACGGCGTCGAGGCCGAACCGGACGGACACCCACTTCGGGACCGATTCGCGCCAGCTGAACGTGACGACGCCCGACGCGTTGGCGACCCGTCCGGTCAGCCGATTGAACGGGCCGAACGTCCCGTCCGTCTTCCGCGTCGCGACAAGGACGGCGACGGTCTTCCCGGCCGCAGCGGGACCGAGGTTGGACTGCCACGCCACGTACTTCCCGAGCGGGCTCACCTTGGTCGCCGACGTGTAGGCGCCGGGGGTTGACGGGAGCCCGAGCTTGGAGGCCCCAACCGGCGGCAGGTCGGTCCAGGGAACGGCACAGCCGGCCGGCAGCGTGTGGGACGGGATCCAGATCGTCGCGTCGTAGAAGCAGAGCACCTGCCGATCGACGACCGTTCCCGTGAATCCCGCTCCGGACTGCAGGAGGACGACGGCCGAGGCGGTGCTGAACGAACCGCCGTCCTCGTCGATCCAGAGCGCTGCCAGGATCGACGATTGCTCGTGGCGAACGATCATCCCGCGTCTCGACCCTGGATCGTGGATCGCGAACCACGTCCCGTTCCAGTCGATCACCCGGCACCCGAGCCCGCAGTCGCGGGCGGGCCAGGTCATGAGCGTGACGCCGTTCGCGTGCGGGAACACGACGTCCGTGTAACGATCCAGTGGATACAGCCGCGGAATATACGGCCGGAAGTCGGAGGCGAACGGCGTGCTGCCGAACTCGAACCGGCGCTCCACCTGGATCCGCCCGAGCGCCGGCGTCGCCCCGAAGAACCCGTAGCTCGTGCTGACCGCGATCCCGCTGGTCCCATAGCACGTCGACGTTGCCGAGGTGATGTCGACACCGGCGCTCCCGTGCGCCGTCCACCCGCCCAGACTTCCCCAGCCCACGGGTGCCCGGAACGTCCCGTCGCCGAGCCCGCCCCAGCTATTGCCGAAGTACTCATGCAGCCCGCCCCGCTCGCACTCGGGATGCACCCACGAGTTCGTCAGGTTGACCGAGCCGTTCCACGAGAGGTAGGTGATCGCCTCGGGATCAGAGAGGCTCCAGCGGACGACGAACGGGCCGACGGTGGCCGTCCGCGTCGCCGGGTCCACGCCCGGCGCACCGAGGACCGGACCGGCGATGAGTGCGAGCACGCTGACAGCGGCGATGAATGTAACGGGACGGCGCATCTGCCCTGCCCTGCCCTGCCCTCCAGCGGTTTCCTCGCATCATCACACCGCTGTCAAGGCCCGCACCCTGTTGGGCGCACGCCACGATCGTGACTCAGGATCGACCCGCGAGGTGCGCGCGATGGTATCCTACGCACCACGAAACTCAGGGTGGTTCAACCTCCTGGACCTGATCACAGCGGCCGGCCTCAGCGCCGAGGAAATCCACGAGTTCGGCCGGCTCCAACGCAAGCGCATTCGGCGCTACCGACGACCAAACCGATGACTGCCTCGGGTGTCAGGACTTGGGGCACCCGAACCCCGACACGAGGCTTCCATGGTGTGGAGGCTAGCTCGATGTCCGGCAGGGGGACCGCAGGTCCTGCAGGCGGTCCTGCGTTACGCGGTCACGGTGGTCCTGTTTTCGCTTGACATTCCCACCGGGTGCCCTGCACCAGGACGTTACGGTTGGCGCCGGCTTGGTCGAGTCGCACGGTGATCGTGATCTGACCGCCCCACGTGATGACAGAAGCCGAATTCGTGATGATGAGGCTCGCGCCTGACACGACGTTGAACGGCGTCGACGTCGCCGGGGTGAGGCCGCTGGAGCTCGCGACCAGCGTGTAGCCAACGCCTGCCTTGCTGATCGCGCATCCCGCAAAAGAACGGGGTCCCCTTCGGCGAGGAAGGGGACCCCGAAAAACTACTCGGACTCGAGAGGGGTCAGCGAACGCTGTACCGCTCGACCCGTGTCATGACACTGTTGGCGTTGTACGGGGTGGGGTTCACCTGGGAGCGGACGTACCACTGACCGGCCGACGTGAACTTGAACGTCGTTCGGGCTAACCCGGCGCCATCGATGTAGACGTCGCGCTTGGTCACGAACTGCCAGGCGCCCGAGCTATATCGGTAGAAGAAGAAGCTGACCTTGGCCAGAGCGAGCTCCGGCCGGGCCGGCCGAACCGTTGTGGTGAACGTGATGGACGTGTTTCGGTTGATCGACCTGATCGATCCGGAGTTCGTCGGGCGAAGGATGGCGAGTTGGCGAACCACGGTTCGGACCTGGTTGCTGTTGGCAGCCGCAAGGTCCCCAGTCACCGCGAAGACCGCCCGGTAGTACAGGTTTGTCACCGGCGTGTAAAAGAGCGAGGCCCTCCCGTTCGGGTTCGTTGTCAAGGTCGTGATCGTCGTCCAGGTCACGCCATCTCGCGTGCCCTCAAGCTGGAACGACTTGCCGCCCCCGTTCGGCATCCCGAACTGGACACTCAGGGTGAAACCCTGGCCCCACAGGATGACCGGGTTCTGCGCGCCGGGCGGGATCGGGGCCGACGTGGTCAACGTGATGGAGGTAGCGACCGCGGTCCAGGTGTAGCCGGCCGACCAGCTGACCCACGCGAGCTTAGCCTGGCCGGCAACCGACGGATGGAAGTAGTCGCCGGAGACGTCGCTCTCCGCGAATTGGGTGTTGAAGACCGCGTTGTTGTCGAAGCGGCAGTGGGAGGCGAAGACGGCGCACACCTCGGCCAGCTGCGTGTTGTAGTCGATGTTCCGCTGACGGACTGCCGCGCGACGCTGGACGTCGACCGCCTGGGTGGAGGTTGGATTGGCCAGGAGGGACTGACAGATGTTTCCAGCCGACCAGATGAAGCGAGCCAGGAAGTCGCCCTTGAACAGATTCCACAGCTGATAGGCGTCCGGGATGCTGACGAGGTAGACGTCGGTATCGGGCGATCCAGCCGTCAGCGTCGTCATCGCCGTCAAGAATTGCGCGCGGAAGTCGGTGACCGAAGTCATCTCGGCCACGGTACCGGTGCACAGGTCGGCGCCGCCGATCAGCACGGTCAGGTAGTCGGGTTGAAGCCCCCCGACGTTCTCCATCTGAGCGTTCAGGCCGGCCATCTTGGCGCCGCTCACCGACCGGTTGTGGTTCGCCCCATTGATCGGCGCGCTCAGCGCGAGGAGGCGCAAGTAGTGGCTGTTGACGGTACCGCTTGTGCCGGTTGACCAGGAGTTCTGCGGGGCATCGGCGCCGAGCGTCCCGCCGGTGCTGGCGGCCTGGGTGCTCGAGTCTCCCACCGCGGCCATCGTGGCCGGCAGCGGGACGACAGGATCGGCGGCGACGGCGGACGGCAGCAGGCCGCTGAGCAGCAACGCCGCGAGGATCGCACTGGTCGCGATGCGCCGGGTCATGCGGGATCCCTCCAGCCGCCCCCGGGCGGCGGCCGCCTCAATCTACACCCGCGCGCAAGTGCTCCTCACTCTCTCGGCGGGCATCCAGTTCGCGGCCCGTGTCCCTTACCTGCGGCATAAGTCGCGCGTAAGCGGTTCTGGTCACATTCACACCGGCTCCGCTCCAGTCCCGTCGTCGCGATCCTGTCTACGGGACGGCCAGCCTCCACGGGCC
>JBCLCL010000015.1:0-48111 GCA_038915815.1 Candidatus Limnocylindrales bacterium
CTCACCGAAGCCGCTGTCGCACGCCGTGTCCCGTCCCTGGCCCAGGCACGCTTGCGGGTCCTGAGTCGACGCCAGCCGGTGACCGTCCTGCCGGGCACGCCGCTGGCCGAGTGCATCCGCACCATCCAGCGGTCGGGAACCGGCGATTCGGTCTTCGTCTGCGACACCGATGGGCGCCTCGCCGGCGTGCTGACCGAGCGCGACATCTTCGGCCGGATCGTGGGCGGGCATGTGGATCTTGCGCAGCCGGTCGAGGCCCTGATGACCACCGATCCGCACACACTGGACCTCGATGACACGATCCGCGACGCGATCGTCCTGATGCAGACGGGCCGCTACCGCAACGTGCCGCTGGTCGATCCGACGGGTCGACTGGTCGGCGTCGTCCGCCAGGCGGACATCATCAAGTACCTGGCCGAGTCGTTCCCCGAAGAGCTGCTCAACCTCCCGCCGCGGCCGCATCAGCGGATGAAGGCGCCCGAAGGCGGATGACGACGACCAGGGCACCGGAACTGGGCCCGGACGTCCAGGAACTCGACCGAGTCACGATCCGGTTCGCCGGCGATTCCGGCGACGGGATGCAGCTGACCGGTACCCAGTTCACCAGGACGGCCGCGGTCTTCGGCAACGACATCAGCACGCTGCCCGACTTCCCGGCAGAGATCCGCGCGCCGGCGGGCTCGTTGCCCGGCGTCTCCGGCTTCCAGATCAGCTTTTCATCCTCGATCATCCATACGCCCGGCGATGAGCCGGACGTCCTCGTCGCGATGAACCCGGCTGCGCTCAAGACGAACATCGGCGATCTGCCGGCGGGCGGCGCGCTGATCGTCAACAGTGACGCCTTCACCCAGGCCAACCTGAACAAGGCGGCCTACGCCGGCAACCCACTGACGGACGGCTCGCTCACGCCCTATACCGTCTTCGAGATCCCGATCTCCACCCTCAACGCACGCTCGCTCGAGGGCCTGGAGATGACCACCAAGCAGATGGACCTGACCAAGAACTTCTTCGCCCTCGGGCTGATGTTCTGGCTCTACGAGCGGAGCATGGAGCCGACCATCGGGTGGGTCGACCAGAAGTTCTCCGCCCGCCCGGTCGTCGCCGAGGCGAACAAGCGGGCGCTCAAGGCCGGCTACGCCTTCGGCGAGACGACGGAAGCGTTCCACACCCACTACCGGGTCAAGCCGGCCAGGCTGGAACCCGGGACCTATCGCAACATCACCGGCAACGAGGCCGCGGCGCTGGGCTTCCTGACCGCCTCGCGGCTCGCGGACCGGCAGTTGTTCTACGGCAGTTACCCGATCACCCCCGCCTCGGACATCCTCCACCAGCTGTCGGGCTACAAGGCCTTCGGGGTGAAGACCTTCCAGGCCGAGGACGAGATCGCGGCCATCGGCGCGGCCATCGGCGCCTCATACGGGGGCGCACTGGCGCTCACGGCCTCGTCCGGGCCGGGCATCGCGCTCAAGACGGAGGCGATGGGCCTCGCGGTGATGGTCGAGTTGCCGCTCGTTGTCATCGACGTCCAGCGCGCCGGTCCTTCGACCGGGATGCCGACCAAGAACGAGCAGGCGGACCTGCTCCAGGTGATGTTCGGACGGAATTCGGACTCGCCCCTGCCGGTCGTGGCCCCGGCGACACCTGGCGAGTGCTTCGATCTTGCGATCGAGGCCTGTCGGCTCGCCCTCAAGTACATGACCCCGGTCGTCTACCTCTCGGACGCCTTCCTGGCCACGGGCTCGGAACCGTGGAAGATCCCGGCGCTCGCCGACCTGCCGGGGATCGCGGTCCCGAACGCCACGGACCCGGCCACCTATCGACCCTATCAGCGCGATCCCGACACGCTGGCGCGGCCCTGGGCGGTCCCCGGGACGCCCGGCCTCGAGCATCGCATCGGCGGACTGGAGAAGGCCGACATCACCGGAAACGTGAGCTACGATCCGGACAACCACCACCTGATGCAGACCCTGCGGGCGGCCAAGGTCGCCGGCATCGCCGACGACATCCCGCCGCTGGACGTCTTCGGGCAGGAGACGGGTGAGCTGCTCATCCTGGGCTGGGGCTCGACCTACGGAGCCATCCGCTCGGCGGTCGAGCGCCTGACCGCGGATGGCCGCCCGGTGGCCCACGCCCATCTGCGCCACCTCAACCCCTTCCCGGCCAACACGGAAGCTGTCCTGCGGGGCTACCGGCGGGTGCTGATCCCGGAGGTCAATCTCGGCCAGCTCCTGATGCTGATCCGGGCGAAGTACCTGATCGATGCCATCGGCTACAACCGGGTCCGTGGCAAGCCGTTCCGCATCGCAGAGATCGTCGCCGAGGCCGAGCGCCTCCTCGCGGAGTGAACCCATGACCGACACCGACGGCCACTCGGCCACCCCCACCGTCCCGCCCCAGCCGCCGCTCAGCCCGGAGAACGCGGCGGTCATCCAGCTCACCCGCAAGGACTTCGTGTCCGACCAGGAAGTGCGCTGGTGCCCGGGCTGCGGCGACTACTCGATCCTGGCCCAGACCCAGAAGGTGATGCCGGACTTCGGCTACCCGCGAGAGAACATCGTGTTCATCTCGGGGATCGGCTGCTCCGGCCGCCTCCCGTATTACATGAACACCTACGGCTTCCACACCATCCACGGGCGCGCGCCGACGCTCGCCACCGGGCTGAAGGCCGCCCGTCCAGACCTCATGGTCTGGGTCATCACCGGCGACGGCGACGCGCTGTCAATCGGGGGCAACCACGTGCTCCATTCGATGCGCCGCAACGTCGACATCAACATGATCATGTTCAACAACCGGATCTACGGGCTGACCAAGGGCCAGGCCTCGCCGACGTCGGAGTTCGGCAAGCGGACGAAGTCCACCCCGGCCGGCACCGTGGACACACCGATCATGCCGCTGACCGTGGCCCTCGCCGCCGAGGCGTCGTTCGTCGCACGTTCGGTCGATACCCACACGGAGCATCTCCAGGGGATCCTCGAGCGAACGGGCCGTCACAAGGGCTCGTCGTTCGTGGAGGTCCTCCAGAACTGCAACATCTTCAACGACGGCGCCTGGCGCGACTTCACCGATCGCGACGTCCGCGAGGACCGGATGCTCGTCCTCGAGCACGGCAAGCCGATGATCTTCGGCAAGGACCGCAACAAGGGGATCCGCCTGAACGGGCTCCATCCCGAGGTCGTCACGATCGGCGAGAACGGCATCACCGAAGCCGACCTGCTGGTCCATGACGAGCGGGCGGCGGAGCCGTACCTGGCGCTGATGCTGTCGCGCATGTTCTGGCCGGACTATCCGGTCCCGGTCGGGGTGCTCCGGGCAGTCCCCCGTCCGACCCACGACCGGTTGATCGAGGACCAGCTGACCGCCGCCGTCGCCCGGAGCGGTGTCGGGGACCTGGAGAAGGCGCTCAACGGTGGCGAGACCTGGACGGTCGAGTAGGCACAGGCGGGGAGAGGGAGCGAGTCATGTACTGTCCGGTCTGCGGGTTCGACAACCTGACAGGAGCCGAGGTCTGCGACAACTGCGGCGCCGAGATGGGCGGCCACGACACCCCGCAGCCGGCGCTCTCGTTCCAGGGTCGCCTTCTCGGCGAGCATCTTGACGAGCTCGGTGCGCCGGCTCCGCTGACTGTCGGGCCGGACATGCCGGTGGATGTCGTCATCGCCCGGATGCAGGAAGCGGGATCCGACTGCGTGCTCGTCACGGTGGACGACCGGCTCGTCGGCATCTTCACCGACCGTGATGCCGTGGTGAAGGCCGCCGGCAAGCACCTCGGTGCCTTCCACGTCCGGGATTTCATGACCGCCGATCCGGTCGTCCTTCGTCATGACGATCCGATCGCCCTGGCCATCCACAAGATGGCCGTCGGGGGTTTCCGCCACATCCCGATCATCGAGGACGGGCGCCCGACCGGGGTGGTCACGGCCCGGGACGTCTTCCACCACCTCGCGGAGACCCTGAGCTGACGCGGCGGGTCGCCATCCTGGCCGACGACCTGATCTGGGCCACCCGGCTGGCCGAGCTAGTGAGGGCTGCCGGCGCCGCCCCCGTGCCGGTTCGTTCGACGGCGGCACTCGAGGGCATCCTGCCCGATGTCGATGGCGTGATCGTGGACCTGACCGCCCGTGCCTACGATGGCGTGGTAGCGATCGCCATCGCCAGTGGCAGGGGTCGCCCGGTCCTCGCCGTCGGGCAGCATGATGATCGTGAGTCGCGGCGGCGGGCGCTCGCTGCCGGCGCAGGGACGGTGCATCCGTACCGCCGCCTGTTCGAGGACGGCCCGCGCCGGATCGGCGCCTGGCTGGCCGAATGGCATGCGGCGGAGCCGATCGCCTGATGACGACCCGTCCCACGATCCCCGCGTCGCGCTACGTCGAGCGCCTGGCCGCGGCACGCAGCCTCGCGGAGCGAGCGGGTCTCGATGCGATCCTGGTCGGGGTCGGGGCCGACCTCCGCCACCTGACCGGCTATCCGGCGATGCCGCTCGAGCGCCTGACGATGCTGGTGATCCCGGCTCACGGCACCTGGTCCCTGGTCGTACCCCGCCTGGAGGCCGCACCGGCTCGCCTCTCTCCGCCCGCGGCCACGGGGGACCTCCCGGTCGTGACCTGGGAGGAAGGTGACGATGCGCACGCCCTCGTCGTCCGCCTGGTTCGGACCAGTTCCGGGCCAGCCGCCGAGCCGGTCTCGGTGGTCGCGGTCTCGGACGACCTGCCGGCGCGCCACCTGCTGCCACTCCAGGAGCGCCTGGATGGCGCCCGCCTCTCGCTGGCCTCGGCCGTGCTTGGGGAGCTGCGCATGATCAAGGATGCCGACGAGATCGCCCTGCTCACCCTGGCCGCCCATGCCGCGGATCGGGTTGTGGCCCGGATCGCCGGGGGCCGCCTGGTCGGGCGGACCGAGTTCGATGTCGCCAGCGAGGTCAGAGAGCGATTGCTCGAAGAGGGCCATGACGAGGCTCTCTTCGCGATCGTCGGCTCGG
Source organism: Candidatus Limnocylindrales bacterium (assembly GCA_038915815.1). GTDB lineage: Bacteria > Chloroflexota > Limnocylindria > Limnocylindrales > CSP1-4 > SPCO01. The sequence goes on from JBCLCL010000015.1 coordinate 4,976, forward strand.
GTCCGAACTCGGCCTCACCGCACCACGAAGCGTCGGATCGGGTCATCGGCCCCGGCGAGCCGATCGTGCTCGACATCGGCGGCACCCTCGGAGGCTACGGCTCGGACATCACCCGGACGCTGTGGGTCACCGGTGGTGACCCGGCCAAGGGGCCGGACGAGCGGTTCCGCCACCTCTTCAGTCTCCTCTACGGCGCCCAGGCGGCCGGGCGCGCGGCGGTCAGGCCCGGCGTGACCTGTGAAGCCGTGGACCGGGCAGCCCGGCGACCCATCGAGGCGGGGGGGTATGGCGAGGCGTTCTTCCATCGGACCGGTCACGGGATCGGGCTCGAGGGCCACGAGGAGCCGTACATCATCGGCGGGAACACGGACCCGCTTCGTGAGGGGATGGCCTTTTCGGTCGAACCCGGGATCTACCTTCCCGGCGAATACGGGGCACGGATCGAGGACATCGTGGTCTGCGGGACGACCGGCCCGATCACGCTCAACGCCGCGCCTCGTGAGCTCTACGTCGTAGACGGCTGAGATCGCCCCGGTACCTCGTCGCGGTGTCTCCTGGCCCCCGATGGGGGCCTGCGGTATCATCGGCCGACGGGACGCGCCCGATGCGTCCCGTCAAGACTGCCCGAGATCCCATGACCACCACCTCACGGCGTCGTACCGACGTCGCACCCGCGGGCCGGGACGGCGTTCCCGTACCAGCCGCTCGATGAGCCGGCGTCATCACGGTCGTCCGTATCACCACGTGCCTGCGGGCACCGATGGGCCACATCGGAGCGCGAGCGTCGAGCCCACCGCCTCGACCGCGCCGGATTCGATGGCACCTCGAGCGGCCGTCAGCGCTCCCCCGGCCATTCCGGCCACGCCGGACGTGGTGAACCCGCGGCCCGACGCCGTCTCGCCGGCACAGACAGCGGTGCCCACCCCCTGGACGGCCGCCCCTCCGGCGCCGGGAGGCGAGATCCCGCCGGCACCCCAGCTGAACGTGGATCGATCCGGACAATGCACGGCGCCGCAGCTGCGCCGGTTCATCAAGAGCCGCCCGTACGTCCCGATGCACGAGCTTCGCCGGCGGTTCGGGATCAACGGGGACGACGATGACGTGACGCCGGTCCGGCTCGATCCCGGGTGGATCTATGTCGGTCTTCCGTCGCACGAGGGCCGGCTGCTCGGCGACCTGATGCGGAACCACGAGATCGGCTTCGAGCTGTCGCTCGATCCGCGGACGCCCATCGTCATCGGGGTCTACCCGATGCGGCCCATCCCCAGGACCTGACCGCCCCGCCGGTCAAGGATCCGGTCGGTCAGCTGACGCTCCCGGGAACGGTCTCCTGCGCCACGTCGGCCGAAGGCCGTGACTTCCGCAGGTCCCGCAGGGATTCCTGATCGACGCCGGCGAGGCGCGGCAGGTCGGCGGCCTCGGTCCGGATGAGCCGGGTCGTCAGGGTCGCGTGGACGAGCCGCTGGATCTCCGGGACGACCATCATCGCTCGGAGCGATTCGGCCGGGATCTCGAGCAGTGTCGTGTCGGAGTCGGCGATCACGTCCGCTGTGCGCGGGCTGCCGGTCAACGCGGCGATCTCGCCAAAGAAGTCACCCGTGCCCATCGTGGAGAGCCCGCGGAAGCTGTCGCCATCGGGGATCCCGGCGGTCGCGGAGCCGTCGACGATGAAGTAGGCGGACGAAGCGATGTCGCCATGCTCCACGATCCGCATCCCGCTCGGGACGTCGCGGACCGTCGCGCTTCGGATGAAAGCCGAGCGCTGGTCCGGCGAGAGCTGGCCGAGCGGCGAGATGTGACCGGCCAGCCGGTCGAAGTCGGCCGTCGTGGCCGGGCGGAGCGGGATCGTGGCCAGGGCGGGCGCGCCACCCGCTGCCTGGAGCCGCGCCGTGGCCGCCCGCCAGGTGGCGACGCTGAGGCCGGGCGCGACCAGGGTGAACACGCCCGACACGATCAGGAGCGACGACGCGAGCACGATCATCACCCGGATGTCGATGATGTCGGCGAGGCCGGCCCCGGCCATCCCGATCAGGAAGATCACGTCGCGCATGACGTAGAAGGCCGAGAAGACCCGGCCGCGCATCTCGCGTGGCGTGTTGCGCTGCAGCAGGACCGACCGCGAGACCGACGACGGCGAGTTGAAGAAGCCGGAGATCATCACCAGCACGATGGCGATCGGGATCGACGTGGCCAGCCCGTAGAGGATGCCGCTCAGGCCCATCCCGACCATCGCGATGACGATCCAGGCGGGCTCCGGCAGCCGCCTGGCGAAGCGCGCCATGAAGAACGACCCGACCACGAAGCCGACCGAGGTCAGGCCCTCCTGGAGGCCGTACTCGAACTCCGTCGCCCCCAGGACCTTGATCGACATCGGCAGCAGCAGCACGTTCCACAGGCCGAACGAGAAGAACATCAGGGCGCCCACGACGAACAGCGATCGGATGATCGGGGTCCCGAACAGGGTCGAGAAGCCGGCCTTCAGGTTCGCGATGACGACGGCGACGCTGGCATCCTGCTCCGGGATGGGCATCGGGTAGCGGCCCATCAAGAAGAGGCAGACGGCCGAGAAGACGAACGTGCCCGAGTCGATGATGAACGCCCAGTAGAGGTCCACGGTGCTCGCCAGCAGGCCGGCGGCCGCGAACCCGATGGCCGTGGACCCGAAGGCCGCGATCGAGAGGAATGAGTTGGCTGACGACAGCTGCTCGTCGCTGGCCAGCTCCGGGATCAGGCTGTCGTGGGCGGGGTCGAAGAACTGCTTGACCCCGGCGTTGAGCAGGATCAGGCCGTAGAGGCCGACGACCGCGATCGACTCGATCCCGATCACGACCGCGATGAGCGCGACGATCACGGCCTGGACCAGGCAGGTCACCATCATGATCCGCCTGCGGTCGTGGCGGTCCACGTAGACCCCGGCCAGCAGCCCGACGACCAGACTCGGGACGGCCGTCGCCATCAGCGTCAGCCCGACGGCCAGGGCAGATCCGGTCTCGCGGTAGACCCAGATCCCGGCCGCGAGATCGGTCAGCGCGGAGCCGGCGGTCGAGACCAGCTGGGCGAGCCAGAGGAGGCTGAAGTCACGCTTGCGGAAGACCGCGAACATCGAGGGCGCGGGCATCGCCGCAGTCGTCGTCGGTTCTCCAGTTGGGCTCAGGTGATCGGCTGACGGTCGGCCGAGTCTAGCCCGCCGGCGGGACGACCGTGACGCCCTCGCGCAGGAGCAGGTCGCGCTTGTTGCTGAGGCGGTGGGTCAGGTCTCCCCACCGGTCGCCGCCCCAGCCGCCGAGCGTCCCGTCCGAGGCGATGACCCGGTGACACGGGATCAGGAACATGATCATGTTCCGACCGAGCGCCCCGCCGACAGCGCGGGCCGCACGGGGCGCCCCGATCCGCCGGGCGATCTCGCCGTAACTCGCGGTCCGACCCCACGGGATCGTGGCGACGGCCTCAAGGACGGAGCGGTCCCAGGCCGACCGATCGGCCAGGTCGATGGGCACGTTGGACCTGGCCGGCCGGCCGGCCAGGAATGCCTCGACCCACTTGACGCCCTCGGCCAGGTGCTTCTCGCGCTTGCCTTTCGATCGAACCGTCCCGACCGGGGCGACTGGGCCGCCCAGCCGGCGGGAGAGTGCCGCGTCGAAGGCCTGCTCGGTGGTCAGCCACTCGATCGCGACCACGCCGCGCTCGGTCGCCGCGATGAAGACCGGTCCCCAGCGTCCGGCGAGTGTCGTCCTGATCGCGACCGGTTCATCCATGCCGCGAGTGTGACGCAGGCGCGGCTCGACCACCAGCCCCCTTCTCATCGTCACCCCTCGTACACTCCCGGACATGACTGGACAGACGCCGGGACACGCCACCGACCCGTTGGATCCGCGCGATCTTCCCGGTCCCTTCCGCCACCACGTCGAGATCGTCGTTCGCTTCGCCGACACCGACGCGATGGGGCACGTCAACAACGCGGTCTACCTGACCTACTGCGAGATCGCCCGGATCCGCTACTGGATGGAGATCACCGGCGAACCGATCGCGCTCGGGACCGAGGGAGCCGAGAGCCTCATCCTGGCGGAGGCCCGGATCGCCTACCGCGCGCCCGCGTTCCACGGCGAGGTCGTGACCGTCGAGACGTGGGCGACCCGGATCGGGCGCTCATCGTTCACCCTCGAGCACCGGTTGCTGGCGGCTGCCCCGGGCGCCCAGTCCCGGCTGGTCGCGGTCAGCGAGTCCATCCTGGTCCGGTATGACTACGCGTCGGCCCATCCGGTGGCCCTGTCGCCCGCCCATATCGGCGCGATCGAGTCGTTCGAGGGTCGTTCCCTCCGAGGTCCGACCGAGGAGTCGGCCGGATCGACGACGTCGGGCTAGTCGATCACCCGACGGAAGACGGCCACGGCGTTCTGGCCGCCGAAGCCGAAGCCATTGATCGCGGCCGTCTCGACCCGGGCCCGGCGCGCCGTCAGCGGGACGTAGTCCAGGTCGCACTCGGGATCGGGCGTATGAAGGTTGGCTGTGGGCGGGATGATCCCATCGCGGATCGCGCCGATGGCTGCCAGCGCCGAGGCGATGCCGGCCGCGCCGACCAGGTGGCCGATCATCGACTTCGGCGAGCTGATCGCCACCTTCCCCGCGTGTGCCCCGTAGGCCGCCTTGATGGCACGGGTTTCCGTCGCATCGTTGAGCTGGGTGGCCGTGCCGTGCGCGACGATGTAGTCGATCTCGTCGGGCGCGACCCCGGCATGACGCAGGGCGTTGGTCATCGCCCGGGTCTGGCCGCGGCCGGTCGGCTCCGGCGCACTGATGTGGAACGCGTCGGCGGTCAACGCCCCGCCGAGGATCTCGACGATCGGGGTGGCTCCACGGGCACGGGCATGGGCCAGGGATTCGACGACCACGACTCCGGCTCCCTCGCCCAGGACGAAGCCGTCCCGGGTGGCATCGAACGGCCGTGAGGCCGTCTCGGGGGACTCGTTGCGCTTCGAGAGGGCGGTCATGTTGGAGAGGGCGGCGACGCCCATCGGCCAGATCGGCGCCTCGGAGCCGCCGGTCAGGACGACGTCACACTCGCCGGTCTGGATCAGCCGGAGGGCATCGTGGAAGGCGATCACGGAGGTGGCGCACGCGGCGACCTGGGTGATGACCGGTCCGGACAGTCCGTATTCCATCGAGAGCATGCAGGCGGCCATCGAGCCCGACAGCGCCGGCACCGCGAACGGGCTGACGAAGCGCGGCCCCTTGGCGTCGTGGACGTGGGTCCCGTCGATGATCTGCTCGATGCCGCCGCCGCCGGTGTTGACCACGACCCCGACCCGGTCGCGCTGCTCCGGGCTCATCGCCGGGAAGTCGATCGCCGAGTCGCGCACGGCTTCCCTGCCGGCGCTCATGGCGAGATGGATGAAGCGGCTCATCCGGCGGGCCATCTTGGCGTCCATCACGGTCGTCGGATCGAACCCGACCACTTCCGCGGCGATCCTGACCTCATGAGCGGCGGTGTCGAAGCTGGCGATCAGCCGCGTACCGGTCACGCCTGCCGTCAGGTTGGACCAGTAGGTCGGGAAGTCGTTGCCGATCGGCATGATCGCCCCGAGGCCGGTGATGACGGCCCGCCGGGCAGGATCGAGTTCAGGCAAGAAGGAACCTCAGGCTGGGGCTACCCGGATTGTATTGAGTCGACACGACCTGACGTCAGTCGCCGTCGTAGCGCTTGAAGATGACAGCGCCGTTGTGGCCGCCCAGGCCGATGTTGTTGGAGAGCCCGTAGCGGATCGGCAGGGAGGTCGTCTCGTTCACCACCCAGATGTCGCAGTCCGGGTCGGGGTCGCGGTAGTTGATGGTCGCGGGCGCGCACTGCTCCGCGACGGACATGACCGTCGCGAACGCCTCGAAGGCGCCGGCCGCACCCATCATGTGACCGGTCATCGACTTGGTCGCGCTGATGGCGACGGCCCGCGCCGACGCGCTCGCCCGCGCCCCGAAGACGGCCCGAATGGCTTCGGCCTCGCGCTTGTCGCCGAGCGGCGTGGAGGTTCCGTGCGGGTTGATCAGGTCCACCTCATCGGCCGGTACACCCCGTCGCTCGAGCGCCATCTTCATCGCCCGGGCGGCGCCCACGCCGGCCTCGATCGGCTGGATCATGTCCCATCCATCGGCCGCCGAACCGTAGCCGACGATCTCGGCGTAGATGCGCGCGCCGCGGGCCCTGGCGATCTCGAGGTCCTCGAGGAAGAGCGATCCGGCGCCCTCGCCCAGCACGAATCCGTCACGGGTCAGGTCGAACGGTCGGGAGACGGTCTGGGGATCCTCGCCTGGGCGCGGCAGGCCCATCCCGCGCATGTTGGAGAAGCCGGCATGGGCCACTTCCAGGAGCGGCGCCTCGGTCGAGCCGCTGATCACGGCGATGCAGTCGCCGCGCCGGATCGCCTCGGCGGCCTCCCCGACGCTGTGCGTCCCGGTCGCGCAGGCGGACACCACGCACATGTTGTGCCCGATGGCGCCGGTCTCGATCGCGATCATCCCGGAACAACTGTCGACCAGGGCGTTCGCGATGAACGTCGGGGCGACCGTCCGCGGACCGCGCTCGTGGAGCGCGACGTAGTTGTCGATCATCATCTGCTGGCCTCCGGCGCCCGAACCGAAGATCACCCCGACCTCGGTCCGGTTCTCGTCGGTCAGCTCGAATCCCGAATCGGCGAGCGCCTGCCTGGCCGCCGCGACGCCGAAATGCAGGCTCGATTCACTCCGACGGGCCGCCTTCGCGTCCATCCAGTCCGGCGCCGAGAAGCCGCGGACCTCGCCGGCCAGCTTGGCGTCGTATGGGGTCGTGTCGAACTTCGTGATCGGCCCGAGGCCGGAGACGCCGTTGACGAGATTGGACCAGGCGGTCGTGACGTCGTTGCCGACGGGGCTGATCACCCCGAGGCCGGTCACGACGACACGCCGGTCGTAGTCGGGCTTGCGCACGCTTCGGTTCTCCTTTGGTCAAGCGGGGACGGATCCGAGAGCCAGCAGTCGGTCGGTCGAGGCCGGGTCGTCGGCGGCGATCACCTCGGCGTCGGGGACGATCCGCCGGAGCAGGCCGGTCAGGACCCGGCCGGGGCCGATCTCGACGAAGGTGGTGACTCCGGCGGCCGCCATCCGCTCGACGGCCCCGACCCAGTCGACGCCGCTCGTGAGGTGTTCGACCAGCTCGGCGCGACAGGCGTCGGCCGTCTCGAGCAAACGGGCATCGGCGTTGGCCAGGAGCGGGGGCTGAGGGTCATGGAATCCGATGTCCGCGAGGGCGGCTCGCATGCCTGCCCCGGCCTCGGCCATCAGCGGCGAGTGGGCGGCGACCGAGACCGGCAGGACGATCGCCCGCCTGGCGCCGAGCTCCCGGGCCAGGTCCGCGCCCGCCTCGATCGCCGGCCGCTCGCCCGAGACGACGACCTGCCCGGGGGCGTTGCGGTTGGCCACGACGAAGACCCCGTGACGGGACGCGCCCGCGACCAGCTCGGGGAGGCGGGCGTCATCGAGGCCGATCAAAGCGGCCATCGCGCCATCGCGACCCTGGCCGGACGCCTGCATCAGGCGTCCCCGCTCACGCACCAGGCGGATCCCATCCTCGAGCGACAGCGCACCGGCCGCGACCAGCGCCGAGTACTGGCCCATCGAGTGGCCGGCCGCGAATGCCGGGCGAGGCGCCTCGAGGTCGTCTGCGGCCCATCGCTCGCGCAGAGCCGCCAGGATGGCGATCGACGTCGCGAGGAGGGCGGGCTGGGCGTTCTCGGTCAGGTCCAGCCGATCCGCGGGTCCCTCCCAGGCCAGATCGCTGATCGGGAAACCCAGGGCCCGGTCGGCCGCCGCGAAGACGGCCGCAGCCGCGGACGAGGATCCCGCGATGGAACGGCCCATCCCGACCGATTGGGATCCCTGGCCGGGAAAGACGAAGGCGAGTCGGGTCATGCCCCAGCAGGGTAGGTGCCGAAGGCGTCGTTCCGAGTGAGTCGCATGCACGGTTGCATACGTTCCCGCGCATCCGTAGGCTTGACGGGTGTCCACTGGTCGCCCGATGTCCCGCCCATCCAGCCGGCCGGCGTCGGTCCGTTCGATCACCCGCCGGTTCGAGGCCGAACTGTCGGCGCCCGTCCTGGCTGCCGGCAATCGGCTCCCCAACGTTCGTCAGATCAGCGAGCGGGTGGCCATGGGTCGCGCCCTCTGGCGCGAGCTGGTGGTCGGGTTTGCCGGTCAACTCGGGGAGCTGCGGCTCGGCTTCACCCAGCTGGCGGGTCTCTACGTCCTCGCCGATGGCAGCACACTGACCGTCGGGGAGCTGGCCGAGGCGATCGGTCGATCGCCGTCCGCGACGAGTCGCCTGGTGGGCGGCCTGGTTCGCCGCCGGCTCGTGGAGCGTCAGCGGGAGCCCGAGGATCTGCGCCAGCGCACCTTGCGCCTCACGCCGCGTGGCCACGCCATCCTGCGGGTGGTGGATCGCGCGCGCGCCGACCAGTTCCTGTCCGCGGTCCGGCCGCTGCCAGCCGCCGAGCGAGCGATCGTGGCGATGGGCGTGGCAGCCCTGGCCACCCATGCGATCTCGAAACGCGGGCGGCTGATCAGGACCCGACGCGAGTAGGGCATGGAAGCACCTGATCGTCTGTGCTGACTCAGGCCGCTGACGGCCACGGCTGAGCCCGAGCCGGAGAGCCGGGTGATCCTGGGCCGCATCAACGTTGTGACAGATGAGCGTGGCGCTGGCCGAGTTCTGTCCAGGCTCGGCGGCCGCCGAGCGTTGCTGTCTCCTCACTGATCCGCTCCAGCATCACGCTACGGCGGACGGATGGCACGCTCAGCTCATTCCGGCCCGACCAGCACCGTCGTTGGGATGCGCGTAGGGCATCGTCGGGCTTGTTTCGCGCTCCACGGCGAGGCATCATCGCGCCAAAGGAGGATCAACCTGTGAGCATCGGTCCGTTCACTGATCTGTCGATTCGAATCGAGCATCGCCACGGCGACGGCTCGTGGGGCACCTTCGAGCGAGCTCACCACGACCCCGCCGAACACGATCCGGAACGAGACTGGGCCAAGGGCCAGCTCTACGCGTGCACCAGCTGCCCCGAGCTGGTTCGGATCGGCTCCGCCACCCAAGGCTCGGCCTCAAGGTCGGACGCCGCGGAACGCGAATAGGCGCTCAGCCGGCGCGCGGTCGTCGGGCGATCGCCACGCCGCCCGCGACGAGCAGTCCCACCACGATCGCGACGGCCAGGATCGACGTGGCGTCGAGTTGGCCCGAGGCCGCGAGGTCGTCCGGCGTGGGAGAGGTACCCACCTCGGCGCCCTCGGACGGTGAAGCGGACAGAGCCGGACTCGGACTCAGGCTCCGCGGAGCTGCCGACGGACTTGACGCCGCCGCGGCCGTTGGCGGGACGCTCGGCTTCTGGGTCGGTGCCGACGTCGGCGCCTCGCTGGGCGCCGCTGTGGGAGCTGCGGTGGGTCGGGCCGTGGCACGTGCGGTCGGGCTCGCCGTTGGCTTGACCGTCGGCTGGGTGGTCGGAGTCGCCGTCGGCTGGGTGGTCGGAGTCGCGGTCGGAGCGGAGGTGGCGGCAGCCTGCACGACGATCGTCCCGACCATCTGCTCCGGGTGGATCTGGCAGAAATAAGGAAACGTGCCGGCGTTGTCGAAGGTGACCTGGAACGATCCGCCAGGGTTCTTGATCCCCGAGTCGAACCGGCCGTCGAGAGCTCCCGGAGCGCCCGAGGTGACCGTGTGCGGCTCCCCGGCGAAGGTCCACCGAACCACGTCCCCGACGTTGACGGAACGCGATTCTGGCTGGAATTGGAAGTTGATCGACGCGACGGTGACGGTCGCCGCGCTCGCCGGCCCGGTTACGAGGAGCACGAATGCCGCGATCGCAGCGGCCATGATTCCTGCGCGGCCGGGGTTGCGCTTCGCGGTGTCGTCAGCCATCGAGGGGTGATACGTCGCTTCGGCGGCGGCCGGATCTCCCCACTTCCAAAACCGATCGAGCTGGACCATCGTATCGTTAGGGTACCGGGCCCGACCGTCCCCAGCGGCGCGCCGGCCACAGGAAGGGAGCAGCGCATGCAAAGGAAGCGCCTGGCCTTGATCGTCGCCACATTGGCCCTGGTGGCCGTGCCGGGCACGACGTCCGCCGTCGACCCCACCCAGCCGGCGTACGGCGGTCCGATGACCGGCGCCCAGGAGGTCCCCGCGGTCGCGACGTCGGCGACCGGCCAGGGCACGTTCGTGATCAGTGCCGACGGCAGCACGGTCACCTATCTGATCACCTACAGCGGGGTGTCGGGGACCGTCAACGCGGCCCACATCCATACCGGCGCGGCCGGAGTCGCGGGCGGGGCCATCCTGCCGCTGACCGCCGGACCGAGCCCGATGAGCGGCACGCTCACGGCCGCCAACTTCAACGCCTCCGGATCGGTCACCACGTTCGCCCAGGCCGTCGCCGCCATCCGGGCCGGGACGACCTACTTCAACGTGCACACCGCGGCCAACCCAGGTGGGGAGATCCGCGGCCAGATCCTCGCCGCCGGAGACGCCTACTTCGCCGATCTCAACGGCCCCCAGGAGGTCCCCGCGGTCGCCACGTCTGCGACCGGGAAGGGCACGGCGGTCATCAGTGCCGACGGCAGCACGGTCACCTACCTCATCACCTACAGCGGGCTGTCCGGCCCCCTCATCGCGGCCCACATCCACACCGGCGCCGCCGGTATCGCGGGTGGCATAATCACAAGGAGCATTGCCAGCCCGAGCCCGATGACCGGCACCCTCACGGCGGCCGACTTCAAGGCCTCCGGATCGGTGACCACGTACGCCGAGGCCGTCGCCGCGATCCGGGCCGGCACGACCTATTTCAACCTCCACACTGCGGCCAACCCGGGCGGTGAACTCCGCGGCCAGATCGGGGTCACGGTTACCGCTCCGGCGCCGTCGCCGACCGCCGCTCCGACCGAGGCACCGGCCGCTCCGACGCTTCCTCCGACCTCGGTCGAGTCGCCGATCGTCCCTGCCGGGGACGGCAACGCGATGGGACTCCTGTTGGTGGCCGCCCTCGCAGCCAGCGCCGGCACGCTCGTCCGGATCGGACGCCGACGGTCCTTCGAGCGGCGCTAGCACCACGCCGGTTCGTCAACGCTTCTGCGGCTACCTCAGCCGCAGAAGCGGCGAACCACGTCGTAGAGCACCGGCAGGCCCCAGCGCAGGGCATCGACCGACACCCGCTCGTCGACGCCGTGGAAGCGCTCCAGGAAGCGTTCGTCCGGGTCGAGCATCAGCGGCGAGAAGCCATACGTCGGCACGCCCAGCAGCTGGGTGGATTTGGCATCGGTGCTGAACGGTGCCATGACCGGCAGCGGGATGGCCTCGGGATCGTGATCCACGATGGTTCGGACGAGCAGGTCGTAGAGCGGCCCTTCAGCTGGAGCCTCGACCGGCAAGCCGACGACGACCAGCTCGATCTCGCAGGCGTCCGCGAGGGCCGGCCCGAGCCGATCGACGATCAACGCCCGCATCTCCGGCTCGCTCGACCCGGGGAGGAGGCGGCAGTCGACGACCACCTCGGCGTCACCGGGGATGACGTTGTACTTGACGCCGGCATGGACGATGTTCGGGCTGATCGTGTCGCGCACCAGCGCGCGCAGGGTGCGGGCATACATCGGATCGCAGGCAGCCGCCAGGGCGGTCTCAGCTCGGCCCGGATCGTCCGAGACGAGACCCCGCAGGATCGCAGCCGCTTCGGCGGGGAGGGCGGCGGCCGCCAGTTCCAGGAAGCGGGCCATGACCGGCGTGAGCCGGATGGGGCCGGGCGCCGCCAGCCGGCGGATCACCTCGGCGGCCAGGACCGCGGCGTTGTCGTCGCGTGGCATCGAGCCGTGGCCCCAAGTGCCGCGGACGGCGATTCGGTAGACGGCAAAGCCCTTCTCAGCGACCTGGATCGGATAGAGCCGTCGCCCGGCGACCGTCGTGGTGATCCCGCCGGACTCGTTGAGGGCACCGGCAGCCTGGAACCAGGCCGGGCGCTGCTCGGCGATCCATCTCGCACCCGCCGCCCCGCCGGCTTCCTCATCCGCGGCGCAGGTGAACAGCAGGTCGCGGCGCAGGCCCGGGATCGGGTCGCTGGCCGGGTCGCGGCCGGCGGCTCGTGCCGCGTCGGCCAGCAGGCTGACGACGCCCAGCTCCATCGCGACCATGCCCTTCATGTCCACGGCGCCACGTCCGTAGACGTAGCCGTCGGTGAGCTCGGCCCCGAACGGGTCGTGGGTCCAGCGCTCGGCCGGCGCCGGCACGACGTCCAGGTGCGACAGCAGCAGGAGCGGAGCGCCACCGGTCCCGTCGCCACGCAGCCGGGCATGGACGGATCCGCGGCCCGGGACCGGCTCGACCAGCTCGGGCTCCAGGCCGGCGTCGATGAGCATCCCGGCGATGTGGCGGGCGGCCACCAGCTCGAGATCCGGGGCGTCGGCGGATGGCGGGTTGACCGACGGGATCCGGATCAGGTCACGGGTCGTCTCCACGAGCCGATCGGTCGCGCTTCGCCACGCCGTCGCGTCGAGCTCCTGGGACGGCGCGGTCGCGCTCGTGGTCACGAACGGGCGGCCTGGAGCAGGGCGATGACGGTCCCGATCACGAAGCCACCGAGCACCAGCGCGACAACCATCCCGACGAGGAGGCGGCCGTAGAACCGCTCCTCACGGTGACCGACCTCGGGATCCGGATCGCGCCCGCCCGCGATGTACGGAGCCGCCAGACCGCGCGCCCGGGCGTGCTGAGAACGGACCGAATCGTAGGCCTCGGGGTCGGGCGGCAGCTGCGCCGGCTTGGTTCGATCGTCCGTCATGACCGATCGTCGGCGGTCAGGCTGGCGGTCAGGCCGGCGATCATGCGCGGCCCGGTGGTCACCGCGCCGAGGGAGGCGGATCCGACGAGCGCTGCGTACTTCGCCATGACCCCGGTCCGATAGTGGGCCGCCGGCGGAGCCCAGTGCTCGAAGCGGCGGGCGACCTCGTCGGCGGGCACGTCGAGATCGAGCGCCTTGCGGTCCACGTCGATGACGATCCGGTCGCCTTCCTCGACGATGGCGATCGGACCGCCGAGGGCGGCCTCCGGAGCGACGTGGCCGATCATCAGGCCGTGGGTCCCGCCCGAGAAGCGCCCGTCGGTCAGGAGCGCCACTGAATCGCCGAGTCCCTCGCCGACCAGCGCCGCCGTCACCTGGAGCATCTCCTGCATCCCGGGACCCCCGACCGGGCCCTCGTGGCGGATCACCACCACGTCGCCGGGCTTGATGCGCTGGCCGCGCACCGCGTCATAGCAGGCGGCCTCCGAATCGAAGACCCGGGCCGGGCCGCTGTAACTGCGGCGCTCGTGGCCGGCCAGCTTCACCACGCAACCTTCGGGCGCCAGCGTCCCACGCAGGATCGCCAGCCCACCGGTCGCCTTGAGCGGCGTATCGAGCGGGACGACCACCTTCTGGCCGGGCGTCTCGACCGCCTCGGCCGCGATCCCGGCGATCGTTCGGCCATCGACCGTCGGGGCATCGCCGTGGAGCAGCCCCGGGCGCTTCAGCAGTTCGCGCATCACCAGCCCGATGCCGCCCGCCTCGTACATGTCGGTGGCGGTATAGCGGCCACCAGGAAGCATGTCGCCGATCAACGGCGTCCGGTCGGCGATCGCGCCGAACTCGTCGATGTCGAGCGCGATCCCGTACTCGTGGGCGATCGCCAGCAGGTGCAGCACGCCGTTGGTCGAGCCACCCGTGGCTGCGACGCTGGCGATGCCGTTCTCGAGTGCCTCCCGGGTGACGATCGAGGACGGCCGGATGTCCCGCCGGACGAGGTCCATGACCAGCTCGCCGGTCCGGTACGCGGCGGCTTCCTTGGCCGGATCCTCGGCCGGGATGCCGTTGAGGCCCGAGGGCGACAGGCCGATGAACTCCATCACCGTGCTCATCGTGTTGGCGGTGTACTGACCGGCACAGGCGCCGGCGCCCGGGCAGGCGGCGTTCTCGATCTCGTGCAGCTCGTCCAGGGTGATCCTGCCGGCCCGGTAGGCTCCGATCGCCTCGTAGACGGTCACCACCGTGGCGTTGCGCTCACCCTTGTAGACGCCCGGATAGATCGTTCCGCTGTAGAGGACGATGCCCGGGACGTCGAGTCGCCCCAGTGCCATCGCCGCAGCCGGCACGGTCTTGTCGCAGCCGACGAGGCAGACGACGCCGTCGAACATCTGGCCGCGCACGACCAGTTCGATGGAGTCGGCGATCACCTCGCGACTGACGAGCGAGGTCTTCATCCCCTCCGTCCCCATGGTCACGCCGTCGCTGATCGCGATCGTGTTGAACTCCATCGGCGTGCCGCCGGCCGCCCGGACCCCGGCCTTGACGAACTCGGCCAGGCGACGCTGGTTGAGGTTGCACGGCATCGTCTCGATCCAGGTCGTGGCAACGCCGACGATCGGCCTTGCCAGGTCGGCATCGGTGAACCCGACGGCCTTGAGCATGGCGCGCGCACCGGCCCGATCCGGCCCATCGGTGATCGCGGCGGAATGGCGCTTGGCGGGATCTGAGGCGGGCGCGTCGGACATCAGAGGGGGTCTCCAGGCAGGACGATCGGGGCGTCTCGTGCGGCGTGCTCAGACTATATGGCGTGCGCTCACCCCACGCAGGCGCCGGTATCCACGGCCGCCGTCAGTCCGAAGCCGGGCGCGATCCGAGCCGCGATCGCCGTCGGCGAGAGCGCGTACCCGACGTCCGGATCGGTCCGCGCCTCCGCGAACACGACCCCGCCGACCGTGCCATCCGACAGGATGAGTGGCCCGCCGCTGTCGCCCCGGTCGATCGCGGCCTGCAGTTCCAGGATCTCGCGCAGGACCCGTTCCTTGCCGTAGATGTCGTAGCCGGTCGCGGCATAGCGTCCGGCGACCGCGGCCGCGAGCACCGTCAGGGGCCCACCGTCCGGGTATCCGAGTGTTGCACCCACGCTGCCGCGCCCGGGGTCGGTCGTGGCGAACGGGAGGGCCCGCAGGCCGAGGCTGCCGACGTGTAACAGGGCGACATCGACGGCCGGGTCGAACAGGATCGGCACCGCGTCCAGGAGTCGGCCATCCGGCGTCGCCACCCGGATCCCCCGGCTGCCCGCGCCGGCGATCACGTGGGCGTTGGTCAGGACGTAGTCGGAACGAACGACGAAGCCGGTCCCGACCGACGAGAGCCCGCAGGTTTCGGCCGAGACCTTGAGCGTGCTCGCCGCCGCCCCGGCCGCGATCGCCTCCGCCGCCGGGTCGCTCGGCCGATCCACCGGCGCCGCGGGGAGTGGTTCGAAGCCCACGAACACATCGGGCAACCCCGACGCATCGAGCCAGGTCCGGAGCTCGACCGCGAGTTCGGTGGGTGGTGGCAGGACGGACGACATCGTGCGCACGACGGTCGAGCTGCCGGCCGCCTCGGCGAAGGTGGGGAGCGGCCCTTCGGC
Source organism: Candidatus Limnocylindrales bacterium (assembly GCA_038915815.1). GTDB lineage: Bacteria > Chloroflexota > Limnocylindria > Limnocylindrales > CSP1-4 > SPCO01. The sequence goes on from JBCLCL010000015.1 coordinate 20,447, forward strand.
CAGGAGCCCGCCTGCGAGCCAGACGATCAGGAGTGCCTGCGCCGCCCCGAAAGCGGCCCCGGCGGCTCGGTCCGCGCCGCTCAGCAGGCCGCTGCCCAGACCGCGCAGCACCAGCCGCCCGATCGCCGCGCCGATCGACTCGCCGAGGCCGACCGCGCCGACGAGGCCGCCCAGCACGAGCCAGGGCCGCATCTGTGGGTCGACCCGGGAGAGCGGGTCGGCCAGGGTCGGGAGGAGCAGGATCGCAGCCGTTCCGCCGGCGACCGCCCCGAGCAGGCCGCCGATCTGGGGGATGGCCCCGGAGCGTGCGCCGAGGATCAGCGCCACGATCACGAGCAGGACGGCGATCAGGTCGAGGGGATTCACTGGCCGATCGTCGCACAGGCCGACGCTGACCGCCGCCCGGTCGAGCGTGAGCCACGACGACCCCGATCGGTGGGGCCTCTCACGTGCCGTCGCAGGGCGCGCCGGGGTCCGCTCCTCCCCGCCTGCGGCCGTCCGTGCTGCCCCCACCATCAGATCCCCAGCAAGGGACGAGCCAAGGCACGCTCGCCCGGTCCCGATACCCCGCTGGCACGGTCGCCCACGCACCGATCGTGCTCGTCGGGAGCTCCGTACAGGGCTGGGTGGCGCGCTTCAGCCATCGCAAGCCGCCAAACGGATGCTGGGGGCAGAATCCGAACCGGCAAGAAGCCACGAGCCGCGTGACGAGCCCGTTCGCGGTCAGCGAACTCCGGCGAGGGTGTCCACGCGCGGTGGGTGGGTCGCTTCCCAGGTCGCGATCTCCGCTTCCTTCGAGAGCAGATAGCCGAGCTCGTCGGTGCCCGCGAGGATCATCCGCTTGGCGAACGGGTCGATCTCGAAGTCGATCGTCGTGCCGTCCGGCAGGAGCACGCCCTGCTCGGCCAGATCGACCGTCAGCTCGGCGTCGGGTTGCGCGGCCAGCAGTTCGAACAGGCGGACGTGCGTCGCCGGGTCGACCACGATCGGCAGGATGCCGTTCTTGAGGCTGTTGCTGCGGAAGATGTCAGCGTAGGAGGTGGACAGGATCGCCCGGACGCCCCACGCCGTCAGCGCCCAGGGCGCGTGTTCTCGAGACGAGCCGGCGCCGAAGTTGTCCCCGACCAGGAGGACCTTGCGGCCGGCCATCCCGGGTTGGTCCAGGACGAACGGCGGATCCTTGAGCGAGCCGTCCTCGGCGAACCGCCAGTCGCGAAAGAGCGCTTCGGCGAGTCCGGTCTTGTCGGTCACCTTGAGATAGCGGGCCGGGACGATCTGGTCCGTGTCCACGTTCTCGGCGGCGAGCGGCACGACCCGGCTGGTGAAGACGCTGAACGGCTCGGCCATGCTCAGCGGCCCCCGACCGCGGCGAGAGTCTCGATCCCGGGCAGGCGGCGCGGGTCCGCCACCACCCCGGCGATGGCGCTGGCCGCCGCGGTCAGCGGCGATGCCAGGAAGGTCCGGCCACCCTTGCCCTGGCGGCCCTCGAAGTTGCGGTTGCTGGTGCTGACTGCGTACTGGCCGGGACTCAGCTGGTCCCCGTTCATGGCGATGCACATGGAGCAGCCGGCCTCTCGCCAGTCGGCCCCGGCCGCCGTGAAGATCTCGGCCAGGCCCTCACGCTCGGCCTCGCGCTTGACCTCGTCGGAGCCCGGCACGACCAGCAGCCGCACGCCGTCGGCGATGTGGCGGCCCTTGAGCACGCTCGCGGCGAGGCGCAGGTCGCTGATCCGCCCATTGGTGCAGCTGCCCACGAAGACGACGTCCACCTTCTGGCCGAGGATCGCCTGGCCGGGCTTGAGGTCCATGTACTCCAGGGCGCGTTCCAGGGCGCGCCGCTGGCCGGGATCGGCCTGGTCGGCGGGGTTCGGGACGCGGCTGGTGATCGGGATCCCCATGCCCGGGTTCGTGCCGTAGGTGACCATCGGCTCGAGGGTGTCGGCGTCGATCGTGATCCGGCGGTCGTAGGTCGCGCCGTCGTCGGTCGGGAGCGTCTGCCAGACGGCGACGGCGGCATCCCAGGCCGGGCCCTGCGGGGCGTGGAGCCGGCCGTGCAGGTACTCGAAGGTCGTCTCGTCCGGGGCGATCAGGCCGGCCCGGGCTCCACCCTCGATGCTCATGTTGCAGACCGTCATCCGCTGATCCATGGTCAGGCCCCGGATCGCCTCCCCGGTGTACTCGAAGACGTGGCCGGTGCCGCCCCCGATGCCGATCCGGGCGATCAGCGCCAGGATGATGTCCTTGGCGCTGACGCCGGGCGTGAGTCGCCCGTCGACGCGGACCTCGTAGGTCTTCGGCTCGCGCTGTAGGAGCGTCTGGGTGGCCAGGACCATCTCGACCTCGCTCGTCCCGATCCCGAACGCGAGCGCTCCGAAGGCGCCGTGGGTGCTGGTGTGCGAGTCGCCGCAGACGATGGTCATGCCCGGCTGGGTCAGGCCGAGCTGCGGTCCGATGACGTGGACGATCCCCTGCGCGGGGTCGCCGATCCCGTGGACCGGGACTCCGAACTCGGCGCAGTTCGCGTCGAGCTGGTGGATCTGGGCCGCCGCCATGGGGTCCAGGAAGGGCAGGCCGCGGGGCGTCGTTGGCACCGAGTGGTCCGCGGTGGCGACGGTCTGACCGGGCCGTCGGACGCCGATCCCGCGGGCGCGCAATCCTGAGAAGGCCTGCGGGCTGGTGACCTCGTGGACCAGGTGCAGATCAACGGCCAGGACGGCCGGCGCGCCGGGGTCCTGCGAGACGACATGGTCGTCCCAGATCTTCTCGACGATGGTGCGCGGTGCGGTCATGCGGGAACTCGCTGTCGTGGGTACGGAGGGAGCGGAGGGTCGGCCAGAGCGTACCAGAGCGTCGGGCGCGACCCATCGCGCCGCCATTGGTCCCGGTGGCGGCCGGTACCACCTGCGTGTGTCCCGAGGCAACGCGCCGGGTTATAACCAACCTCCCCGATGGGGTCTCAGACGCACGCAACCTCGAGGAGGGCTCCTTATCCAGGTCGAACTGCAGGGCGACAAGCCGGCGAGCGAGCTGATCAAGGGCGGATCGACGGATCTCCGCCTCGTCCGGCTGCGCCTCTTCCTGGCGCTCATCACGATGATCGCGATCCCGATCGCGATCATCATCCCGGCCGCCTACGGCCAGATGCGCGGTGAGGGAGCGTCGCTGCTGCTCCCGACCTTCGTCATCATCTGCCTCGCCGGGCTGCTCGGACTGCTCACGGTCTGGTTGGCCCACCGCGTCCTCGAACCGGCCGAGCGGCTCGATCACGCCCTCCGATCGCTGGAGGGCGCCTATGACCAGGCTCGCTCCGAGGCACTGCTGGACGGGCTCACCGGCCTCGGGAACCACCGGGCATTCCAGGAGGAGATCGAGCGCCAGTGGTCGAGCGCGACTCGCTACAGTCGGCCCCTCGCCCTGGTCCTGCTCGACCTCGACGAGTTCAAGGGGACCAACGACGCCGACGGCCACGCCGCCGGCGATCTCCTGCTCCGCCGCACTGGCAAGCTGATCGATGCCAGCCTCCGCCGCTCGGACCGTGCGTTCCGGGTCGGTGGCGACGAGTTCGCGATCATCCTTCCCGATACCGATGCGGACGGAGCCTACGTGGTCGCGCGCCGTCTGCTGGCGACGTGCCTCGAGGGGGCGGGTCTGCGTGCGGCCGAGCCGACGCTCTCGTTCTCTGCCGGGATCAGCGCCATCCCGGGCTCAGCCCGCGACCGAGAGAGCCTCTACAGCCACGCCGATGCCGCCCTCTACTGGGGCAAGCGACACGGCCGGACGTGCGTGACGCTGTTCGACCCAGAGCGACATGGGACGGCCGCCGCCGACCACAAGCCGGCGGAGCTCTCCGCGCTCGTCGCCCGAGTCGCCGCCACGGGCGCGGTCCGGGCCGTCTTCCAGCCGATCTACGACCTGACCACCGGTCTGCCACGCGGCTTCGAAGGTCTCGTCCGCCCGCTCTCGAACAGCGGCTTCGACGACCCGGGCACGATGTTCGCCGCCGCGGAAGCGACCGGCCGGACCGCCGAGCTCGATATCGCCTGCCTGAACGCGGTCATGGAGGCGGCCGCGCGCCTGCGCCTGCCCGGGACGCTGACGGTCAATCTCTCGCCACGAACGCTCGAGATGGACGAGTTCAGCATCCATGCCCTCCTGCGCATGATCGTGCGCCACGGCCTGGATCCGCGCCGGATCGTCCTCGAGCTGACCGAACGCGAGGCGGTCGAGAACATCGATCGCTTGCGCAGCGCCGCCGAGGACTGCCGGGTCGCCGGGATCAAGCTGGCGGCCGACGACGTCGGCGCGGGGAACGCCGGGTTGCGATTGCTCAGCCAGCTTCGCTTCGACATCGTCAAGATCGACCTCTCGCTCGTCCAGGGCGGGCGCGCCCAGAACCAGTCGCTCGAGATCGTCAGGACGTTGCGCGACCTGGCCGACCGCTGGGGTGCGCTGGTCGTCGCCGAGGGGATCGAGACGCCGGCTCAGCTCGAGGTCGTTCGCTCGCTCGGGATCGGCGCCGGCCAGGGCTACCTGCTCGGTCGTCCCTCTGAACAGCCGCCGACGACCGCCATCGACCTCGACGGGCTGGTCCGTGGCGGCGGCTGGCTGATGGAACAGTTGCAGGCCGTGCCCGCCTGAGGCCACCATCCGCTGCCCATCAACAGACCATCGGCGGGCGGTTGACGAAGGCCCGATCCCTGCTAGACTGCCGGCACGCTGCGGGACCGCCCGCGGCCCCTTCGCAACGGAGGCCCCATTGGGCTGGTCGGATGGTGGAGATCGTCGCCTCGTCGCCGTGGTGATCACGGCGGATGGCCGGCGCGTCCATGTCCCGATCGAAACCGCCAGCCTGGCCGACGTATCCCTCCTCGACCTTCTTCGCTCGCTTCCGGGGCTTGATGGCCTTCTGGCCCTCATTACCGGCTCCCGGCGAGACCGAGGATCGCGGAGGGACGAGCGCCACTAGCTCGACCACAACCGATCTCCTACGGACCCTCGCCGGACGGCGAGGGTCTTTCGTTTTCTCGAGAACCCGATGAACCACGATGGAGGATCCAGGGCATGACCATCACCAAGGGCGACCCGGCCAGGCCGACAGGTCCGGCCCAGGGCGCCGCGAGCCGCCCGCCGAAGCGACGCAGTCACGTGCCCGACGAGGGCAGTGCCGCGGCAGCCGCGGTCGAGCGCGCCCGCAAGGGGATGCTCCATGAGGGCCGCGACCTCAAGCGCACTCGCATCGGGGCCGACGTCCTGTGTGAGGCATTGCTCCTCCAGGGCGTCGATGTCATCTTCAGCTACCCGGGCGGCGTGATCCTGCCGCTCTACGACGTCCTCGGCGACTATCCGGAACTCCGCCACGTCCTGGTGCGCCACGAGCAGGGCGGTGCCCACGCGGCCGACGGGTACGCCCGCGTCACCGGAAGAGTGGGGGTGTGCATGGGCACGTCGGGCCCAGGTGCCACCAACCTGGTCACCGGGATCGGGACGGCGCTGCTTGACTCCGTCCCGATGGTCGCCATCACCGGCAACGTCCCGGCCGCCCTCATCGGCAAGGATGCCTTCCAGGAGATCGACATCAACGGCATCACCCTGCCGATGACCAAGCACAACTACCTGGTCCGCGACGCGGACGACCTCCCGCGCGTCATCGCCGAGGCGTTCCACATCGCCCGGAGCGGCCGGCCGGGCCCGGTCCACGTCGACATCACCAAGGACGCCCTCCAGCAGGAGACGCGGGCCGAGCATCCCACCGAAGCCGAGGTGGTCGCGGGCCTGCCCGGCTTCCGCCCCAACCTCGACGGGCACGGCCGGCAGCTCAAGCTGGCCGCGGCGGAGATCGCGGCGGCCAGACGACCGGTCATCCTGGCCGGTCACGGCGTCCTGCATGCCGAAGCCTGGGACGACCTGCGGACCTTCGCCGAGAAGACCCAGATCCCGGTCGCCTGGACGCTCCTTGGGATCGGGGTCATCGACGAGACCCATCCACTCGCCTACGGCTTCATGGGGATGCACGGCTGGAAGCACGTCAACCGGGCGATCCAGAGCGCCGACCTGCTGATCGCCATCGGGATGCGCTTCGATGACCGGGTCACCGGCAACGTCCGGACCTACGCGCCGTACGCGCGGATCGTCCACGTGGACATCGACCCGGCCGAGATCGGCAAGAACGTCGCCGTCGAGGTGCCGATCGTCGGGGATGCCGGGCGTGTCCTGCGTGCGCTGACGCCGATGGTCGACGCGGTCGATCCGACGACGCGGTCCGACTACTTCGCCCAGCTCGCTGAGTGGAAGGCCGAGTCGGTCGCTTCGACCTGGCACGGGTCCGGCGCCTGGCGCGACGGCCTGCTCTCGGCCGACTACGTCATCGAGCGGATCGGGGAGCTGAGCGGTCACGAGGGCACCTACGTGGCCGACGTCGGCCAGAACCAGATGTGGCTGGCGCGCTACACCGGGTTCCGCCATCCCAACACCCATGTCAGTTCCGGAGGCCTCGGGACCATGGGTTTCTCGGTTCCGGCGGCGATGGGTGCAGCCCTCGGCCGGCCAGACCGCGAGACCTGGGCGATCACCGGCGACGGCGGCTTCCAGATGACCTTCCAGGAGCTGATGACCCTGGTCCAGGACCACATCCCGGTCAAGATCGCCCTGTTGGACAACAAGAAGCTCGGGATGATCCGCCAGTGGCAGGAGATCGTCTACGGCGGGAACTACCACTCCGCGCACCTCCTCGGCCCGGACTATGCGAAGCTCGCCGACGCGTTCGGGATCCCGGCCTTCCGGGCCAGGACCCCGGGCGAGGTGGACGATGCGATCCGTTCCGCCCAGGCGGTGGACGGCCCGGCGCTCATCTGGTTCGAGATCGCCGAGGAGCAGAACGTCTTCCCGATGATGCCGGCCGGCAAGGGCTTGTCCGACCTGATCGAGAAGTGGGGCGGGGCGGAAGAATGAGCGGCGATCCGCAGTCGAACGGGCGGGCGCCCGGGACGCCGTCTCCCGGGACGCCGTCTCCGACCGGCCCTTCGCCGGCTCATGGGGCACCGGCCCATAGCGCGCCGCCGCCGCGGGCCCTGCCCGGGGGCGGCGAGGCCCGCCGGCATATCCTCGTCGCGGTCGTGCTCAACAAGCCGGGCGTGCTCAATCGCGTCGCCAGCCTGATGCGGGCACGCAACTTCAACATCGACTCGCTCGCCGTCAGCCACACCGACCGCGAAGACATCAGCCGGATGACGATCACCCTGCACGGCGACGACGTCGCGGTGCAGCAGGCCGCCAAGCAGCTCTATCGGCTGATCGACGTCCTCAAGGTCCAGGACGTCACGTCCGAGCCGACGATCCAGCAGGAGCTTGCCCTGGTCAAGATCCGGGCCACCGACTCGAACAGGGCCGAGGTCCTCAAGCTCGTGGAGCTGTCGCGCGGCCGGGTCGTGGACCTGGCCGACGGCTCGGTCGTGGTCGAGGTGACCGGCGCGGAGTCCGAGATCGATGCGTTCGTGGCGCTCGTCCGGACCTACGGCATCAAGGAATTGGTCCGCACCGGGGCCGTCGTCATGGCCCGGGGCTCGGGATCCATCGAGGAGGCGATCAAGCGATGACTGCACGGATGTACTACGACAACGACGCGGATCCCACGGCCCTGGCCGGCCAGACGGTCGCGATCATCGGCTACGGCAGCCAGGGGCACGCCCACGCCCTCAACCTCCATGAATCCGGGGTGGACGTCGTGGTCGGGCTCGCCCCCGGATCGCGCAGCCGGGCGCTGGCGGAGGAGGCCGGCCTGCGGGTGATGGACGTCGGCGACGCGGTCAAGGCCGCCGACGTGATCATGATCCTGGTCCCCGACACCGCCCAGAAGGCGGTCTACGACGCCGAGATCGAGCCGAACCTGCGCCCGGGCCAGCTGCTGATGTTCGCCCACGGGTTCAACATCCACTTCAAGCGGATCACGCCGCCGGACTTCGTCGACGTCGGGATGGTCGCGCCCAAGGGCCCCGGCCACCTCGTCCGGAGCGTCTACCAGGCCGGCGGCGGGGTGCCGGCGCTCTTCGCCGTCCACCAGGACGCCAGCGGAACCGGCCGGGCCCGGACCCTCGCCTACGCCCGGGGGCTCGGGAACACCAGGGCCGGCGTGCTGGAGACGACCTTCGCCGAGGAGACCGAGACGGACCTGTTCGGCGAGCAGTCGGTCCTGTGCGGCGGAACGGCGGCCCTGGTCAAGATGGCCTTCGAGACGCTCGTCGAGGCCGGTTACCAGCCCGAACTTGCCTACTTCGAGACGATGCACGAGCTCAAGCTGATCGTCGACCTGATGTACCGGGGTGGCCTCAACTTCATGCGCTTCAGCGTCAGCGACACGGCCGAATACGGCGACTACGTCTCCGGACCGCGGATCATCGACGAGCACGTCAGGGCCACGATGCAGGCCGTCCTCAGGGAGATCCAGGACGGCTCGTTCGCCGAGCACTGGATCGCCGAGAGCGACTCCGGGCGCGCCGAGTTCAACCGGCTTCGGCAGGCGGACCGCGACCACCCGATCGAGCAGGTCGGGGCGCGCCTGCGTGCCCAGATGCCGTTCCTGAACCCGGTCGAGGTCCAGGCCGGGCAGGCCCAGGCGGCAGCCGGGATCCCGGGGGCCAGGCGGTGAGCGCCGCCGGCGCCAAAGGGCTGAGCGTCGCCGGAAGCCCGGCCAGACGCCCCCGTTCGCGCTCGATCCCGCGGCCCGCCGGGCCGTTCGTGCCGGCCGGCAGCATCCGCATCTTCGACACGACCCTGCGCGACGGGGAGCAGGCGCCGGGCGCCGGTCTGACCGCCGCCGAGAAACTGGAAGTGGCGCGTCAACTGGCCCGCCTCAAGGTGGATGTCATCGAAGCCGGCTTCCCGGCCGCCTCGCCCGGCGACTTCGAGGCGGTCCGACGGATCGCCCAGGAGACACGCGGCGGGATCGCCGTGGCGGCTCTCGCCCGCTGCAAGGACGGCGACCCGCAGCGCGCGATCGAGGCCATCAAGGTCGCCGAACGACCGCATCTCCACGTCTTCATCGCGACCAGCGACATCCACCTCAAGCACAAGCTGCGGATCGATCGCGCCACCGCGCTGCGTGAGGCCGTTCGCTGGGTCCGCTATGGCCGCGAGCAGCTCGGTCGCGACGCCGAGATCGAGTTCTCGGCCGAGGACGCCTCGCGCACGGATCCCGACTTCCTGCTGCAGATCTACGAAGCGGTCGTCGAGGCCGGTGCCTCCACGGTCAACGTCCCTGACACCGTCGGCTATGCGATCCCGGCCGAGTTCGGGGACCTGACCCGGCTCGTGGTGGAACGCGTCGGTGGCCAGGCCACGGTCAGCGTCCACTGCCACAACGACCTGGGCCTCGCGACCGCCAACACGATGGCCGCCATCCAGTCCGGGGCCCGCCAGGTGGAGGTCACGATCAACGGCCTGGGCGAACGGGCGGGCAACGCCTCGCTCGAGGAGGTGGTGATGGCGCTGCGCACGCGGCCGACCCAGTTCCCCGACCTCGGCTCCGGCGTCGTCACCGAGCAGCTCACCGCGGCCAGCCGGCTGGTCAGCTACCTGACCGGCTTCGCCATCCAGCCCAACAAGGCGATCGTCGGCGGCAACGCGTTCGCCCACGAGTCCGGGATCCACCAGGACGGCGTGATAAAGAACCCGCTGACCTACGAGATCATGACCCCGCAGTCGGTGGGGCTGACCGGCAGCCAGCTGACCATCGGCAAGCTGTCCGGCCGCCGCGGGCTGCAGGGCAAGCTCAAGGAGCTCGGTCATCTGCTCGAGGGCGAGGCGCTCGACGAGATCTACCGCCAGGCCGTCGCCCTCGCCGATGCCAAGAAGGAGGTCACTGACGCCGACCTGCACGCGCTCGTCGAGCAGCGCGCATCGGAGGTCCCGGCCTCGGTCGCGCTCATCGGCTGGAGCGTCACCTCGTCGCGCGGCGGCAATTCGACCGGCGCGGTCACCCTCTCCATCGGCGCCGACGAGCGAACCGCCGAGACGACCGGCAACGGGCCGGTCAACGCCCTGTTCGGGGCCGTGGACGCCGCCCTCCAGCCGGTCCTGGGCTGGCATCCGATCCTGACCGAGTACGAGCTCAAGGCGGTCAGCGCCGGCGAGGACGCCCAGGGCCAGGCCCTGGTTCGCTGCCGACGCTCGTCGGACGAGGGCCCCGGCGCCCTGGTGGTCACCGGTCACGGCTTGTCGACGAATATCATCGAGGCGTCGCTCGACGCCTATATCGTGGCCGTCAACAAGCTGCATGGCGCGGAGATCAACGGGGTCAACGTGGCCTTCGTGTCGCCGCGCCAGGGCGAGGGCCTGCGGTGACCGAACGACCGGGCTACCGGATCGCCGCGATCCCGGGCGACGGGGTCGGGCCGGAGGTCGTGGCGGCCGCCCGGCGGGTGGTCGACGCCGCCGCCGAGCGGTTCGGGTTTGACGTGGCCTGGTCGGAGCACGCCGCCGGCGGGAGTGCGATCGATCTCCACGGGGTCGCCATCCGGGACGAGGACGTGGCCGCCTGCGGCACCGCCGACGCCATCCTCCTCGGTGCGGTCGGCGGTCCGAAGTGGGACGACCCGAGCGCCGCGGTCCGTCCCGAGCAGGCGCTCTTCCGCCTCCGCGGCGCGCTCGGACTCTTCGCCAACCTCCGCCCGGTGACCGTCCATCCGACGATCGCGGCCTCCGCGTCGCCGGTCCGCGCCGAGCTGCTCGAAGGCGTCGACCTGCTGATCGTCCGCGAGCTTACCGGGGGTCTCTATTTCGGGGCGCGGACCGAGGCGACCGGCGCCCCCGGCGAGCGACACGCGAGCGACACGCTGCCCTATTCGGAATCCGAGATCCGCCGCGTGGTCCGCCTGGCCTTCGAGCTGGCGCGCTCCCGGCGTGGCCGTCTGACCAGTGTCGACAAGGCCAACGTGCTGGCGACCTCTCGCCTGTGGCGGACCGTGGTCGAGGAGATGCGCCCGGAGTTCCCGGACGTGGAAGTCAGCCACCAGCTCGTCGATTCATGCGCGATGCTCCTGATCAAGCAGCCGGCCCGCTTCGACGTCCTGGTCACCGAGAACCTCTTCGGCGACATCCTGTCCGACGAAGCGGGCGTCCTGGCCGGATCGCTTGGGCTGCTGCCGTCGGCCTCGCTGGGCGAGCGCCGGACCGACCATGGCACGTTCGGCCTCTACGAGCCGATCCATGGGTCGGCGCCGGACATCGCCGGCCAGGATCGGGCCAACCCGATCGGCACGATCCTCTCCGCGGCGATGCTGTTGCGTCTTTCGCTGGGCCGGGGCGACGCTGCCGAGGCGGTCGAAGTCGCGGTGCGGACCGTGCTCGACGCCGGTTGGCGGACGGGGGATATCGCCGCGGCCGGCCATCCGGACGAGCGGCTCCGGGTCGTCGGCACGACCGCGTTCGCGACCGCGGTGGTGGATGCGCTGAGGGTCGGGGCGGCCGGCGCGGCCAGCGTGGCTGGCGCGACCGGCGCGGCCGAAACAGCCCCGCTCGCCGACCAGGGTGTGCCGGCATGACCTCGCCGACGACGATGGACGCGCCGGTCGTCCTCTACGACACGACCCTGCGCGACGGCACCCAGGGCGAGAACATCACCCTGTCGCTGGCCGACAAGCTGCGCATCGCCCGGATGCTCGACGAGTTCGGGATGCCGTTCATCGAGGGAGGCTGGCCGGGCTCCAATCCCAAGGACATCGAATTCTTCGCGACGGCCCGGACGATGCGCTGGGAACACGCCCGGCTGGCCGCCTTCGGGTCCACCCGGCACCGGTCCAACAAGCCCGCCGAGGATCCGAACCTGCGCGAGCTGGTCGCCGCCGAGACGCCGGTCGTCACGATCTTCGGCAAGAGCTGGCTCCTCCACGTCACCGAGGTCCTGGGCGCCAGCGCTGCCGAGAACCTCGACATGATCGCCGACTCGGTCGCCTTCCTCGTCGACCACGGGCGCGAGGCGGTCTACGACGCCGAGCACTTCTTCGACGGCTACAAGAGCGATCGTGGCTACGCGTTCGATACGCTGCGGGCGGCCCGCCAGGCGGGGGCCCGGACGATCGTGCTGTGCGACACGAACGGCGGCACGCTGACCGACGAACTGGTCCGGATCGTGGGCGACGTCCGGGGCGTCCTCGAGACCGACCGTGACGCGCCACCGGTGACCTGGGGGATCCACACCCACAACGATGCCGACCTGGCCGTCGCGAACTCGATGGCGGCGGTGGCCGCCGGGATCCGCCACGTGCAGGCCACGATCAACGGCTACGGCGAGCGGGCCGGCAACGCGAACATGGTCAGCATCATGGCCAACCTCGCGTTCAAGACGCCGCATGCCCTGCTTCCGGCCGGCGGCGGCGACCTGACCGGCCTGACCGAGCTGTCGCGCTCGATCGCCGAGATCGCCAACATCACCCCCGACGACTATCAGCCGTACGTCGGTCGGTCTGCGTTCGCCCACAAGGGCGGCGTCCACGGCGCGGCGGTGGCCAAGGTCGAGCGCAGCTACCAGCACATCGACCCGGCGGCCGTCGGGAATGTCGGTCGGCTGGTCGTCTCGGAGCTTGGCGGCCGGGCCAACATCTCGATCCGCGCCGAGCAGCTCGGGCACCAGCTCGAGGGCGTGGTCGACCCGCGCGAGCTGTCGACGCTGATCAAGCGACTCGAGGCGGACGGACTCGCCTTCGAGGGGGCCGAGGCCAGCTTCGAGCTGCTGATCCGGCGCCATTCGTCCGAGTACGTGGCGCCGTTCCGGATCGTCGACTACACCTGCCTGGTCGAGCAGCGCGACGGTCGCGAGCTGCTGGCCGAGGCGACGGTCAAGGTGGAGGTCGACGGTGAGATCCTGCACACCGCGGCCGACGGCAACGGCCCGGTGAACGCCCTGGACGCCGCCCTGCGCAAGGCGCTGCGGGCCTTCTACCCGGGCGTGGACGAGGTCCGCTTGGTGGACTACAAGGTGCGGATCCTGGACGGCACGGCGGCGACGGCCGCCCGAACCCGGGTCATCATCGATTCGATGGATGGCGCCCGAACCTGGTCCACGATGGGCAGCGACACGAACATCATCGCGGCCTCCGCCTCGGCGCTGGCCGATTCGCTCGAGTACGCGATCTGGAAGTCCGGGTCCGAGTTGCGGCGGCGGGACGAGCGCCACTTCACGACGGCCCCGGCCCGAGCGGCCTCCGACGCCGCTCCCGCAGTCCGCGGTGCGACCGCGACGCCACGGAGGTGACCGCACGATGAACGCCGCGAAGCGTGCCGCGAACCCGACGCCCGGCGAGGCGACCCTCCACCTGGCTCGCTGGACAGTGACCTCTGGGAGCAACGTCCGGAGCCGCGGCGCCGTGGTCATCACCGCCGGCGACCATGAATGGCGGGCTTCAGCCGATGGCAATGGAGCGATCGATGCCCTCTATCGAGCCGTCGACAAGGCGCTCCACGGGGTGCTGGATGGGCACCCGCGGCTGCTCGCCTATGACATCCATGCGCTCGGCGAGGGGACCGACACGATCGGCGCGGTGAGCGTCCGGATCGCGCCGCCGGAGATCGCCGGGGAGCGCGGGACCGGGGAATACCGCGGTGAGGCACGTGGCCCGAACATCATCGCCGCCTCGATCGAGGCGTACATCCAGGCGCTCAATGAGCTGCTCGCCGAGGCGCACTGGTCCGGCGCGACGGAGGTCGCCGCGAGTCGCCGGCGCGTGCCGGTCTCGGCCGGCAAGGCCCGCGAACAGCGGGCCGATCTCGTCGAGGACGAGGCTCAGCACGACACGGTCGCCTGGTTCGAGCGGTAGGGGCTCGGTAGGGGCTCGGGAGCCGCTCGGGGGCCGCTCGGGGTCCTGGCGCTCCGGCTCGCTCGCCCGGTTTCCCCCGGCCTGCGCCCGACGGCTCCGCTCGCCCGGTTTCCCCCGGCCTGCGCCCGACGGCTCCGCTCGCCCGGCCAACGGCTCACGTTCTTCGTGGAAGGACAAACCGCAGCGCGACGACCCCGGCGCGGCGGTTGGCCCACCGGTGAGCGGCTCGAGCGGGCGGATTTTTGCGTCCTGCATGGCGAAATGACCCTGGGTTCGGCCCGTGGACCCGTCGATCGGCTCGATCGGAGCGCGCTTGACGAAGATTCGGGGCGTCAGCGCTCCTGGTGACCGTCGGTGGCGCGGTTTGTACTGCAGGGAAGAACGACCACCGGCAACGACCCCGCCGGCCCGCTCCAGTACGCGTCCGCCCCCGCCCCCATCCAGGGCTGACGTCCGGATCGCGCATCGCCTTGGTGGGGGACGCCGGTACACTCGCAACCGATGGCCACTGACCGACCGATCGCGTACGCCGGAGAGCCCGGTGCATTCGCTGAAGACGCCGTGCTGGCGGCGTTCGGTGACGTGGATCGCCGCCCGCAGGGGAGCTTTCGGGAGGTCTTCGGCGCGGTCGCCTCGGGGAGCGCCTCGGCCGGTGTCGTTCCGATCGAGAACGTCATCAACGGCACGGTCCGCGAGAACTACGACCTCCTGCTCGAATACGACCTGCAGATCGTCGGCGAGGTCGTCGTACCCGTCCGGCTCTGCCTCGCCGCGCTGCCCGGCCAGACGCTGGACCAGATCGAACGGGTCTACTCCCACATCCAGGCGCTCGGCCAGGCGGAAGCGTTCCTGCGCGCCCGCCCGTGGCAGTTGCTGACGACGTACAACACGGCCGGGGCGGGCAAGTCCATCGTCGAACGTGGAGAGCGGGGAGCCGCGGCCGTGCTGTCGCCGCGCGCGGCCGGGCTGTTCGGGCTGGAGATCCTGGCCGACGAGATCGGGGATCTGCCGGGGAATCGCACCCGGTTCGCGGTGCTCGCTGACCTGGAGGCTGAACCGGCCGGGGCGGGGGTCCGCCCGCCGACCCCGACCGCGTCCCTGAGGCCGACCCCGGCTGCCGAACCGGATGCCGCTCGCCGGACCACCCTGGTCCTCGCCGTCCGCAATGAGCCCGGAACGCTGCTGGCGGTCCTGCGCGTCTTCGCCGAGCACGGCCTCAACATGAGCAAGCTCGAATCGCGCCCAAGCCGGGAGCGTGCCTGGGAATACGTCTTCTGGGTCGACCTCGACGCAGACGCCGAGGCCACCGAAACCCGGGCCGCGCTCCGTGACCTGGCCGACGTGACCACCATGGTCCGGGTGCTGGGCAGTTACCCAAGGGCTCGCGAGGCCTGACCGCGGCCGATCGGCCCAAGCATCGCCGCCGGATCGATCAGATGGCGCTCGCGCAGGCCCGGCACTTGCTGGCGTCGGGGGCGTTGGCCTCCTTGCAGAAGGGACACGTCTTGACCTCGGCCGGCGGCGGCTCCTTGATGAACATCCTCGAGATCTGCCAGACCACCAAGGCGATCACGATGAAGGCGATGATCGAGTTCAGGAAGAGCCCGTAGCGGATCGCGACCTCGGTCGCCGGATCGCCACCGGCCGCATCCTTCAGCACGATCTTGAGCTGGCTGAAGTCCACGCCGCCGAGCGCCATCCCGATCGGCGGCATGATGATGTCGTTGACCAGCGAGTTGACCACGGTGCCCAGGGCCCCGCCGATGATCACGCCGATCGCCAGCGCCAGGGCATTGGTCTTGAGCAGGAATCCCTTGAACTCGCTGATCACGGCTTGCTCCTCCTTCGGGTGGGGTCGATTGGTACGATAGCAACCTGCACCTCAGGGAGATCGATCCGATGACCGTGATCGGAACCAAGCCGCATCCCATCTTCCTGGCCGGTCGCTGGGTCGAGTCACCGGAGGTGCTGGAAGTCGCCAACCCGGCCGATCCAGCGACCCCGGCCGGGGCCACCTACTACGCCACCGAGGCCCAGTACGAGGAGGCCGTCGAAGCCGCGGTCGCCGCCTTCGAGGTGACCCGCCGGCTGCCGGCCTACGAGCGCGGCCGGATCCTGCGCGAGATCAGCGCCGGGATCAAGACTCGCCGCGAGGAACTGGGGCGGCTCATCGCGACCGAGGCCGGCAAGCCGATCCGCGATGCGATGGTCGAGGTGGATCGTGCCGTCGTCACCTTTCGCCTGGGTGCCGAGGAGGCCGAGCGGATGACCGGCGAGCTCATCCCGCTCGACATCATGCCGGCGTCGAAGGATCGGATCGGGATCACCCGCCGCTTCCCGATCGGCCCGATCGCCGGGATCAGCCCGTTCAACTTCCCGCTCAACCTGGCGGCCCACAAGGTCGCTCCGGCGATCGCCTCGGGCAACCCGATCGTGCTCAAGCCGCCGTCCAAGGACCCGCTGACGATGCTCGCCGTAGCGGAGATCATCGAGGCCGCCGGCGCGCCGGCCGGTTCGGTCTCCGTCCTGCCGATGACCCGTGAGCTGGGCGACCGGATGGTCGCCGACGAGCGCTTCAAGCTGCTCACCTTCACCGGATCGCCGTCCGTGGGCTGGCGGATGAAGGAGCGCGCCGGCAAGAAGAAGGTGGTGCTCGAGCTCGGTGGCAACGCCGGGGTCATCATCGACAAGTCCGCCGACCTCGACTGGGCCGTCAGGCGCTGCCTGGTCGGCGCGTTCGCCTACGCCGGGCAGGTCTGCATCAGCGTTCAGCGGATGTTCGTCCATGAGGATGTCTGGGACCTGTTCGTGAGCAGGTTCGTCGAGGGCGCCGCGACCCTGAAGCTGGGCGATCCGCTCGACCCGGCCACCGACCTCGGCCCGATGGTGGACGCCACCGCGGCCGGCCGGACCCAGCGCTGGGTCGACGAGGCCGTGGCGATGGGTGGCAAGCTCCTGCTCGGCGGGGTGGCGAACGGCACCTTCTTCCCGCCGACCGTGCTGACCCAGGTGCCACGTTCGGCCCAGGTCTGCTCGAACGAGGCCTTCGCGCCGCTCGTCGTGGCCTTCCCGTTCCGGGATCTCGACGACGCCATCGCCCAGGTCAACGACTCCGCCTTCGGGCTGCAGACCGGCGTCTTCACCAACGACCTGGCCGGTGCCTGGAAGGCATTCGCCGAGCTCGAGGTGGGCGGCGTGATCATCAACGACGTCCCGACCTACCGGAGCGACCACATGCCCTACGGCGGAGTCAAGGACTCCGGGCTGGGCCGCGAGGGACTGCGTTGGGCGATCGAGGACATGACCGAACTCCGGATCATGGTCATCGCCCAGCCGGGGGTGATCGGGTAACGCGCGGATAAGGGCAGGGTGGTAGCGTGATCCGTCATCCAGCCAGAAGGATCAGTTCGAATAGGGGCGTGCGTCTGATGACCCATCTCCGTGCTCGCGGCAAGAGCTTGTCCATTCTGGGTGGCCTCATCGGCGCGACCTGGCTTATCAGCGTCCTTAGGGGTCGTGGCCGACGGCATCGTCCGACGGGCGCTGAACTCGCAGCCATGAGCGACGCGGACTTCGCGGCATTCATCGACTCCACAGGCGTAAAGACGGTCACCACCGCAGGATTGTCCGCCGCGGAGCCACGCTGATTGAACGGCAGCCGCGCGGTACCGGGGAGTACGAACAGAAACTAGCGAGCCTACCCACTCGGCCTCGCGGTGAGTGGTCCTCAAGCCTGAGCTGGGAAGCGGTTCTGCCAGACGGCAGCGATGAAGTCGCCAAGGGCCTTGTCAAGCGGCACGAAGCTTGGGTCAAAGGGGATGCGGTTCCCGCCATCTCGCCGGTGACCGTGGTAGAAGGGCGCGCCGCCATGACCGTGGAAGTGGTAGGCCAGCTCGAAGCGGTAGGTGGCATCCACCAGGTCATATTCGTAGAGCGTGAGCGCGCCGAGCCCTTCGCCTGAGACCCGACGCTTCTTCTCGGGGACGCGGACGCGAGTCTGCTCGATGTAGGTGCGGCACCGCCCCTGCCTGACTGGCGGCGCGAGCGCCTTGGCCTTCTCGACCGCCTGGCTCAGCCCGAACTCGACCTCGACGGCCGCCGCGTTGTCCTCGTTGCGCTTGATGGTGGCGCCGACCACATGCCAGTGGCCGGTCCCCTCGACGACACCGACGAGGTAGTCCTCCAGTTGCTCAGTCAGCCTTGGCTCGGCCATGCCCCTCTCCGATGGTCTGCGCCACGCGCGAGACATAGTGCGCGTAGTCGGAGGGGAACTTGTAGTAGTCGGTTGCCAGGTCAAGATCACCGCTCAACCGGCGCAGCGCGGCATCGGGACTTGGCTCCCCCAGCTCATCGAGGACCGGCTGAATGCGAACCCTGTAGAACTTCTCTGGGTCGGTGAGATCGGCGGTCACGGGCCGCGTCTGGCGAGCGTCGACCGCGACCAGCCCGATGCGCTGCTTGAACAGGTCCATCTCCGCCCGGTGGATGCGGAGTAAACCCCGCTCGACTCCCTGGACGGCGTGAAGCGCCCGCTTCTTGATCCAGTTGCGGACCGTCTGCCTCGATACCCCCAGCTCAGATGCGGCCTGGGAAACCGTGAGCCACTCAGTCATCATCCTCGAGGTCCTCCTTTGTGCGTCATGGTCATAGTGTGTTCATTGTGTTCCATTGTCAAGGCTGGGAACGGTGTAACTCCGGCTCACGTTAGGCACACAGTTCATCGACTTCACGTTCTGCGACAGGTAGCGCGGCGAGACGCAGCGCGGCAAGGGCTTGTCGATTCTGGGTGGTCTCATCGGCATCGGCGGCCTGATCGAGTTCATCCGAGGCAGGCGAACCCGGTTCCCGACAGTGGGAACCAGTACCCTGCGGACATGGCGATGCGGGGCGGGACGGTCCGGGACTATCTGCGGGCGATCCGCGAAGTCGGGACGGTTGCCGGCGCGACCGAGCACACGTACCGAGCAGCGCTCACGACATTCCTCACGAAGGCGGCGGACGAGCTCGGATTCGGGGCCATCGCGGTCCGAAGCGAGCTGCGCCTCGCCTCGGTTGGGCAGCCCGACCTTCAGGTCGTCGACGCAGCCGGTTCCGCGATCGGCTACGGCGAGACCAAGACGCCCGGCACGGCCGCCCGGTTCGCCGACGTCCTGGAGTCGGAACAGGTCTCGCGCTACCGGGCGACGCTCGAGAACCTGCTCGTTACCGACTTCCTGCGCATCACGCTGTTTCGGCCAGAGGTCGGGCGCCTCGACGTGGTCCTCTCGGACTCGACCTCCAGGCTGGCTGCGGGCGAGTACGCGGTCTCGGCCGCGACCCTGGCGCAGCTGTCGCAGGTCCTCTCGGCGTTCTTCTCGGCGACGGCGCCGGCGGCCACCTCAGCGGAGATGCTGGCCGGTGGATTGGCGCGCCGGGCAACACTGCTGCGAGACGCGATCCGCGAACTGCTCAAACCCGGGAACGACGAGGGCGATGCGCTCCGCAAGTTGTGGGACTTCTACCGCCGAACGCTGATGTCCGACATGGAATCCGATGATTTCGCGGACACCTATGCGCAGACTCTTACGTACTCACTCTTCCTCGCCCGGCTTGAGGCCGGGCCGATCCGAGATCTCGACGCTGCATGGAAGGCGATCCCGGAAGACATCCCGATCCTCAGATCTGCCATCGAGCCGCTTCGTGTGCAGGGCGCGTTCCCGGCGCCGATGACCGTCTGGCTTACGGATCAGCTCCACCTGCTGGCGTCGACTCCCGATGGCGTGATCTCGTCGATCGGCCATCCGATCGGCGGTTCACCGGATCCGATCCTGTATTTCTACGAGCACTTTCTGACCGCCTATGACAAGGTCGAGCGGGTCCGAAAAGGTGTCTACTACACGCCGCGACCACTCGTGGACTACCTCGTCCGGGCGGTCCACGAGTCACTCAAGCGAGACTTCGGGCGGCTGCTTGGGCTCGCCGACAAGGACGTCCGCCTGCTGGACCCGGCCGTTGGCACCGGCACCTTTCCGCTGGCCGCCGCCCAGGTCGCCGTGGACGAGATCGCCTCCACCCTTGGACCTGGCGCGATCCGGACCGTGCTCGAGGATCATGTCCTCCAGCACTTCTTCGGCTTCGAGCTCCTCCCGGCGCCGTACACGATCTCGCACGTCAAGTTCGCGCTGTTCGCCCGCGACCACCACGTCCGTTTCCTGCAGCAGCGAGCGGCGATCTACCTGACGAATACGCTGGGTGACCCGATCGCACGTGCGGATGACGGCGGCCTCCTGGCGTTCTTCGTTCCAGGGCTGATCGAGGAGGCTCACGCGGCCGAGCGGGTCAAGTCGGACGAGCAGGTCCTCGTGGTCATCGGTAATCCGCCGTGGTCGGCGACGAGCCACAACAAGCAGCCGGAAATCGAGCGGCTGTTCGCAGCGTGGAAGACGATCGACGGGCGGCCGGGCAGCCCGCTCATCCCGGATGCGCGGATCGCCCTGAACGACGACTACCTGAAGTTCATGCGCTGGGCCATCTGGAAGCTGTTCGAACAGCCGGACTCTCCCAGGCACGGGATCCTGGCGTTCGTGACGAACCATGGGTTCATCAATGGCGGGATCCACCGCGGGATCCGCAAGGCACTGCTCGACACCTTCGACGAAATTCGAGTCTTCAATCTCCAGGGAAATCAGCGCCTTTGGGTGCGCGGCGTGAAGGACGAGAAGGTGTTCCCGGACGTCCAGCAGGGCGTGGCGATGACCGTGTTCATCAAACGCCCGGGCGAGGGATCCGGACGAGCCAGCGTCCACTACCGGGAGATGCGCGGCACACGGGCCGAAAAGTACGCCGCCGCCAGCTCGATCCGTTTGAGTGACCCGGGCTGGACCCACGTGGTTCCGGCCGCACCGTACTGGTCGTTCGCTCCGACGGACGGCGGCGACGCCTATGAGGCGTGGCCTTCGATAGAGACGATATTCCCGATCAACAGTAGCGGGATCCAGACGCAGCGCGACGACCTCGTGAGTGACTCGAGTCGTGATGTGCTGAACGGTCGCATTCAGGAAGTCGTCCAAGCAACCAAATCCGATGGCGAACTCATTGAGCACTACGACATCAGTGAGAACGCCAATTGGCGATTGACATCCGCCCGCCCACGATTCGCCCCGTTTGACCCAGCCCGAGCGATTCCATGGCTGTATCGGATTTTCGACCGCCGGTTCGTGTACTGGGATCCCGCGATGATGGGACGCGCACGTCTGGCGCTGACCCGCCATTTGCTGCCCCGACCGCATGGCTTCGGCGGCGAGGGCCGTCTTGCCCTTGTCGTCCAGCGGGCTCGGCCGATCAACACGATCGCCACGATAAGCCGTGGCATCGCCGCATCGCACGTTACCGGCCACTGGTGCCATGTGTACCCACTCCGTCTCTTGGACGGTGGGAACGAGGGCGCTTTGTTCGCGGCTGACGGCCAGTGGCGGGAGAACCTTGACGCGACGATCGCCAGCGCCCTGGCCGCGGCGCAAGGCACGCGCCCGTCCGTCGAGGACGTCGCGATGTACACACTGGCGATCCTGTCATCGCCCCTCTATCGCTCGCGTTTCTCGGAGTCGCTGGAGCAGGATCATCCGCACATCCCGTTCCCGCGGGACAAGGATGCATTCGACCGGGTGGCCGAGCTGGGCCGGCTCCTCGCGGCGGCTCACCTGCTGGAGGCGCCCATCGATGAGGGCGTGAGATTCGCAGGTGACGGTGATTCCCGCGTGAGTCGGATCCGTTACGACGCCGCCACGGAGACCGCCTGGATCAATGATCGGCAGCAGTTCACCGGCGTCACGCGGGCCGCCTGGGATTGGGGCGGTGCCTTCCGTCCGCTCGAACACTTCCTGGCGGATCGCCAGGGCCGCCAACTCGACCTCGAGCAGATCGAGATGTTCATGCGTGCCGTGACCGCCGTCCTGCGCACGATGGAGCTGGAGCCAGACCTCGACAAGAACCTGGACGCAATCGTGGCGGCCACGCTCGAATTGCCAGCGTCAAACGCCAAGCTCGGTCTGCAGTAGACGCTGCCGCCCGAATCGCTTAGCATGCGTCATCATGCTAAGTGTCAAAGTCAGTACCAAGCACCAGATCGTCGTCCCCAGCGAGGCACGCCGAGAGCTCGGGATCCAAGCCGGCGACCGGCTCGATGTCCTGGTGACGGACAACGCCATCGTCCTGCGCAAGCGACCGGCCCGGCCATCGGACCGGCTGCGCGGATTGGCTGCCGGTCGAGGCTGGTACGACCCGGATCCCGTCACCTTCGTCCGTAGACTGCGCGACGAAACAGAGGCGCGATCCCGTGACCGAGAGGAGCTCATCGCACATGCGAGACTTGGCGAGGCACCGCAGGATCGGGCTGGACAGCAACATCCTGATCTACCTCCTCGAGACGAGCGGCCCACTCGCCGACGCCGCAGCCCGGATCGTTGACGCGATCGACGCCGGAACCACAGAGGCGGTCCTTTCGACCGTCGGGCTCGTCGAGATCCTGATGGGGCCAGCGCGCGCCGGAGACGCTGCGGCGTTCGAGCTCACCGCCGACGCGCTCCGAGACCTGTTGATCCGTGTCGTGAGCCTGGATCGGGCGACGGCCGAGGACGCGGCATGGATCCGAGGATCGCTCGGAATCGGTCTGGAGGACGCCGTGCACCTCGCGAGTGCGCGCAATGCGGGCGCCACGGCCTTCGTGACAAACGATCGACGCCTCCGATCGATCCCACGCCTCGAGGTGGTGTACCTGGACGACCTGGTCGCCTGACCCAGGTTGTCCCGAGGCCCGCGACGGGATCGGCGGGGAGTCGCATGGGTGGGGCATCCTTGACGAGCGATGGACCTGACCCTCACCGACGCCCAGCTCGATCTCCAGGCGCGAGCGCGCGGCTTCGTGCGAGATGTGCTGCAGCCACGCGAAGTCGAGTTCGAACAGGCTGGCGGCCGGATTCCCCGCGACTGGGGGCATCCGATCCGTCGCGCGGCCATCGTGGCCTCACTGCACGGCGGATCCATGCCGCGATCGGTCGGTGGACAGGGCTGGACGGTTCTGGAGCAGGTGCTGGTCCACGAGCAGCTCGGCCAGTCGACCGGTGGCCTGTGGTCGTACATTCCCGGCGCTTACAACGTGCTCGTCCATGCGGATGCCGAGCAGCGCCGGCGTTACCTCGACCCGTCGCTCCGCGGCGAGCGTTCCGGGAGCTATGCGATCACCGAGGACGCCGCCGGCTCCGATGCACGCGCCCTGCGCGCGACCGCGGTTCGTGACCCGGCCACCGGGGAGTACCTGCTCAACGGTGAGAAGTGGTTCGTGACCGGGCCGGATGACACCGACTTCATGATCTTCCACTGCCTCGTTGTTGACGGCGATGCGCGGCTTCCGACGCTCTTCCTCGTCGATTACGACACCCCGGGCCTGGTCATGCAGCACGACCCCGACTACACCCACACCTTCGCCGACCGCCACCCGCAGTTCGTGCTTCATGACGTCCGCGTGCCCGCCTCGGCGGTGCTTGGTGGCGTCGGTCGGGCGGACGTGTTGACGAACGAATGGTTCGTCGAGGAGCGGATTCACATCGGGGCTCGTTGCGCGGGTGCCATGGAGCGGTTGCTCTCCCTTGCCGTCGAATGGGCCACCGGACGGGTCCAGTTCGGCGAGCGGATCTTCGACTTTCAGGGTGTCAGCTTCCCGCTCGCCGATTCGGCGGCCGACGCCTCGGCGGCCCGACTCCTGACCCGCGAGGCCGCCTGGCTGGCCGACAGCGGCGCGGATCGGAAGGTCGTCCATGCCAAGGCCTCGCTGGCCAAGCTGTTCGCGTCGGAAGCGGCCTGGCGGTGCGCAGACCGGGTGGTCCAGGTCTTCGGCGGGCGAGGCTACATGCGGGAGTTCGCTCCGGAGCGCTTCCTGCGCGAGCTGCGCGTCGACCGGATCTGGGAGGGCACCTCGGAGATCCAGCGTTTGATCATCGCGCGCGCCCTCGAGAAGCGCGGCGTGGATCGGGTGGTCGGGTGAGCGACCAGGCCGTGGCTCAGGTGGGGGTGGCTGGGGAGCCGGCTCGTGCCCCGTCTCGAGCCGCCCTCGCCCCGGCCACCCTGCCCACGCGGATATCGCTGGCACCGTTTGATTCGCGGTTGCGCGGGCCTGAAGCAGGTTCGTCGGTGCGTTGCTCGGCCCGGTCTGATGGCACGCAAGCTCAGCGACGCGCGATTCGGGCGGTGAGGGAGGTGGGCGGCATGCCTCAGAGGGCGCCTATGCTCCGCGTACCCCAGATCACAACGCTGTCGGCGATATCGGCATGCCGAGCGGCATCGGAGCCGGGCCCATGAAGACCGCCCCGCCCTCACGAGCCATCGATCTGCGGCCGCTCTTCGCGCCGCGGAGCATCGCCGTCGTAGGCGCCTCGCCGCGCTCGTGGATCGCCGAGACCGTCCGCGACAACCTCCGGGTGATGGGGAGCGCCACGCGCTGCCATTTCGTCAACCCGAAGTACGAGGAGTTGCACGGCCAGCCGTGCTACCCGTCACTCGATGCGATCCCGGAGCGCCCCGATATCGTCATCGTCGCCCTGAACCCTTTGCGTGCCGCATCGGTGACCGAGGCCGCGGCCGCCGCCGGCATCCCGGCCGTGATCATCCCCGGCGGGGGAGTCGTGGAGGGCGGCGCGGCCGCGGCCGCGATGCAGGCCGACGTGGCAAGGATCGCCCGGGAGCACGGCCTGGCTCTCGTCGGCCCGAACTGCATGGGCGTGATCGACCTCACCTCCAACGCCGCCACCTACATCGGCGACGTCTCGCCCTACCTGCGGCGCGGAGGCGTGGCCGGGATCGCCCAGTCAGGCTCGGTGACGGACACCTTCGTCCACTCCGGCTCACGAGTCGGGTTCTCGCGGATCATCAGCTGCGGGTCGGAGGTCGTGCTCGACATCTGCGACTACCTGGCCTACTGCCTGGACGATCCGGAGACGTCGTCGGTCATCCTGTTCGTGGAGGGCTTCAAGCGCCCGGAGCGGTTCCTGGCGCTGGCCGATCATGCGCTCCAGCTGGGCAAGCCGATCATGATGGTCAAGGTCGGTCGCAGCCGGCAGGCCCAGGTCGCGGCGATCGCCCATTCCGGGTCGCTGGCCGGCGAGGCCCGGGTCACCGATGTCGCGCTCGATGCCGCGGGCGTCATCCGCTGCGGCGACCTGGACGAGCTGCTCGAGACCGCCGAGCTGGTCGAGGGCGTTCGCCGCACAGGCCGGAGGGTCGGTCGAGGCCGGACCGGCGTCGTCACCGTCTCGACCGGTGAGGGCTCGTTGATCGCCGACCTTGCGCCGCTGACGGGTATCGACCTGCCCCCGATCCCCGCCGAAGCCCAGGCGCAGATCCTCGCCGCGCTCCCGACGATGGGCTATCTCGGCAATCCGCTCGACCCGTGGGGCGCGGCGGACCCCCCGACCGCCTACGCCGCCGCGTTCGGCGCGATGGCCGCGTCCGGCGCGTACGACGTGCTCGTCCTGGTCCACGATTTCCCGTACCGCTCGGCGCCGTCTGAGGTCACGACGGCGAATGACGTCACCTTCCAGCTCCTGGCGGCCACGCGTGATCGGCCGGCCATCCTGCCGGTCTACGTGTCGCTCACCTCGGGCGAGCCGCCACCCGAGACCAAGGCCGTCCTGGACGGGGAGGGGGGCGGCGTGCCCCTGCTGCGCGGTGCCATGGAGGCGTTCCGGGCGATCGCCGGCGTTGCGCGCTGGGAGGGGTGGCGAGAGCGCCGCCTGGCGCACGGGCCGTGGCGCGCCGGCTGGCCCGCCCTGGCTGCCGATCGGGTCTCGTACGGGGCCGAGGCGATCGGCGCCGGGCACGACCGGGCGCCCGCCGCGGACCCCTCAGCCGCGGTGCACGATGGTCGGCCGGCCCCGACCTCCCCGCGACCCCCCAGGGCGCTCTCCGAGCTGGAAAGCCTCGCCCTGCTCCGCTCGGCAGGCCTGCATGTGGTCGACGCGGTTGCCGTCCCGGACGCACCGGCCGCCGTGGCTGCCGCTCGCCGGATCGGGGGCGAGGTCGCCCTCAAGCTCGATGCCGCCGGGCTCGCCCACAAGAGCGACCTTGGTGGGGTCGCGCTCGGTCTGCGCGGTGACGACGCGGTCCGGGATGCCGCCGCGACCTTGCTCGAGATCGGCCGGCGGAATGGCCTGGTGGTGCGCGGGCTGCTCGTCCAGCCGATGGCGCCGCCCGGCATCGAGCTGATTCTGGGACTCCGCCGCGATCCGCAGTTCGGGCCGGTGGTGCTCGTCGGGCTCGGCGGCACCCTGACCGAGGTCCTCGACGACGTCGCCATCCGGCTCGCGCCGCTGGATCCGGCGGCGGCCGAGTCGATGCTCGATGACCTCCGCGGCGCCCGGCTGCTCGGCGGCGTTCGTGGGCGCCCGGCGGTGGATCGCGCCGCCGTCGCCTCTATGCTCGTGGCGCTCGGTCGTCTGGGTACCGAGCGGTCCGACGTGATCGAGGTCGATCTGAACCCGGTCATCGCGTTCGAGGCGGGCGCGCTCGCCGTCGATGCACTGGTCATCCTGGAGGGAGATACCGATGACGCCTGACGAGCCGGTCCTGCTGAGCAGGTCAACGCCCTGGGGAGTCCGCCTGACGCTGAACCGCCCGGCCAAGTTGAACGCGCTCTCCGGCGAGCTCGTCGAGGCGCTGGACGAGGCCATCGTGGCGGCCGGTGCGGACCCCGCCGTGCGAGTCATCGTGATCGAGGGCGCCGGGCGAGCCTTCTCGGCCGGGTACGACCTGACCGAGGAAGCCGAGGGCGCCATCTCCGGCCCGGTGGCCTGGCGCGACGCGCTGGCGGTCGACGTGGCCGCCACCCTGCGGATCCTGGACTGCCCCAAGCCGGTCATCGCCCAGATCCACGGCTACGCCCTGGCAGGTGGCCTGGAACTGGTGATGGCCTGCGACCTGGTCGTCGCGGCCGAGGGCACCAAGCTGGGCGAACCGGAGATTCGCTACGGCTCGGCTCCGGTGACGCTCCTGATGCCGTACCTGATCGGCCAGAAGAAGACCCGCGAGCTGCTCATGACCGGCGATCTCATCGACGCCGTCGAGGCCGAGCGGATCGGCTTGATCAATCGGGTGGTCCCGTTGGAGCGCCTGGCGGCTGAGGTCGATGCGCTGGCCGACCGCCTGGCCCGCACCCCGCCAGAGGTGATGGGTCCGACCAAGCGGATGCTCAACCGGGCGATGGATGCGGCTGGCTTCCGGATGGCCGTGGAGGCCGGACTGGACCTTGGCGCCATCGTCAACGCCGCCGACACGCCGGAACAGCGGGAGTGGGACACGATCGTCCGGCGTGACGGGCTGAAAGCGGCTCTGGCGTGGCGCGACCGACGCTACGAGGAACGGCTTGCGGAAAGCGGACGGGGCGGGTAGGGCCTGAGCCGGGCCGGGTCGGGCGGGGTCGTGCCGAGGCCCACCCGACGGCCCCTCGCCCGCCGCCCGGGCGCCCAGCCCCCACCGCCCGGGCGCCCACCCGGCCCAGCCCCCGCCCGAGCCCGGCGCCCCGCCCCTGCCCGAGCCCGGCCCCTGGGCGCCCTCCCCAGAGGCCCCGCGTATCGCTGGTACCGATTAAGTCGGGGTTGGCCGGCCCACAAGCGCCCTGCCCCATCGATCGATCCGGCCCGATCCGGCCCTTGTCGCCCACGCCAACGCCTGGAGCGATGAATCCGGCCGAGAACGGCGATACGCTCCGGCCACCGCGCCCTGTCCCGGCCACGAGCCCGCCCGGCCCGCAGCTAACCGCCGGTGCAGCCCCGCATGTAACGCTATGGCGGCCGATATGAGCAGGGTCAGGCGCACCGACCCGGAGGTCCAGGC
>JBCLCL010000016.1:0-46773 GCA_038915815.1 Candidatus Limnocylindrales bacterium
TCCCGTCCGGAGAACGGCAATACCACATCGATCTCGGTCCAGGCGAACTGGCCGAGTACATCCTCCTCCCCGGCGACCCTGATCGAACCTCCCCGATCGCCTCGCGCTTCGAATCCATCGAGCTCGAGCGCCGCCACCGGGAGTTCGCCTCGGCCACCGGATGGTTTCGGGGCCGTCGGGTGTCGGTCGTCTCGACCGGCATCGGCACGGACAACGTCGAGATCGTCGTGGCGGAGATCCTCGCGATCACCGAGCGACCGACCTTCATCCGGGTCGGGTCCTGCGGAGCGCTCCAGCCGGAGATGCGCCTGGGTGACCTGGCCATCACCACCGGGGCCGTCCGCCTCGAATCGACGACGAGCTACTTCGTCCACGATGGGTACCCGGCCGTCGCCGACTACGAGGCGGTCGTGGCCCTCATCGAGGCAGCCGAGCGGCTCGGTCATCGATATCACGTTGGGGTCACGGCGACGGCTCCGGGATTCTACGGGGCGCAAGGGCGGCCCATCCCGCGCCTGCCCATCCGCTACCCTGACCTCGCGGAGGAGATGGCGCGCCAGCGCGTCATGAACTTCGAGATGGAGGCGTCAGCTCTCCTCGTCCTCGCGTCCCTCGCCCGCTGCCGAGCCGGCGTCGTCTGTGCGGTCTATGCCGATCGGACGACTGGCGAATTCGTCAGCGGCGACCTCAAGGATGCGGCCGAGGCGGCATGTGTCGAGACCGGGCTGGAAAGCCTGCTCGTCCTCGCCGATATGGATGCGTGCAAGCGTGAAGCACAGACGGACCGCTGGCGGCCGTCGCTCTGGAAGCACACGGTCTGATCAAGGTGCTGCTGAGCGGATGCGGGACATGGGTTCCCGCGACGCGTCACTCTCGAGGAGGAGTCCCGTGGCCGAAGCCTATTGCGTCAAGGACAAGAAGAAGGTCGAAGTCCAGAACGCCCAGAAGATCACGATGAAGAACGGGAAGCCGGCCATCCAGGGGACCTGCCCGATCTGCAAGGGCAAGGTCTTCCGCATCGGCGGCTGATCCGAGGGATCACGGATGACGACAGGACCCTCGCCGGCGGCGAGGGTCCTGTCATGTCAGGGCCGCCGGGCTTGGCACGCGGGCTCCCCGCACACGCTCGCGAGACACGCTCGCGAGACACGCTCGCGAGACACGCTCGCGGGCGTCACTGGGGCCTTTGCTAGAATGTCCCCGCATCCCCGAGCGTATGACCGGCTCCCCATGCCGCTCGTCCTGACCCAACTCCATCCGGCCCGCCGGCCGGAGTCCCGCAGTCCCAGGAGGTCTCCCGTCATGGCCATTCGCGTCGGCATCAACGGCTTCGGTCGGATCGGGCGCCAGTCGCTCAAGGCGCTGATCGAACGAGCCCCGGACGTCGAGGTCGTGGCGGTCAACGACCTCGTCGATGCCGAGATGAACGCCCTCCTGTTCAAGCGCGATTCGACCTACGGCACCTACCCGGGGGACGTCCGGGCCGGCGACCGCTCGATCATCATCGACGGCCGCGAGATCAGGATCCTGGCCGAGAAGGACCCGGCGGCATTGCCGTGGGGCGACCTGGGCGTCGATATCGTCCTGGAGAGCACGGGCATCTTCACCGACGCGACGAAGGCCAGGGCGCATCTCGACGCCGGAGCCAGGAAGGTGATCATCAGCGCCCCGGCCAGGAACGAGGACATCACGATCGTGCTCGGCGTCAACGAAGGGCGCTACGACCCGACCGCGCACCACATCATCAGCAACGCGAGCTGCACCACGAACTGCCTCGCCCCGGCGGCGAAGGTCGTCCACGACCTGCTGACCATCGAACGTGGACTGATGAACACGATCCACAGCTACACGAACGACCAGCGGATCCTCGACGTCGCACACAAGGACCCGCGCCGTGCTCGCTCGGCCGGCCAGAACATCATCCCGACGACGACCGGCGCGGCGAAGGCGCTGGCTCTCGTCATCCCCGACCTCAAGGGCAAGTTCGACGGGTTCAGCCTGCGTGTGCCGACCCCGACCGTCAGCGTCGTGGACTTCACGGCCGTGGTCACGCGGCCGACATCGGTCGAGGAGCTCAACGAAGCGTTCCGCGTCGCAGCCGCCGGCCCGCTGGAGGGGATCCTGGGCGTCTCGGACGAACCGCTCGTGTCGATGGACTTCAAGGGCGATAGCCGGAGCTCGATCATCGATGCCGAGTCGACCATGGTCCTGGGCGGGACGATGGTCAAGGTGATCGCCTGGTACGACAACGAGTGGGGGTACAGCTGCCGCGTCGCCGACCTGATCGCCTACGTCGCGGCGCGCCTGCCCGTCGCAGTCTGACTGCCGTGATGGACAAGCTGACCATCCGCGACGCGGATGTCGCGGGCAAGCGGGTCTTCGTGCGTGAGGACTTCAACGTCCCCCTCGCAGACGGCAAGGTCACCGACGATTCGCGGATCCGAGCCGCCATCCCCACGATCACCTTGCTCCTCCAGGCCGGCGCCCGCGTCATCCTGGCCAGCCATCTTGGTCGCCCCGACGGCAAGGTCCAGGATGGCCTCCGCCTTCGCCCGGTCGGTGAGCGTCTGACCCAGCTTCTGCGCCGCAACGTCCCGGTCACCGGCGACGCGCTGGGCGTGGGCACCGAGGATGCGATCAAGCGCCTCCGACCCGGTGAGGTCCTGCTGCTGGAAAACCTGCGCTTCCATGCCGAGGAGGAGCGCAACGACCCGGCCTTCGCGGCGACCCTGGCGTCGTACGCCGACATCTTCGTCAACGACGCGTTCGGGACTGCGCACCGGGCGCATGCGTCGACGGTCGGGATCGCCAGGCTCCTGCCGTCCTACGCCGGCCTGCTGATGGAGCGCGAGATCGAGATCCTGTCCAGCCTGCTCGAATCGCCGAAGCGCCCGTTCGCGGCGATCCTCGGCGGTGCGAAGGTCTCGGACAAGATCAAGGTGATCGACCACCTCCTGACCCGGGTGGACATGCTGGTCCTCGGCGGCGGGATGGCCAATACCTTCCTCCTCGCCCAGGGCAAGGCGATCGGCAAGAGCCTGGCCGAGCCGGATCTCGTCGATGACGCTCGACGGATCCTGGCCACGGCCGAGGCCAATGGGGTCCGGGTCGTGCTGCCGGTCGATGTCATCGTGGCCAAGGAAGTGACCCGCGGCACCGAGTACAAGACACTCCCGGCCGAAAAGATCCCGGCTTCCTGGCACATCGTGGACCTTGGCAAAGCCAGCCAGGAACTGATGGTGGATGCCCTGTCAGACGTCGAGACCGTCTTCTGGAACGGGCCGCTGGGCGTCTTCGAGATCCCGTCGTTCGCTCACGGAACGAAGGCCGTCGCCCGGATGCTGGCCGACCGTGCCGACCATGGCGCGACCGTGGTCGTGGGCGGCGGCGATTCCGTGGCGGCGGTGACCCAGGAGGGTCTCGCCGACCGGATGACCCACATCTCGACCGGCGGCGGAGCATCGCTCGAATTCCTCGAGGGGCGCGACCTGCCCGGCGTGACCGTCCTGCCCGACCGACCCTCCGTCAAGGCGAAGCCATGAGCACCGGGATCGAGATCGTCGACGCGCGGGAGATCCTCGACTCGCGCGGCAACCCCACCGTGGAGGTGGACGTCGTGCTCGCCGATGGCTCCGCCGGCCGCGCAGCCGTCCCATCGGGTGCGTCCACCGGCGTCAACGAAGCGGTCGAGCTGCGCGACGGTGACCGGAGCCGCTACGGCGGCATGGGCGTCCGCAAGGCCGTGGCCAACGTGACCGAGACGATCGCCCCGGCACTCTACGGGCTCGACGCGACCGACCAGGCCGGGATCGACGCCCTGCTGTGCGAGCTCGATGGGACCCCGAACAAGAGCCGGCTCGGCGCCAACGCGATCCTGGGTGTCTCGCTGGCCTGCGCGCAGGCCGCCTCGGCGTCGTACGACCTGCCGCTCTACCGATACCTTGGTGGGGTCGGGGCGCGGACGCTGCCGGTCCCGTTCTTCAACATCCTCAACGGCGGCAAGCACGCCAGCGACTCGACCGACTTCCAAGAGTTCATGGTCGCGCCGATCGGTGCCGCCACGTTCGCCGAAGCGGTTCGTGCCGGCGCCGAGGTGTTTGCCGCCCTCCGCTCGATCCTGCACGAGGACGGCCATGCGACCGGGCAGGGCGACGAGGGCGGGTTCGCCCCGAGCCTGCAGACGAACGAGGCGGCGATCGAAGTCATCCTGCGCGCCATCGAGCGCGCCGGCTATCGACCCGGCGAAGACGTCGCGCTCGCCCTCGACCCAGCGACCAGCTCCCTGCTGGTCGAAGGGACCGGGGTGGAGGGTGTCACCGGCCGGTACCGCCTCGAGCGCGAGGGCCGGACGCTCGACTCGGGCGAGCTGATCGACCTGTGGGAGCGCTGGGTCGGGGCCTATCCGATCGTCTCGCTCGAGGATGGCCTCGGCGAGGAGGACTGGGCAGGCTGGCGCGAGCTCAACGCGCGGCTCGGCTCGAAGGTCCAGTTGGTCGGGGACGACATCCTGGTCACGAACCCCGCCTTCATCGCCCGGGGGATCGCCGAGGATGCGATGAACTCCGTGCTGATCAAGCTCAACCAGATCGGCACGCTGTCGGAGACGATCGACGCGATCGTGCTCGCCCGGAGCGCCGGCTGGACGGCGATGGTCAGCCACCGCTCCGGGGAGACCGAGGACACCACGATCGCCGACCTGGTGGTCGCGATGGGTACCGGCCAGATCAAGGCCGGCGCACCGTCCCGGTCCGAGCGGGTGGCCAAGTACAACCGGCTGCTGCGCATCGAGGGCGAGCTCGGCGACGCTGCGCGCTATCCGGGGCGCGCCGCGCTGGCGGGATCGTGAACCGGCTGGTCGATCGCGGCGCGATCAGCGCTGCCTACGTCGGGATCGGCATGGCGGTCACCATCGTGGTCAGCTTCATGTTGTTCATCCCGATCGAGTGGATCATCTGGATGCTGGCCCTGCCATCCGGGTTGCTGATCGGCTACTACGCCGACCAGCGCTCCGACCGGCGGGCCGGGCCCTGGCGCCGGATCCTGCTCAACGGGCTCTTCGCGGGTCTGGTCACCGCGCTGACGACCGCCGTGCTGCTGCTCGCGATCAAGGGACTCTTCTTCTACGCCGACAACGGCTTCCGCGATCCCGGGCAGGGTGGGCCGATCAGCTGCGTGGCAGGGGAGGCCTGCGTCTACCAGCGCTACCTCGACGTCGGCCATGGACCCGAACTCGCAGCCGCCGGCGTGACCGACGCGTCGTCATTCGCCGGGTTCTACTGGGGCGAGCAGTTCGGGAGTGCGGGGACGATCCTGCTGCTCACGACCCTGGGAGGCCTGGGCGGGGCCGGCCTGTACGGCGTCTTCCGTCCGAAGTCGACGCTGCCCGGCTCGGTGGCCGCGATCCGGTAGGGCTACGGGGCCGTCGCCATCCTTCCTTGCGACAGGCCCTGGGATCGCCTGACGCCATCCGTGGTGGCGTTACGCGGGTTCCAGCCCGGTCCCGATGCATACGGCCACCGGGGGTGGCGCTAGCCGCGAATCAGGGTGCATTTCGGCCGCTCAACGTTCGCAACGCCACCCGTGGTGGCATATGGCGGGTTCGGGATCCAGGAGGATCGAAGCGTCCCGTCTGGCCCAGGGCGTCCGCGCGCCGAGGCGACGGCTGGATCTAGCCCTTGGCGGCGGCCCTCTTTGGCTTCGTGGCGGTCTTCGCCGCGGTCCTGGCACTGGCCTTGGCGCTTGCCTTGACCGGTTTCGAAGCGGCAGTCGCCTTGGGCGGCGTCGCCCTGGCCCTGGGGGCTGACGTCGCCTTGGTCGTCTTCGTCGCCTTGGCGGGCGCGACCTTGGCAGGTGTCACCCCGGCGCTCGGGGCGATGGACGCGGCGGCCGCCTTGGCCGCGGCCGCTTCGGCGCGGGCCGTCTTGCTCAGTGCGGCGCGAGCCTTGCCGGCCGCGGTCTGGGCGCCCTTGGCCTTGCCGGCCTTGCCGGCGGCGATGCGTGCCTTGGCTGCCTTGGCCGCGGCGGCCTTGCCGGTCGTCTTGACCACCCGGCCGCCAGTCTGCAGCTGGTCCCCGCCGAGGGCCGCGTTGACCTTGAGCGTGAGGCGCGACTTGCGGCGCGCGGCCGCGTTCGGATGGATCGCCCCGGCCTTGGCGGCGCGATCGAGCGCGCTCAGGGCTTCAGCGAGAGCGGCAGCGGGATCGATCGACGAGTCGACGGGCTGCGTCGCGGCCGCGAGGGCTTTGGCCACGTACGTCTTGGCGGCGCTGCGCCGAGGCTGGAGGACCTCGTGCCGGCTGTGGGCCTGACGAACGCGCTTGAGTCCCGACGGCGTACGGGCGCCCGTCCAGGTGCGGGGCGTCTTGGCCACGTGGCAAACCTCAGCTCGAATGGTAGAGATGAGCGCGCGGCACGAAGATGGCGCCGGGCGCGAAGACGGATGGTAGCACAGGTCCGCCCGAGGCCCAGCACGCCCGGCCGGCACTGCGCCACGGCCAGCGACCCGCCACACTGACGCCATGATCGCCATCATCGGCGGCCTCGGCGCCGCCGCGATGTGGGCCGCGGCCACGGCCAGTTCGTCGCGTTCGAGCCGGATGATGGGGTCCCGTGTGGTCCTCGGCTGGGTGATGCTCATCGGGGTCGTCGCCGGTCTCCCGCTTGCGATCGCCAGCCCGGGACCGGACACGCTCGTGCCGTCGACGATCGCGCTCATGTTGTTGGGGGGAACCTGTTACGTCCTCGGGCTCGGGCTTGCCTACGCGGCGCTGCAGATCGGCAAGGTCTCGATCGTCGCCCCGATCATCGCGACGGAGGGCGGGGTGGCGGCACTCATCGCCGTTGCGCTGGGTGATCGGATCGGGCTGGTCAGTGGAGCCATGCTCGTGCTGATCGCCATCGGGGTCGTGCTCTCCACGCTCGACCGATCGACCACGGACGTCTCCGCCGGCGACATCGACCTGGTGGCGGATGCCCTTGAAGGACCGCCCTCGCCGATGTCGGTGACGCCGCCACTGGTGCCGGGGGCCGCCCGCCGGAGCGCCCTGCTGGCCGGCGCGGCCGCGCTGATCTTCGGGGTCGGCCTTGTCGCGACCGGGCGGGCGGCCCTGGTCATGCCGGTCGCGTGGGTCGCGGTCGGCACCCGCCTGGTCGGCCTCGCGGCGATCTCGCTGCCGCTTGCCCTCCATGGACGTCTGCGGCTGACCCGTCCCGCCCTGCCGCTCCTGATCATCGCCGGGGTCGGCGAGGTCCTTGGCTCGATGGCGTCGGCGTGGGGCGCCCGCGACAGCATCGCGATCACGGCCGTGCTCAGCTCCCAGTTCGCGGCGATGGCCGCGGTGATTGCGTTCCTCCTGTTCGGGGAGCGCCTGGCTCGGGTCCAGATCGTGGGCGTGGCGCTCATCGTCGGGGCGATCTCGGGGCTTGCCTGGGCCCAGGGTCTGGCTGCCTGAACCACCACTCGCCGATGCCGAGACGCCGATGCCGGGCCGCCGGGAGCGGGTGCTACACTCGCCGCCCACCCGATGGACCGCGGCCCGGTCCCGTCACGCCCGAGACCATCCCGTGAGGACCCGGTGATCCCCCAGGACCGCCTGCGCAACTTCAGCATCATCGCCCACATCGATCACGGGAAGTCCACGCTCGCGGATCGGCTGCTTGAACTGACCCACACGATCGATCCGCGCCTGATGACCAGCCAGGTCCTCGATTCGATGGACCTCGAGCGCGAGAAGGGGATCACCATCAAGGCGCGCGCGGTGCGCCTTGAGTACCTGGCGCGCGACGGCCTGACCTATGGCCTCAATCTGATCGACACGCCCGGGCACGTCGACTTCGCCTACGAGGTGAGCCACAGCCTGCAGGCCTGCGAGGGGGCGATCCTGGTGGTCGACGCCAGCCAGGGGATCGAGGCGCAGACGCTGGCCAACGTCCATCTCGCCCTGCGCGAGGGGCTGACGCTCATCCCGGTCCTCAACAAGATCGACCTGCCGTCGGCCGATCCCGAGACGATCATGGACGAGTTGGAGAGCGTCCTCGCCATCCCCCGCGAGGAGGTCCTCCTCGCCTCGGCCAAGGACGGGACGGGGGTGGCCGAGATCCTCGAGGCGATCGTCGCCCGCATCCCGGCGCCGAAGGGCGACCCGGCGAAACCGCTCCAGGGCCTGATCTTCGACAGCCACTACGACGCCTACAAGGGCGTGGTCGTCTACGTTCGTCTGGCCCAGGGCACGCTCCGCCTGGGCGATGCCGTCCGGCTGATGGCCAGCGGGGCAGAAGCGGATCCGCTGGAGCTTGGCGTCTTCCGCCCGCAGCTTGTGCCCGTCCTGAAGCTCGTGGCCGGCGAGGTGGGCTACGTCGCGACCGGGCTCAAGAGCGTCCGCGACGCCCAGGTCGGGGACACGATCACGACCGTCGCGCGGCCGGCCAGCGAGGCGCTGCCCGGCTACCAGGAGGCCAAGAGCCTGGTGTTCGCCGGGATCTACCCGGTGAGCGGCGAGGATTACCCGCTCCTGCGCGAGGCGCTCGAGAAACTCCATCTCAACGATGCATCGTTCACCTATCAGCCGGAGAGCTCGGTCGCCCTCGGCTTCGGCTTCCGCTGTGGCTTCCTGGGTCTCCTCCACATGGAGATCGTCCAGGAGCGACTCGAGCGCGAGTTCAGCCTCGACCTGATCGCCTCGGCGCCGTCGGTCGAGTACCACGTCGTGCTGACCCTGGGACGCGGACGCGTATCGGTCGACAACCCGGCCCTGCTGCCCAACCCGACCGATATCGAGACGATCGAGGAGCCGTGGGTCAAGCTGAGCGTGGTGACCCCCAGCCAGTACATCGGGGCACTGATGGAACTGTCGACCGGCCGGCGCGGCGATTTCATGACCATGGAGTACCTCGACCCGACCCGGGTCGTCCTCCATTTCGAAATGCCGCTGGCGGAGCTGATCATCGACTACTTCGACAAGCTCAAGAGCCGCAGCCAGGGCTACGCCTCGATGGACTACGAGGAGCTCGGCTACCGCCCCGCCAATCTCGCCAAGGTAGACATCCTGGTCAACGGCGAGCCGGTCGATGCCCTCTCGCTGATCGTCCACCGCGACCGGGCGCCCTCGACCGGGCGGGCCCTGACCGAACGGCTGAAAGAGCTCATCCCACGCCAGATGTTCGAGATCCCGATCCAGGCGGCGATCGGATCCAACGTGATCGCCCGCGAGACCGTCCGGGCGATGCGCAAGAACGTGCTGGCCAAGTGCTACGGTGGCGACATCACCCGCAAGCGCAAGCTCCTCGAGAAGCAGAAGGAGGGCAAACAGCGGATGAAACGAGTCGGATCTGTCGAGATCCCCCAGGAGGCCTTCCTCGCGATGCTCCGGATGGACGAGGGCTGACGGTCGGTCGATGGACGAATTCATCCTGACGTCGCGCTCGCTGGTCGCGCTCGGCCTGACCCTCCTGCTGGCGCTGCTGCGCCTGGACGCCGAGCGGTTCGGGACGGCCGAGTACTACGAGGCGACCGGGACCGGCGAGCGGCCTCATCTCCGCCGGCGACTGGCCTGGTACGGGCTCGGGTTCGGCATCGCCCTGCTGATCCTGTCGATTCACCCCGCCCCCCAGCGTGAACTCTTCCTCGGCTCCGGCGACCGGCTCGGCGCCGTCCTCGGCGGGATCGCGTTCGGTGGGCTGGGCGTCCTGGTCGCGGTCGGGTTCGCCAGCTACCGCTATCACCGGATCCGTCTGCCGGACGAGAGTTCGTACCCTGGGGCGCTGCTCAACTCGACAGCCACCGCATTCATCGACGAAGTGGCCTTCCGTGGTGCGCTGTTCGGGTTGCTCCTGGCCGGGGGCGTGGACCCCATGCTGGCGAACCTGGTGCAGGCCATCATCTACACCCTCACCACCCGCCTCGGGGCGCCCGGCCGCGACCGATACATGCTCGGGCTGACGCTCGGGATCGGACTGTTCGGGGGCTGGTTGACCGCGCTGACCGGGGGGATCGCCGCGGCCTTCCTGGGCCACGCCGTCACCCGATTCGCGGTCTTCCTGTGCACCGGACACATCGGCCAGACGATGCCCCGCGGCCGGGAGGTCGAGGAGATCGAGAAGGGACGTCGGCCGCCGGAAGGCTGGCGAGTCATCGGGGCGCGGGAACCGGGCTCGCGCGATCGGTGAGGGGGGCCGGAGCCACGCCACCGGTCGCGCTCTACGTTCACATCCCATTCTGCGTCTCGCTCTGCCCCTACTGCGATTTCGTGGTCTTTGCGGGCAGCGCCGCACGCGGTCCACGCGCCCGGGTCGCGGCCTTTCTGGACGGGCTGCACGCCGAGCTGGGCCTGCGCGCCGACGCGCTCGATGCGGCGTTCGGATCATCGCGGCCGGCGCTCGAGACCGTCTACCTCGGCGGCGGAACGCCGTCCCTCCTGCCGGCCGAAGCCGTCGCCCAGCTGCTTGAGCACGTTCGCGCCCGGTTCGGCCTGGCTCCAGACGCCGAGGTCACGATCGAGGCCAACCCGGGTCCCGATGAGCGGGGCGATCCCGGGGCGCTGCGGGCCGCCGGCGTGACGCGGGTGTCGCTGGGCGCCCAGTCGCTGTCGGACGCGGAGCTGCGGCGGCTGGGCCGGCGGCATCGCGCGACGGACGTTGCCGTCGCCGTCGAGGCAGCCCGCGCAGGCGGGATCGAGTCGGTGAGCCTGGACCTCCTCTATGACGTCCCGGACGGGTCGTTCGCGAGCTGGACCGAGACTCTCGAGGCTGCCCTCGCCCTTAAGCCAGACCACCTGTCGCTCTACGCCCTGACGCTCGACGACCCTGACGCCGAGGGCCTGACGGGACCAACGGGCGACCACCTGCCCACGAGCC
Organism: Candidatus Limnocylindrales bacterium; assembly: GCA_038915815.1. Classification (GTDB taxonomy): domain Bacteria; phylum Chloroflexota; class Limnocylindria; order Limnocylindrales; family CSP1-4; genus SPCO01. The sequence continues at coordinate 10,852 of JBCLCL010000016.1, forward strand.
CAGGCGCTCGCCGCTGGCGCACGACGGCCCGAGCCCGCCAGGACGACGATCGGGCCGCCGCACAGTACGAGCACGCGGTCTCGCGTCTGGCCGCGGCCGGCTGGCGCGGCTACGAGATCAGCAACTGGGCGCGGCCCGGCCACGAGAGTCGTCACAACCGGGTCTACTGGGAGCGCCGTCCCTACGAGGCCGTCGGACCCGGTGCGCACGCCTTCGACGGCCTGGTGCGTCGATGGAACGCGGCCCGACTGGATGCCTACCTGGCCGCCTTGTCGCCCGCCGATCGCCGAGCGCCGACGCTGCCTCCCGGCGGTCGGGAGGTGATCGACCCGGCGACCGCTGCCGCCGAGGCGGTCATCCTGGGGCTCCGTCTCGACTCCGGGATCCCGGCGTCAGCGGCCGGCGAGCCGCCGCTGGAGGGGCACTTCAGCTGGGCGCTGGCCTTGGGGCTGCTGGAGGTGACCCAAGAGGACCGGATCGTGTTGACGACCCACGGCCGGCTGCTCTCGAACGAGTTGTTCAGCCGTCTCGTGGGAGTCGTAGACTCGCCTTCTCGCGTCGGGTGACCCGCCTCGCCGGGTCCCGCGCATCGCTTGAGGCGATCGCCCCGCAGCCCCACATCGCCCCGCAGCCCCGTTGACACTCGAAGTCGGTGACTGCTACCATCGCTTCCATCGCGTTAGCACTCTCACCCATCGAGTGCTAACCCCCGCGGGAGTATGAGTCTTGGCGCGACGCCGCCGCCCCATCGGCCCACTGGACCTCCGCTCACAGGCGATCCTCCGGGCCGTCATCGAGGAATACGTCACGACGGCAACCCCGGTGGGCAGCCTGGCGCTGGTCGAGCGCTACGGGCTGGGCGTGTCCAGCGCGACCGTTCGGAACATCCTGGCCGAACTCGAGGTGAACGGGCTGCTCACCCACCCGCATACCTCGGCCGGCCGGATCCCGACCGACGCAGGCTACCGCTTCTTCGTCGAGTCGATCGTGGACGCGGTCCCGCTCCCCGCAGTCGAGCAACTCATGATCCGCCACCAGTTCGGCCAGGTCGAGTTCGCCACTGAGCACTGGTTCCGGCTCGCGGCGACGACCCTGGCGTCGATGACCCGCGCTGCCGGTCTGGCCACGCCGGCCAAGGCGCGCGCCGCCCACGTCCGGCGGATCGACCTCGTCGCGATCAACGAGCGGATGGCGAGCCTCATCCTCGTCCTGCGCGAAGGCTCGATCAAGCAGGCCCTGATCACCCTCGACGGCGACGACGCCATCGACCAGCCGACCCTCAACCAGGTCGCGGCCCTGCTCAACGAGCGGCTGGTCGACCAGACCGGCACGCGCGCCGCGATACGCGTCGCGGCGCTGCGAGACGACGTTCGGGTCGAGGCCCTCGCCCGCCGCGTCGGCGAGCGGATCGTGAGGATCGTCCAGGAGTACGACGCGGCGGCGATCGAGGAGGTCTTCAGTGACGGCCTGCTCAACGTCATGGAGGCACCGGAGTTCGCCCAGAGCGACAAGCTCCGGCGGGTCTTCAGCGCCCTCGAGAATCGGGCCTACCTCGGAGAGCTGGTCGGCAGCGTCGCCGGCGCCGGGCGGATCCAGGTCTTCATCGGCCACGAGAACCAGCCGCTGGAGATGCAGGATGTCTCGCTCGTCCTGGCCCCGTACGGGCGACCGGGCCGGGCGATCGGCGTGGTCGGCGTCCTCGGCCCCACCCGGATGTCCTATTCCCAGGCGATCGGCACGGTCCGTTTCGTGTCCGGACTGATGAACGAACTGGTGGACCACCTCTATGCCTGAACGACGACGCACCCGCGCCCAGGAGCGCGCCGACGCGATCGACATCTCGCCGACCGCCCTGCTCGCCCAGATCGAGGCCGTGGGCGCCGAGCTCGAAGCCGCGCGTGCGGGGAGCGACGAGTACCTGGTCGCCCTTCAGCGCGAACGGGCCGAGTTCCAGAACTTCCGTCGCCGAACCAGCGAGGAACGCCTGCGCGAGCTTGGTCTGGCCGGTGAGGACCTGATCCGCAAGGTTCTGGCCCTCGCCGACGATTTCGATCGAGCCATCGAGGCACGCCCGGCGTCGATCGCCCACGACCCCTGGTTCGATGGCATCGCCGCGATCGATCGCAAGCTGCGCCAGCTCCTCGAGAGCGAGGGCGTCACGGCCATCGATGCCGCCGCCGGCAAGCCGTTCGACCCGCGCGAACACGAGGCGATCGTCAACGTTCCGGACACCGGCCGGGCCGAGGGCGAGATCGTCGAGGAGGTCCGGCGCGGGTATCGCCTGCGCGATCGGGTCATTCGCCCGGCCCTCGTGGCGGTTGCCGCCGACACCACCGCTACCACCGACACCACCGCTACCACCGACACCGCATCCCGATCCCCACACATCAACTGAGGAGCACCACGCGACATGGGCAAGATCATCGGCATCGATCTGGGCACGACGAACTCCGTCGTCGCGGTCATGGAGGGCGGCGAGCCGACCGTCATCGCCTCAGCCGAGGGCGGTCGGACGATCCCGTCCGTGGTGGCCTTCACCAAGACCGGCGAGCGGCTGGTCGGCCAGCTCGCCAAGCGCCAGGCCGTCACAAACCCGGGCAACACGGTCTATTCGATCAAGCGCTTCATGGGCCGCCGCTTCGACGACACCGAGGTCAAGCATTCCAGGGGGCTCGTCCCGTACTCGATCGAGAAGGACGCCAAGAGCGACGGGGTCGCGGTCAAGCTGGCCGACGGCAAGAGCTACACGCCGCCGGAGATCAGCGCGATGATCCTGCAGAAGCTCAAGACCGATGCCGAGGCCTACCTCGGCGAGAAGGTGACGGAGGCGGTCATCACCGTGCCCGCCTACTTCGACGACACCCAGCGCCAGGCGACCAAGGACGCCGGCCGGATCGCCGGACTCGAGGTCAAGCGGATCATCAACGAGCCCACCGCGTCAGCCCTCGCCTACGGCCTGGACAAGAAGCACGACGAGAAGATCGCCGTCTACGACCTGGGCGGCGGCACCTTCGACATCTCCATCCTGGAGCTGGGCGAGGGCGTCTTCGAGGTCAAGGCCACCAACGGCGACACGCACCTGGGCGGCGACGACTTCGACCAGCGCGTCATCGACTGGCTGCTGGCCGAGTTCAAGAAGGACCAGGGCATCGACCTGGCCAAGGACCAGCAGGCCGTCCAGCGCCTCAAGGAGGCCGCCGAGAAGGCCAAGATCGAGCTGAGCTCGACGGCTTCGACCGAGATCAACCTCCCGTACGTCACCGCCGACGCGACCGGCCCGAAGCACCTGGTCATCTCGCTCACGCGCGCCAAGCTCGATGACCTGGTCGCCGACCTGGTCGCCAAGACGGAGGGCCCCGTGAAGGCGGCGCTCAAGGACGCTGGCCTCAAGCCCGGCGACATCGACGAGGTGATCCTGGTCGGCGGCATGACCCGGATGCCGGCCGTCGTCGAGGCGGTCAAGAAGATGTTCGACGGAAAGGAGCCCCACAAGGGGGTCAACCCCGACGAGGTCGTGGCCATCGGCGCGGCGATCCAGGCCGGCGTGCTGGCCGGCGACGTCAAGGACGTCCTGCTCCTGGACGTGACCCCGCTCTCGCTCGGCATCGAGACGCTCGGTGGCGTGATGACCAAGCTGATCGAGCGCAACACGACGATCCCGACCTCCAAGTCGCAGGTCTTCTCGACCGCCTCGGATTCACAGTCGCAGGTGGAGATCCACGTCCTCCAGGGCGAGCGCGACTTCGCTGCGGACAACAAGACGCTCGGGCGGTTCATCCTTGACGGGATCCCGCCGGCTTCGCGTGGCATCCCGCAGATCGAGGTCACCTTCGATATCGACGCCAACGGGATCCTCGACGTCAAGGCCAAGGATCGGGCGACCGCCAAGGAACAGCAGGTTCGGATCACCGCCTCGTCCATGCTGGACAAGAGCGCGGTCGACCAGATGGTCCGCGACGCCGCAGAGCACGCCGATGAGGATCGCCAGCGGCGCGAGGCGGTCGAGACCCGCAACCAGGCCGAGGCCCTCAGCTTCCAGGCCGAGCGGACGATCAAGGACCTCGGCGACAAGGTCTCGTCCGAGGACAAGGTCGAGACCGAGAACAAGGTCGCGTCGCTGCGCGAAGCCCTCAAGGGCTCCGACATGGACGCCGTGAAGGCGGGCATGAGCTCTCTGGCGGAGACGCTCCAGCGGGTCTCGACCGCCGCCTACCAGGCGGCTTCGGCGGCCGGCGCCGCGGGGGAAGGCTCGACCGACGGGTCGGAGGCGAGCGGAGGCGAGGAGGCTGAGGGCGCCGGCCCGACCGCGGACGAGGAGACCGTCGAGGGCGAGTTCAAGGAGGTCTAGGGCCAGGCCGGGGTCGCGAAGGCCGGGGCCGCGAAGGCCGGGGGCCGGGGTCGCGAAGGCCGGGGGCCGGGGTCGCGAAGGCCGGGGTCCCGCGGGCCCAGGCGGGGTCGCGAAGGCCGGGGTCCCGCGGGCCCAGGGTTCCCGCGCGCCAAGACCGGTCGGCTTCGATCTTGTGTCGGACCAGCCCCCTGTCGACAGCGTGCCCATCGCGACATGCTCGTTCGGTTACATCTCGCGCAAGGAAACGGCAGGTCATTGCATGAAATGCAACCAACGTCGACAGGCCGGCCTCGCGAGCCCAAACGGCGCTCTGTTCAGTGCATCCAGCGCAACTTCCGGACATCGGCGGGGCTTGGGGCAGGCAGATGTTGCGCGAAATGCAACGGCGGAACGTAACTCGAAGTCGCCGATCGGGCCCGGCGACAGTAGTTGCGTCTCGCGCAAGACGTCGGAGGTGGCTCTCGGCGCTCTCGGGGTCGGGCTGCTCGATCCGCTCCCCGGAATCGTCATTCAAGGATCCCTTTCAGTGCCGCGTCCATGGCTGCCAGGTCGAGGCTGCCGATCTTCATCAGGCGAAGCACGCCGGAGCTGTCGATGAAGTAGTGCGACGGGATGCCCATGATCCGGTACTCAGAGGCGATCCGGGTGCCTGGGTCGGCGACCTTCCGGTAGGTCAGCCCGACGCGGTCCGCGTAGTCCTTGACGGCCGACGCGTCCTCTGAGATGAAGATGGCCAGCACGATCAGACCGCTGTCCAGGAACTCCTCGGACATGGTCTGGATGTCCGGGTTCTCCGCCCGGCAGGGCTGACACCAGCTTGCCCCGAAGGTCAGCCAGACCGGCTTGCCTTTGAATTCGTTGAGCCTGACCGTCTTCCCGTCCACGGTCGTGGCGAGGAAGTCCGGCGCCACTTTCCCGACCGTCGGGGGCTCCCCTCTGGGGTCGCCGGAGAGGGTGACGGACGTGAAGCCGTCCGCGCTGGCGGTGGGCTGGTTCACCATGAAGGCGACGGCGGCGATGATCGCCGCGGTCACGCCCATGATGACGAGCGTGCCGGACCGGCTCCGGCGTGCCCTCGCCGTTGGGCCGCCGTTCGCGGTCACCGTCTGTGCTTCCATCCTGGACCTCCTGCGTCCCGCGCCGGCGGGTCGTCGTACACCAGGACCATCGGGCGACTGCCTAGCCCAAGCCGCTGTAGCTGTGCAGGCCGCCGAAGAAGAGGTTCCCGAAGTAGGTGAACAGGGTCGCCCCGAAGCCGAGGAGCAGCAGCCAGGCGGCGCGCTTGCCGCGCCAGCCGCGCGCGACTCGCGCGTGGAGATAGGAGCCGTAGATGAGCCAGGTCACGAGCGAGGCGGTCTCCTTGGGGTCCCAGTTCCAGTAGGTGCCCCAGGCGACGTCCGCCCAAACGGCGCCAAGGACGATCGTGAGCGTCAGGAAGGGGAACCCGATCACGACGGCTTTGTACGAGATCTCGTCGAGGAGCTCGTGGCGTGGGAGGCCGCGTCGGCCGTTCTCGCCCTGGAGGAGGTAGAGGATCGCCGCCGCGAACGAGATCGAGAACGTCCCGTAGGCGACGATCGCGACCGCGACATGGACCGACAGCAGGAGGTTGTTCTGGAGGGCCGGCACGAGTGGGTCGATGGCCGATGGGATCGTCATCGCGTAGAGCAGCAACGCGAGCGCGATCGGCAGGGCGACGAGGCCGATGGCCCGCTGCTGGTAGCGCCGCTCGAAGTAGGCGTACATCAGCAGGATGCCCCAGGCGAACGCGACCGAGAATTCGTACATGTTGGCGAAGGGGCCGTGGCCGCTGGCGATCGTCCGGAACAGGAGTGACGCGCTGATGAAGGCGAGGCCGAGGTAGACCAGGAGCGTGCCGTACGCCGCCAGGTTGCTCGCGCCGCGCTGGCCGACCGCGATCGTGCCGCCGCCGGCGCCCGCGCCGGCCATCACCGTCCGCCGCCGCGCGAGGCGGGCCGACCCGATGGCGAGCACGTAGCAGCCCAGCGCCAGACCAACGGAGATGACCCCGGCGATGAAGCTGTACTCCGACATCTTGAACATGGGTGCTGTCCCTTCCTTCAGGCTGCGCTCGGCCCGGTCAGGGCGAGCTTCAGCTCATCGACGAGGCGCTTGAAATCGGACCCGAAGGTGACGTCGTGGCGGACGGTCGCCCCGACCTGGATCGAGCTCCCGTCGGGCCGCCGACGGATGAGCGCCCAGGCCCGGCGACTTGGGAAGAAGAAGACGAGGCTGATGCCGAACATGAGGAGGCTTGCGCCGGTCCAGACGAAGACCGCACCCGGGTCCCGGGCGACGATCAGGCCGGTGAACTGGCGCTCGCGGACGAACGTGAAGTCGAGCCCGGCGATCTTCGCCGGTTGGCCCTGGGAGATGACCTCGGTGGCGATCGGGCTGTCCTCGCGGCCGGACGTGTAGACCTCGATCTGCATCTGGCCCGGCTTGATCTGGGGATCCACCTCACCCGAGGCGGCCCCGATGACATAGGCCGTCAGCCCGGCGTCCGGCAGGATGATCTGGCCGACGCGGCGCTTGCCGTCGTTCGAGGCCCACTCGAGCGGGACGCCCCGGTCGAAGACGACCTTGCCGGTCGAGTCAGCCACCTTCATCGCGGCCGCGGCGCCGTAGAAGGACTGGTAGAAGGTCACGTCGCCCGCGCGCAGCGGCTCGTTGACCCGGATGGTCTGGGCAGTCACCTGCGCCCCATCCCTGTACAGGACGAGATCGCTCGTGAAGTCGCTCGGGCTGCCGTTCGTGTAGTAGGAGGCGGTGAAGCTCGTCGCCTCGATCGACAGGCCCGTGTCGTACCCGACGTCGACCCGGGACCCGACCGGCACCGCGAGGCCGTCGTTCCGGAAGCCCCAGGTGGTGCCGATGAGGGCGCCCGCAAGGATGAAGATCAGGCTGAGATGGGCGATGACCGTCCCGAACGGTCCCCACCGGAACCGGTCGGCGTAGAAGTGGATCGTGTCACCGTCCTGCTTGACGATCGTCCGGAAATGGCGAGCCCGGAACGCCGCCTGGACCTCGGCGAGGGCGGCGTCCGGATCGGTCGGTGACGCGATGCTCGCGCTGAGCGGTGCATGCGCGAAGAACGTCTCACTCATGTTCGTCCGGGGGTGGACGGCCTGCTTCCAGAGATGGGGCGCCCGGTTCACCGAGCAGGCAAGGAGGCTCGTCGTCAGGAGCGCGACGATTCCCTTGAACCAGATCGAGCTGAAGATCGAGAAGAGACCGAGAGTGTCGAGGACTCCCGTCCAGCCGCCGTACCTGGGACGGACGGATGCGAGCCAGGCTGTGTACGCCTGCCGGTCGCCCTGGAGGCGGGGGTCAGCCTGGACGAGCAGCGTGCCGATGAGGCCCAGGACGGCCAGCACGAGGATGAGGCCGAGCCCCGTTCGCATCGAGATGAAGAAGTGCCACAGTCGCTTCCCGATGTCCGCGGGCGAAACCGCGCGGCCTCCGTCCAGGTCGTCGGTGGGCTCCCGAGTGGCCGGGGCGATCGCCGGGGCTCGAACTGCCTGGGTCATGCGTGTCCTCCCTCAGGAGCCGAGCGGGGCGAAGAGGCTGGAAAGGCGAGCGAACGAGTTCGTGATCATCAGGAAGCCGACCACGACGAGCATCGCCCCGGTCACCGCCGAGACGGCCGTGTGATGGTCGCGCAGCCAGCCGAGTCGATGGCTGACCGAGGTGGCGCCGACGGCAACGAGGATGAACGGGATCGCCAGGCCGGTCGCGTAGGCGACGAGGAGCAGGGTCCCCTCCGCGACGCTTGCGCTCACCGAGGCGAGCCCGATGATCCCGCCGAGGATCGGGCCGATGCATGGCGTCCAGCCGGCCGCGAAGACGACGCCGAGGAGTGCGGAGCGCCGGTAGCTCGGGGTCGCGGGGACGGCCTGGCCGAAGCCCATCGACGCCCCGCCCATGGGACCGACGGGCAGGTGGACCTCGCGGTAGAGGGCGCTGACGTTGATCACGCCGGCCACGTGAAGGCCCATGAAGACGAGGATCGCGCCGCCCAGCTGACGGAGCAGGCCCACGTAGTCCCGAAGGAGGTACCCGACGAGCCCGATCGACGCCCACAGCGTGATGAACACGGCCGAGAAGCCGAGCACGAAGGCGAGCGCCTGGTAGAACGCGGCGCGGCGCCGAGCGGCCGTGCCGTCGTCCGGGGTCGTCCCGACCATGTATCCGACGTACGCCGGAACGAGCGGAAGGCAGCACGGCGAGGCGAACGAGGCGATCCCGCCGAGGAAGGCGACGAGGATCCCGATGCCGACGCCGGTCTCCATGACGTCAGTTCCCGCTCCCCGACGGCGAAGCCTGCGCTGCGGCGGGAGCGGAGCTGGCGGGGGCGGCCATGGCGAACAGGTACGTCAGGGCAGGGTCACCCGCCGCACGGCCCCCTGCCAGTGGCATTCGTCACCATCTCGCGGCCCGACCGGCCCGACCGGCACGGACGGTCAATGGTCGCTCGGGGTGCCCGCCCGTCGACCGGGTCGAGGGGCCGAACTTGGTCTGGGCCGACTGCGGCCGGTCGAGGTTCTCCGGGCGGAGCTGCTCCAGCGTGATCGTGACGCCCTCGATGGGTGCTACGGGGCCCATGTGGATCCGCCGGATATCGTGGAGGTTGCCTGTCGGATCATCTTGAGGAAGGCGTAGATCGTGTCGAGATCGTCATTGTTGAGGATCTCCTCCATGAAGACGGGCATCCCGCCGGGACCGGACCGGACGGCGAGCCGGAAGTCCTCGAGCCACAGCTCCTCGAGGTCGAGGTTGGGACCGACGACTCCTCCCTGGCTGGCGAGGCCGTGGCAGGCGGCGCAGCCATATCCCAGGAAGAGGAGCCGACCGCGCGCTACCGGATCGGCATTCAGGGCGAGCCGAGGATCGGCCAGGCCGATGCCCGTGTAGGGGATCTCCTCGCCCACGTAGCCGATCGGCGTCCGGTCGAAGCCTTCCGGGCGCACGTTGGCGTGCGTCTCCGGGCTGCGTGCGACGACGCCGACGATCAGGCCGAACGCGAGGCCGCTGATCAGGGCGAGGAAGACGGCTGGGACGAAGAAGCGGCTCATCGTGTCTGGTCGAGCCCGGGTGACCCGGTCTCACCCCCCGCTCGGGCGATCGCAACGAGCCGGAGCGCCACCCAGAACAGGATCGACCAGACGGTGGCGAGGACCGCCATCAGGAGCCCCACGTCGACGCCCGGGACGTCGATGCCGGTCGCGGAGTGGTAGAGTTGTTTGCCACCGCTGACGTCGAAGGCCGTACTGACCAGTTCGACCTCGCCGTCGCCGGGCGTGACGTACTCCATCCGGAGCTCGTGGTGCCCGGCGAGGCGCGGCCTGTAGGCGAGGTTGGCGACGCCGTTCTCGTCGGTCACCGCCCGGCCGATCTCGGCTTCGCCCACGACGCCGGCGAAGGATGCATGGAGGTAGAAGATGACGGTCGTCCCCTGAAGTGGCGTGCCGTCTCCCGCGCGGAGCTCGACCGGGATGCGGAGCAGCTCGCCGACCGTCCCCCCGTCGGGGACGGTGGTGCGGACCGCCACGTGCGACGCGAGTGCGGGGCCTGCCATGGCGACGGCGATCGCTCCGACCGCGAGCACGCCGATCGCGGTCCGGACGGCCCGCTGGGTGATCACGTTCATCGGCCGACTCCTCCTGCTAGCTCGGGGGTTTCCAGGGCGGCGGGCCGAACGGTGCCGGGCGGGGCGACCGTCGCCTCGTGGTCCTCGGCAACCTCCCAGACCGCGATGATCGGGAAGACCTTGGTGAACACGGTGATCAGCAGCGCGAAGAGGGCGAGCCCGGCGGCCAGGAGCGACCACTCGACCCAGGTCGGGGTGTAGCTGGCCGGCTCGTACGGCATGAGCGGGACGCGCAGGCCGCTCACCACGATGACGTACCGCTCGATCCACATGGCGAGGGCGACCAGGATGGCCGCCACGATCATGCCGCGCACGTTCCGGGTCGCGGGCAGCAGGACGATCACGATCGGGGCGACGAGACCCCCCAGGAGATAGAACCAGAAGAAGGGGGCGAACTCCGCGAGGAAGAGCTGGCGGAAGTGGAACTCCACCCCCTCCCGGAGCTTGTAGCCGTGGACCAGGAGCTCGCTGATGTTGGCGTAGATCATGATCGCCGCGAACGCCGCCATGATGTAACCGAGGTAGACGAAGTGCTTCTCCGTGACGTACTCGTCGAGGTGGTAGGCGCGGCGCAGGATCGCCATCACGATGATCAGGATGGCGATGCCCGAGAAGATCGCACCGGCCACGAAGAAGGCCCCGAACAGGGCGCTGTCCCAGGGCACGCGCAGGGTCATGGCGAAGATCCACGAGACGACGGTGTGGACGGAGACGGCGATCGGGATGATCAGGATCATCAGCACACCGATGGCCGAGCCGAGGGAGCGCCGCTGCGGGGCGTTGCCCACCCAGCCGATGGCCAGGACGCGGTAAAGCCAGCCTCGCCAGCGCGAGGTGCCACCGCCCAGCCGGTCCCGGAAGAGGGCCAGGTCAGGGATCATCGGAATGAGCAGGTAGGTGATGCTGGCCGTCAGGTAGGTCGTGATGGCCAGCACGTCCCAGATGATCGGCGACTGCCATCGGCCGTAGGCGAAGACGTTGAGGACGCGATCGGGGCGACCGAGGTCGATGATGACGAAGGAGGCACCGCAGATGAGCGCCACCACGGTGATGAACTCGGCCATCCGCGTCACGGGCGTCCGCCAGCGCGCCTGTGAGACACGCAGGATCGCCGAGATGAGCGTGCCGGCGTGGCTGATGCCGATGAAGAAGACGAAGGTGGCGATGTACAGGCCCCACGAGATCCGGTCGCGCATCCCGGTCACGACGAGGCCGTCGCGGATCTGGATCGAGTACGCGTAGGCGCCCCAGCCGATGACGGCGAGCAGGAAGGCGACGAGCGCCCAGAAGCGGCGGCCGGTCCGTCTGATGGGCGCGAGCGCCGTCTCCTCGAGGCGCTCCTGCCACTCGCTCAGCGCTGCCATGTCACGGCTCCCGCGGCCCGTTCCATCCAGGGCCACTCGGTCAGCTGCCGGCCAGGGGTGAAGGCGTCACGCCCGACCACCTCGCCGTGGCCGCGGATGTAATAGACGCGCGGCTTGGTGCCCAGATCTTCCTTCAGTCGGTAGGCGTCGTTCTCGGAAAGGAAGCGCGACACCGACACGATCACCCTGCCGTTGGTCGCGACGTCTTCCTCGAGGTCGCCGTAGTAGATGGCCCCGTTCGGGCACCCCTGGGCGCAATAGGGAAGTGTCCCGGCGCGCGCCATGTCGGGGCAGAAGTCGCACTTCATCACCGTCCCCTTCGTCGCGGGGACCTGGTGTTCGGGCGAGTAGTCGGCGAGCAACGACTCCGGCGGTACCGGGGCGTCGCCCCAGTTGAAGAAGCGCCGATCGTAGGGGCATGCTGCCATGCAGATCCGGCAGCCGATGCAGCGCTCCTGGTCGATCAGGACCGTCCCTTCGGGCGTGGAGAACGTGGCGCCGACCGGGCAGACGTTGACGCAGGGCGGGTTCTCGCACTGCTGGCAGGGCGTCGGGATGAACTGCGTGCCGCCGCCCGGCAGTTCCGCCTCGAAGGTCTCAATCCACTCCATCGGCGCGGGCGCGAAGTGGCCCTCGATGCAGGCGGCGGTGCAGCGCGGCGGCTGGCCGGTGCTCTGGCAGCCGTCGCACGAGCGGAGGTCGATGATCATGGTCCACTGTCGGATCCGCCCGTCGCGCGTTCGCGCAGGCGCGCCGTGGCCACCGACCGGCTCGGTCTGGCCCTCGGCCACGCTGCTGACGCGAAGCAGCTCCGGCAGGACGGGCAGCGGGATGACAGCGAGTGCACCGACGCCGAGCACCCGCAGGAAGCGGCGGCGGCCGACCAGGGATCCCGCTGCCGCGGCGCGCGCCCGCGTCACCTCCGCGCCGTCATCGCGTCGCTCCGTAGCCGGCCGTTCGACCTCGCCGTCGTCCATGCGTCGATTGTCGTCCGCGCTCGTCGTCCGGCACATCGGGCCAACTGAGCAGACGCGCCCGAGAATGAACGCCTCGCGCTAGTGTCTTTCCGTGATGGAGGGAATGGCTCCGATCAGGGCGCGCGTCGACGAGATCGACCACCGGGCCCTCAAGCAACCGGGCATGAAGAGACCCCGGCCGGCCGGCCGGGGTCTCGTGCGCTCTCGATGCGTCGGATTTCAGGCCACGGTCAATCGGCCGTGACTGTGATCGTACCGAACATGCCCTTCTCGAAGTGGCCCTTGATCTCGCACACGAGATCGTATGTGCCCGCCACGGTGGGGATCAGATACAGGTCGATGGTCTTGCCGGCGAACACCTCCACCTCGTGTGGGGCGGGCGCCTTGAATTCACCCGAGGCGTCCTCGGCCTTGCGGAAGGCGATCGAGTTGAAGAAGTCCCCGGCCGTGAACTCGTGCTTTTCGGTGCCCTTGTTGACGACCGTGATGACGTATGGCTGGCCCACCTTGAGGGCGGTGTCCTTGGGCGTGAAGGACATCTCGGCCAGTTCGATCGTGATCGCCTGCTTGGCATCCCAGTTGGCCGCCTTCACCAGTGCCGGTCCGTCCTTGACCCATCCTCCCGCGGCCACGTCGGCGAGCTGGAGCGCGGGGGACGCGGGCGTCGCGCCGGTGACGGTGATCGTGCCGAACATGCCCTTCTCGAAGTGGCCCTTGATCTCGCACACGAGCTTGTACGTGCCCGGGATGAGCGGGATGAGGAACAGTTCGGCCTTCTTGCCCGCGAAGACCTCGATCTCGGTGAAGAACGGCACCTTCACCTCGCTCTCGGTCGTCTCGGCCTTGCGCGTGGCCACCGTCCGCATGAAGTCCTCGGCCGTGAACTCGTGCTTTTCGGTGCCCACGTTGATGATTTCGAGGACGTACGGCTGACCGGCCTCGAGGGTGATGTCCTTTGGCGTGAAGGACATCTCGGCGAGTTCGATCGTGACCGTCTTCTTCGTGTCCCAGTCGGCCGCCTTGACGAAGTCGGCGGCGTTGGCGACGTACTGCTCGGCGGCCGGCGCCTCACTGGCGGGCGCCTCACTGGCGGGCGCCTCACTGGCGGGCGGGAGCGTCGCCGTGGCCTGGGCTGGGGATGCGGTGGCCGGCGGGGCTGCGGATGGGGCCACGGTCTCAGCCGTGCCTGCCGTGGTGCAGGCGGTGAATACAAGTGTCAAGGCGACAAGGACTGTCGGAACAGATGCAGTGCGTCTCATGGCTCACCTCTTGTACCTGGGGTTGGAATGGGGATGCCTGGTCGTGGCCTCACGCTTGGGCCGGCATGAATGACGGGAAGCCCGGCGGTTCTCGGGCAGGCGCCTCCGCGCAGTCATTACCTCGTTCCGTCGCCGGCCGTTCGACCTCGCTGTCGTCCATGCGGCGATTGTCCGCCGCGCCGGTCGCCCGGCACATCGGGCCAACTGAGCAGACGCGCCCGAGAATGAACGCCTCGCGCTAGTGTCTTTCCGTGATGGTGGGACCAGCCCCGATCAGGGTCGGCGTCGACGAGAAGGGGATCCGCCGTGCGCCGGGGTCAGCCTGGGTCCCGGAGCAGGCCCACGCGGACCGCGTAGCGCATCAAGTCGGCACGGCTGTGGAGATTGAGCTTGTCGATGATGTGGCTGCGATGCGCCTGCACGGTATTGATGCTGAGCGAGAGCTGCTCGGCGATCTCCTGGTTGGTGTGGCCGGCGCCGATCAGCGCCAGGATCTGGCGCTCCCGGGGCGTCAGCATGGCGTGCGCGGCGCGTTCCTCGCCGCTGCCGATCCGCTGCAGGTACTCCTCGACGAGACGCTTCGCCATCGGCGGATGAAGGTAGACGCCGCCGTGGTGGACAGCTCGGACGGCCGCCACCAGCTCGGTCGAGGCGGCGTCCTTGACCAGGAAGCCGTGGGCGCCGACCTCCAGGACGCGGAAGAAGTAGTCCTCGGTCTCGTGGACGGTGAGGACGAGGATGCGGATCGCTGGATTGGTGCGCACGATGTGGCGCGTGGCGGCCAGGCCATCGAGCTCGGGCATGCCGATATCCATCAACACCACGTCCGGCTGCATCTGGATCGCGCGATCGACCGCCTCCCGCCCGTTCGAGGCCTCGGCGATCACCTCGAAGTCACCCTGCCCCTCCAGCAGGGCGCGCAGCCCTTCACGCACGAGCGTGTGGTCGTCGGCGATCAGGATCCTGATCCTCTGCACGGCGTGCCCTCCTACGCGTAGGGGATCCGGACGCGGACGGATGTCCCCTGCCCGACGCCGGACTCGATCTCGACGTCACCACCGAAGAGCTCGGCGCGCTCGCGCATCCCGAGCAGGCCGAGGCCGCGCCCGCTTTCCTGCGGCTGCCGGAGACCCTCTGGATCGAAGCCGGTGCCATCGTCCTCGACGACGGTGAGGACGGCCGAGGGACCGAACTCGAGAGCGATTCTGGCCCGCCCGGCGCCGGAGTGCCGGGCGACGTTGTTGACCGCCTCCTGGACGATCCGGAAGATCGCGGTCGCCGCGGCGCCCGTGGCGCGCTGCTCGTCGCCGCCGATCTCGAAGGCGACCTTGATGCCGAGCGGGCGCAGATGCTCGTCGGCGTACCAGCGGACCGCGGCAGCGAGCCCCAGGTCGTCGAGGGCGCTCGGTCGCAGGTCCATGATCGCCTCGCGGATCTCGCGCAGCGCCACCTCGAGCTGGGAGCGGCTCCGGCCCAGCGCCCGCAGCGCGCCGTCGGGGGCGGCAGGGAGCGCGTCCTCGGCCGTCTTGAGCGTCATCAGGACGGCTGTCAGCGTCTGCGCCGAGTCGTCGTGCAGCGCGCGCGCCAGGCGCTTGCGCTCCTCCTCCTGGGCGGAGATCGTCTTGGCCAGGAGCTGGCGCCGGATCCGATTGAGGGCGCTGAGCTCACGGTTCCTATCCTCCACCTCGCGCGTCCGCTCGTCGACGCGGCGTTCGAGCTCCTCCGCCCAGCGGGCGCTCTCCCCGAGGGAGGCCTTCAGCTTGACGCGCATCTCGTCGAAGCGGCGGGCCAGCTCCCCGATCTCGTCGTTACGGGAGACCGCAATCGGGCTGTCCAGGTCGCCGGAGGCCATTCGCGCGGCATCGCCAGTGAGACGCCGGATCGGCCGGACGACCGAGTGGGCGTGGAGCCAGGCAGCCACCGAGGCGATGGCCAGCGCCGCGGCGCCGTAGACGAGCAGCGTCCGCTGCATCTCCCGGGGGATCACCAGCGCGGCGTCCTCGGTCTGCTCGACGACGACGCCCCCTGGCAGGGAGGCGAACGGCTGGTAGGCAACGACATGGTCCGCGCTGTCCGCGACGCGATGGATCGTCGTTGCCGGCTGCCTATCGGCGATCAGTTGCGCCAGGATCTGCACGTGCTCGTCTGGAGGTTCGGCGTCCGCCCTCCCCGACGTGGTGACGATGAGGCCGGCGGCGTCGACGATCTCGCCACGGACCGAACCCTCGGTCCCGGGAAGCTCGAGCAGGCTGATGCCGTGGTGCGAAGTGCCCAGCTCGCCGGCCAGGAAGCCGGCGGAGCGGCCCTCGCCAGCGGGGAGCGGCGCGATGATGATGGCGAGCAGGCGATCCGGCGAGCCGTGGGCCGCGGGTGACACGACACTCAGGCCGCCCGAGCGCACGGCCGCCCGGACCGCCTCGTCGTCCTCGAAGTCCCAGGTCGCTCCGTTCGTCGTTCGAGGCACGGCCCACAGCACTCGGCCCTCCTCGTCCAGCGCGATGATGCGGTGGAACTCGCCGATTACGTCCCAGAGCCGGGCCCCCTGCTGCTCCGCCTGGCCGTCCTCGAGTGCCGCCAGCAGGGTCGCCGTCTTCTCGAGCTGCCGGGCGGTGTGGTCGAGGAGCGAATCGACCGACCGGGCGGTGATCTCCGCCAGGCGGAGCCGCTCCTGGAGTGCGGCGTCGGTGCTCAGATTGATGGTGCGCACGACGAGCAAGCCGAAGATCGTGAAGAGGACGACCAGCCCGGCGAGGACGCCGCCGGCGATCCTGAAGCGGAGGCTCAATCCCTGAAATCCACGCATCGGTCCGATCCGTTCGTCTCCCATCTGCCAGGTGGCAGGGTGAGATGCCTCCAGTGTGCGCGGTCGGCCGCCGGTTGGGGGTGCCATCCGGGTGGCGGGCCCGAGAAGCTCATCGCCGGGCGCCGGCGAGCGGGCCGAGGTCGCAGTGCGCCTCGGCGTACTCCGCGTCCCAGACGGCGCTGACGATCGTGCGGGCGGCGACGACCCTCGAGATCAGCCGATGAACAGGTCGACCGACGGGGCGACGGCGCCAGCCAGCAACACCACGAGATACGCGGCCAGCAGCAGCAGGCCGGCGTACAGGTGGACCTTGACGTTGACGCCCATGATCGCCATCAGGCCATACGGGTTGTCGTAGTTGGGCTCGAGGCCGCGTGAGACCTGGAGCGCGAGCGGGATGGTCAGGAGCATCAAGAGTGCCGGCACGGGCAGCAGCCCGACGACCACCGCCACGACGAGCGCCACATAGGCACCCGCGGCGGCCACGTTGTAGCCCGCGATCACGGCGCGCGGCGAGAAGCGAACCGGAAGCGTCCGCTTGCCGGCATGCGCGTCGCCGCGACGGTCCGGGATCTCGTTGACGTACAGGATCAGCGCCACGAGGAGCGCGATCGGGATGGACGCCGCGAACGGTTCCCACGACAGGGCGCCGCGGGTCTGTACCACATACGCGCCGACCAGCATGAGCGGGCCGAACCCGAACGCCACCGCGATCTCGCCGAGCCCGCGATAGACGAACTTGAGGGGTGGCGCGGTGTAGCCGAGGCTGACGATGAACCCCGCGACCCCGATGACCAGCAGCGCCGTGGAGCCTCGGGTCGCCAGCAGGACCAGTCCGATGAGCCCGCCCAGGACGTAGAAGATCGTCGAGATCGTGGCCATCTGACGGAGGCTGACCAGTCCGTACTGGATCACCCGTGATCCGCCGCTGAACTGGGTCGGCGTCACGTTCGCGTCATCGGCGCCCTGCAGCGTGTCGAAGACGTCGTTGGCGACGTTGAGCCCGAGTTGGACGAAGCAGGCGCCGACGACGGTCAGCAGCGCCGCAACGAGGTCGAACGAACCCTGACGCGCCGCGATGAGGATCCCGAGCACGACCGGCACGATGGTCGCGGTCAGGAACGGCAGGCGAGTCGTCCGCAGGGCCAGGAACCCGAACGACAGGCGCGGCTTGACCGGCGTGCCGCGCTCCGCGGAGAGGGCGTCGAAGTACCTGCGCGCCTTGCCAACGGAGCGCTCGGAATATTCGAAGAAGGGGACCTCCGCTTCATCCCAGCCCCAGGCCGCCGTGCCCTGGACGGCGACGGACCCGTCGGCGACGACAGCAGGCCCCCAGACCGTGACGTGGCGCCGCTCGTCGTAGCCGTAGCCGGGCTGGGGCCGGATGTGCGACCCGGTCAGCGAGATGTCACGGGTCGTCGGGATGGAAAGGCCGGCCGGAGCCTCGAACCGCGCGGTGCCCGATGCCGGGTCGATCTGGGCCTCGACGGCGACGCTCACGGGGTAGCCCGTCTCGTCGACCCAGGTCGCGACCAGGTATGGATAGGTCGCCAGCTTCTCGAGCCCGGTGCGGGCGTCGAGTTCGGGTGTGCTGCGCATCACGCGGCCTCCTCGCCGAGGATCGTCGAGACCGGTGCCAGCGCCGGGTTCCCATCCGACCAGTAGAACGTCCGCCGTGGGGTGATCTCGATGAGCGCCCGCTCGAAGAAGAGGGGCAGCGCGACGCGGGCCTTCAGGAAGTAGGCGATCGACGGTTCCTTGCGCTCCCAGATCGGGAGCAGCCGCTCCCAGCCGCCGTGCGGATCCTCCTCGATGATCCGGGCGTCTCCCTGGATCGTCGCGCGGTCCGTCGCACCGCCGACGGCGACCGGATCCGTGATCGAGAGCGAGACCTGCGGGTTGGCCCGGATGTGTTCGAGCTTGCGACTGAACAGGGCGGACGAGGTCAGGTAGATCTTCTCGCCGTCCCACAGGGGGATGAGCGGGTAGGTGACCGGGCGCCCGTGGCCATCGATCGCGGTCAGTTCACCGACCAGGGCCGCCTCGAGCAGCCTGGCGATGGGGTCGGGCATGGTTGCCATGGGTTGACTCCTGTACGTTGGGCGGCTGGGATGCCCGCTGCGACATCGTAACGCACTTGCTACTGCCGTGTAGCATGTTTCACCCGCAGCCGCCTGCGGTTCGATGCGCCCTATGCTCGAACCGCGTCGAGGCCGCCCATCCGTGCCCGCGGCCTGACCAAGCGCTTCGGCGAATTCACCGCCGTCGATGGCGGACTTCGATGTGGCCCGGATTTGGCCCGGTCCTTGGCCTTGGCGTCGAGGATCCCCTTGGCGTCGCGCCGACTGGTCCTGCGGTCACACGGTAGGATGAACAAACCGACTGGTCGGTCGGTCGCGCAGGATCGTGGAGACTTGGACGATGACCCGGAACGAGGGGCGAACCGCGACCCAGGCTGAGCGCCGTCAGACACGTCGGGAGCGGATCCTGGACGCGGCGTTCCACACGTTCACGCGGCGCGGCTATCGCGACACCGCGATGGACGAGATCGCCGCCGCCGCCGAGACGAGCAAGGGCGGGGTTTACTTCCACTTCCCGACGAAGGAGGCGATCTTCCGGGAGCTGGTGCGGACGACCGCCGACCGCCTCGCGGCCAAGGTGGAACGGGCGGTCGCCGCGGAGACCGAGCCGATCGCCCGGGCGGATACCGCCCTCCGCACGGTGCTCGCGACGTTCGCCGGCCACCGGACGATGGCGCGGCTGCTGTTCGTGGACGCACTGGGAGCCGGGCATGTCTTCAGCGCGGAGACCAGCGAGCTGCACGACCGCTTCGCCCGAATGATCGCGGGCTACCTCGACGAGGCGGTCGACGCCGGTGCAATCCCGCCGATCGACACGGCGCTGACCGGCGTCGCCTGGTTCGGCGCGTTGAACGAGGTCGTGGCCCGCTGGTTGCTCGTCGACGATGCACCGCCCCTGGAGGCCACGTATCCCGCGCTGCGCGCGCTCCTGCTCCGAAGCGTTGGCGTGGACGAGGCGCGCATCAGCGCCATCGCCGCGGAGCGGACCCCGTGACGGTCGTTGACGTCGACCGGGCGATCGGCCGCGGCGAATCGATCGTCGCCGAGATCTCCCGACTCCGGGCGACCGCGCACGGCCGGGGCGGACCCTCGCCCCTGACCACCGCCACCCTCACCATTCCGGAGATCGACCCGATCGCGCTGTTCGCCGCCGCCCGTTCGCTGGGCCTCGAGGCGGCGCTCTGGCTCCAGCCGGCCGCTGGGCGATCCATCGTCGGTGTCGGGCGAGCCTGGGCGATCGAACCGACCGGCCCGGACCGCTTCTCGCGGGCCGCCACGGCATGGCGGGAGGTGCTGGCCGACAGCCTCCGCTCAGGCGAGCGCACCGTGGCGCCCAAGGCCGGTCCGATCCTGCTGGGCGGGCTGGGGTTCAGCGGGGACGCACCCGCGCCGGGGAATCCATGGGCTCTGTTCGGCGCGGCCTCGCTCGTCCTGCCGAGGTTCACCGTGGCACGCAATGGCGCGGCCACGGACCTCACCGTCGCGGCCGGGCCGGTCGGGGTGGATGACCTCGATGTCGCGGGGCTCGCGGGGCGCTGGCCCGGCCTCGTGGAACGTGCCGGCGATCCGGGGACCCAGGTGGCCCTCCCCGAACCCTTGCCGCTCGTCTCCGCGGGCAGTCGCCCCAACCGCGCCGCCTGGGACCGGATCGTCGGCCTGTACGCCGGCGCCGTCGGCCGCGGCCGGCTGGACAAGGTCGTCCTCGCCCGGCGCGAGGCCTTCCGCGCCGCGACCGACATCGACGTCCCGGCCGCCCTTCGCCACCTGGCCGCGACCGCGCCCGAGAGCACGATCTTCGCCTTCGCCCGAGGCGGGACGACGTTCCTGGGAGCAAGCCCGGAGCGCCTCGTGCGCACGACCGGCCGCTCGTTCGAGACCGTGGCGATCGCCGGGTCGGCGGCGCGCGGCCGTGATGCGTCCGAGGACGCGGAGCTGGCGTTCTGGCTGCTCGCCAGCGAGAAGGAACGCGAGGAGCACGCGGTCGTCGTCGACATGCTGCGTGCCAGTCTCGGCCCGATCGTCGAGCGGCTCAACGTCGCGGACGCGCCGGCGATCCTGCCCCTCCGTCACGTCCAGCACCTGGTCACGCCGATCACCGGTCGGCTGCTGAACGAGGCCGGGCTGCTGGCGCTCGCCGAGCGGCTCCATCCGACGCCTGCCGTGGGCGGCTCACCGCGCGATCTCGCACTCGACCTGATTGGGGAGCGCGAGGGATTCGACCGGGGCTGGTACGCAGGCCCGATCGGCTGGCTGGGCGCCGACGGCGACGGCGAGCTGATGGTCGCGCTCCGCTGCGGCCTTGTCGCCGGGCGCCAGGCCACGCTCTTCGCCGGCTGCGGGATCGTGGCCGACTCCGACCCGGACCGGGAATGGGAGGAGTCCCGGCTGAAGATGCGGGCGATGGGCGCGGCGCTTGGCCGGATCGCCGGGGACGACGCGTGACCGACGTCCTGGCACCCCGCTCGATCGTCGACGAGCTGGTCGCGACCGGCGTGACCGATGCGATCGTCTGCCCGGGCTCGCGCTCGACGCCGCTGGCGCTTGCGATGCGGGCCCATCCGTGTCTGCGGGTCCGAGTCCTGCTGGACGAACGGGCTGCCGGATTCTTCGCGCTCGGCCTGGCCCGCGCGTCGCGCCGTCCGGTCGCCGTCCTCGTCACGTCCGGGACCGCGGTCGCGAACCTCTTCCCGGCGGTCGCGGAGGCGTCGTTGGCCAGGGTCCCGCTCGTGTTGTTCACCGCGGACCGCCCGGCGGAGCTGCGTGATCGCGGCGCGCCGCAGACGATCGATCAGGTCCGCATCTTCGGCGGCCATGTGCGCTGGTTCACGGAGCTGCCGCTTGCGGACGGCGCCGAGGAGACGGCCCGCCACGTCCGCTCGGTGGTGGGCCGGGCGGTGGCGGTGGCGCGTGGCGGACCCGGCGGGCCGGCCGGTCCGGTCCACGTCAACGTCCCGTTCCGGGAGCCGCTCGTTCCCGATGCGCCGTACGGGCCGTTGGGAGTCGCCGCGAGCCCGTCGTTCGGCGCGGCGGGCGCTGGCAGCGCGCAGGCACCGACCACGGACGTCGTCGCCGGGTGCCCCGCCCTCGCACCCGCGGAGATCGACGTCATCGCCACGCGGGTCGTATCGACCCGGCGTGGCCTGATCGTGGCCGGACCACAGGACGATCCCGCCCTGCCCGCGGCAATCGCCGCGCTGGCGGCGGCGACCGGGTTCCCCATCGCCGCCGACCCGCTGTCGGGCGTACGGTGCGGCACGCACGACCGCTCGCTCGTCCTTGGCCACGCGGATCACCTTCTTCGGCCCGGGCCGTGGCTCGACGCGCATATCCCGGAGCTCGTTCTGCGCTTCGGAGCGGCCCCGACCTCGAAGCCCCTGACGGCGCTGATCGGCGAGCGGAGTCCCGCCCAGTTCGTCGTCGACGGGGACGGCGGCTGGCGCGAGCCGACAGCCATCCCGACGACCTTCGTCCACGCTGACGCCGCCGCGACGGCGGTTGCGCTGGCCGACGCGCTGGTCGCAATCCGGGCCGTCTCCGGGACGGCGCCCGACACCGCATGGGCCGACGACTGGCGTGCCGCCGACTGCGTGGCCGCTGCGGCGCTGCGCGACTGGCTGGCCACCGTGACCGAGGCGGGCGAGCCGTTCGAGGGCCTGCCCTTCGCGCTGCTCGGCGAGCTGCTGCCGGACGGTGCCCTCCTGTGGGCCGGCAACAGCATGCCGGTCCGCGACCTCGATGCGTGGCTACCGGCCGGGCCACGCTCGATTCGGCTCCTATCCAACCGGGGAGCCAACGGGATCGATGGCGTCGTGTCGACGGCCCTCGGCTCGGCCGCCGCCGGGGTCGGCCCGGTGGCCCTCGTCGTCGGCGACCTGTCCTTCCTCCACGACCTGAACGCGCTGGTCGCGGCTCACCTGCACGACCTGTCGGCGACGATCGTCCTCGTCGACAACGACGGGGGCGGGATCTTCTCGTTCCTGCCACAGGCCACGACCGATGCGCCGTGGGTCGGCCTGCCAGCCCACTATGAGGAGCTGTTCGGGACGCCCCACGGCATCGATGTCGGGCCGATCGTGACCGCGCTCGGCGGGGAGCACGTCATGGTGGGGGCCGCGGAGCTTCGTGGCGCGCTCGTCGATTCGATCGCCCGCCCCGGCGTCCAGGTGCTGCACCTGCGGACGGATCGCACCCGCAACGTGGAGCTCCACCGAGCGGCGGCGGCCGTGGTCGCGGACGCGCTCGCGCGGGGCGCGCCATGAGCGCGATCCAGCTGGGTGGCGTGCGCTGGGAGGTCCGCGACCGCGGCCACGGGCCGCCGATCCTGTTGCTCCACGGGTTCGCCGGTCGCGGCTCGGACTGGGGGGCGCATGCGACGGCACTTGCCCGTCGGTTTCGGGTCATCGTCGTGGACCTGCCCGGGCACGGCCGCACCCGACCGTCCGACCCCGCCGACGCCGATCCGACGTGGGCCAGCGTCGAGCGTACGGCGGACGACCTCGCCACGATCCTGGCCCGGTCCGGCGCCGCGCCCGCGCACGTGCTCGGCTATTCGCTGGGGGCGAGGATCGCGCTGCGCCTGGCTGTCGCGCACCCGGACAGCGTGCGTCGGCTCGTGCTTGAAAGCCCGTCGGCGGGTCTCGCGGATGCCGCGGAGCGCGCCACCCGGCGCGCCGCCGACACCGCGCTGGCCGAGCGCGTGGAGCGCGACGGCATCGAAGCCTTCGTCGATGCGTGGGAGCGCCTGCCGATCTTCGCCAGTCACGCCTCCCTGCCGGCGGCGCGGGCGGCGCGCCTTCGGTCGGAGCGGCTGCGCAACCGGCCGGCGGGCCTGGCGCTGAGCCTGCGCGGGGCCGGGCAGGGGACCATGGAGCCGCTGCACGACCGCCTTGCCGCGGTTCAGGTGCCGACGCTCGTGGTCGCCGGGGCGCTCGACCCGGCCGGGCTTGCGCGGGCGGAGCGGGTCGCCGCCGGCCTGGCCGGGGCGCGGCTGCGAGTCATATCCGG
Organism: Candidatus Limnocylindrales bacterium; assembly: GCA_038915815.1. GTDB lineage: Bacteria > Chloroflexota > Limnocylindria > Limnocylindrales > CSP1-4 > SPCO01. The sequence goes on from JBCLCL010000016.1 coordinate 34,359, forward strand.
GGCTGGCCACACGCCCCATCTCGAGACCCCCGCGACGTTCCGTTCCCTTGCCCTCGATTTCCTGCAGGAGGACTCTGCCGCATGACTTCCGCCGTCACCTGGTCCCCGGTCGTCGAGTACGAGGACATCCGCTACGAGCACTCTGGGACGGGGATCGCGCGCGTCGTGATCGACCGACCCGAGGTCCACAACGCCTTCCGGCCCGAGACGGTCAAGGAGATGATCGATGCCTTCACGCGCATCCGCGACGACTCCTCGATCGGCTGCGTCCTGCTGACCGGCGCTGGCGACAAGGCGTTCTGCTCCGGCGGCGACCAGCGCCACAAGGAGCGCGGCGGGTATGTTGGTTCGGACGGCCTGGCCCGGCTCAACGTCCTCGATCTCCAGCGGCAGATCCGCTCCCTGCCAATCCCCGTCATCGCCCTGATCAACGGGTACGCCATCGGCGGCGGGCAGGTCCTCCAGGTCGTGTGCGACCTCGGCATCGCCGGCGACAACGCCATCTTCGGCCAGGTCGGCCCGCAGGTCGGCAGCTTCGACGCCGGGTTCGGGATCGGTCTGCTGGCTCGCCTTGTGGGCGATCGCAAAGCGAAGGAGATCTGGTTCCTGTGCCGACGCTACAGCGCGGACGAGGCGCTCGCGATGGGGCTGGTCAACAAGGTCGTGCCGCTCGCGGAGCTGGAGGAGGAAGGCGTCGCCTGGGCCCGCGAGATCCTGGCCATGAGCCCGACGGCGATCCGCTTCCTCAAGTCGGCGTTCCTCGTCGCCACGGACGGGCTGGCCGGGCTGCAGGAGTTCGCCGGGAACGCGACCGGGCTCTATTACACGACCGACGAGGCCCACGAGGGCTCGCGGGCCTTCCTCGAGAAGCGCAAGCCCGACTTCTCGCGCTTCCCGCGCCGCCCATGACCGTCGACCCGCGCCCATCCGCTGCCCGGATCTGGCTCCTGGCCGTCCGTCCCGCGACCCTGCCGGCCGCCATCAGCGGCGTGCTCGTCGGCCTCGGCGTCGCGCTCGGGGCGGGCGCGCCCTTCCGGCCCGATACCGCGCTGGGCTGCCTGGCCGTGGCGCTCCTCCTCCAGATCAGCGCGAACCTGTCCAACGACCTGTCCGACTTCCGCCGGGGCGCGGACACGCCCGACCGGGCCGGCCCGCTGCGGGTCGCCGCGGCCGGCCTGGTGACGGAGCGGCAGCTGGAGGTGGCCATCGCCCTGACCATCACGCTCGCCGCTGTGGTCGGCCTGTGGCTGGCGGTAGTCGGGGGCCCCGTGCTCCTCGGCGTCGGCGCGCTGGCGATCGTGGCGGCGCTCGCCTACACGGGCGGCCCGTGGCCGTACGGCTATCGGGGGCTCGGCGAGCTGTTCGTCTTCGTGTTCTTCGGGCTCGTTGCGGTCGCCGGGACGGCGTTCCTGCAGGCCGGGCGACTGGAGCCACTGTTCGTCGTCGCCGCCATCCCGGTCGGTGCCCTGATCACGGCCATCCTCGTCGTCAACAACCTGCGCGACATCCCGACCGACACGGCGGCCGGCAAGCGCACGCTCGCGGTCATCCTGGGCCGTCGTGCTACGGAGGCGGAATACCTGCTGCTGCTCCTGGTTGGCTTCGCGGTGCCCGTCGCGCTGCTCGCGGCGGGGCGCAGCGTGGCCGTCCTGCTGCCGCTCCTCGCCATGCCGCTCGCGCTCCCGCTGGCGCGGACGGTCCGCGACTTCACGGAGCCGCGCCATCTCAACCCGGTACTCAAGGGGACCGCTCGGCTGGCGCTGGTCCACGGTCTCTTGTTCGCCGTCGGGCTCGCACTCGGGGGGCCGCCCGCATGACGGTCATCGCGGGCCTGGCCGCGGACCGGGTGCACATCCCGTTCCGGCGCCCGTTCGCGACGGCGACCGGGATGTGGCTGCACCACGATGCCTGGCTCATCCGGCTCGTCGACGGTGACGGCCGGGTCGGGCTGGGAGAGGCGGCCCTGGCACCGGCCTCGGGCGAGGTCGCCGAGATGGTCCTCGCGCAGCTCATCCGCGAGGCGGCGACCGGGAATGCCGCCGGGTGGCTCCCGTCCGCGTCGGACCTGGAGCTCCATGGCGCGCCGGGTCGGGCGCTGCGCGCGGCGATCGAAGGCGCGCTGCTGGACCTGGAGCGGCCGACCATCGATCGTCCGGCGGCGCAGGTCGCGGAGCGCGGAGTGACGCCTGGGACGGCGTGGGGCGAGGCGTCATCTGACGGCGGCGGCGTGCGCGTCAACGCGGCGATCCCGTCCGTCGGGCCGGCCGCGGCCGCCGAGGCGGCGCGACAGGCGGTCGAGGCGGGGTTCCGCACCCTCAAGGTCAAGGCCGGTGGGGAGCGCGAAACGGAGGTGCTCGTGGAGCGGGTCCGCGCGATCCGGACCGCCATCGGGCCGGACATCGGCCTGCGGCTGGATGTGAACGGCGTCTGGGACCTCGCGACCGCGGAGGACCGACTGAGCGCCATCGCCCGGTTCGATATCGAGTACGTCGAGCAGCCCCTGCCGGCGCTCGAGGTCGACCGGCTCGCCGAACTGCGCCGTCGCGTCCGCGTGCCGATCGCGGCCGACGAGGCGGTCGAGTCCGTCCGGGCCGTCCGCGCGCTCCTGGCGGCCGACGCCGTGGACGTGCTCGTCGTGAAACTTGCCCGGGTCGGGGGGCCGGCTGCGGTCGCCGAGATCGCCGAGCTTGCCGCCGCGCGGGGCGTCCGGGTCGTCGTGAGCACGCTGTTCGAGACGGGCGTCGGGATCGCCGCCGCCCTCGCCGTCGCCACCGACCTGCCCGAGGTCCACGGCTCCCGCCTGCCCTTGCCGCTCGCCCACGGGCTCGCCACGGCCGGCCTGCTGGAGCACGACCTGCTGGCGACGCCACTCGTCGTGACCCGCGGCACGATGCGTGCGCCGGGGGGTCCCGGCAGCCAGGGCCTCGGCATCGTCCTGGATCAGCGCTCGGCGGCCCGCTTCCGCGTCGAGACCGTGGAGTCGGTGGCGTGACTGGGGCCGTGTCACTGGCCCGCGCCGCTCGCGACCACGTGGCGGTCCGCGGCGCCTCATTGGCCGCCGTGGATGCACATCTGCGCTGGAGCTGGTGCGAGCTGGACGAGCGCGCCCGGGCGGTCGCCACGGGGCTCCGGGAGGCCGGGGCCGGATCCGGGAGTCGCGTTGCCCTGCTGGCCGCACCGTCGGTGGAGGCCGTCGCGGCGCTGCACGGGATCGCCCGAGCGGGGGCGATCGCGGCGCCGATCGGCCGCAACCTCACGCCCGTCGAGCTCAGCGCGGCCGTCTCGGCCATCGATCCACGACTCGTCGTGCACGACGCGGACCGAGCGGCGGATGCGACCGCGCTCGGCCGGCCGACGCGCGCGCTCGCGGATCTGCTCACGACCCGGGATGGACCCGAGCTGCGCCCGGAGGCGGCGGAGGCCGCCGATCCCCTCGGATCGGATGACGGCGCACCGGCGGCGATCGTCCTGACGTCGGGCACCTCCGGACGCCCCAAGGCCGTCGTCCTGTCCGTCGGCGCGCTGCGCTCGAGTGCGGAGGGCTGGATGGCCGTCCTGCCCCCGGCGACCGGCTGGCTCCTCTGTCTCGGGCTCGGGCACGTGGCCGGGCTGGGCGTGGTCTGGCGGGCGGCACTCGCCGGGGCCCCGCTGGTGGCCCTCGCGCGGCCCGATTCGGAGGCGATCCTCGCGGCGCTGACCGGCGACCTCGCGCCCAGTCATGTGTCGCTCGTCCCGACGCAACTGGTCCGCCTGCTCGACGTCGCCGCCGCGACCGGCATGGCGCCACCGGCGACGCTCCGGGCGGTGCTGCTGGGGGGCGGGCCGATCCCCGTCTCGCTGGTGGAGCGAGCGCTTGCCGGAGGGTGGCCGATCGTGCCGACCTACGGTCTGACCGAGGCCGGCTCCGCGGTGACCGCGCTGTCGACCGGTGAGGCGGCCGCCCATCCGGACAGTGCCGGCCGGCCGCTTCCCGGGGTGGAGATCCGGATCGAGCAGGCCGATGGGGACGGGGTCGGCGAGATCGTCGTTCGGACGCCGGCGCGCTTCACGGCCTACCTTGGTGACCCGGGTGGGACGGCGGCCGCGCTCACGCCCACGGGCTGGCTCCGGACCGGCGATCTCGGTCGCCTGGACCATGGCGGGCGCCTGACCGTGGTCGATCGGCGGACCGACCGGATCGTCCGCGGCGGCGAGAACATCGCCCCGGCGGAGGTCGAGGCCGTCCTCCTGGCGCATCCCGCCATCGAGGCCGCCGCCGTGGTCGCGCGCACAGACGGCACGTGGGGCCACGTACCAGTGGCCGCGATCGTGCTGCGAAGTGGCGCCTCGGATCCCGGCGACGAGGCCCTCGTTGCCCATTGTCGCGCCAGCCTGGGGGCATCCAGGGTCCCCGCGGCCTTCGTCCGGCTGGCCGAGCTTCCCCGGACCGCGAGCGGCAAACTCCGCCGAGCCGATCTGCGCGTCGCGCTCGACCACCAAGGCGTCGCGACGCCATGAGCGCGGACCCGATGTCCGATCCGGTCGAACGGACCGCCCGGATCCGCCGGCCGGACGGCGTGGAGATCGCCTACCGGCGCGTCGGTGCCGGACCGGTGCCGCTCCTCCTGCTCCACGGCACGCTCTCGACGTCGGGGCAGCTGCGGGGTCTGGCACGGGCGCTTGCTGACACCGGCGACCTGACCGTGATCGCCGTGGACCGCCGGGGCAGCGGGCTGAGCCGCCTGTCGGAGCCCGCGTCGGTCGACGTGTCGATCCATGTCGCCGACCTCGAGGCCGTCCTCGATGCGGCGGGGATCGACGCGGCCGTCCTGGTCGGCGTGAGCTTCGGTGGCGTCGTCGCGCTGGAGGCCGCCGCCCGGATGCCACGCCGCTGCCTGGCCGTCGTCGCCCACGAGCCACCGTACGGACCGGTCGCGGATGCCGCCACGCGACGGGCCTTCGCGCGGGTCGCGCGCGACACCGAGATCGCCTACCGGGCCGGCGGACCTCCCGTCGCCGCCGAGGCCTTCCTGCGCGGCGTCGGGGGGGACCGAACCTGGCAGCAGGTGTCCGATCGCGGACGCGCCTTCCTGGCCGGCGAAGGGGCCGGCGCCCTGGTCGACGCCGGCCTGGCCGGTCTCGACCCCGACGGCCTGGGACGCATCTGCACGTCGGTGACGATCCTGACCGGTGATGCCAGCGAGCCCTTCTACCGCCCGATCGCAACGTCGCTCGTCGCTCGCATCCCGGGTGCGCGACAGGTCCGGCTGCCGGGCATCCACCACGCCAGCCCGATCACCGATCCAGGGTCGTTTGCCGACGCTGTCCGCGGAGCGCTCCGCGCCGCAGGCGTGCTTCAGCGCCCGACCGCCAGCGGCGCCCCCGAGGAGATCCAGTCATGACCCGGTTCCACGACGACGCTCCCTCGGGACAGGCCACCGAACGCGGGAACGCCGCACCATCGAGCGACGTCCGGGCGATGTTCGACCGGATCGCCCGCGTGTACGACCCGATGAACCTGCTGATCTCCGCCTTCCAGGAACCGCGCTGGCGCCGGCGCGCCGTGGCGCTCACCGGGGTGCGGCCTGGCGATCGCGTGCTCGACGTCGCCACCGGGACCGGCAAGGTCGCCGCGGACCTGCATGCCCGCGTCCAACCCGGGGGCAGCGTCCTTGGTGTCGACATCTCGCCCGGAATGATCGAGCTGGCCCAGCGCAGGTTCGCCGAGCGACCAGGGCTGGCGTTCGTGCTCGGCGACGCGCTCGCGCTGCCGATCGAGGATGGGACGTTCGACGCAGCCACGATCGCATTCGGCATGCGCAACCTGCCCGACTACCGGCAGGGGTTCGCCGAGCTCGCGCGGTCCGTCCGAGTCGGCGGGCGGGTCGTCTGCCTGGAGATCGCCCGACCCCGGAGCCCGCTTGCCCGGTTCCTGCAGTTCTGGTTCGATCGGATCGTGCCGGTGGTCGGTCGCCTCGCCGGACAGGGCGATGCCTACGGCTATCTCGTCCGCAGCGTCAAGGGCTACCCGGACCCCGAGCGGATCGCCGCGATCATGCGCGACGCCGGGCTCGTGGACGTGCACTGGCAGAGCATGACCGGCGGGATCGTCACCCTCCACGTCGGCACGGTCCCGGAGCGCTGAGCGTCGCCCGGTTCGCCCGCCGTTGGCCGCCGCGCGGTCGGCTGCAACGGATGTACCATGCCCGCCCATGCCCGACATGCCCGAGTCCGTCGACTCGACCTCCTCTCTCATCCATGCCCGCGGCCTGACCAAGCGCTTTGGCGATTTCACCGCCGTGGACGGGATCGACTTCGACGTGGCTGCCGGCGAATCCTTCGGCTTCCTCGGGCCGAACGGCGCGGGCAAGACCTCGACGATGCGGATGATCGGCTGCACCTCGCCGATCACCGACGGGACGCTCGAGGTGATGGGCATGGACCCGGCAGTGCACGGTCCGCAGATCCGGGCGCGCCTCGGCGTCGTGCCGCAACAGGACACCCTCGACAACGAGCTGACCGTCCGCGAGAACCTCGCGATCTACGGCCGCTACTTCGGGCTCAGCCGGGCGGAGGTTGGTCGCCGAGCCGACGAGCTGCTCGAGTTCGCGCAGCTCAGCGAGCGAGCCGGCGATCAGGTGGAGTCGCTCTCGGGCGGGATGAAGCGACGGCTCACGATCGCCCGGTCGCTGATCAACGAGCCAACCCTGCTGCTGCTCGACGAGCCGACGACCGGCCTGGACCCGCAGGCTCGGCATCTCCTGTGGGATCGGCTCTACCGTCTCAAGCAGCGTGGGGTGACCCTCGTCCTGACGACGCACTACATGGATGAGGCCGAACAGCTGTGCGACCGCCTGGTCGTGATGGACAAGGCGAAGATCGTGGCCCAGGGCAGCCCGCGCGAGCTGATCGAGCGCTATTCGACGCGCGAGGTGACGGAGTTGCGCTTCGCGCCCGGCATGGCCGAGACGCTCGACGGCCAGCTCGAAGGGATCGCCCAGCGGGTCGAGCACCTGCCCGACCGGATCCTGCTCTATGCCGACGACGGCGAGGCGGCCGCGGTCGCGGTCCACCGGCGCGGCCTGAAGCCGGAGACCGTGCTGGTCCGGAGATCCTCGCTGGAGGACGTCTTCCTGCGCCTGACCGGCCGGTCGCTGATCGACTAGGCGAAGCGCATCGTGACCGCCCTCGCCCGCCCGAGATCGACCATCGGCCGCGTCTTCGAGCACCGCTGGGTCCAGTACCGGCGGACGTTCCGCTCGACCATCTTCACCTCGTTCCTGTCGCCGGTCCTGTTCCTGACGGCGATGGGTCTTGGGCTCGGGTCGTACGTCTCGGACTCGGCCGTCGACGATATCGGGGGCGTGTCGTACCTGGTCTTCCTGGCGCCGGGGTTGCTGGCTGCGACGGCGATGCAGTCCGCGGCGTTCGAGGCCACCTATCCGATCATGGGCGGGCTGGTCTGGAACAGGATCTTCCACGCGATGTTCGCGACGCCCATCTCGGCTCGTGACATCGCCCTGGGCAACCTGGCCTGGATCGCCGCCCGGCTGACGCTGATCGCGACGGTCTTCACCGCCGTCATCGTGCTGTTCGGGGCGGCCGGATCGCCGCTTGTGGTGTTGGCCATCCCGGCCGCCGTCCTGACCGGGATGGCCTTCGCGGCGCCGATCGCCGCTTTCTCCGCGACGCAGAAGACGCCGGACCGATTCGCCGCGATCTACCGCTTCGGGATCACTCCGCTCTTCCTCTTCTCGGGGACCTTCTTCCCGATCGATTCGCTGCCCGCGTTCCTGCAGCCACTCGCCTGGGCAACGCCGCTCTATCACGGGGCGGCGCTGACGCGCGGGCTCTCGCTCGGGACGGCCCTGGACGATCCGCTCCTGGCGCTCATCCACGTTTTGGTCCTGGGCGCCTGCGTCGTGATCGGGACGTGGGCGGCGATCCGGACGATCGGACGCCGCCTGGTGCGCGGGTGATCGCCCTGCGGGTCACCCCGACCCTCGCCTTCGGCAGTCGCCGCGCGGCCCGCCTGATCGAACGCAACCTGTACGTCTACAGGCACGGCTGGCTCATCCTCCTGTCGGGCTTCTTCGAGCCGCTCTTCTACCTGCTCGGGATCGGTTTCGGGCTTGGCGCGCTGATCGGGACGGTCCCGGGACCCGGTGGCGAGCCGATCAGTTACCAGCTGTTCGTGGCCCCGGCCCTGCTGGCCAGCTCCGCGATGAACGGGGCGATCATGGAGAGCACCTTCAACTTCTTCTTCAAGCTCAACTACAACAGGACCTTTGCGTCCATCCTGGCGACGCCGCTATCCCCGGGTGACATCGCCCTGGGCGAGCTGGGCTGGGCGCTGATCCGGGGAGGGCTCTACGCACTCGGGTTCATGGGCGTCATGCTCGCCCTGGGCCTGGTCGTGTCGCCGTGGGTCATCCTGGCCGTGCCGGCCGCGCTCCTCCTCGGCTTCGCCTTCGGGGCCGTGGGGATGGCCGCCACGTCGTTCATGAAGACCTGGCAGGACTTCGACCTCATCCAGCTCGTCGTGCTGCCGATGTTCCTCTTCTCCGGCACGTTCTACCCGGTGGATGCCTACCCGGAAGCGCTCCGGATCGTCGTCCAGCTGACGCCGCTCTACCAGGGGGTGGAGCTGATCCGGTCGCTGACCGTCGGGGCCATCTCGCCGGTCCTGCTCGTCCATGTCGTCTATCTCGCGGTGCTGGGGATCGTCGGGCTGGTCATCACCTCGCGTCGGCTGGACAAGCTGCTGCTCAAGTAACGCGGGCCGGCTCGACACGGCGGGCCGGGACGGCGCGCGCGGTCGGGCGCCATCCTGAGGCGCTCCCCCGTATCCTTCACGTCCGAATGGCCACCAGCGAACGCGACTACTACGACCTCCTGGGCGTCGAGCGCAGCGCCACCGACGGCGAGATCAAGCGCGCCTATCGCAAGCTCGCCCAGCAGTGGCATCCGGACGTCAACACCGATCCGACGTCCCACGATCGATTCACCGAGATCAACGAGGCCTACCAGGTCCTTTCCGATCCGGAGCGACGCGGGCGCTACGACATGTTCGGTCGGGCGGGACTTGGCGGCGCTGGCGGCGGCACCGGGTTCGAGGGCGTCGGCGGCTTCAGCGATATCTTCGACGCCTTCTTCGGCGGCGGCGCCGGTGCGGCGTCTGCCCGTCGCGGCCGGCCCCAGCCGGGGGCGGATCTCCGCTACGACCTGCGGATCACGTTCGAGGAGGCGGTCAAGGGGACGGAGAAGCAGATCGAGTTCCCGGTCCTCCAGCGTTGCGAGAGCTGTCACGGCAGCGGCGCAAGGGCGGAGACGGAGCCGGTCATCTGCGCGCAGTGCGCCGGCCGGGGCGAGGTCCGGTCCGTGCGCCAGACGATGCTCGGCCAGATGGTCAATGTCACCGCCTGTCCGCGCTGTCGCGGCGAGGGCCGGATCGTGGAGTCGCCGTGTGAGACCTGCCGAGGCGATGGGCGGACGGAGCAGCGCAGGACCCTCCGGGTGGCGATCCCGGCAGGCATCGACGAGGGTCACCAGATCCGACTCTCGAACGAGGGTGAGGCCGGGCCGCGGGGTGGAGCCGCTGGCAGCCTCTATGTCGCTGTGCACGTCAAGCCGCATCCCGCCTTGAAACGCGAAGGGACCGAGCTGTTCTACGAGGCGTCCATCTCGATCGCCCAGGCGGCGCTCGGCACGCGGATCAGCGTCCCGACGGTCGATGGAGACGAGGAGGTCGAGATCAAGCCCGGCACCCAACCGGGCACGGAGATCCGGCTGCGTGGCAAGGGCGTGCCGAACGTGCGCCGCTCCAGCGCCCGGGGCGACCTCCATGTCCTGGTGGACGTGGTGGTACCGACCAGGCTCTCGAAGAAGGAGCGGGGACTGCTCGAGGCCTATGCCGCGGAGGCCGGGGAGCCGGTCGGGCCGGGAAGCGGCGGCCTGCGCGAGAAACTCGGGCTGGGTTGAGCGAGTCCCGCTCGCGGCCGACGGCGCGGCCGACGGGGGCGCGGCCGACGGGGGCGCGGCCGACGGGGGCGCGGCCGACAGCGGCGGGGGCTGCCTCGGGAGCCGGGGCGTGGCTCGAGCTCGCGGTAGAGGCCGACGCCGAGGCCGTCGAGGCGGTCAGCGAGATCCTCGGCCGGGCCGCCCCGGGCGGCACCTCGGTCGAGCCCGGTTTCGAGTTGATCGACGAGGGCCTTGGTGCGCGGATCGACCCGACGCGACCGGCGATCGTCCGCGCCTACCTGCCGGCCCGCGACCGGGCCGCGGCCGAACGGGCGGTCGCCGTCGTCGCCGAGGCGCTCGGGCATCTCCAGGCCTTCGGACTCCGACCGATCGGCGAGCTGCGCACGCGCATGGTCGACGAAGCGGATTGGGCCGAAGCCTGGAAGGCTCACTTCCCGGTCCTGCGCATCGCCCACCGACTCGTCATCCGGCCGACCTGGCGGCGCCACCGACCCGGGCCGGGCGATGTCGTCCTGGCCCTCGATCCGGGGATGGCGTTCGGCACCGGTCTGCACCCGACGACCCGGCTCTGCCTGGCGGCCATCGAGGCGCTGGCCGATCGCGGGGCGCTGGCCGATGCCCGCGTGCTCGATGTCGGGTGCGGATCGGGCATCCTTGCGCTCGCTGCACTCAAGCTCGGGGCCGGGACGACGCTCTGCCTGGACACCGACCCCATCGCCGTCGAGGCGACCGTGGCGAACGGCCGCCGTAACGCGGTCGCCCGCCGGATGCGGGCGCGCGTCGGAAGCCTCCCGAGCGGCGAATCGGGCTTCGACGTCGTCCTGGCCAACCTGATCGCCGGTGTCCTGGTGCCGCTGGCGGCGGGCCTGCGGAGTGAGCTGCGACCCGGCGGGACCCTGCTGGCGTCGGGCATCTTCGTCGAGCGCGAGGGGGAGGTTCGCGCGGCCTTCGAGGCGGCCGGGTTCCACCTCGTCGGACGCACGGTCGAGGGCGACTGGGTCGCCCTCGAGGCGCTCCGGGGGGTCTAGCGGCTGCAGCCCTACAATCGGCGGATGGCCGCCTTCTTCCCGCTCGTGCTGGGGACCCACATCGTGCTCGCGATCGGGCTCTTCCTGCCATCGATCCTGCTGCCGTTCGCACTGCGGGCGCGCCGGGCGACGGTCGATTCGGCGAGTTCGGTCGTGCAGGGGCTGCTCTGGGCGCAGACCCACGGGACGATCGTCATCGGCCTTGGGCTGGCCGTGACCGGCCTCGGTCTCATCGTGACCCTGGGCCCGGAGATCCTTCGGCAGCCCTGGCTCCTGGCGGCCTTCGCGATCTACTTCGTCAACCTCACGATCGCGTTCTTCGTCCAGCGCCCGAGCCTGCGACGCCTGGTGAGGATCCGCGCGGAGGCGGACGACCGCGTCTGGCAGGTGCGAGCTCGCCGACAGCGCTACCTGTCATACTTGATGGCCGGCCTGGTCGGGACCATCGGATTCCGGATGAGCTCGAAGCCGGCCCTCTGGTGAACGCGATCGACTGCCTCTTCTGCCGGATCGTCGCGGGCGACATCCCGTCCGCACGAGTGCACGAGGACGACCTGGTCATCGCCATCCGCGATATCGCGCCGCGGGCCCCGACGCACATCCTGTTGATCTCGCGCCGGCACATCGGGTCGGCGGCCGACCTCGTCGAGGACGACGGCCCATTGCTCGGCCGGATCTTCTCTGTCGCGGCCGATCTCGCGCGCTCGGAGGGGATCGCCGACGCGGGCTACCGGCTCGTGTCGAACGTCGGCCGCTGGGGCGGCCAGAGCGTCGACCACCTGCACATCCACCTGATGGGTGGGCGCTCGTTCGAATGGCCGCCCGGATGAGGACGCTCGCGCGGCGCGGACGATCCGCTGTCCTCGCGCTAGCGCTCGCCTCGGGTGGCGCCGCCGGGGCGTGTGCCGCAGCCGGGCCACCTGCCGCGACGTTCCCGCCCGCCTCGATCGGCCCGACCCGGACCGTCTCGCCTGCCGTCAACCAGACCAGGGCGGAGCTGGTGCACGCGCTCGCGACGGCCAACCTTGTGCTCGCGGACACCCAGGCGCCGGTCCGTCCGGCCGAGGCGCCACTGCTGGCCGAGGCGCCGCGGGCGGTCTTCCAGGTCACCCTGCCGGCCGACCCGACGCGTGGTTTCATCGTGGTCTACGAGTTCAGTGACGCAAGTCGAGCCGCCGACGCGGCCGCCGAGGAGCAGCGCTACCTGGAAAGTGGCCCGGGGCGGATCCAGGCACCCCAGGGAACGGTCTATGTGCTTCGCCAGGTCGGCGCCACGATCGTGTTGTATGAGTGGCTGCCGGGCGCAGCCCACGATCCCGCGGCACCGGACATCCAGCGCGCGCTCGAGACGCTGGGGGTCGGCTTCCCGATCGCCAGCTGAGCCGGCGGCGGCCGCCGCCTCGGCCGCCGCCTCGGCCGCCGCCCCG
>JBCLCL010000017.1:0-45519 GCA_038915815.1 Candidatus Limnocylindrales bacterium
CCAGAACCTTGTTTCGGTTAGGAATGTCGGATCTGGATGATCCGCCCACGCGGTGTGGAACTTGTAATTCCACCCGGGTGGGATCGTTCGGAAATGCGAGGACCATCGCCCCTCCACGATCTCGCCATCTTCGGCGAAGGCATCGGCTCCGATGGGCGCCAACGCTTCGCCGGCCGTCACCGCCGGAAGCAGGGCTCCTGAGGTTCTCGGCGCGCCAACATAATGGGTAGGAGTCGGAGCGGCTGGCGTGCCATCGCGAGCAGCCAGCAGGAACACACGCACTCGTCGTTGGGGAACGCCGAACTCGGCCGCGTTCGCTCGAACTAGACGCGTCTGGTATCCGGCTGCTTCGGCTGCGGAGATGACGTTGTCGATTTCGCGCCGATGGCGTGGATGGAGGAGGCTCGGTACGTTCTCGAGGACGAACGCATCCGCGTTGGCCTCGGACGCGATGCGCCACACCTCGCCGACTAGGCCTCGCCTCGGGTCGGGGCGGGCCGCGCGGATGCTCGCAGGCTTCGGAGGTAACTCCCCTCGCCATCGGGCCTGCCGGTAGCGAGCCTCCTGTCCATCGTCCAGCCAATACGCTGCCTTCGAGAATGGCTGACAGGGTGGTCCGCCGACCACGATGAGCCGGTCCTTTCGGTCAAGGCCCGCAATGTCCCGTAAATGTCGACCCGTAAGAGTCGTGATGTCAGCCTCGACGACCGTCGTACTCCGGTGCGCATCGTTCGACCTGAGGGTGCGGCAAGCGAGAGGGTCGACCTCAACAGCGACGCGAACATCGGCACCGGCTCGACCAGCACCAATGCTCAGGCCGCCCGCTCCGGCGAAGACGTCGATGGCTACGACCCTACTCACGTTTCCTCCTTGTCGCGTTCAATCCTTAACTGCCCGCCGAAGGGCAAGCGATCGACGATCGGCGGTCCGCGCGTCAGCTTGGCTGTCACAGGGAGCGATCAACGGCGCCTTAGGCCCGGATCCACCGGGTGCAACCGAGCCTGAGAGCGCGGAAACGACGAATCAAGTGACCGTTCTGAACTAGGGCGATGGGGTTGGAAGACAACGCAACCATACAGCCCGACAGAAGAGCACCTGGTGGCCGACGCGGGCAAGGCGCGCCGCCTCCCACTGCTGGGCGATCCAGGCCGGCCCGCGCAGGTCGGCTCGTCGGCGCTCGCGAAGACGACCGGCAGGCCCGGCGCCTGAACGACCTGCTGCACCAGCGTGGTCTTGCCCACCTGGCGCGGGCCTGCCACGACCTGGATGAACCGGCGCGGCTCCGCCAGCCGGCCGACGGCTGCGTGGGGGCGCTGGTACGTCACGGGGCGCTGGTACGTCACGTCCTGGTCATGCGCCACGCTAAGTAGTTTTCCTCAGCGTGGTGAGCAAGCAACCGTCAGGTCCCGAGGTTGTCGCCGCGGCCTGGTTGAGCTCAGCCAGGCCCGCACGATGGCTCCTTGGATCGACCAGCGTTCGATGACTCGGGACGCCGGCAACATCATCTGGTCCGACTTGCGCTCTGTTTCCGCCTCGTTCACCCTGGCGAGACCCGCGAGGGCGAGAGCGTAGCAGCCGGGAGTATCGGAGCCGTGTTGGGTGGGGAGACTGGGAAACCGTGGACAGCCGACGAGATCGAACTCGTCGTGACTGCGTACTTCGACCTGCTGGCGGCTGAGCTCCGCGGAGAACGACCGGTCAAGGCGACGCGCATCCGCGAATTGCAGCGGTTCATGCCGGCGAGAAGCGTCGGGTCCATCGAACGCAAGATGTCAAACATCAGTTCGGTTCTGGACCAGCGTCAGCAGCCGTGGATCGATGGCTACAAGCCGCTCCCGCACATCCAGGCTGCGCTCGAACCGGTCGTTGTTGGACGGCTTGGTCGAGAGCGCAGACTCAGCGAAACGATCGCCGAATACCAGGACAACACGCTACCAGCGCCGATGGCGCAACGCCTGTCGACGGATGATGTCCTGGTCGATCCACCCTCGATCGCCCGGCGCGAACGACGACCGGCGATCGGGCTGACGACCGGCGTGTTCGGCGCCATGCAAGACTTCCGCAATCGACAACTGGGGCGCGCCGGCGAGGCGTGGGTGCTGGATGCAGAGCGCGAGAGCCTCAATCGCCGGGGTCGTCCGGACCTGGCGGGCCGAGTCGTGTGGGTAGCGAACGACCTCGGCGATGGCGCGGGGTACGACATCGCGTCCTTCAAGCCCGATGGCGCCCCGCGGCACATCGAGGTCAAGACCACAAATCTCGGCGCCCGGACGCCCTTCTACGTCACGCGCTGGGAGGTCGAGGTCTCTCGGAAGGAACGTGATGTTTACTCGCTGTACCGTGTGTTCGACTTCCGCAGCGATCCAAGGATCTATCGGTTGGACGGTTCGGTCGAGGAGTCGGCTCGGCTGGAGCCGAGCGTGTTCGTAGGCTGGCCGCGGTAAGGCCAAGATCGTGTGCCGTTTCAGAACATCGTGGAGCACCACGGCGCCGTGGCCGTGGCGAACAACCCGTCGGCCTCCGCCACGGCCCCCGGGCGGCACTCCCCCACCCGGCCGGCGCGGGCGAGGTCGGCGAAGGTGAAGGCGCCGAGGTAGGCCGCGACGAGGTCGCTCGTGTCGAGGGTCAGGTCGGGGTCGCCATCGAACGGGGTGACGGTGGCCACTCCCCAAGCGCCCGGCACGCCCGGCACGCCTCCCGACATGGCCGCGGCACCTGACACATTGAGTCGCCACCGCCCGGCGTTCCACGGGCAGAACTCGTCGGTCAGCTCGAACGTGACGGACCCCGCCGCGCCGTACGACCGAGCCTCCAGCGCGGCCGCCATGTCGATCAGCCGCAGCCATAGACCCTCGCGGACGACCAGGCCCAGCCGCCGCGGCTCGGTCAGCTGGAGCATCAGCGGGTGCGGCACGGGCCCGCGCCAGCCCTTGACGTGGGCGACGAGATCCATCCCGAACAGCCACTCCCAGATGGCGCGCTCGGCCGCGGCGTCGAGCCCGAGCGCCTCCAGCGCCAGCAACGTGTTGTTCGGGCCTCGCTCGTCCCATTCGTTCTTGATCCGATAGATCGTGTAGCCGCGGACGACCCCATCCACCTCCAGGACCGCGCGGAACTTCGGTCCGTTCCCGGCGCGCATCCACTCGTGGTCGGCGAGCAGGTCGACTCGCCATTTCGTGTCGGTTCGACTGACTGATCCCGGCGTCCGGGAGCGAACGGCGTCGTAGACCGGCGGCATGAGCCGCAACGCCTCAGCGCGATCGACGAGCCGCATCCGCCCGAGCGGCTCGGCCGGACGGACGAACTGCGCCCGCCTTGGATCGATGTCGAAGGTCCCCTGGAGGGTCCCGATCCCGTACCCGAAACGCTGGTAGATCGCACCCTCGCTCGCCCACAGGATGGCGACGGGCTCGCCGCGCTCGCGCGCCTGGTCGAGCAGCCAGCGCATCATCTGGCGCAGGATCCCGCGCCGCCGATGGCTCGGCGAGACGCCGATGATCGAGATCCCGGCGGCGCCGACCTCACCGCCCGGCACGGTCAACCGAAGCGTCAACGCCCCTCCGGTCCCGACCGGCGTCACGCCGTCATACGCCCCGATCAGCCGGTCCAGCTCCAGCTGCTCGCGTTCCTGCTCGAATTCGGCGTCGCTCAACTCCTCGCCGAACGCCGCGTCGATCGCGCGCGCCCATGCCCGAAGTTCGTCGGCAGCGGGCGTCCTCAGGCGGATCGACTCGTCATGCATGGGCGCATCGTGCCACCTTGACGGTGCGATCATGACGGTGTATATGTACATCGTCATGGAGCGCACCCAGATCTACCTCGAGGAGCGGCAGACCGCGGAGCTGGATCGACGCGCCCGCGACCGCGGGACGACGCGGTCGCACCTCATCCGGGAGGCCCTCGAGCAGTATCTGACCGAGGACGCGGATGCAGAGGCGTTCATGGTGGCTCTGGACAACGTGTTCGGGATCTGGGCGGAGCGGAACGACCTCGACGACATCCATGGATCGATGCGCGAGGCGGACCTCCGAAGGATGACGCAGCTCCACCCCGAACTCCAGGGACCCGAGGCGCATGCGACGGATCCTGCTCGATAGCAGCGTCATCATCGACGTCACGCGCGGCGTGACGGCGGCGAGGACGTTCCTGCGGTCGGCCGTCGAAGGCAGCGAGCTCTGGAGTGTCACGCCGGTCCGGACCGAACTGCTCGCGGGCGTGCGCGCAAACGAGGGCGTCCAGCTTCGTGCGTTGTTCGACCAGATCCACTGGCTGGACGTGACGATCCAGCTCGCCGACGCCGCAGGCGAGTTCGCGGCTCGCTACGCCAGGTCTCACAGGATCGGCACGGTGGACCTGCTGCTGGCCGCCGCGGCGATGGAACTCGGCGCCGACCTCGCGACGCTGAACGTCCGCGACTTCCCGATGTTCCCGGGGCTCCAGCCACCGTACTGACGGAGTCCGCGAGCGAGCGGCGTCACGGCGTCAGACTTTGGGGAGTTCCTGCCCGTCGGTCTGGGCTGCCGCGAAGAGATCGCCGCGTTCGGCAACCCGATCGACGATCGTCCGGATCGTCCAGCGATCGGGGCGCAGGTCCGGATCGTCGAGCTCGTCCCAGGCGATCGGCGCGGAGACGGCCGCGCCCGGCGCGGGCCTGACGGCGTACGGCGCGACGAGCGTCTTGATGCTCGCGTTCTGCGTGTAATCGAGCCGGGCGCGGCCCTTGCGCGCCTCCTTCGCCCACTCCCACGAGACGAGGTCCGGAACGATCGCGCCGATGGCGCGGGAGATGCGCTCGACCCAGGTGCTCGTGGCCGCAAAGTCGTAGCGGCCCTGTTCGACCGGGATCCAGACCTGGAGGCCGCGCTTGCCGGTCGTCTTGGGATAGCCCCGGACGCCGAGGTGCGCGAGCGCCGTCCGGAAGAGGCGTGCCAGCGTCAGGGTCTCCTCCCAGGTCGTCCGGTCGCCCGGGTCGATGTCGATGAGGGCGAAGGTCGGCTGCCACGGCTCGGGCAGGCGCCCGGTCCAGGCGTGGATCTCGAAGCTGGCCTGGTTGCCGAGCCAGGCCAGGGTCGCTGCGCGGTCGGCGATGAGGTGGTCGTTCGCGTCGCGGTCCTCGCGTCCGTCCAGGCCCGTCTCGCGCCAGCGTCGAAGCCAGGCCGGGGCGGTCGCGGGGATGTCCTTCTGCCAGAAGCCGGGGGCGCCGGCGCCGTTCGGGAACCGCTGGAGGTTGAGTGGCCGGTCGGCCAGGTGCGGCAGCATCGTCGGCGCGATCCTGGCGAAGTAGCTGATCAGTTCGCGCTTGGTGATCGGGCCCTCGTGGGGGCCGCCGGAGCCATCACGACGCGCTTCGAAGAGCGGCTTGTCCAGGTTGGTCAACTTCAGCTCGTGGCCGCCGATCCGCCAGACCCCCTCCTTATCGAGCCGCGCGAGGGCGTCGAGCTCATCGGCGGTCACGGCGGTCACGGCGGCGGCCGTCGCCGGGCCCTGCCCGGGCACCTCACCGAGCTGGTCGGCGTCCACCGTTCCCCGAGATAGTGCGATGTCGTAGTACGACGTCGCAGTATTCGGAGCGGAGGGGGCGGCCGCCTCGGAACCGCCGGCGGCACGAACCGCGGCGGCCGTAGCGACTGCGGTCTCGCGTACCACCATCAACCGGTCCCGTCCCTCCTCGATGCCCTTGAATGCCGCCTGGCGGACCATCCCGTCGCGCGACCAGCCGCCCAGCTCGGCGCGGATCACCAACTCGGGCCGGACCCAGTGGACGTCGCGCAGGTCGCCGCCCCAGCGGCCCCGGGAGTCGGGCGATGGGGCCGGATCGAAGGGCGGCTCCTCGACCTCGAGCGGCTTGAGGCGCGCGAGAAGCCCGGCACGGGTCGCGCCGGTGAACCCGGAACCGACCTTGCCGCTGAAGCGCAGGCGCCCGTCCTCATGGACGCCGACGACGACCGCACCCAGATCCCTGGCGTTGCCCTCGCCCGGGGTCCAGCCACCGATGACCAGCTCCTGCTCCGGGCGGATCTTGAGCTTCAGCCAGGCCGCTGAACGGCGTCCGGGCTCGTAGCGGGAGCGTTTGAGCTTGGCGATCACGCCTTCGAGTCCCTGGGCACGGGCCGCCTCGTAGAACGCCAGCCCCTCCCCGCTGACGTGGGCCGCGAAGCGGACGCGCGGGTGCGGCCGGAGCACGCTCCGGAGCAGCCGCTTGCGGTCCTCGAGCGGGACGTTCAGGAGCGATCGGCCGTCGAGGTAGAGCAGATCGAAGGCCTGGTAGACGAGCCCGTGGGCCGTGGCGTCACCGAGCCGCTCCTGGAGCAGCCCGAAATCCGGCCGCCCCGCATCGTCGAGCGCCATGACCTCGCCATCGACGATCGCTTCGCGGGCCTCGATCCAGGTCGGTGCGGCCAGGAGCCGCGGGAAGTAGGTTGCCGCGTCCTTGAGGTTGCGGGTCCAGGTCCGGACCTTCCGGTCGGCGACGACGGCCTGGAGGCGATAGCCGTCCCACTTGATCTCGAACAGCCAGTCCGGGTCGCTGAAGGGCTTCGAGGCGAGGGTCGCGAGCATCGGCTCGATGTTCGTCGGCATCGGCGCGACGACGGCTCCGGTGAGGTCGATCTCGGCGGCCGCGGCCGGGGCCTGGCCGTTCCACAGCGCGTCGCGGGCACCCTTGACGTCGTCGTTGGTCCGGCCGGTCTTGACGCTCTGCGGATGGTCCTCGGCATCCCAGCCAGCCACGGCATGCTCGTCACGCTTGTGGATCAGCAGCCACTGGTCACCGGCGTCGTCCTCGAAGGCGCGGGCGGACGGGTCGTCGTCCCGGCGCCGGCGGCCACTCGTGCGCACGATCGTGAAGCGCCCTTTGAGTCGCTGGCCGTCGAGCCGGAACTTCAGCTCGCCGGCCTCGATGGCGGCCGGCGGGTCGAGGGTCGGCGCTTCGGGCTCCCAGGTCCCCCAGTCCCAGACGATCACGTCGCCCGCGCCGTACTGCCTGGACGGGATCACGCCCTCGAAGTCGAAATACTCGATCGGGTGGTCCTCGACGAGCACGGCCATCCGCCGCTGGGCCGGGTCCAGGGTCGGGCCCCTGGGGACGGCCCAGGAGACGAGGACGCCCGCGATCTCGAGCCGGAAGTCTTAGTGGAGGCGAGTGGCTCGGTGTCGCTGGACGACGAATCGCCCGGTCCCCCCGGTCACCCCCGTCGGTGGCGGCTCCGGGGTCTTCGCGAAGTCGCGTTTGCGGCGGTATTCCTCGAGTGGCACACACCCAGTGTGCCCGAGTCAGCCGGTACGGGGATGGTCGCCGGCCGGTGTCGCCGGGTGCGGCTGGAGTCGCTGCCACACCCACGCGCTTGCGAGGAGCAGCAGGCCGAGGGCGATGAGTGAGATGACCCGGTATGCGACGTCGAGCGCCGAGAGGTCGAACAGGAATACCTTGGCGCTTGCCATCCCGAGAAGGGCCAGGCCGCCGTGGCGGAGATCGTCGCTCCTGAGGCGCAACCCGGACACGAAGCTGGCCAGGCCGAGGACCGCCCACAACACGCTGAGCGCGACCTGGCCCTGGGTCCGCAGCTCGTCGGTAGCTATGCTCCCTCCGACCTGGGTCGCGACAAGCCCGACGACCCCGATGGAGATGAGGTAGACCGCCGTGACGCCCGAGGCCATCCGGGCCCACTTCGCCCAAGGCTCACCAGGGTTGGAACGCGTGAGGGCCATCTGTCCCGCCGCGACCGCGCCGAGCGATGCGAGCATCTGGAGCAGGACGATCGGCGAAAGAGCCTGCGACCCGACGACGAGCCTCGATGGCGGTGCCACGATCCCGACAGCGACGATCGTCGAGGTGATGACAAATCCGGTGGCCGCGATCAGGAAGGCCGGGCGACCCGCGCGATCTACCCTGATCAAGACGAGCGCCAACGCGCCCAGAGCGACCCACAGCACGGGCACAGCCCAGGCGTAAACCTCGAACGGGACCGCGTACGCGACCACGCCGCCCGCGATGAGGATCGACGCACGGCGGGCCAGCGCACCACCGACGAGCGCGCCGCTGGCAAGGACGCCGATGACCAGGATGATGGCGGCGACTGCACCGTCGTCGGTGAATGGGATCCCAGGCGGAAGGACCTCGCCGAACCGGCCGATCGGCAGCTCGCGGAACAAGACGTGGACCGTCGCCAAAACGCCGCCCAAGGACGCTGCGTAGGGAAGAACGAGGTCGCGCGATAGGATCACCTTGCGTCCGGTCCTGAGCGCCGCGCGCGGCTCATGGGGCAGCGCATCAATCCCACGTTGGATGGCGAACCCGATCACCATGAGGCTCGCCCACGCCGCCACGAGCACCACGCCTTCCAATTCCATAGCACAGGCCCATGCGGTCACCAGCAGACCGACCGCAGCGAGCGACTCGCGCGGCCGCCTGCGCCCACTGATCCACCCAACGGAGGTCAGACCCACGAGGTAGACCGCCAACGCCCCACCCGGCGGATTCACGAACGGAACGCTTGACCTGGATGAGTTCCAGTCCCACGAGACGTACACCGGACCCACGAGCAGCCAGGTCGCCCACACAGCCAGGAGCGCTGAGGTTAGCGGGAGGAGCGCGTCTGTCGGGCGTCGCCATTCACCGATCGCCTGGAGCGAGCGAGGGACTAGTCCCTGGAGCTGCCAAGTGATCGGTGCGCCCGGAAGGATCGGGATTATGCGCCAGACCGCGACGCTGACGACCATCAGGATGGTCGTCGAGATGACTGGCGCCGGGTTGTCGAGGACGACCGTGGCGCACGAGGCAGCGACGAGAAGGCCGAGCGTGGCGAGACCGGATCGGAGACTTCGATCTCGCACGAGCCAGACACCCACGGCGACCGCTGCGGTGAAAAAGCCAAGGGCAGCGCCAGGCCCGTCCACGAACGGCACGCCCGAGGTCGACGCGATCGGCTGGCCATAGAGCCACAAGAGATAGGCGGCGGCAAGCAGGAACAGGATCCCTGACACGAGCGCGCTGTGCGGGTGGCCACGCCGTACTGCGACCCAGGCCAGGGCTACCGCCTCCGCAGACCAGGCGATCGGGACCGCGGGTGCCCCGAGCTGGATCGGCGCGGCCATCGTGAGCGCCGCGATCCCGGTGCCGATCGTGAGGAGGCCGAAGAGATTCCGCTCGCCGTCACGGATGACGAAGGATCCGCCGACGGCGAAGTGGGCCAAGGCGATGAGGACCAGGAAGAACCCCCGATACACGACGAGGTCGCCGCTGAGCAAGCTGAAACCGGCCCAGACGAGGAAGGCGGCGCTCGCCACCAGGACGGTTGCCGAAGAGGCGCTCAGATCATCGCGGTGACGCCGAAACTCCTCACCCCCCGCGGCCACGAGATTCAGGAGCCAGAACAGGCCTATCCCCACGAGACCGATCGCCGGATCCGGGTGGCCGGCGATCCATGCACCCGCCTGCGGCACGGACAGGATGAAGGCGATGGGCGGCAACCAGGACCACGACCGCCACAACGCGATGCCGGTGGTTCCGACAAGCACTGAGCCGATGAACAGGAGTGTCACGATGTCCGGGCTTGCGCCGATCAATGGGGGCGCGACGAGGACGGCGATCAGGCCGAACGCGGCGACGATCTGCGAGTTGGCTCGAATCGCGATCACCGCGGCAGCGATCGCGCTGGCCAGCGCGAGGGCGAGCGCACCCTCGACCAGGACGAGCCCGTATAGGCGTGTCGCCGCGATCAGGCTGATGGAGATGATCGCAAGTCCGACCGGGGTCAAGACGTGTCCGAGCAGGCGGTTGCCCCGTTCCATGAAGGCCGCCCCGCCGGCCAACGCGACAGTCCCGGCCACCAGTCCCATCAGGACTCGCAACTCCGGGCCAATCCACCCGCGGCTGAAGGCGAGGCTGAGGAAGAAGATCGCGCCGAGCACGAGCGCCACGCCACCGACGAACGCGAGCGTGCGTCCCGCAAGCCGGGCCTCGAGGTCGTTGAGCGACCCTGATAGGTCTGGCAGTTTGATCAACGAGGGCAAGCGGACTGATGATGCGGACGCCACCCAGCCAGACGGCCCTAGCTGGGGTTGGACCACGGGTGCGGGGGGCGGCGGCTGTGACGCTGCCGCCGTCGCCAGGTCCCGTGCGTCGGGAACGGGCTCGAAGGCTACCGCCTCCTCGAGCGTACCCACGCGTGCCTCGAGGCGTGCGATCCGCTCCTCAAGCGCTCGCTCGCGCTCGGTCCCGTCAGAGTCCATGATCCGGGCTCCCGTAGCCCCCGACGGCAAGCCACGGCCGATTCGGCCACGCCGCCCTGGGAGAGCGTACACCACGCATCAAGAGTGTCCAGACGCGTTCGTCATACCTTGATGACGCCTGATACTCGCGCGCGTTACACGACCGGCGGCACGCCCTTACCGAACCTCGCTTCCAGCGAGGTCAGGCGGTCTTGCGCTTCCGGGCGGGCTTCGCGGGGGATTCCGCCTCGGCTGCCGCGCCGGCTTCGGCCTTGGCCTCCCTGGCGTCTCTCGCCTCTGAGAACGAGACGGGTCGGTTGCCGCTCGACTCGCGGGCCGCCTTGGCGGCGTTGACCGAGGCCTCGAGTGCCGCCATCAGGTCGATCAGGTTGCCGGTTCCCTCCGGCGCCTCGACCGCGACCGTCTCCTTGCCGTCCACCTTGGCCTGGATGATCGTCTCGAGTGCCTCGCGGTACTCGTCCTTGTATTGGCCGGGGTCGAACTCACCGGTCATCGCCGACACGAGCTGCTGGGCCATCGCCAGTTCGGCCGGCTTGAAGTCGTACGACTCGTCACCGAGGTCGAGTTCGCCGACGGAGCGGATCTCGTCCGGCCAGTGCAGCGTGGTCAGAAGCATCGTCTCGCCGAATGGATCGAGCGCAGCAAGCGCTTCGCGGTCCTTGATCACGACTTTGCAGATCGCGGTCAGGCCGTCCCGGGCAAGGACCGATCTCAGCAGGTGGAATGCCTTGCGCCCGATCTTGCCCGGCTCGAGGTAGTAGGCGCTCTTGACGAAGCGGATCGCCGCGTCGTTGCGCTCGGCCTTGGTGAACTGCTCGATCTCGATCGAGCGAACGGTCTTGAGCGGGACGCGCTCGAGGTCCTCGTCGGTGACGACCACGTATTCGCCGGGTGAATACTCGTAGCCCTTGACGGTGTCGGACCGGGCGATCGGCTCGTCGTCGACCAGGCACCAGGTCTTCATCTGGATGCGCGACAGGTCGTCCTTGTGGAGCATGTTGAAACGGATGCCCCTGGACTCCGTCGCGAGATAGAGCTTGACCGGGATGGTGACCAGCCCGAACTGGATGGCCCCTTTCCACATCGCGCGCGCCCTGGGTCGTCCTCGTGATCAGCGCCGGCGACCCGCGGGAATACCCGATCCCGGGTGTCGGACGGCCACGATAGCGCACGGACGCAAGTGCCCCGTCGTGAAGCTCCCGATCCGTCCACGACGAGCCGATCTCGGCCTCAGCGGATCTCGGCCTCCGCCTCTGCGACCCGGGCCAGGATGTTCGAGCGCATCTGGTCCAGGCCAGACCAGACCGCCTTGGTCGCGTTCGAGATGGACGTCAGCTGGGCCTTGAGCGCTGTGACGACTGCCAGCTGCTCGCGGATCGCGGTCAGGGCGACTCCGATGGCTGCCGCATCGACCTCGACATCGTGCTCGACGAGCGAAGCCAGGGCGAGCAGCCGGGCGAGACGGACGGCGGCTTCCAGGGTGGCCGCTTCCGGCGCTGCCGGGTCGATGACGCAGTAGACGTCGTCACCGACCAGCGTGAATGGGGCGACCCCAGTCGGCGCGTGAGCCGGCGTGAACACGATGATCGCAACGGCGGCACCGCGGTTCTCCTTTGCCTCGCGCAGCTCCTCGCGGATGGCGCGCATGGACATCGGCCGGTCCTTCGCCTCGATGACGACCCGCAGGTCAGACCCGCGCGCGACCCGCGCGTCCACGGTCAGCACGAAGTCGCCCTTCTTGGACTTCAGGGTCGTCCCGACCTCCGTGGCGGTCCGGTCGAGCAGATCGCCCGCGCCGCGTGCCAGGTCCGCCAGCATCGCTTCGAGGAGGTCCTCGAAGTCCCCGCCCTTGGCGGCCGACCGTGCCCGCTCGGCGCCGCGTGCGGCGGCGGCCGCCTCGATCGCGACGAGGCGTTCTTCGAGGCCCTTGAACCCGGCCGAGATCTCCTGGCGGAACTGGTGCATCGGGGAGTTGAGCCGGGTCGGGTCAAGGAGCACGGCGAGCTTGGACGCGTCGCCGTCGAAGTAGCGCTCAAGCATCCGGCCGATGCGGCCGATGGCACTGTCGCGCTTGGATTCGTCGAACAGCTCCTCGACCATCGTGCGCAGCGCGCCCCGATCGCCGAGGAACTTCTCGAGCGTCCGCGGGAGGCGGCCGTCGCCGTCGGCGAAGTTCGTGCGCAGCGTCTGCTCGAGGGCCTGGGCCGCCTTCTCATTGACCGACTCGGCCTGGCGGACGAGCTTCGCGAATTCGGCCCGAACGACGTCCACGTTGACCGTCACGCCGGCATCCTGGAGCGCCAGCAGGCCGATGCGAATGGCGCGCTCCACGAGGTCCACCCGATCGGCGGCGGGCCGCTCGGCGATGAAGGCGGCCAGGGCCGGGTCGCGGACGATCAGGCGCTCCACGACGATCCGGTCACCTTCGACGCGGACCCGCGTGGACGGCGCCACCTCCGGATCGGGATGGACGACGGTCAGCGGCGGGAGGAGGGCGGCTTCCATGCCCGAACCCTGGCCGGGCCCCGTGTCAGCTAGCGTGTCACGATGATCCGGGCGATCAGCTCCCGCGGTAGGTCGTGATCGAGTACGGCGCCAGCAGGAGCGGCACGTGATAGCTGCGCGCTGCGTCCGTCACTCGAAGGTCGATCGAGATTCGCCGAAAGAAGCCGTCGGGCCGGTCAGGGTCACCGCTCGCCAGATCGAATTCGAGGCGGTACTCCCCGACGACCAGCGGGCGCTCGAGCAGGTCGCGGATGCGTCCGTCCGCGTCGGTCAGGGCCTGGGTCAGCCGCAGCGGGCGCCCATCGTCGCTCAGGCGGTAGAGCGTGACCGCGATGCCGGCCGCGGGCGCGCCACGTTCCGTATCCAGGACGTGGGTCGAGATCGTCGGGGCCGGCTGATTCGCGCCCTGTGCCACGCTATCCTCCATGGATGGGTACCGTGCAGATGACCGTCCCCGATCTCCACTGTAGCGCCCGCCGGGAGATGGATGCGGCCTACCGAGACCGGGGGCGGCAGGGCTCCTCCCCTCCCCTGATCGAATGACCGGCGTCCTCATCACCGGCGGCACCGTGGTCACCGCGACGGGTTCGCGACACGCCGACATCGCGGTCGAGGGCGATCGCATCACGGCGATCGAGCCGGGTCTCGGTGGCCTGTCTGCGACTGCCGACGAGGTGATCGACGCGACAGGGCTGCTCATCCTTCCGGGCGTGGTGGATGTCCATACCCATACGCGGGTGGCGACCGACGCCGAGCCGGACCGCTTCTTCGGGGATTCGGTGGCGGCGGCATTCGGCGGGACGACGACGTTCCTCGCCTTCAACAACCCGGGTACGGGGTCATCGGCCGCGGCTGAGCGCTCGCTGGTCGCCGGGCTGCGCGAATGGCGGGGGGCGACCGAGTCGGACAGCGCGATCGACTACGGCCTGAGCCTCGCGATCAGCGGGCGGATGGACGACCCGATCGCCGAGCTGCCAACCGTCATCGAGGCCGGCGTGCCGACCTGCAAGGCGTTCATGGTCTTCGATTTCCGGCTCGACGATCGGCGGCTTTACGACGCGATGCGGGTCATGGGCGAGCGGGGCGGGATGCTCCAGGTGCACTGCGAGGACCCGGTCCTCCTGGACGCGGCGGTCACCTCCGCCCTCCAGCGTGGTGACGTGTCACCGCGCTACCACGCTACTACGCGACCAAGTTACGTCGAGGCGGTCGCGACCGCCCGCGTGATGGCCTTCGCGCGAATGGCCGGCGCGCCGGTCCATGTCGTCCACCTTTCGTCTGCCGACGCGCTCCGCGAGGTCCGCCAGGCCAGGGCCGACAGCGTCCGCGTCTCGGCCGAGACCTGCCCGCAGTACCTGGTCCTGACCGACGAGCGCTACGACGATCCGGACCCGGCATCGTGCGCCCGCTTCATCATCTCGCCGCCGCTCCGGACACCGCTCGATCGCGACACGCTGTGGGCCGGGCTGGCCGACGGCTCCCTCGATCTGGTCGCCACCGATCACGTTCCCGACCGCCTCTCGGTCGAGAAGGCCGAGGCGGCCAGGGGCGTGCCATTCGACAGGATCAGCAACGGCGCCCCCGGCATCGAGACGCTGCTCACCCTCCTCTACTCCGAGGGCGTGGCGCGCGGTCGCCTCACCCTCGAGCGAATGGTCGATCTCCTCGCGACAACCCCTGCCAGGCGATTCGGTCTCGGAACCAAGGGCGCCGTCCACGTCGGTCGCGACGCCGACCTGGTCCTCTTCGACCCGGCTGCCCGCCGGACGCTCCGGGCCACAGATCTCCACCACACGAGCGACTACACGCCGTACGAGGGCCTCGAGGTCTCCGGCGCGGTCCGCGACGTGTTCGTGCGCGGACGCGGGGTCATTCGGGACGGCACCTTCGTCGGGACCCGCGGGGCCGGCCGCTTCGTGGAGCGAGCAGCCCCGGGTTGACCTGGCCTACGAACGCTGGATGGTCGCCTCGATGAGCCCGTGCGGCTCGGTCGTGGCGATGTAGATCTCCTTGTCGTTGGTCATCCCGAAGGGCGACAGGTCCACCAGCCAGTGGTGGAGATTGGGCATGGCGAATGAGATCTGGCTGACCGACGCGTGTCGCTCCAGGACCGCCTTGCCCATCAGCCAGATCGAGGTCTGGACGGCCGGGCTGAAGTGCTCGGCGAAGACGTCGAGGATCGTCTTCGTCACCGCGTCGTAGGTCGCATCGAAGTCGAGGTCCATCCGATCGTAGCGCCACGAAGCGGTCACCTTGGTGGCCATGATCCGGTCGTCGGTCTCCTTGAGCGTCGTGAACCGGTCGCGGGGGAAGCCGGCGAAGGCGGACTTCGTCGTCTTCATCACGACGAGGTCCTCGATCCCGGCGTCCACCGTGGCGCCCTCGCGGGTCGTCGCGACGACCGCGCTCCGGGTGAGATCGCCGGTGCGCATGAACGCATGGTCCGATGGGACCCCATCCACCGCCAGGCGTGACCAGCGGTGCTCGGCGATCGTGACGGTGGCGCGGCTGACCTGCGGGAACTGCAGGAAGTGCGAGGCGAGCGCCAGGCCGTAGGCCTCCGAGGACCCGGTCAGGTGATCCTTGGCCAGCGCGTAGACGGTGTTCTTCATCGTGTCGGTCGGCACGACGTTCGACTGGTCACCGGTGACATGGGCATCGACGAAGTCGCCCTCGAGGGCCACCCGGACGGTCAGGTCCTTGAGCAGGTGCCGGCCTGGCGTGCGGGTCACCTTCACGAGGCGCACCCTGGCTTTGCCGTAGTTGTTCGCCCCCATCGTGATGGTCGAGCCCCGCGGGGCTGGTGTCTCGGCGGTCATCCCGCGCCTCCTCGTGCGTGTCGGAGTGCGCGGCCAGGCAGCGCTCCGGTGTGTTCTCCATGGTCGACGACCAGCCGACCGTTGACGATGACGTGATCGATCCCGTCGGGGAACCGGCGGGGCTCCTCGTACGTGGCGTTGTTCCTGACGGTCGCCGGGTCGAAGACGACGATGTCCGCGGCGACCCCGTCGCGGATGACCCCCCGCTCGGTGAGACCAAGGCGGGCCGCGGCCGCCCCGGTCATCTTGCGAACGGCCTCCTCGAGACCCAGGAGCGCCTCGTCGCGGACGTACTGACCCAGGATCCGCGGGAAGCTCCCATACGTCCGCGGACTGGGCTTTTCCCCGACGAACGTCGAATCCGTCCCGACCATCCCGGCCGGGTGGCGGATGAACTGCGGCAGCGTCTCTGACCATGGCCCGGGCGTGACCTCGTTCACCCGCAGGTCCTCTTCGAGCAGCAGGTCGCATAGCGTATCCACGGCATCGCGGCCGGTCTCGGCCATGACATCCGCGATCGTCCGACCCTCCCAGCACAGGTTCGCCGGAACGGCGAAGTAGCCCAGCCGAACGTCAGGCAGGCCGCCGGAACCCGCGAACAGGACGCCCCGTTCGCCCAGCTCCCGGCGGATCCGGTCGCGGACGGCGCGATCGGCCAGCCGCTCCTTCGTCTTCGCCGGGCCGCCGGACTGGATGTCGGTCGGGATCATGATCAGCAGGCGGGTGCTGGCCCACTCGGACGGGTAGGTGTCGAAGGTGACGTCCTGGCCCTTCGCCCGGGCGGCGTCGACCAGGCCGAGCAGCTCCTCCGGCCCTCCCGGGAACGTCTTCCGGTGATAGAAATGGGTGATGTGGGCCGGCGCCCCGCCGAGCCGCCCGATCTCGATCGCCTCGCGAAACGGGTCGA
Source organism: Candidatus Limnocylindrales bacterium (assembly GCA_038915815.1). Lineage (GTDB taxonomy): Bacteria > Chloroflexota > Limnocylindria > Limnocylindrales > CSP1-4 > SPCO01. The sequence continues at coordinate 16,462 of JBCLCL010000017.1, forward strand.
GGAACCGATCACCCAGGGCGTAACGGACGTGGGTGTGGTAGATGCCCCCGTTCCTGGCCGCCTCGTTCGCCAGGTCCACCAGCTCAGCGGTCGTGGCATAGGCGCCCGGCGGGTAGTCGAGTCCTGAACTCATCCCGAAGGCACCCTCGGCCATCGCCTCGCGGAGCATCGCCCGCATGTCGCGCGTCGCGCTCGGCGTCGTCGGCACGTCCTCCCAGCCGAGCGCCGCGATCCGCAGCGCCGAGTTGCCCACGAGGAAGGCGACGTTGACCGACGTCCGGCCTTCGAACCGCGACAGGTAGCTGGCGACCGTGTCCCAGTCGTAGTCGATCTCGGGCCGACCGTCCAGGCCTCCGTTGAGGACGACGAAGTCGAGCAGGTCCGCCCGCGAGGGGAACGGCGCGTAGGCATTGCCATCCACGCCGATGACCTCGGTCGTCACGCCCTGGCGGACCTTGGGTTCGTGCCGGCCATCGGCGAGGAGCCAGAGCCCGGAGTGCGAGTGCAGATCGATGAACCCGGGGGCCACGATCTTCCCGGTCGCGTCGATCGTCCGGCCCGCCCGGTCCGCCCGGTCCGCGTCCGAGACGCCGGGATCGATGACTCGCAGTCGGTCGCCCTCCACCAGCACATCCGCGCGGAAGCCGGGCGCGCCGGTCCCGTCCACGACCGTGCCGCCGCTGATGAGCAGGTCCACGGCGCTCATACCAGCGCCCCGATGGGGCCGTCGAGCGTCCCGGCGGGACCGTCGAGCCGGCGCCCGCGCACCCAGGCCGCCCGGACCATGTCGGGATGCGTCCGGAAGATGAGCCGGCTCATGATCTCGTCCGGACCCTCCGCGGAAGACCCCTCGAGCGGGGACGTCAGCGCTGGATCGAGCGCGATGATGTCCGCCTCCTTGCCGACCTCGAGCGAGCCGATCGCGTCATCGATGCCGAGCGCCCGCGCGCCCTCCAGGGTGCCCATCCGCAGCCAATCGAGCGGAGCGAGGATGGAACCCTCCCCACCGGCCAGGGACCGGCGAGCCATCTGGGCATAGGCACCGACGCGCATGACCGAGAAGATCGAGGCGTCCGGTCCACCCGAGACGTCTGAGCCAAGCGCAACAGAAAGCCCGGCTTCGAGGTACGCCGCCAGCGGCATCACTCCTGCCCCGATGAACAGGTTCGATGCCGGGCAATGAGACACGCGTGTCTCCGTCTCCACGAGCCGTCGCAGCTCTCGATCCGACAGGTGGATCGCGTGGGCGAGGACCGTTCGCTCGCCCAGCCCGCCGGCGCGATCGTAGACGTCGACGTAGTCAAGCGCTTCGGGGAAGAGCCGCCGGACCTCCGCGATCTCGCGCGGATCCTCCGACACGTGGGTCTGCCACCAGGTTCCCGTCGAGCGGGCCAGGGCTGCCGATTCGCGAAGCATCTCGGCCGAGCACGACACGGCGAACCGCGGCGTGACGGCATACCCGAGGCGCCCGTCGTCGGCGCCGTGCCAGCGCGAGATCAGGTCGGAGGATTCGCGCAGCGATCGATCCAGGATCGTCGATCGCTCGATGGTCCGGTCGTACGTCTCGCGATCCATCATGACCTTGCCCAGGATGGCGCGGATCCCGTGCGTTTCGGCCGCCCGGAACGTGACATCCATGGCTGCCTCGTAGACGACGCCGTGGGCGAGCACGGTCGTCGTTCCGGCCGCGGCGAAGGCCTCGAAGATCCGCGGTGCGAGACCGGCCGCAACGGCCGGATCGGACCACGATCGCTCGGTCGGGAAGGTCAACCTGTCCAGCCAGGTCAGGAGATCGAGCGCGAAACCCAGTCCGGCGTTCGGAAGCTGCGGCAGGTGGGCGTGGGTGTCGACCAGGCCGGGCATCAGGAGCAGGGGCCGCAGGTCGAGCGCCACCGTCACGAGGTCCGGGCGAGCGGCCGCCGCCCCGACGAACGTGAGGCGCCCGTCGGCATCCACCGCCACGACCGCGTCATCGTCGAACAGGGTCCCGCCCGCCCCGAGCGGCGTCATGAGGCGACCGCGCAGGACGAACGGCGGGCGCGCCGCAGCAGCGATGTTCGCGGTGGGCACGAGCGCGCTGAGGCCTAGCGGCCCCGCTCTCCCCGGACGTACGGCAGGCCGAGCGCGGCCGGGGCGCCGAGCCGCCGGCGGAGGGCTTCGCGCGACCCGATCACCAGGACCAGGATGACCAGGACGTACGGCAGCATGTCGAGGAAGAAGGTCGATGGCTGGTAGACGAAGAAGGGGTTCGGGATCCCGAAGAAGTCCGCCGGACCCTGGAGGTCGAGGGTCAGCCGCCGGATGGTGGCGATCAGGAAGGCCCCGATGAGCGCCCGGAACGGGCTCCACTGGGCGAAGATCACCAGCCCGACGGCGATCCAGCCCTGCCCCGACGTCGTCTGGTTGGCGAACCAGCCGGGCGTGATGGCCATGCTGATGGTCGCCCCGGCGAGTCCGGCGAGCATCCCGCCGAAGACCACGTAGACGTAGCGCAGCCGGTAGACGTTGATCCCCAGGGAGTCTGCCGCCGTCGGGTACTCGCCGACCGCCCGAAGGTGGAGGCCGGGCCGCGTGTGGTGGATCCAGAACCAGGCGGCGGGGACCAGCAGGTAGCCGACGTAGACGAGGATGCTCTGGTCGCTGAAGAAGACCTTGCCGACGAACGGGATGGCCGAGACGAGCGGGATCGTCAGGACCGGAAGCAGGGCGCCGCCCCCGGCGCCGGACAGCCCCTCGCCGAGGACCAGGGCGACCCCGGTGCCGAGGAAGGTGAGCGACAGGCCCGACACGATCTGGTCCGCCTGGAAGTGGATCGAGACGATCCCGTGGAGGAGGGCCAGGGTCCCGCCCGCGACCATCGCCATGACCAGCCCGAGCCACGGGTTGCCGGTCTCGATGCCGACCTTGAACCCGGCCAGGGCGCCCACGAACATCATCCCCTCGATGCCCAGATTGATGACCCCGGCGCGCTCGGTGAAGATCTCGCCGATCGCCGCGAAGAGCAGGATCGTCCCGCTCGCCACGCCGGCCGCGAGGATGATCTCCGGGTTCATCGGCGCACCAGCCGGATGCGGTAGCGGAGCAGCACGTCGCTGGCGATGACGCAGAACAGGATGACGCCCTGGATCATCGAGGGGATGCCGGCGGGCTGGATCTCCCGGCCGGCCAGGATGAGCGCCCCGAAGGCGATCGCCGCCACCACGACATAGAGCGGATGGAACTTGGCGAGGTAGGCGATGATCACCCCGGTGAACCCGTAGCCGGGTGAGATGGCGTCCTGCATCCGGTGAACGACGCCGCCGACCTCCGACATCCCGGCGATGCCGGCCAGGCCGCCCGACGCGAGCATCACCAGCACGATGTTGCGCTTGATGTTCACTCCGGCGTACCGGGCCGCCCGCGGGTTGTCGCCGATGAGCCGGATCTCGTAGCCCTTCCGGCTTCGCTTGAGGACGAACCAGACCAGGACCGCGGCCACGAGCCCGAAGGCGAGACCCAGGTGGACGGTCAGGCCGGAGAACGCCGGAACCACGTCGGACAGGTCGGTCAGGCGCGGCAGCCAGGCTTCCTTCGGGAAGGGTCGCGAGAGCTGGAATCCGCCCTCGCTCCACGGTCCGAAGACCCAGAAGCGGACCCACAGGATGGCGATGTAGTTGAGCATCAGGGTGGTGATGATCTCGTTGACGTTGAAGCGCGCCCGCAGCCAGCCCGCGATGAAGCCCCAGGCCGCCCCTGCGAGGAACCCGGCCAGGACCATCAGCGGGATGGTCACGAAGGCGGGCGCTCCGTCCGGGACGATCGGCACCAGGACGATCGCGGACGCGCCCCATGCGCCGAGGTAGAACTGGCCCTCCGCCCCGATGTTCCAGAGCCGCATCCGGAAGGCAAGGGCGCAGGCGAGACCGGTGAAGATGAGCGGCGTCGCCTTGACCAGGGTGTCAGACAGGACGCCGATGCTGCCGAAGGCCGACTCGACGATGTGCAGGAACGAGGCGATCGGATCGCCGCCGATCAACAGGATGAGGATCCCCGAGATGAGCAGCGCGACGCCGACCGCTCCGAGCGTCGTCGCCACCGGAAGCCAGCGGGGCGTGGAGAGCCGGCGCTCTGCGGAGATCGCGAACGGGAGGATCGACCGGCCTGGCGCGGCGCCGATGCTCATGCGACGGCGCTCCCGTGCTCCTTCGTCCCGGTCATCATCAGGCCCAGCTCATGGACGTCCGCGCCCTCCGCATCGACGATCCCCGCGATCCGGCCCTCGTAGATAACCGCCACCCGGTCGGCCAGGGCGAGGATCTCGTCGAGGTCCTCGCTGACCAGCAGGACGGCGGTCCCGGCCGCGCGCTGGGCGAGGAGGAGCCGGTGGACCGTCTCGATCGCCCCGACATCGAGGCCGCGGGTCGGCTGGACCGCGACGATGAGCTTCGGCTCTGAGGTGATCTCCCGGGCGAAGATGAGCCGCTGGAGGTTGCCGCCCGACAGCAGCCGGGCCTGGGTGTCGATGGTCGGCGCGGCGACCTGGTATTCGGCCTTGAGCGCCTCCGCCCGCTGGCGCGCCACGCCCGTGTCGATGATCCAGCCGTTCGCGACCGGCGGCAGGCGGTAGCTCTTCATGATCAGGTTGTCGACGACCGAGAGGTTGGGCGCGCTGCCGGTGCCGGTGCGGTCCTCGGGCACGTGGGCGACGCCGGACTCGATCGCCTCGATGGCCGGCCGGTTGGCGACTTCGCGGCCGTTGACCGTGATCCGCCCCGTGCAATGGCGAAGGCCGGTCACGACCTCGGCGAGCTCCGACTGGCCATTCCCGGCCACTCCGGCGAGACCGACGATCTCGCCGGCCCGGACCTGTAGCGCGACGTCCCGCAGCGCCGGCAGGGCCTTGTCGTTCTCGGCACTGACGCCCTCCAGGTCGAGCACGACGGGGCCGGGTGTGACCGGGACCTTCTCGATCGACTCGAGGAGCTCGCGGCCGACCATCAGGCGGGCCAGGTCCGGTTTCGTCTTGCCGGCGGCCGGGGTTCCGGCGGCGGTCACCTTGCCCCGGCGCAGAACGGTGATCCGGTCCGCGATGGCGAGGACCTCGTCCAGCTTGTGGCTGATGAAAACGATCGATTCGCCCCGCTCGGTCATCGCCCGGAGCGTCCTGAACAACTCCTCGGTCTCCTGGGGCGCGAGGACGGCCGTCGGCTCGTCCATGATCAGGATCTTCGCTCCCCGATAGAGCATCTTGAGGATCTCGACCCGCTGCTGCTCGCCGACCGACAGCTGCCAGACCTTGGCCGACGGGTCGACCCGCAGGCCGGTCTCCTCGGCCAGCGTCCGGATCGCCCCCTCGTAGCGAGCCAGGTCCAGCCTGAACCGGGGCTGGTCGAGACCCAGCAGGATGTTCTCGGTGACGGTGAGGGACGGGACGAGCGTGAAGTGCTGGTGGATCATCCCGAGTCCGGCCGCGATCGCATCGCGAGGCGACTGGAAACGGACCGGCGCCCCATGAACGAGGATGGTCCCCTCGTCGGCGTGGTAGAGACCGGCCAGGATGTTCATGAGCGTGCTCTTGCCGGCGCCGTTCTCACCGAGCAGGGCATGGACTTCGCCGTGGCGCAGGTCGAAGTCGACGTGGTCGTTCGCGACCAGGCCCGGGAAGCGTTTGACGATCCCGTGCATCTCGACCGCGAGGGTCGTCTCGGTCATCGGCCGTCCCCAGATCGTGGCTTCGGCGGCGCAACGCCGCGGGTGAGGCTCCTCGGGGGCCGTCGGCCCCCGAGGAGTCAGAACTGACCTACTCCGGAAGTTCGCCCTTGATCCCCTCGGCCCACCACTTCATGCAGATGCTGCATTCGGAGCCGGGCGCTCCGGGCGGGAACTGATCCAGGTCGGATTGCTGGAGCTTCGTTCCGGCCGGGACCCTGATGGCACCGGTGTTGTCCTTGATCGGGCCGGCGAAGACGTCGAACCGGGTGAACGTGCCGGCCAGCATCTTGGCCAGCGTCTCCCTGACCAGCGTCAGGTCGGCTTCAGGCAGGTCGGCGACACCCTTGGTGAGAGTCTCGCCTTCCATGAACCCGAACAGGCCCATCGCCTTCGCGTCGGCGTCGAAGTACTCATATCCGGCCTGGTAGGTCCCGGCCTTGACCAGCTCGGCGATCCGGGAGTACTCGTGTCCCCAGATCCAGTACGGGGCGGTGAGGCAGGCGTCGACCTTGCACGAGCCCGGGGTGTCGTAGGTAACGCCCCACTTTCCCTTCTCCTGGGCGACGTCGGCGACGGCCGGAGTGTCGGCTCCGGTGAAGACGACCTGGGCGCCCGCGTCGAACAGCGAGGCCGCGGCGTCCTTCTCCTTGATCGGGTCGTGCCAGGTATTGATGAACCGGATCTCCATCGTGCACTCGGGGCAGGTCCGCTTCACGCCGAGCATGATCGCGTTGCCCAGCCGGATCTCTTCCGGGATCGGGAAGGTGGCCATGTAGCCGATCTTCGGGTTGCCGTCCTTCTTCGCCCGCGACCCGGCAAGCATGCCGGCGAGGTACTTGAAGTCCTCCATCGCGCCGAAGAAGTTGCCGAAGTTCTTGAAGTTCGACTTGAACCCGGTCAGGTGCAGGTAGGTGATATCCGGGAACTCCTCGGCGACGGTGGCCATCGGGTCCATGTACCCGAACGAGGTCCCGATGATGAAGTCGAAGCCCTTGCGCGACAGGCTCCGGAAGACCTGCTCCGAGTCGGCCCCTTCGGGGACCAGCTCGATGTACGCGACGTGGCTGTCCTTGACCTGTTCACAGACCGCGAGCAGACCCTCGTAGTGGGCCTGGCTCCAGCCGCCGTCATCGTGCGGCCCGATGAGGACCATCGCGACGTTGAACTTGCCCGCCTCGATGTCGGGGATCTGGAGGCTGGCCCCGGCTGCGGCGCCCGCGGCCGTACAGCCAGTCCCACCTCCGTCGGATGGGGCCGGGGACGCGCTCGTCCCGCAGGCACCCACGACGATCGCCGCGGCCGCCGTCAGCGCCGCGAACTTCGACCACCGTCTGCTGGTCATCCCTGGTGCTCCTCCTTCTGGGTGGGCCGACCGACCGTGGCCCCCACCACACCTGCCCGTCGCTACCCTACTCTGCTCACCTGGCTCCTATTCGATCGTTCCGCTGCACCTCCCGGTCATGGCAGGCTTACCAGCCGCCCGCGTCGCGGACCAGGCGGTGCAGGACCTTCGCGGTCACGGCACGCCGGTAGATGGCGGTCGAGCGGACGTCATCGATCGGCATGATCTCGGCTGCCACCGCGGCGGCCGCGCGGTCGGCCGTCTCCCGGGTGGGCCGCGCGCCGGTCAGGGCGGCCTCGGCCGCGCCGGAGCGGATCGGCCGTTCGGCGACGGAACCCAGGGCGACTCGGACCTCGCGCCAGCGGCCCTCCCCGTCCGGCCGCCAGGCCAGCCCGATGACCACCTTGCTGATCGCCTGGGCGCGCCTCGTGCCCACCTTGCGGAAGCGAACCTGGCGGCCCGCCGGGAGCGGGATCCGGACCCGGAGGACGAGCTCGTCGTCCGCCCGCGCGGTCTGCCGATAGCCGGTGAAGAACGCCCCGGCCTCCACCTCACGCTCGCCGCGCGGACCGCCCAGGACGATGACCGCCTCGGTCGCCAGCAGGACCGGCAGCGAATCACCGGCGGGCGAGGCGTTGACGATGTTCCCGCCGATCGTGCCCCGGTTCTGGATCTGGATCGCGCCGATCGTGGCGGCGGCCTCCGCGAGCGCCGGCAGGTGTTCGCGGACCACCGCCGAGCGACGAATCGCGGTATACGTCGTGAGCGCTCCCAGGGTCAGCCAGCCGTCAGCCACGCCGATGCCCCGCAGCTCCTCCAGGCCCCAGATGTCGAGAACCCGTTCCGGCGGGGGGCCGAGCTCACCGGTGATCTGCACCAGCAGGTCCGTCCCGCCGGCCACCGGCCGCCACGGACCATCGGCCAGCAGGGCGTAGGCATCCGACAGGCGGCGCGGCGATTCGACCGGCGGCTCGAACGGCATCGCTCAGACCCTCACCGATCCGCCGCCGCTCTCGGCCGCGAGTGCGATCGCTTCGACGATCTTGGTGTAGCCGGTGCAGCGGCAGAGGTTGCCGGCGATCGCTTCGCGGATCGCGTCCTCGTCGGGTCCACCGCCGCGATCCAGGTAGGCGACCGCGGAGATCAGCATCCCCGGGGTGCAGATCCCGCACTGGGCACCGCCCGTCTCCAGGAACGCGTCCTGGAGGGGTGACAGCCGGGCTCGGCCGTCCACCTGGCTGGCCAGTCCTTCGACGGTCCGGACGACGTGGCCGTCCACCTGGCAGACCGGCACGAGACAGGCATCGACCACCGCGCCGTCCAACAGGACGGAGCAGGCGCCGCATTCGCCCTCGCCGCAGCCCTCCTTCGTGCCCGTCATGCCGAGGTCCTCGCGCAGGACGTCGAGCAGCCGGCGCATGCCGGGCACGTTGACCTCGGCCGGTTCCCCGTTGAGCACGAAGCGGTACGGGCCGACTCCGGTCACGAGACTACCCCCGTCGCCGTGCGCTCGGCCATGATCCGTTCCGGGGTGGCCGGCAGCTCCCGCACCCAGGCGCCGGTCGCGTCCGCGATGGCGGCCACGACCGCCGGGGCGCCGACGTCCATCGGCAGCTCCCCGACCCCCTTCGCCCCGTGCGGCGACCCCGAATACGGCGACTCCACGAGGATCGTCCTGATCCGGGGCGCGTCCAGGGCGGTCGGGATGAGGTAGGTGGCCAGGCGATCGTTGAGGTAGCGGCCGTCCTGCAGCTTGATCTCCTCGATCGTCCCGTAGCCGATCGCCTGGAGCGTCCCGCCCTCCACCTGGCCTTCGGCGAGGACACGGTGGATGACCCGGCCGATGTCGTCCACTGCGACGACATCCTTGACGGTCACCTCGAACGTGTCCAGGTCCACCTCCACCTCCGCGACGCAGGCGGCCCAGCCGAAGGCCGGGTAGGCGTCGCCGGTATAGGTCGTGTCGTCGAAGCCCTCGCCCGGATACGGCTCGAACTTCTGGTCGACCCGCAGGTGGCCGCGGCTCCGGGCATACTCGCGGTATGACTCGGCGAACGGACGACCGGTCGCCTCCTCCACCTGGGCGCGCAACCGGCGGCAGGCCTCGATGACCAGACGCCCGACGACCATCACCGTGCGCGACGCGACCGTCGGGCCGGAGTCCGGCACGACCGAGGTGTCCGGCTGGGCGACCTCGACCGCCTCCGGGGGGACGCCCAGCGCGTCGCCGGCCATCATCGGGAAGACGGTCTTCGTGCCCTGGCCGATCTCGGTATTCGCGATCAGCACCCGGATGTCGCCCTCGGCGGTCAGCTCGACCGCGGCGACCGAGCCCATCTGCGCCTCGCCCGAGCCGGTGAACCCGGCGCCGTGCCAGCCGAGCGCAAGACCGATCCCCGGCGAGATCCGGGCACGACCGTCATCGCCCGAGCGGCTCGCGCGGGCGGCCGCGGTGCGAGCCCGGGCAGCCTCGAAATCGGCGGCCTCGGCGGCCTTCTCGAGGACCTCCTCGCCGGCCACGCTCTCGCGCAGGACCTGGCCGAACGGGGTCGTGTCTCCGAGCCGATAGACGTTGCGACGGCGGATCTCGAGCGGCGAGATGCCGAGCCGGTCGGCGATCTCGCCAAGGTGCGCCTCGATGGCGAACTCGACCTGGGGTGCGCCGAACCCACGGAAGGCCCCGTTGGGCGGCGTGTTGGTGGCCACCGCCCGCGAACGGATCCGGGTGTTCGGGCAGCGATACGGTCCGCCGGCATGGAGCGTGCCACGCGACAGGACGACCGGGCTGAGCGTGCAGTAGGCCCCGCCGTCCATCACGATCTCGATCTCCTGGGCGACGAGCGTGCCGTCGCGCATCACCCCGGTCCGTTCGGTGACGATCGCCGGATGGCGCTTGGTGGTCGCCGCGATGTCCTCGTGGCGGTCGTAGATCATCCGCACCGGACGCCCACAGGCGAGGGCCAGGAGCGCGGCGTGGATGGCGATCATGGAGGGGTACTCCTCCTTGCCGCCGAAGCCGCCGCCGGTCTCCTCCTGGATGACGACGGTATGGACCGCGTCCAGCCCGAGGGCCCGCTTGAGCGCCTTGTGCGCGTAGTACGGACACTGCATCGAGCCGTGGACCTCGATCCCGCCATCGGCCCGGGGCAGCGCGATCATCGCGTTGTTCTCGATGTAGAGCTGCTCCTGGTGGCCGACCCGGTAGGTGCCCTCCACGATGAGGTCGGCCGCCGCGAAGCCGGCTTCGAGGTCGCCCCGGGCGATGTCGTAGTGGGCGAAGACCTGGCGGCTCTCGAGCGGGTCGAAGACCGCCGGCAGCGCTTCGGTGCGGAGGCGGATGCAGGCCTTCGCCGCGCGAAGGGTCTCGCGGTCCGGGGCGGCCACGAGGCAGACCGGCTCGGCGTGGTGGCGGATCTCGCCGCCGACCGGCACGAGGGCAGGCTGGTCGCTCTTGAGCGAGGCGACGACGTTCTCACCCGGGATCTCGGCCGCGGTGACGACCACCACGGACGACCAGTCGAAGCCGTCCTCGAGATCGATCGCCAGGAGCCTGGCGTGCGCGTCCGTCGAGCGGATCGTGGCGCCGTACCACGCTCCCGGAAAGACGAGGTCGTCGGTGTACTTCGCCGCGCCGGTCAGCTTCCCGGGTCCTTCCCGTCGGAGCGGCTCGCCCGGGCGCGCCCGACCCGGCACCACCTCGCCCGGGGGGACGATGAGCGGCGCGGGGGCGGCGTCGGGGGAGGCGGTCCGGGTCGTCATCGGGTGTCGGGCTATCTTCGCGCGTCCGGGGGCAACCAGGCGAGTGAATCCGCGGTGCTTCCCAGGGGTCGATACTCGAGGCCGACGACGCCGTCGTAGCCGATCGCACCGAGCTCGTCGAGGAATCCGCGGATCGGGTGACTGCCGGTGCCGGGTTCGTGCCGCCCCGGCAGGTCGGCGATCTGGACGTGGCGGACGAGGCTGTCGTAGCGGTGGAGGGCCGCGATCGGATCGTCACCCATCATCGCCACGTGGTACTGGTCCAGCTGCAGCCGTACCCCTGAGCTCTCCGCGGCGGTCACGAGGCCCGCGGCTCGTTCGATCGTGTCCGCGAAGTAGCCCGGCATGTCGATCGAATTGATCGCCTCGACGAGGAGGGTGATGCCGGCCGTCTCGACGAGGGGCGCCGCGGCCCGCAGATTCGCGACCGCCGTTCGCTCGCCTTCCTCACGGCTGACGCCGGCCGGCAGGATCCCGGCCAGGGCGTTGAGCTTGCGCGTGCCCAGGCGCTCGGCCAGCGCGATGGCGTCGCGGACCGTGACGAGGAACTCGTCCGCTCGGCCGGGCAGGCAGAGCAGGCCACGCTCGCCGGCGGCCCAGTCACCAGGCGCAGGATCGAACAGGACCATCTCGAGTCCGATCTCGCGCAGGAGTGCCTCGACGCGATCGACGTCCAGCTGGTGCGGGAAGAGCATCTCGACCCGCGAGAAGCCGGCCTCTGCCGCCAGCCGGAAACGATCGTACGGATCCGCTTCCTGCCAGAGCATGGACAGGTTGGCGGCGAACCGCGGCGCCACGGGCGTCATCCAGCCGGCCCCACGGTCACGCCGGCGACCTCTTCCCAGAGCTTGACCAGGGCGGCCATGTCCTCGGCGCCGAGGCCCCGCGCCCGGGCTTCCAGGAAGCGCTGCTCGGCGAGCCCACCGAGCAGGAGCGGGACGCCGGCCGCCTTCGCCTCGTCGTGGATGAGGCCGAGATCCTTGAGGATGAGACTGACCGGGGTGGCCCCCGAGAAGTCTCGGGAGATGAACCGGGGCATGTGGCGGACCATCATCGTGGAGCCGCCGTAGCTCTTGCCCAGCAGCTCCAGGACCACCGCCGGGTCGGCCCCCAGCGCGGCCCCGAAGACGGCGGCCTCCGCGATCGCCGCCGTGTGGACGCCCACGAGGAGCTGATTGACCAGCTTCACGACCTGGCCCGCGCCGACCGGTCCGCACAGCCGGATGGTGGAGCCGAACGCCTCGAAGACCGGGAGCGCGCGGTCGAGGGTGGCCTGGTCCCCTCCGACCATGATCGTCAGGGTCCCGCCGGCGGCACCCGACGGGCCGCCCGAGACAGGCGCATCGAGGTAGCCAGCCCCCTTCGCAGCCATGGCCGCTGCCCAGCGCCGGTTCTGGTCCGGACGGACGGTCGAGTGGTCCGCGTAGACCTGGCCGGCACGGGCGACCCGGGCAAGCTCCGAGAAGACCTCGTCCACCGCCTCGGGTGTCGGCAGAGCCGTGAGGACGATCTCCGACCGCTCGGCGACCTGGGCCGGCGAGTCGGCGGCCGTCGCGCCCTTCGCCGCCAGGGCATCGACCGGGCCGCGCGAACGGTTGTGGACGTGGACCGCGTGGCCCGCCCCGAGCAGCCGCTCGACCATCGGCCGACCCATCATCCCCAGGCCGACGAATCCGACCTCCATCACTGCCTCGATCCCTCCTCCACCCGACCCCGCCGACGCTTCAGCCGGCGCTGGCCATGACTCCGTGCTCGATCGCCTCGTGCTGCTCCATCGGCTCGAACTCGCGGATGTCGTCGATGGCGGTACCCATCGCCGCGTTTGCCCGGCGCTCGGTCATGATCTCGACCAGGACCGGTACCCGTTTCTCGTTCGACGTCCGGACGGCCCAGTCGAGCGCTTCGCGGATCTCCCCGGGGCGCTCCACGCGCCGGCCGAAACAGCCCATCGCCTCCATGATCCTGACGTGGTCGATCCCTTTCTCCTCGCCGTCCCCGACATCGTAGGCGAGGTCGACGGCGTACTCCATCTCGTAGCGCAGCTCGGCCTGGCGGATGAGCCCCAGGTTCACGTTGTTGAGCATCACCAGGACGAACGGGACCTTGTACTGGGCGGCGACGGCGACCTCTTCCATCATGAACTGGAATGAGTAGTCGCCGACCACGCCGACGACGAGCTGGTCCGGCTTCGCCAGCTTGACCCCGGTGCAGGCCGAGACCTCCCAGCCGAGCGGGCCGGCCTGACCGCAGACGAGGTAGTGGCGGGGCCTGTAGATCTTCTGGAACTGCCCGGAGAAGATCTGGTAGAGCCCGATCGCGGTGACGAAGATGGTGTCCCGGCCGAACGCCTCGTCGATCTCGCGGAAGACGCGGTGGGGCTTGATCGGCACGGCGTCGAAGTCGGTCCGCCGGCGCAGGACGCGACGCAGGGCGTCCACGCGCTCGACCCACGGGCCGGGCTCGCGCTTCGGGGTCATGTCGCGGGCGACCGCCAGCAGGTCGGCGAGGGCCAGCTTCGCATCGCCGACGATCCCCAGGTCAGGCTCGAAGACCCTGCCGATCTGGGTCGCTTCGATGTCCACGTGGATGAACGTGCGCTTGCCGCGGTAGACGTCCAGGGCGCCGGTGTGGCGGTCGCCGAAGCGGGCGCCGACCGCGAGGACGCAGTCGCTCTCCAGGAAGATCTCGTTAGCGTACTTCTGCTGGGTCTGGATGCCGACCGTGCCGGCGAAGAGCGGGTGGTCGTGGGGGATCGCGCCGCGGCCCATGAGCGTGGGGCTGACCGGGATCTGGAGGTACTCGGCCAGGGCGGCCAGCTCGGGCGAGGCTTCGGCCAGGATGATCCCGCCGCCGGCGACGATGATCGGTCGCTCCGCATCCATCAGCATCTCGACCGCCCGGCGGATGCGGGCGCGCGCGGGGGCGATCCTTGGGACCGGGAAGGGCTCGTCGATCGCCGGGTCGTACTCGATCTCCTGGAGCTGGACGTCCAGGGGCAGGTCGATCAGGACGGGGCCGGGGCGGCCTTCGCGGGCGATCTGGAAGGCCCGTCGGAAGATCCATGGCATCTGGGCGGCTTCCTTGACCTGGACCGCCCATTTCGTGACCGGCTTGGCGATCTCGACGATGTCCACGGCCTGGAACGATTCCTTGTGGAGGACCGCCCGCTGCGCTTGGCCGGTGATGCAGATGATCGGGATCGAATCGGCGAGACAGGTATAGAGGCCGGTGATCATGTTCGTCCCGGCCGGTCCGGACGTACCGACCGCGATGCCGACGTTGCCGGTCACCCGGGCCCACCCATCCGCTGCGTGGGTCGCTCCCTCTTCGTGGCGGACCGTCAGGTGGCGGATGGTGGTTGACGTGCGGAGGGCGTCGTAGAAGGGCAGGATGGCCGCCCCCGGGATCCCGAAGACGTGGTCGATCCCCTCGCTCTCGAGAATCCTGACGACCGCGTCCATGACCTTCATCCGGGGCATGCTGACCGTCCCTCCAGATCCTGCGGGTGGGCCTTGCGCCGGGTGCTCGGGCGCGCTACCATCTTTCCGTGATGCGGAAAAGCGCTGCTGTATCGTGGAATAGTAGGAGCCCGTGGGTCCCGCGTCAAGGGGTCGGGACCGGGTCCGTGCAGTCCGTCGCGCGCGCCCTGGAGCTGTTCGGTGCGGTCGTCCGAGCCGACGGTGCGGTGGGCATCAGCGAACTCTCGGCGGTGAGTGGGCTGGCCATCGGGACCGTCCATCGGCTCCTCGGCACGCTGGTCGCGACGGGGTACGTACGCCAGGATCCCGAGTCCCGGCGGTACGGCGTGGGGTACGCCGCGTTCGACCTCGCGTCGCGGATCCGTCGCCACGATGGGCTGCCGACCACGGCGGAACCCTACCTGCGAGAGCTCGTCGACCTCACCGGCGAGAGTGCCAACCTGGCGATCCTCGATGGCGAAGCGGCGATGTACGTGGGGCACGTCCCGTCGCTGCGGACCGTCCGGATGTTCACCGAGGCGGGCAATCGCTCGCCGCTCCATGCATCGGGCACCGGCAAGGTCCTCCTGGCGAACCTGGCCGACGACGCGCGCGAGTCGCTCCTGGCCAGACTGACACTCGAGCGCCATACGCCACGGACGATCGTCGATGCCGACGCCCTGCGGGTCGAGCTGGCCGAGGTTCGTCGGGCGGGGTTCGCGCTGGACAACGGCGAATTCGAGGAGGGGGTCCGCTGCATCGCGGTCCCCGTTCGCGACGTGAGCGGCATGACGGTCGCAGCCGTCAGCGTCTCGGGCCCGGCCAGCCGACTCACCCGCGAGCGGGCCGATTCGCTCGTCACCCCGATCCGGGACGTGAGCTCGCGCCTGACGGCCAGCCTCGCCGCTCCGCCCTAACCCGGTCGGACGCGGGTTTCCTGGGTCGCCCGCGGCTTGTGGGCCGTTCCGGGCGCCCGTATGCGCCTCACGCATAACCGCACGGGATGGTTATCGACATCGCCGGGCCCCGACACGGATTCGTTCTCAGGCTTCGCGCCTCCGAGCGTGGCACACCGGTTTCGCCCGGCCTTGCGGGTCACCAAGCACAGCCGGTAAGACTGTGCCGCATAACGACGGCCTTACGAGACGCCGATCTGTCGCGGATGTGGCGCGCACGGCGATAGGAAGTCAATCAGGGCCGGCCCACGAGATCGAGGTCGTCGGCGACGGTCGGACAGCCCTCACGCCTCGCGCTATCCTCCGCTGATGGGTGACCTCACGATCGAGGCCGTCGACCTCCACTTCGCCGCTCGCTGGGAGCCCGACGCCCCGCGCACCGTGGAGGCGATCCGCGGCATCCTGCCGTTGCACAGCCAGCTCATCCACGTCCGCTGGAGCGGCGAGGGAGTCTGGGTCCCGTTCGAGGATTGGCAGGCCGGTTGCGGGTTCGAGAACCAGACGTCGCATCCGGCGCCCGGGCAGATCCTCCTCTATCCCGGGGGATACTCGGTGACCGAGATCATCATGGCCTACGGCCCGTGCGACTTCAGCTCCAAGCTCGGCCAGCTGGCCGGCAACCACTTCGCCACGATCGTCGAGGACGACGGCTGGCGCGATCGGCTGCGCGAGCTGGGCCGGCGCTGCCTCTGGGAGGGCGCCCAGGCGCTGGTCATCCAGGAGGCTTGACGCGGCGACCTGCTTGGGGCGTCCTCCTCAGCCGGCCGGCGCGTCGGCCGCCCAGGGGACCGCCCTGCCCACCGCGCCTTCCCCCTCAGTTCGACCACCCTCAGGAAGCCCGGAGGCCACGCCGATGACGACGCAGGAACCCTTCTCGATCACCTCGACGGCCTTTGCCGAAGGTGGGCCGATACCGGTCGACTGCACCTGCCGGGGGAGCGACGTCTCGCCCGATCTCGCCTGGACCAGCGTGCCGGCCGGCACGGCCGCGCTCGTCCTGTTCGTGGACGACCCAGACGGACACGACTGGGTCCATTGGAGCGTGCTGGACCTCGCGCCGACGCTGGCCGGTCTCCCGCGGTCGATGTCGCCCTCCGCGGCATCGCCGCAGCAGGGCCGGAACGACTTCGGGCGGGTCGGCTATGGCGGGCCGTGCCCACCGTCGGGAACGCACCACTATCGCTTCACGCTGTATGCCCTGGCCGCACCGCTGGGCCTGTCAGGTCATCCGCACGGGAGCGTCGTTCGCTCGGCCCTCGCAGCGGCCGCGCCCCTTGCCGCGGTCACGCTGGTTGGGACGTTCCGCCACTGATCGGCCCCGCGCCGGCGGCTCAGCGCCAGCCGAACAGCGCGGCGGGCGTCCCCGCCGGTGGGTAGAGCACGGTGGCGAGGAGCCCGGCCGCGACCGCCGCGCCGAAGAGGGAGATCGCGAGGTCCTGGATCGTGTTCTCGTAGGTGAGCTGGAGACCCGACGCACCGCTCCGCTGGAGCAGGTACTCCCCGATCTCCCACAGGATGTCGATCGTGGCTCCGAAGCCGAGCACGAGCCCGAAGGCGATCCACGGCTCGCCCACGACGGGCGCCACGGCGAGCCCGAAGGCGAGCGACAGGAAGAACCAGCCGAGCGCGTGCGGGATGGCATCGAAGCCTTTGATCGCGAAGAGGCCCAGGACGTTGCCCGCTGCGTCGAGCGCGAAGGGAAGCCCCAGGGCGATATCGGCGAGGAACGGGTACGGCCCCGGGCGCCCGGAGAGCCACCAGACCGCCGGGATCAGCAGCGTCGTCGCCGGATACAGCAGCGCTCGCGCGCCCATCGCCTTGCCGGCGAAATGCGAGGCCCTCGGCCGGATCAGTGGGTGAAGCGACAGCCCGACGACGGTCGCCTTGACGCCCAGGTCGATCGCGAGGCCGATGGGGTCGCCCACGGAACCGAGAGTACTCCGTCGAGCGGCGGCCCTGCGCAGGCCCGGACCGGCCAGCCGAGGAGACCGGGGAGTGCGCGTTCTGGAGTGATGCCACTCGAATGGATCAGGCGCTGGCGCGGGCCTCCCGGTGGGCCTCCCGGTGGGCCTCCCTGATGCATTCGACACGCATCAGCGGGGTATGTCTCCGCCGTCCCGGCGCGGCGTCACCCGACCTCCCTCAGGCTGTCGGCGTCAGCGCCTCACTCGAGGAGCGGATAGGCCCGCTCGGTGAGGAACTCGGCGAACTCGTCGTCGAGGACCAGGCGGTCCAGCAGCTCGGTCGCCTCGGCCAGTCGACCGGTCGCTGCGCCACCGAGCCGTGCCAGTTCCTCGTCGCGGATCCGTCGGTAGATCTCCGCATCAACGACCCGCCCGTCGTCGAGCTTGACAGCGCGGGTCCGCCAGAACCAGAGCTGAGAGCGTGAGATCTCGGCGGTGGCCACGTCCTCCATCAGGTTGTCGATGGCCGCGGCGCCGGTCCCGCGCAGCCAGTTGTCGAGGTAGGCCAGGGCGACGCGGATGTTGGCGCGAAGACCCGCCTCGCTGACCGCGCCGCCGGGCACGCGCAGGTCGAGCAGCTGGGCCGCGCTGACCGCGACCTCCTCGCGCAGCCGCGACTTCTGATTCGGTTGGGCGCCGAGCACCCGGTCGAAGACCTCGGTGGCGATCGGCACGAGATCGGGGTGCGCCACCCAGGTCCCATCGAAGCCGTCGGCGGACTCCCGCTCCTTGTCGTCGCGCACCCTGGCCAGGGCGACCTCGGTCACCGCCGGATCGCGCCGGTTCGGGATGAACGCCGCCATTCCGCCGATGGCGTGCGCCCCGCGCCGGTGGCAGGTCTGAACCAGGAGCTCCGTATAGGCGCGCATGAAGGGCAAGGTCATCGTCAGCTGCGAGCGGTCCGGAACCGCCAGCTCCGGCCACGCCCGCAGCTTCTTGATCCCGCTGAACAGGTAGTCCCAGCGCCCGGCATTCAGGCCGGCAGCGTGCTCGCGCAACTCGTAGAGGATCTCGTCCATCTCGAAGGCCGCGAGGATGGTCTCGATCAGCACGGTCGCCCGGATCGAGCCGCGCGGGATGCCGAGCGCCGCCTGGCCATGGACGAACACGTCGTTCCAGAGGCGCGCCTCGGCGTGGTTCTCCAGCTTGGCCAGGTAGAGATACGGCCCGCTGCCGCGGCGAAGCGCCTCGGCGCCGTTGTGGAACAGGTAGAGCCCGAAGTCGAACAGGCTGGCCGAGACCGGGACGCCGTCCACCAGGACGCCCGACTCCACGAGATGCCACCCGCGCGGGCGGACGAGGAGCGTCGCGATGCGGTCGTTCAGCCGGTAGGCCTTGCCCTCGACCGAATCGAAGGTCAGCTCACGGCGGACCGCGTCCATCAGCGCAGCCTGGCCGACGATCACGTTCGCCCACGTCGGAGAGAGGGAGTCCTCCAGGTCGGCCATGAAGGCGCGCGCGCCGGAATTCAGCGCGTTGACCATCATCTTCGGCTCGGCTGGACCGGTGATCTCGACCCGCCGATCGTCAAGGTCGCGCGGTACCGTAGCCACGGTCCAGTCCGTCTCGCGGATCTGGCGGGTGGCGTCCAGGAAGTCCGGCCGAACCCCGTTGTCAAGCTCCGACTGACGCTCCTCGCGGCGCCGCAGGAGCTCGAGGCGGGCCGGGCCGAACCGGCGCTGAAGGTCGGCGACGAACGCGAGCGCCGCCTCGGTAAGGACTCGGTCGGACCCGGGGACCGGCGCACGCCGGACCTCAACCCCCAGCGGCATCAGGTGTCGTCGCCTCGACGAACGGTCTCCTCCTGCCCGACGACACCAAGCTTCGCCGCGCGGTCTGCCGCGATATCGACGACGGCATCGATCGCCCGACTGATCTCGGCGGGCCGGTCCGCCTCGAGCGCCGCCTCCATCTCGGCCAGCAACGCCGCGCGTGGCCGACCGGCCACGAAGACGCAGTAGTGGAAGCCGAATCGCTCCTCATAGGCCGTGTTCAGGCGATCGAGTTCGGCGGCAACCCGGGCGCGCTCCAGCTCCGCCTCGCGTGCCGCTCGGGTCGCGCCCTCCTGGTCGTAACCCTGTTCGACGAACGACATGGCCGAGACACTGGCCGGCGGCGCCCCAAGTCGCGGGTGGGCGTCGATCAGTTCGATCTGCTCGGCGATCGGCATGGCGTGCCCGATCTGGCGGGCGCGCTCGAACAAAGCTTCCAGGGACCCGAACGGGCGGGCCATCGCCAGGCGGCCGAGGAAGCGTGGGGCACCCTCGAAGAGCGGGGCCATCGTCGCGGCGAAGATCCCCGCGGAGATACGGTCGAGCACCCCCATCTGCGGCAGCGCACCCGGGCGCATCGCGGTCATCGGCCACCTGCCTTGCGACTCGACCACGCCACGGGTTCAGCGGCCGCTGGAACGGTCGCGGCGGCGCATCCGTCGGGCCACGAGCAGGACCAGCGAGGCGAGGATCCCGAAGCCGACGGCCATCTGGGTCGGCGTGAAGGCGACCGTCGGCAGCTCGGCCGGTGGCAGCTCCGGCACCGGTTCGTCAGCCGCGCGGTTCCGTGGGAGCCCATCGGTCGGGACCGGGTCTCCGCGGGTCGTCAGATCTGGCACGAACCCTGCTCCATGGCCAGTGACTCTATCACCGGGGTTCGAGCGGGCAGTTCGGCCGAGCGCCTCGGCTCGATGGCCCGGCCGCCGGCCACTAGCGCTTCTTGCCGCGGACCTCGAACAGGTGGGCCGTCCATTCGGAGCCGCCGCGATCCTGCGTCGCCGAACTGCCGTGCCAGCCACAGGTACAGGTGATCGTCTGGGCCTGGTGCTTGTACTCGTCGATCACATGCTTGAATGGCTCGACCGTCGTGGGCTTGACCGGAGGGCGACTGTTCACGGGGACTCCTGCACGACTCGGAAGCGCAGCACGCAGAACGCGGGCGGGGGGACGCCGAATTCTAGCCGATTTCCGCCGTTCTCACCGGCCGGATGCGCAGGCGACGTCGGCCGAGGCGCCGCCCCAGCGGGGAGCCCTACTGGGGTCCCAGGTGGTAGCCGAGCCGGCGCGGAAGCCGGCTGATCTCGCGGAGGAGCCGCGACGAACGCTCCCCGCGCTCTTCGGCAAGCTCCGTGCGCACGATCGCTTCGCGTACGATCCGTGCGCCCAGATAGCGCAGCGGCTCGGGCGGGAAGGCGCCGCGCTGACCGACAGGGCACCGGCCTTCGTGTACCAGGCATCCACGCCGTTCGCGGCGCACCAGGCGCCGACATCGTCCACCGCGTCGTCGATGGCCCGGGCGATCGCCAGCGCTCCCTCCGGCCCGTGGCGCTCGATGAGCGTCGGCAGTTCGTCCCACCAGCCGGTCACGAATCCACCGTTTCGCCCCGACGGACCCCCGCCGCAGATATCCGCCTCGAGCAGCACGACCCGGGCGCCCGGCTCCAGCTCGGTCAGGTGCCAGGCCGTCCACAGCCCGGTATACCCGCCGCCGATGACCACCACATCCGCGCCGATGCTGCCGCCCAGTGGCGGAGCCGCGGCGGCCAGCTCCGAAGGTTCGGCGGCCAGCGCCTCGCGTAACCACCACGACCGGCGGGCGGCGTTCGGCCGCAGGTCACCCAGCACCGTCAGTACCCGGCCCTGAACAGGCCCTCAAGCACCAGGTCGTCGACCGTCACCGGGTTGGGAACCAGGTCGAGGGTCGTCAGGTACTCGATCGAGGCCAGCCACCCAGCGCGATCGATCGCCCCCAGCCCGTAGGCTGCCTGGACCGACCCCTTCCACGACTCGATCGTCGCGTCCAGGATCGCCAGCTGCGCAGCGCGAGCCGAGGCCAGATCGGGAACCGCGGCGATCGCGGCATCCAGACCGACCTGCGGGTCAAGCGTGATCTCGTCCATGGCTCGCAGGGTCGCCTTGACGAACGCGGAGATCGCGGCGACCTTCGTGTCGAGCGTCCCGGTCCCCGTGATGAGCCCCGGGCCAGGCAGCGGCGTGATGTCGTCGATCCGCAGGACCACCACCGGCTCGCCATCGAGCTCGAGCTGGACCGGCTCGTTGTTGGCGAAGCCGGTCGCCGCATCCACCACGCCCTGGGCGACCGCGGCCCGCTGCGTGAAGTCCGGGTACTCGACGATCTCGACATCCTCCGTGGTCAAACCGGCCGAGCCGAGCAGCGCCTGAAGCATGATCCAGCCCGAGCCGTATCGACCGGGGATCCCGACCTTCCGACCCTTCAGGTCGGCGGCCGTGGTGATCCCCGACGACGCCTTGGCGAAGACGATGTTCGGGAATCGGCCGTAGATCGTGGCCACGTAGCGGATCGGGATGCCCTGGCTGACCGCCGGGATGACGCTTGTCCCGTCGCCCAGGCCGACGTCGATCGCGCCCTGGCCAACGAGCGTGATCAGGTCCGGATCGATCTTGTTCTGGAACTCGACCTCCAGACCGGCCTCGGCGTAGTAGCCGGCCTGCTGGGCAAGATAGAACGGCGCGAACTGGACGCTCGGGATGTAGCCGAGGCCCACGGTCAGCTTGACCGGCTCGGCCGACGGCGCCACGGAGCCGGGAGCCGAAGCCGAAGCGGAGGCCGATGCGGATGCGGCCGGCGGTGTCGAGGCCGCCGGCGACGTGGCGGGCGCGCCGCTGCTGCAGGCCGTCAGCAGCAGGCTGGCCACCAGACCGACGAGGACGAGACGGGAACGCGATGACGACACGGGAACCTCCGAATGACGTTGGCTGACTATCGCGCGCCGACGAACCGGCGCTCGATGGCAATGACGACGAGGTAGAGCGAGATCCCGACCAGGGCGATCGTCAGGAGCGTCGCGAACATCAACGGGGTATCGAACAGCGAGCCGCGCGCCAGGTTGATCAGGACGCCGAGCCCTCGATCGGCACCCGCCCACTCGCCGACGATCGCGCCGACGACCGCGAGGGTGACCCCGACCCGCATGCCGCCCAGGATGTTCGGCAGGGCCGCCGGGATCTCCAGGGTGGTCAGGACCTGACGGCGCGTCGCCCGCAGGCTGCGCCCCAGTTCCAGCAGCCGCGCGTCCACCGAGCGGATGCCGACCATCGTGGCGACAGCCACCGGGAAGAAGACGATCAGAGCGCAGATCACGACCTTGCCGAGCAGCCCCGAGCCGAACCAGAGGGCAAACAGCGGTGCGAGCGCGAGGATCGGCGTCGCCTGCGCGGCCACCAGATATGGCGAGAGCAACCGCTCGACGACCGCGCTGCGGGCCAGGGCGTAGCCGACGATCAGGGCGAACCCGGCTCCGACCGCGAACCCGAGGGCCACCTCGACCAGCGTCGTCGCCAGGTGCGGCTGGATCGTGCCGTCGGTCCAGGCCTCGACGAAGCGGCTCGCGACCGTCTCCGGCGGCGGCAGGATGAACGGCCGGAGACCGGTCACCACGACGAGGGCCTTCCAGGCGAGCAGGAAGGCGGCGAAGACCGCACCCACCGAGAGCCACGCGCCGCGGCTCATGAGGCGACCTCCACAGGGACGTGGGGCGCGGCGTCAGGCAGATCGGCGGCCCGCCCATCCTCGGCGGCCTCGGGATCGCCCAGGTGGGCCCGGATCTCGCGAGCGGTCCGCGACACCGTCGCCTGGTCCAGGTCGGCGATGGTTCGCGGCCGCGGCAGCTCGACCGCGACGTCGGCGACCACGCGCCCCGGCCGAGGGGAGATGACGACGACCCGGTCGGCGACCAGGATCGCCTCGGGGATGCTGTGGGTGACCATCACGATGGTCGTCGCGGCCCGCTCCCAGAGCCGGAGCAGCTCCAGGTCGAAGCGTTCGCGAGTCAGGGCATCGAGCGCGCTGAACGGCTCGTCGAGGAGCAGGACCTCGGGCTCCAGCGCCAGGGCTCGGGCGAGGGCCACCCGCTGGCTCGTTCCACCCGACAGCTCGGACGGGCGGGAGGCGACCACCGCGGGATCGAGCCCGACGAGCCCGGTCAACGTCGCGAGTCGCTCGGCGCGTCGGACGGGCGACCAGCCGGCCAGCTCCAGCGGGTAGGTGATGTTGCCGGCGGCCGAGCGCCACGGAAGGAGCCGAGGCTCCTGGAAGACGAGACCGACGCGTGGGTCCGGGGCGGTGATCGGCTCGCCATCGAGCCGCACCTCGCCGCGCCCGGGCACGAGCAGCCCGGCGATGAGCCGAAGGAGCGTCGACTTGCCGCAGCCGTTCGGGCCGATGAGCGCGACGATCCCGCCACCCGGGATGGTCAGGTCGATCCCATCGAGGACCGGGAGCGGCGCGCCGGATCTCGTCCGAAACGCGAAGTCGAGGCCGCGCAGGCGGATCGCACCGGCTCGCACCTGCGTCGCGCCCGTCACGGCCCGGCTCCGTCGAGCGGTCGGAGGATCGACGCTGTCGCCGGGTAGAGCGCGACGTAGGCGTCGTAGAGACGGTCGTAGACGGCCGCCGACTCGTGCCGCGGCTCGATCCGCGATTCGATCCTGGTCATCGCCCGGATCGCTGTCGGGAGATCCGGCTGGGCGCCGATCCCCACCGCGCCAAGGATCGCCGAGCCAAGCACGGCCGTCTCGAGGACTGCCGGGACGGCGACGTTGAAGCCGGTCACGTCGGCCTTGACCCCGTTCCAGAAGGCACTTCGCGCCGGGCCCCCGCAGACCCGCATCTCGGAGACCCGCACGCCGGCCGCCAGCATCGGGGCGGCCACGTGGCGGATGGCCAGGGCGGATGCCTCCACGATCGCCCGGGCGACGTGACCGCGGGTGTGGCCAAGGGTGAGCCCGGCCAGCACGCCGCGGGCCTCCGGATCCCAGATCGGCGAACGCTCGCCGGCGAGATACGGCAGGAAGACAAGACCGTCGGCCCCGGGCGCGGTCGCCGCGGCTTCGGCAAGCAGCGCGTCGGTGGCGATCGTGCCGCCCAGGATGCTGTCGCGGTACCAGTCGAGCGCCCGGCCGGTGGCGGCCATGGCCGCACCCACGCTATATCGCCCGGCCAGCGGTGCCGGCGTGACGAACGCGCCGGGAACGTCCAGCGACCGATCCCAGTAGACGCCGAAGCCGCCGGCCGAGCCGCCCGGATCGAAGGCGTCGCCGGGTTCCAGGAGCCCCGCCCCGAGGTAGCTCGCGAAGGCGTCCACGGTACCGCCGACGACCGGGATGCCGGGGCGGAGGCCGAGGGCATCGGCGGCCGCTTCGGTCAGCCGGCCGACGATCTCACCGGTGCGGGACGGGGTCGGGAGGCGATGCCGCGGGACACCCGCCGCTGCCACCAGCCCGGGTTCCGCGACCGATTGGTCGGGGACGAGCGGGCCGGTCACCTCGCCAGACAACCGAAAGGCGAGCCACTCCCAGGTCGCCAGGTACCAGCGGGTGGCCTGCGCGACCGCGGGTTCGTGGCGCTCGACCCAGAGGGCCGCCGGCAGGCCGCCAAGCACCCAGCCGCGGACGCCGGTGGCGGCCGCCAGCTCGTCGGCCTCGGCGCCGGCACGGGAGTCGAGGAAGGTGATCGCCGGCCTGGTCGCCTCTCCGCGGCCATCGACGGCGACGAGCGTCGGTCCGTGGCCATCGACACCGATGGCCACGATCTCGGCCGCCTCCCCGACGTGCAGGGCGCGCACGGCCGTGACGACCGCCGACCACCAGGCGCCCGGATCCTGCTCCGCCCAGCCGTGGTCGCCACGGGTGTCGAGTCCATAGCCGCTGCGCGCCAGGGCCAGGAGGCGCCCGTCGAGGGTCACGAGGCCCGCCTTGACCTCCGTCGTGCCGAGGTCGAGACCCAGGATCACAGGCTCACGACCCGTCATGCCTGCCGCCCGCCGTGGGGCACGAAGGTCGCGTCGTCGAGTGCGACGACCGCCTCCGCGGTGTCGACATCGGTCACCAGGGTGCGGACGATGCCCGCCCGCAATGCACCCAGGATCGGCCGGACCTTGCCCTCGCCAGCCGCCACGCCGATCGCCGTCGGGACGCGATCAAGACGGCGCGCGTCGAACGCGATGACCCGATCGTGCAGGGCCGGACAGACGAATCGGCCCTCGAGATCGAAGGGGGCGACGAGGACCTCGCCGACCGCGTTCGCGGCGGCGAGCTGGCGTTCGAGCGACTCGCCCACCAGGGAGACGCTCCAGGCCGGTCCGCCGATCCCGAACAGGGCGACGTCGAGGCGATCCCACAACTCGGCCATGGCGCGCACCCCGGCATGCGCGACGAGGGCGGCCTTGGTGGCCACGTCGTCCACGAGGCCCGGTGCCATCAGGCCGCGGACCTGCCCGCCGAGTGCCTCCCCGACGCGGCGGTACGGCTCGCGCTCGGGGCCGGTCGTCCAGAACCCGCCGCACAGCGGGACCACGGTGATCGCGACCGGGGTGGCTCGCTCCTCGAGAGCATCGGCCGTGGCCGACACGAAGGCGCCGTCGCCGATCCCGACGGTGGCGCCGGGCCGGACCGCAGCCCGCAGGATCTCGGCCGCCAGCCGACCGACCATCCGGCGGGTCAGGTCCTCAGGCCCACTGATGGTGGGCGCCAGGTGGACCGCGTCGAGCCCGTGGCGGAGGCGCAGGGCGTCGGCAGCCGGGCTCTCGACGGCCGTCGAGTCCACGATCCGGATCTCGACGATCCCCTCGGCGCGCGCGCGCTTGAGCAGCCGCGATACCTGCGGCCGGGTGACCCCGAGCAGCTCGGCGATCGCGTTCTGGGTCTCCCCAAGCTCGTAATAGAGCCGGCTCGCCCGGACGAGCTGCTCGAAGTCACCGGCCTCAAGCGCCCGGTGGCGCGGCTCGCCAAGTGTGTGCACGTTTGTACTTGACAGATGTGCAGTCATGGTCCGGGCATCATCCGGGTCCGACGGTCCAGCTGTCAAGGAGCCACTCGCAACCGACGACCTTGCGCGAAACGCAACTACTGTCGGCGCTGGATGCTGGGCGAGTCCGAATTCGTCAAGGACGTGCATCAGCCGCAAGGTCGCGACCGCACGCCGGCGCCGCGTGGCTCACGCTGCAGATTCCTTGCATTCCATGCAACGACATCGCGTCTCCGACGCTCCCCGGCGACAGTACGTGCATTGGATGCAATGCGGCGCTCGGGTTCTTGCGTTGGAAGCAACAGCGCGCCGTGTGCGGGCTCACTCGCCGACGTGTGCGCGCGGCTCATGTCCTGGGGTCGTCCGGGCCCTCCGGCGTGCGGCCACCGCGGGCCGTGAGCGGCTCCTCAGCCGGCCCTCAGATGACGCGCCCTGGGTTCAGGATCCCGAGCGGGTCCAGCGCCGACTTGATCGCGCGCATGAACCGGACGGCGTCCGCGCCGCGCTGGATCTCCAGCCAGTCACGACGGGCTACCCCGATGCCATGTTCGCCGGTCACCGTGCCGCCCAGCTCGAGCGCCGCTCGGTAGAGGTCGGCCTGGACGAGCTTGGTCAGCGCCTCGGCTCGGGGGTCACCGCGATCGAAGACCAGGTCGGGGTGCAGGTTGCCGTCGCCGACATGCCCGAACGTCCCGATCCGAACGTCGTGCCTGGCCGCGATCCGCTCGATCGCGCGCAGCATGTCCGGGACCCGTGCGCGCGGGACACCGACGTCCTCCATCCGAACCTCGCCGATCCGCTCCAGCGCGTAGTGGGCCGCGCGGCGTGCCTGCCGCAGCCAGTCGGCCTCCTGGGCGTCGGCGGCGCGGAGCACGTCGGTCGCCCCGGCCGCCCGGCAGGCGGTCTCAGCCCGTTCCAGCTCGTCGGTCGCGGTCGACCCGGGCATGTCGGATTCGACCATCAACATGGCCGCCGCCGTCCGGTCGAGACCCAGCTGGTGCATGTCGTCCACGGCGCCGATCGTGAAGCGGTCCATCAGTTCGAGCGTGACCGGCGTCAGGCCGGCTGCGGTGATCCCGGCCACCGCGTCACCGGCACTCTCGAGGGTCGGGAAGAATGCGAGCATCGTCGAGCGTGGCGGGGGCGCCGGGCGGAGTCGCAGGGTCGCTTCGGTGATGAGTCCAAGGGTGCCCTGGCTGCCCACCATCAGGTGGGTCAGCGAATACCCGGCCACGTCCTTGATGTTCTTGCCACCGGTCCGGATGACCGTGCCGTCGGCCATCACGACCTCCAGCGACAGGACGGACTCACGGGTCTGCCCGTACTTGACGCAGCACAGGCCGCCGGCGTTGGTGCCCAGGTTGCCCCCGATCGTGCACGTCTCGAAGCTGGCCGGATCGGGCGGGTAGAAGAGGCCATGCTCGGCGACGGCCGCCTTGAGGCGGGCATTGATCACGCCCGGCTGGACGACGGCGACCAGGTTCTCCCGATCGATCTCCAGGATCGCGTCCATGGCCGTGAAGGCGATCGTCAGGCCGCCCTCGATCCCCGCGGCACCACCCGAGAGACCGCTTCCTGCGCCGCGCGGGACGATGGGGACGCGCAGTTCGCCGGCGATCCGGACCAGCTCGGCGACCTCGGCGGTCGTGGTCGGCAAGGCCACCGCGGCCGGCAGGCCGGCGTGGATGTAGGGCGTCTCGTCGAACCGGTGGCTCTCCCGATCGAGCGGGTCCGTGAGCAGCCGGAGTCGCGGGAGTCGGGCCCGGATGGCGGCGGCGAGGGCGTCGGCGCCAGTCGTCGAATGGGTCGGAGCGGTCACGGCTGAGAGTCTACGCGGCGGGCAGACGCGAGGCGGCAGCCCGGCCCGACGCCGCGGCACCAACCGGCCGGTGCGAGGCGGCGACGGCGATCCACGCGGCGCACGCTAGGATGATCGCGATGGCCTTCGTCTCCCGCCGCCCGGCCGCCCTGCTGGCCGTGGTCCTGGCGGTCCTCACGACCGCCGCCTCCTCCCCCATCGTGCAGACCGCCCGCGCCGCGTCACCGGTCGGGGTCGACCAGATCGTGGCCGGTTCGGTCGGGCGCTCGAGTCTCATGCTCGACGCGGTCTACCGGGCCGACCTGAAGCTCGACTGGGCGAGCCGGGCGATCTGGGTCGATTCGACGGCCGTGATCACGAACACCTCCGGCGCCGGGATCGACCGGATCGAACTGAATACCATCGCCGCTCGCCTCGGTGGCATCCGGCTTCGGCCCGTCACGGTGGATGGGGTCGCGGTGCAGGCCACGATCAGCGGGCAGACCATCCTCGTGCCGCTCGGCGGGGTCCTGCCGGTGGACGGCGCGACCCGGATCCGGGTCAGGTTCTCGGCTCGACTCACGACCGATCTCGACGGGTCCAACTGGTTGTTCACGCAAACCAACGGGATCGCCGATCTCTATCGCTGGTTGCCGTGGGTCAGCCGGCGGGTGACGTTCGAACGCCCGAACCACGGCGATCCATTCGTGACACCTTCCAGTCGCCACGTTCGCGCCCGCATCACCAGCGATCGCCGGCTCGTGCTGGCGACGACCGGGGACCGCATCTCAGTCAGCGCCGACGGCCTGACCCAGGTCTTTGAAGCCGAGGACGTCCGCGACTTCACGGTGACCGCCGCGGCCGACTACCAGACGCGGGAGCGGGTCGTCGGCGACACCACCGTCCGGGCCTGGTTCCGGCCGGGCACCCGGGGGTGGGCGATGCTTGACGCGGCGGCCGACGCGTTCGCCGCCCTCGAAGAGCGGCTGGGGCCGTATCCCTACCCGACCTTCAAGGTGGTCCAGTCGGCGGGCGGCTACGGGATGGAGTCGCCGGGGCTGATCTGGATCCCGACCGGGACCGCGGCCGCCAACCTTCGCTACCTGGCGGCTCACGAGACGGCCCACCAGTGGTTCTACGGCATGGTCGGGAGCGACCAGGTGCGCGAGCCGTTCACCGACGAGGCCACCGCCGACTTCGCCGCTCGGTCGGTCCTTGGGATCCACCGGGCCAGCCGCTGTCCGGTGGCCCGCCTGGATCGCTCGATCTACGACTACTCGGCCCGCTGCTACTACGAGACGATCTACATCCA
>JBCLCL010000018.1:0-45500 GCA_038915815.1 Candidatus Limnocylindrales bacterium
ATCGCCCGCCCGGGGAGGCCACCCGGCAGCGTCGTCGGGTTGTGGATCTCCAGCCACAGCTTGGCGACTCGGCTCCCGTTCCGCAGGGTGTAGGTCACCCGCAGCTGGTCGCCCACGTGACCGTGGAGCTGGCTGACCGCGTAGCCGGCCTCCAGATTGGTCAGCCCCAGGCGGACCAGCACGTACGAGCCGCCGACCACCAGGATCGCCAGGTAGAGCAGGTAGAACAGGAACGGCAAGGCGGTCGAGAACGCTGCGATCACGAGGATCGTGACGGCGACGACCAGCTGCAGCTTTCGGATCACCAGGTCACCCCGCGGGGCCGGCTGGGCCGGCGCTAGGCGTCCGAGGTGGGTGTGGCGCTGACCACACCCGGTCGCAGTCCCGTCGGGCCGCCGCCGGTCGGTCGGACGCCGTCGATCGGGGTCGATTCGAGCAGCTCTCGAATGACCTGTCCGGCCTGGACGTCGTGGATGGATGCGCTGGTCTTGATGATCAGGCGGTGTGCCAGCGCCGGTTCGGCAAGCGCCTTGATGTCGTCGGGAATCACGTAGTCGCGGCCGAGCAGGCCGGCCAGCGCCTGACCCGCCCGGTAGAGCGCGATCGAGCCGCGCGGGGAGGCGCCGAGGTAGACGTCGGGATGGTTGCGGGTCTGGTTGACCAGCCGGACGATGTAGTCGGAGACGGTCGAGTCCACGTAGATCTCGCGCGCCGCCGTCTGCAGCACACGCAGGTCCTCGACGGACAGGACCTCTTCCAGCGCATCAAGCGGATGGGTTCGCTTCTGCTCGTCGAGGATCACGATCTCCTCGATCGGCTGCGGGTATCCGAGGCGGATCCGGAGGATGAACCGGTCCAGCTGGGCTTCGGGCAGGGCGAACGTGCCCTCGTACTCGATCGGGTTCTGGGTGGCGATGACCAGGAACGGGTCGGGCATCTGGTAGGTCGTGCCGTCGATCGTGGCCTGGTGCTCCTCCATGCATTCGAGCAAAGCCGACTGGGTCTTGGGAGTGGCCCGGTTGATCTCGTCGGCCAGGACGATCTGGCTCATGATCGGACCCGGTCGGAACTCGAATTCCTGGGTCTTCTGGTTGTAGATGGAGAGGCCGGACACGTCCGACGGGAGCAGGTCCGGGGTGAACTGGATCCGCCGGAACGAGCAGCCGAGACTCTTCGCGATCGCCTTGGCGAGGACCGTCTTGCCCGTTCCCGGCACGTCCTCGATGAGCAGGTGACCGCGACACAGCAGCGCCACGAGTGCGAGTCGGACCTCGTGGTGTTTGCCGACGATCACCCGCTCGACGTTGGCAAGGACCCTGTCGCCGGTCTCCTGGATCTTGGTCATGGGCCTCACTCGTTCGGTTGGTCGGCGGTGGTGGCGCCCCGGATCGACGCCGGGCTCGGGCGGGTCGCGTGGCTCACGGTCGGCTGGGGGACGTGCCGTTGGCAGATAGTACGTCGAGACCGTCCGTGCGGTTCCTGGGGCGTTGCTCGATGGGAACCGACCGGGCAGGCTGGGCTGGATCATCATCCGCGCGACTGCCAGGCAACGCCAGAAGCCGAAGGCGGCCGCGTGTGCCTCTTCGCCGCTGCAACGCGACTCCGGGTCGACACTCGATCGCTGAGGAGCGCACTTCCGGGCTCTTGACGTTCTGTTGTCGACTGCCAGGCACGCCTGGGCCGTTGAGGCTCGAGTGGACGGACCGCTGGCCCTGACCGGCTCGGCGTCACGCGTCACCCACGGAAGAGCGTCCGCGTGCCCAACCAGAAGGTCATCAGGCTGCCGATCCCCGCCATCAACGCCAGGAATGGCTCGCCTCCGACCCACGAGGCGGCCGCAACCCCGCCGAACATCAGGGCGACGACCAGGGCGACGACGGCCAGCCCCAGCCGCTCGAGCAGCGGCCGACGCTCGCGCGGCTCGTTCATGACCCGGCCTTCAGCCACTGGGTCATCAGGCGGCCGGCGATCGGCGCCGCGATCTCCCCGCCCCGCCCGGCCTGCTCCACGAGGACCGCGATGACCACCTGCGGGTCGTCGGCCGGCGCGAAGCCGATGAACCAGGAATGCGGCTCGCCGTTGCCCCCGAGCTCGGCCGTGCCGGACTTGCCGGCGGTGATCACGCCGGACACCTTTGCCCCGGAGGTGAATCGCCGACCGAGCGGTCCCTCCACGGCCTGGACCATGGCGGCGTTGATCGCCCGCGCATCTGCCACCGACAGCACCCGGCCCATCGACTGCGCCCCGATCGCCCGCATCCCGCTCCGCGCTCCGGACATCGACGTCACGAGCCGTGGCCGCATCAGCTCTCCGTCATTGGCCACGGTCGCCGCCACGAGCGCCATCTGGAGCGGCGTCACGAAGGTCTCGGCCTGACCGTAGGCGGCGTTGGCCAGCTCCACGCTGTCGACGAATCCGCCCGGGTCGGCGCCCCTGCCGCCGGTCACCTGCGAGACCGCGGTCGGCAGGTCGAAGGGTAGCGGCGAGCCGAACCCCATCTGTTGCGCGTAGTCGACGAGTGCGGCGCCGCCCATCTCCAGCCCGGTCAGTGCGAACCAGATGTTGCAGGAGACCTCCGTCGCGCCGACGAGATCGAGCGCCGTCGACGTCGTCTCCGGGTGGTGCCCGTCGCGAACGCGGAAGCCTTCGACCAGCAGGCCCGGGCGTTCGGCACGGGGCTGCTCGGCATAGGTGGTGTCGGCCGTGATCGCCCCGGACGCCAGGCCCGCGATGGCGGTCACGATCTTGAAGGCGGAGCCCGGCACGTAGCGCCCCAGGGTCGCGCGCGGGAGGAGCGGCTGCGCCGGGTCGTCCCGCAGCGCCTTGAAGGTGGCCGCCGCGGTCGCAGGGTCGGCGACGGCTGACGCGTCGTAGGTCGGCGTCGATGCCAGGGCCAGGATCTCGCCGGTCCGCGGATCGAGCATCACCACCGCACCGCGGCGCTTGCCGAGCGCCGAGACCGCCGCGCGCTGGAGCTCGTAAGAGAGAGACAGGGTGAGGTTCTTCGGGTCGTAGCGTTCGGCACCGAACTTGCCGAACGCGTCAGTCAGGGGATCGCCGGACAGGCCGGTCAACTCGGCGTCGAAGGTCCGCTCCAGCCCGGCACGCCCATAGGTCCGCGAGGCATAGCCCACGACCTGGCTGATCGTCGGGCTGAGGTAGACGCGGTAGAGCTCGCCATTCTCGTCCGCCCGGTTGTCGGCGAGGACCGTGCCGTCCCGGTCCAGGATCCTGCCGCGAGGGACGCTGCGAGACGCGGCGATGACTGCCGCGTCGTCCGGCGCGCGCGCGAGCTCGGGAGCCTGAATCACGCCCCAGTAGCCGGCCGCGCCGGCCAGCAGCGCGAAGGCCGCCGACAGCAGCAGCGCGACATGGACGGTCGTCGGACCGAGCGGCCGCTCGGGGCCCGTCGGACGCATCGTCACGCTGCCACGGGTCCACGAAGACGACGCCATGACGAACGGGACCATGACGAACCAGACCGGGGTGGCGGTGGCGGTTCGACGCCCTTGTCCGAGAGCGCCAGGAGCAGGCCCACGACCAGGGCGTTGGCCAGCAGCGACGATCCTCCGTAGCTGATGAACGGCAAGGTGACGCCGGTCAGCGGCAGGACCTTGAGGTTGCCGGCGGCGATGATGAATGCCTGGATCCCGATGACCAGGGCCAGCCCGATCGCCAGCAGCGAACGGTAGTCGTCGGCCGCCGCGACCCCGATGCGCAGGCCACGCTGGACGATCACCAGGTAGATCCCCAGGATCGCGACCACCCCGGCCACACCGAGCTCTTCGCCGAGGGCCGCCAGCGGGAAGTCGGTATGGATCTCGGGGATCGGCGGCCGGCCGCCGATCTCGGGCAGCCCACCGCCGAGGCCCATCCCGAGCAGGCCGCCCCGGGCGAATGCATGGAGTGCCTGGATCACCTGGTAGCCCGCTCCCAGCGGGTCGGCGAACGGGTCGAGCCAGATGTCGACACGGGTCCGGATGTGCGGGACGAGGGCGGCCATCACGGCACTGCCAGCCAGGAAGAGCAGCAGGCCCACGACCACCAGGCTGATCCGCCCGGTCGCGGCATAGAGCAGCGCCAGGAAGACGCCGAAGAAGAGCAGCGCCGCGCCAAGGTCTCGCTGGACGACGACGATCCCGAGGGCGATCGCCCACATCGCGACCATCGGGGCGAGATACGGCAGGGGCGGAAGGCGGAACGGCCCGACCCGCGTGTCGTGCTCGACCAGGAGCGCCCGGTTCTCGGACAGGTACCCGGCCAGGAAGACGACCAGGATGACCTTGAGCAGTTCCGACGGCTGGCCGCTGACCGGCCCGATCTGCAGGGTCAGGCGCTGGCCGTTGATCTCCGACCCGAGCACGAAGGTCAGCAACAGGAGCCCGACCCCGACCGCCGCCCAGGTGTACTTGTAGCGTCGCAGCCAGGCGTCCGACCGCACCACGATGCCGAGCGTCGTGGCGATCCCCACCGCGCAGACGAGCCAGATGAGCTGGACCTCGGCCAGGCCGAACGCGGTGCCGAAGAAGCGCTGGATGACCAGATCCTGTGGCAGCCGTTCCATCAGCAGGAGCGACAACCCGCCGAGCAACGCGACTGCGGGGAGGAGGAGCTGATCCGTCCGACGTCCGGCCAGCACCTGGGCCACGTGCGCGATGAGCAGGACCACGAGGTAGATCCCGAGGCTCCACGGGTCGTACGGCTCGACCGTCCCGGTAAGCGTGGCACCGAGCGACACGCTCCCGGCCGTGAGCGCCAGCGCGACGAGCAGCAGCAACCGGAACTCCTGCCAGCGCGGCCTTGGCCGGATCGGACCAAGCACGCGGGGCAGCGACCGCCGCGCGGTCGCCGACGCCGGCATCGCCTCAGGTCCGCAGCTCTGCCCGGCTCGCCGGGCCTGTCCGGCGGGTGCCGTCATGACCGCGTTCGTTCGAGACGCAGGCGAACCTGGCCGATCTGGATCTCGTCGCCGTAGCCCAACGCCGCCACACCGTCGATCGCTTGCCCGTTCAGGAACGATCCATTCGTGCTGTCGAGATCTTCGAGGTACCAGGTCCTGCCTCGATAGGTCAGGACGGCATGCTCGGCGGAGGCGAACGGATCGTCGATCACGATGGCGTTGTTGAGGTCGCGGCCCAGCGGCGTGATCACGTCGAGGGCGAACGAGCGCCCGACGGACGGCTCACCCGACGGCGAATCGAGCACGACCAGGCGACCTGGCCGGTCGATCGGCTCGCGCGCGGCGGCGCGCAGGTCGCGCAGCAGCGCCCGGATCAGGCGGGCCAGAAACAGGTAGAGCAGGCCCAGGAAGAGGAGGCGGATGGCCCACAGGACGAGCGTGAAGCCGTCCATCAGTCGGGCGCCCCGGCGACCTCGACGACGATCGCCGTGTCCCCGACCTGAAGGCGGTCGCCGACACCCAGGACTACCTCGCTCACCGCTTCGCCGTTCACCCTGGAACCGTTGGTGCTGCCCAGGTCGACGTAGACGAGCGTCCCACGACGTCCCACGATCCGACCGTGGTGGCGCGACACGCGGACGTCGCGCGCGATCAGGTCATTGTCGTCGGCCCGGCCGATGGTCAGGACAGTGCCCTCGATCACGACCTCGCGTGTCCGGCCGTCCGGATCGACCGCCCGGAGCAGGGCCCGCGGCGCATCCGGCTGCGGCTTCGTGTAGACCGCCGTCGCGCTCAGATCCATCGGTCCGATCGGATCCGGGCGGTCCGAGACGACACCGGGTTCGCCCACCGCGTCGCCGTCCCGGGCCGAGGCGTGTCGCGCATCCACCCGGATGTCGGCTCGCTCGATGGTCGGATCGGGCAGCAGGTCGACCCGTGGCCGCTCGACGAGCGTGTAGTGGCGGGCCCGCGCGAACGAGAGGGCCCGGTCGGCGAGGTCGGCGGCGAGGTCGCCACCCATCGTCGCGAATCCGGCCAGGTCATCCGGGTTCAGGCGGACGATGAACCGGTTCGGGGCGAGCGTCCGCTCGGCCGTCGACCGTCGCCCGGACTCCATCGCTCGCTCGATCCGACGCTGGATCTGTACGGGCTGGACGCGCGTGCGGAAGAGACGTGCCGACGGGCGTTCGAAGAGACGTTCGAAGAACCGCTCGATGGCGGCCAGGGGCGGCATGGTCGGTGGCGGAGTCTAGCAGAGGGTCGGCCGCGCTCCACCGGCCGCGCTCTACCGGCCGCGCTCTACCGATCCCGCGCGCACCCTGACGTTTCGCCGCCCGCCGCGGTACCTCTCTACCCGGGGTGCCGACAACCTGCGCGGTATACTCTCGCCTCGTTCGAGCGGAGCACGCGCTCGGGCCAGATCCAGGCGTACCCCGGGGACAGATGACCGAGATCCTGACCGAATCGTTCTGTGAACGGTGCGGCACGCGCTACACCTTCGAGTCCGTTCGTCCGAAAGCGCGCCTCAGGGGCGTCAAGGTCCTCTCGCGCGGGTTGAAGAACTTCGTTCTGTCGGACGACACGTCCATGAACGAGGCGATGGCCGCGGCACGCAGCGAGTCGGATCGGGACGCGACCGCCCACCATCTGGACGCCTTCCACAAGACGTTCAACTTCTGCATGTCGTGCCGCCAGTACTCCTGCGCCAACTGCTGGAACGAGGCCGAGGCACGCTGCCTGTCATGCGCTCCGCTCGTGGGCCAGGAGGCGCTGGTCACGCTTGACGACCTGACCGCGCTGTCGACGGCGGTCCTGGTCGATGCGACGGGCGCAGCCAACGGAACCTCCGAAGCCGAAGCCACGGTCGAGGCCGAGACCATCGTCGAGTCGGTCACAGCAGAGCCCGCGGTCAAGGCGGCCGAGCAGACGGCCAGCCTCCTGCGACGCTTCCGGCCCGGCGAGAATCTCGACGCCGAACTCGAAGCCTACGAACGCGAACGTGCCGATGCCGGCGCCCCGGGTCCAGTCCTGCCCGTCGCAGAACGCCCGGCCGTGGCCGTGGGGGCCGCGCCAGCCGTCGAACCCGAGCCCGCGCCAGCCCCGCAGGCAGCGGCCACCGTGGCGGACGTCGTCGAGCAACCCACCTGGACGATCACGGCCCCGGACGCGCCCACCGTGCCACATACCACCGTTCCGCACGTCGCCGACCGCCCGCAGCCGGCCAGCCCCAGCGCGGCCGAGCTGCCGGGCACCCAGCCCCAGTGGCCGGCCAGTCCGGAGTGGCGGACCTCGGCGCCAACCGCCGGACTGCCCTTCCTCGGCCGGTCGGCCGCACCCGAGGGAGGCATCGAAGCCCTCTGGGCAGCCTCGAACGAGGAACTCATCGCGAATCCGTCGGCACCAGGCAAGCCGGCACCGAGCGGGATCCAGCCCTGCGTCAGCTGCGGGCTGTCACTCTCAGCCAGCGCCAGGTTCTGCCGGCGTTGCGGGACCGTCCAGGAGCGCTGACCCCGGTCCTGCCCCCGCATCACGGACTTGCACCCAGGCTGCCCCGAGCAGCAACGCCTGGAAGGAGAGCGACAGCCAGGCCAGGGCGACGAATCCCGAGGCGAGCGAGCCCGCCAGCTCCGCGACGCCGACCAGTCGCGGAACGAAGAAGGTGAACGCCTGGCTCAGGGCCACGAGAAGCGCGCCAACCGTCAACGCCGGAGGGATCACGGCGCGCCAGCGCGGTGGATGGGGCGGCAGCAGCCGGTACACCGCAACGACTGCCGCGCAGGCCAGCAACACCAGCAAAAGGGGCGCCGAGATGAGTCCGAGAGCGTCCCGGGCCAAGGATCGCTGGGTATCGGCAGGGGTATCGAAGGCGGCGAGCAGGGCGACGGCAGCGACGGCCGGGATCACGGCCACGGCGAGCAGCCCGGCGACGATGAACCCGCGCAGCGTCCGTCGCACCACGGCCCGTTGAGGTTGGTCGGAGAAGATCCGGGCGAACGCGGTCTCCGCCGCCCCGAACAGCTGACCGACGGTCCAGATCACCCCGACGATCCCGAGGGCCGAGGTGAATGCCGCTCCTTCGCCGATCGCTCGCAGCGAGGCGTCGATCAGATCGGCGAGCGGCGGGAGCGCGGCAACGAGGGCGTCCCTGAGCCGTTCGCGAATGGCTGCATCACCGCCGGTGATCCAGCCGGCGACACCGAGCAGCAGCAGGGTCGTCGGGATCGCGGCGAACAGCGCCGAGAACGCGAGCCCGTTGGCCAGCAGTCCGCCGGCCGCGCGACCGTATACGTCGAGGGCCGCTCGAACGCCGGCGACCCGCCGATGCCGCATGACCCGGGCCAGGTGCGCGCGAGCGTCCATCGGCGGCCGGGGTCAGCCCCCCAGATCGTCGAATAGGACCGGTTGGAGGTCCTCCGCGCGAACGCGCCTTGGCGCGGCGACCAGGGCCCGGACCTCGGCGCGCCGGACGAATCGGCGGCCACCGAGCTTGATGCTCTGCAGGCGACCCGCGCGAGCCCAGGCGCCGATCGTCGCCGGCGTGAACCGGATGTTGGCGGCGGCCAGGACCTCGGCGGCCTCGCCCAGGGTGATCCAGTCGGTCGGCGCGGCCATCTCGGTCAGTCGGTCTTCGCGGCCGTGCCAGGGGTGGTCGTCGATGTCGATGCGGCACGCTCGCTCGCAGGCTCGGCACCGCCATCGGACTTCGACCCGTCGGCCGACCCCGCGCCGACCTTCGCCTCGCCCTCCGCTGCCGATGCCGACTCGCTCGACGACTTCGGTGGACCGGACGCCGGGGTCGCGCGGCGGTCGCGTTTGGCCCAGCCCGAGCCCTTGAAATGGACGGCGGGCGCGGCGATCGCCTTCCTCAGTGGACCGCCACCACACGACGCGCAGCTCGTGGGTCCCGGAGCGTGAACGCCGTGGACGACCTCCAGCCGGCGCCCGCAGGCGGCACAGTCATAGTCGTACAGGGGCATCGGTCGCGCTCGCCTAGCCGCGCATCAGTCGCATGCCGCACTTGGGACAGTAGAAGGCCCGCTCATGGGCCGAGGTGAAGGAGCAGTGGGCGCAGACAAGGCCACCGCGACCCGCCGCCGGGACCGGGCGCTCGATACCGGTCAGACCGAGCGCGTACTGGCTGGCCAGGATGTTGTTGAGCAGGCCGGCGAGGATCTTCGCGCCGCTCCGGTCGGTGTCGCCGCGGACGCCTTTGCCGCCCCAGCCCACGACGGCACGGCAGATCATGTCTCCGGTCGCCTCGTCCCAGTGGGCCGCCACGCCGCCGACGATCGCGTTGTACTCGGGGTAGCCGGAGGTGTCCAGCTCACCGTCGAGCAGGGCGCAGACGAAGGTGTCGAAGGCGAGATCGATCGCGTCGATCGATTCCAGCACGACCAGGGCGTGCCGGGTGATCGGCGAACGCGCGTGATGCGCATTCAGCCACTGCATCGCCTCCGACGGGTTGACGATCGTCGGCGTCGCCTGGCTGAACTCGATCGCCAGCGGCTCCACGATCTCGATCTCGCTGCGGGCCGCGCCGGCCAGCATGGACGGGAGTTCGCGGACCGCGGCGGGTCCAGCCTTCATCCGCACGCCTTCGCTGCTCTTCCCGGCGTAGTAGAGCTTGAGCTGGTGATCCTCGGCGACCATCTCCTCGGGCACGAGTCCGGAGGTCGGCTTGGCTGGCGCGGACGCAGCCGTCCTGGAGGCCTTGTCGCGGCGCTTCAGGAAATCGAGCGGCACGTGGTGGCTCCCGGGGTGCTGAGCGTGGATCGGGGGCCATGGTAGCAGGGGTGCGCCCGACCCGACCCGTCTAGCGTCGTCGTCACAGCGCCAGGAGGACGATCGCCTCGTGGGAGCCAAGGAGCAGGCGCTCGCTGCCGGAGACCTGAAGGGTCGGGCGCTCGTGGGTATCGTGCACCACGCTCCAGCGGTGCGCGGTTCGAACGCGGAAGTGCGCCGAAGCGCCTGCCAGGTTGACGACCACGACGACCACCTCGTCTCCTGACGCACGCTCGAACGCGAACACGTTGGGTGATCCGCCCGCCAGCCGACGGTAGCTCCCCACCTGGAGCGCCGGGTGGCGACGCCGAAGCCAGATGAGCCTGCGGTACGAGTTCAGGACCGAGCGCGGGTCGCCATCCTGGATCGCCACGCTGCGGGTCGCGACATCGGGGGCCATCCGCAACCACGGCCGGGCCGTCGAGAACCCGCCGTGGGGACCGCCGCCCCAGGGCATCGGCGAACGCGCCTGATCCCGATTCCACCAGGCAGCGAGCCGCCGGACGAACCAGCCGCCGCGACGCGCGGGTGGATCGATGATCTCGGCCCAGGGCACCGGCACGTCACGCGCCCCGATCTCCTCGCCGTAATAGATGAACGGCGTTCCCCGCAGCGTCAGGCTGAGGACCGCGGCGGCTCGGGCGATGGCATCGCTCGTGGCGGCGTCCGCATTCGGGGCGAGCCGTGACGCCTGCCGCGACTGATCGTGGTTCGACAGTACGATCGTCGGCCAGCCATCAGGTCCGAACTGCTTCTCGTGCTCGTCGCTTGCGGCCGCGAAGCCCTCGGCATCCCAGCGTTGGCGGATCAGCCCGAAGTCGAAGACCAGGTGGCGTGGCGCACTCAGCCGGACGGCCATCGCCGGATCCGCCGAGAAGAGTTCACCGACCGTCATCCGCCCTGGATAGGAGTCGACCAGAGCTCGAAACTCCGCGAGGAAGTCGGCCAGCTCAGGTTGATCCTTGTCGTTGATGTGGCGCTGCCGATCATAGGGTCGCCGGCCGAGGTAGCGACGAGGGTTGTCGGGCAGGTCGGGGTGCTTGAAAAACGCGTTGAAGACGTCGAGCCGGAAACCGTCCACGCCGCGGTCCAGCCAGCCACGGACCATGGTCAGCATCGCCGCCCGGAGAGCCGGGTTGCGCCAGTTCACGTCGGGCTGCTCGGGCAGGAAGGTATGCATGTAGAACTGCCCTCGACGCTCGTCCCAGGTCCAGGCGGGACCGCCGAAGAACGAGGTCCAGTTGTTCGGCCGGGCGATCCGGCCGAAGCGGCCCGGCCGACCGTCCCGCCAGAGATACCAGTCGCCGAAGGGACCGCCCGGGTCGAGACGCGAGGCCTGGAACCACCGGTGGGCCGAACTCGTGTGGTTCATGACCAGGTCGAGCATGATCCGGATGCCGCGGCGGTGCGCCTCCGCGACCAGCCGATCGAAATCGTCGAGCGTGCCGAACAGCGGATCGATCGCATCGTAGTCGGCGACGTCGTAGCCGACGTCAAAGCCGGGAGACGGATGGATCGGCGACAACCAGATGGCATCCACACCCAGCGACCGGTCGGTCCCGTCGTTGAGGTAGTCCAGCTTCCCGATCAGTCCGGGCAGATCGCCGACACCGTCGCCGTTCGAATCGGCGAACGACCGCGGGTAGACCTGGTAGACCACCCCGCGCCGCCACCAGTCGTCGCTGAACGCGGCGCTGGTCACGGCCGGAGCCGGATCGGGAACGCCCGTCGATCCGGACCGCAGGGCGGAGGCGGTGGGCCGCTTGGGCATGGACGCCATCCTAACCCCGTCGCCACCTATACTCGCGCCCGATGGGCACCGCCAAGGAGACCGCCGCGCGTGCCTGACCTCGTCCGCCTCGGCGTCCTGGGCCTTGGCGCCGTGGCCCAGGCCGTCCACCTTCCGCTGCTCGACCGACTGGGAGACCGCTACGCGATCAGGGCTATCGCGGACCTGTCGGTCAGCCACGTTGACCAGGTCGGCGAGCGCTATCGGGTGCCGGCCGGGATGCGCTTCACCTCGACCGATGCGCTGCTGGCCGTCGACGGGATCGATGCGCTGCTGATCCTGACCTCAGGGTCGCATGGCGGCGCGATCCTGGCCGGGCTCGACCGCGGCCTCGCCGTCTTCGCCGAGAAGCCGCTGGCCTGGACCCTCGCAGAGGCGGACCTCATCGCGGCGTGCCTGGCGGCGGACCCCTCGCGGAAGCTCCAGGTCGGGTACATGAAGCTCTACGATCCGGCAGTCGATCAGGCGCTGGCGGTCACCCGCGACGACCGCCGGTTCGGGCCGATCCGCTCGATCGAGGTCTGCGTCCTCCACCCGACCGGGGAGCGGCAGCTCGCTCACGCGCGCCTCCTGCCGCAGCCCACCGACATCGCGGCCGACACGCTTGCACGACTCCAGGGGGAGGGAGACGGACTTCGGGCCGTCGCCCTCGGATCGGCAGCCTCCGAACTGGGTCCGCTCTATTCGGACATCGTGCTCGGGAGCATCGTCCACGACCTGGCCCTGATCCGCGCCTTCGCCGGCGATCCCGTCGAGATCAACGCCGTGGACGTCTGGCCGGCGGCCCGCTGGCCACCGTCGGTCGCGATCGTGGGGCGGCTGGCCGAGGAAGGGCGGTTCGATATCCGCTGGCACTTCCTGCCCGACTACCCGGCCTATCGGGAATCACTCCGCATCGTCGGAGACGCCAGCACGATCGAGCTCGAGTTCCCGTCACCCTACCTCCTGCACGCTCCGACGGGACTGCGCGTCGCCGAGCTCCGCGACGACGGCCGCAGGGACACCGAGCATCAGTCGGTCGTCGAAGCGTTCGAGCAGGAGTTGCTCGCCTTCCACACCCTTGTCACGGACGGGCGCCTGCCCAGGGCCGGCCTCGTCGAGGGCCGTGCGGACATCGTCACCTCCCAGCGGATCGTCGCCCGGCGTGCCGTCCAGCTTGGGCTGCCGATCGGCGGAGAGGCAGCGACGTGACCGAGCGGGTGGTCGTCCACCTGGTGCCCCATACCCACTGGGATCGTGAGTGGTACGAACCGTTCCAGGTCTTTCGGATGCGGCTGGTGGAGCTCGTCGACGCGCTACTCGAGCGGATGGAGCAGGACTCGCGGCTGCGTTTCACCCTCGACGGCCAGGCTGCCACGGTCGATGACTATCTCGAGATCCGACCGGAAGCCGAGCCGCTCATCCGGCAACTGATCGCGGAGCGACGCCTGGCCATCGGCCCTTGGCAGATCCTGCTGGACGAGTTCCTCGTCTCGGGCGAGACGATCGTGCGCAACCTCCAGTTCGGCTGGAAGCGTGCCGAAGAACTCGGCGGCGCGATGGCGGTCGGCTACCTGCCCGACATGTTCGGGCACATCGCGCAGATGCCCCAGATCCTGAAACGCGCCGGGATCAGCCGGGCGGTCGTCTGGCGCGGGGTACCCGAGGCGATCGATCGCAACACGTTCACCTGGGCTTCACCGGACGGGTCCGAGGTCGAGGCCGAATACCTTGTCGGCGGGTATGGCAACGGCGCCTACCTGTTCGACGTCCCAGATCGATTCACCTCGAAGCTGGCCGGTTATCGCACCGCCAATGCCCCGTTCTACGGCGATTCATCGGTGCTCGCCATGTACGGGACGGACCATGCGGTCCCGTCGCCTCGCCTGGCCGACCTGGTGGAGGCGGCCAACGAGGGCTCCGCCGACGTCGAGGTGCGCCTGGAGACCCTTGCCGACTATGCCGCGCGACCGGAGCGCGACGATCGGCCGCCGCTTCGCTGGGTCGGCGAACTCCGCTCCGGGGCCCGGGCGAACATGCTGATGGGGGTGACCTCGGCCCGGATCGACCTCAAGGCGGCCTGCGCGCGGGCAGAGCGCCTCCTTGAGCGCTACGCGGAGCCGCTGACCGCGTTGCACGGCGGGGCATGGCCGCATCGCCTGCTCGACCTGGCCTGGCGCCGGGTGGTGGACAACTCGGCACACGACTCGATCTGCGGGTGTTCCCACGATGACGTCGTTGCCCAGGTCCTCGTGCGGTTCGCCGAGGCCGAGCAGATCGCCCAGGGGATCGTGGCTGCCACGGGAGCGCAGATCGCGGTCGGCGTCGCGGTCGGGAGCTGGGCCATCGTGAACCCGTCGCCGAACGAGCGGGTCGATCTCGCCACCCTCGATGTGGTGGTCCCGCCGGACGGCGTGGCGCTCCGGTCGGATGGTCGGCCGTTGCGGACCCAGGAGCTGTCGCGCCGGGATCCGGTCGTCGCGCGCCTGCGCCTGCGCGGGGACGAGTTCGCACAACTCCTCGGGCGCCGGCGCCACGGACGGGAGCTGTTCGGTCGCCAGCTGAACGGCGCACGGGTCGAGCCGCATGGCGACACCCCCACGGTCACCCTGATGGTCGATGAGGTGCCCGATCCGCCCGAACTCGACGTGGACGAGCTGCTCGACGAGGTCGTCGCCGCGACCGGCCTGGCGCCTGACGCGGCCTGGGAGCTGGTGGTCCTGGCGCCCGACCGGAGACAGCTTCTCGTGCGAGTCGCCGTCCCGGCACTCGGCTGGGCCACCGTCGTGCCGGAACGCCCGGGTCGGGAAGACGCGACCGGGTCGCCCGGTCTCGCCGAGCCAGTGGGTGCCGACGAGGTCGCGGCAACGCGCCGGTCGCTGTCGAACGGGATCGTCGAGGTGGCAGTCGCCGACGACGGCACCTTCACGCTTCGGGGCGGCGGTTCCGACCTGATCGGGGTGGGACGTGTCGTGGACGGTGGGGACTTCGGTGACAGCTACAACTACGGCCCGCCGGCCGGCGACCGGCTGGTCGAAACCGCGCTGGAGGTCTCGGTCGAGCCGATCGCGTCGGGTCGACTGCTCGGTGCGCTCAGCGTAGGGCGCCGCTACGCGTGGCCGATCGGCCTGGAGCCAACGGGCACGGCCCGCAGCGAGGCGACCGCCGACACCTGGGTCACCACCAGGCTTGAGCTCCGGGCCGGTGAGCCCTTCGTGCGGGTCCGGGTCGACTTCGAGAATCGGTCACGCGATCACCGGGTGCGCTGGCACGTGCCGCTCCCCTCATCCGTCGTGACCTCTGCGGCGGAGGGTCAGTTCGCCGTGGTGGAGCGCGGGCTGACGATGGAAGGCGG
This sequence comes from Candidatus Limnocylindrales bacterium, assembly GCA_038915815.1. GTDB lineage: Bacteria > Chloroflexota > Limnocylindria > Limnocylindrales > CSP1-4 > SPCO01. The sequence continues at coordinate 14,806 of JBCLCL010000018.1, forward strand.
GCACGGAGAGGTTCCGTTGCCAACCTACCCGGCCCGCGGCTTCGTCCATGCCGCGGGCGTCACCGTCCTGCTCGACCACGTGACCGAGTACGAGCTGGTCGAGGGCCGGGAGCTGGCCATCACGGTGCTGCGCTCGTTCGGCCTGATCAGCCGCAACGCGAACCCGTTCCGCGAAGACCCGGCCGGCCCCGAGATCCCGGTCCCCGACGCTCAACGGATCGGACCCTGGAGCCTGGGGTTCGCCCTCATGCCGCATCGCGGTGGGTGGTCGGAGGCCGGTGTCCTCGGGGCCCTGGAGCGCTACCGACATCCGTTCATCGCCGTCCGTGGCACGTCTCGCCACCCGGTGCCCCGGACGAGTCGGGTGACGGGCCTGAGCGTCGACGGGCCCGGCGTGATCCTGAGCGCCCTCCGTCGGCACGACGAGTGGCTGGAGTTGCGGCTCGTCGCGGAACATGACGAGCCGACCGAGGCGATCGTCCGTGGCGACTTCCATGAAGCCAGGGTCGTCGACCTCCTCGGGCGGGAGGGGGAGGCGCTCCCCTGCACCGACTCACTGCTCCGACTCCCCATGGGCGCCTGGGAGATCGCGACCGTCCGGCTGCGATGACTCCCGAGGAGATCGATTGAGCCAACCCGAGACCCGTCGCCCCGCAAGACACCGCCCGGCACCCGACCTGCGCGTGCGTCTCCGGCGTCCGGGCGACGCCCTGCCGGGGGCCTCGATCGGCACGGTCCCGTACCTCTGGAACTACGACGCCGACGATGAAGGCAGGCCCAGGCCGAGCGCGATCGCCATCCTCGACGAGATCGCGCGACTCGGCTTCGACGGCACACAGCTCGGACCCGGCTCGCCGGAAGGCCCGGAGCTCCGCCGTGTGCTCGCGGTGCGCGGACTGCGCCTGGCCGAGGTCTATGCGGCCCTGCCCGTGACGAAGGACGGGCTCGCGGCCGACGCGCTGGCGGTCGGGTGCGAGCGCCTGCAGCTGCTGCATGCGGCCGCCGGTGATGTCCTGTGCGTCGCCCTCGACGGAACGCCGGATCGCGACGAGCGCGCCGGTCGGGCCGGTGGTGACGGCACGCCCCGTTTCACCGAGGAGGCCTGGACCGGCCTCGTGGCCGTACTCCACAGGCTGGCCGACGAGACCATCGGGATGGGCCGGCGACTGGCCTTCCACCCGCACGCCGGAACGTTCATCGAGACGCCGGCAGAGGTCGACCGGCTCGTAGCGATGACCGACCCGACCAGGGTCGGGATCTGCCTCGACGTCGGACACTACCTGGTCGGCGGCGGGGACCCCGTCGAGGTGCTGACCCGCCTCGGGGAGCGGGTCACCCACGTCCATCTGAAGGACGTGGACCCGGTCGTGCTCGAGGGCCTGGCGAGCGGTGGCGTCGCGAGTTTCAGCGAGGCTGTGAGGGTGCGGTTGTTCACCGAGCTCGGCGCAGGCGCGCTCGATCTGCCGGGCTGCCTGCGATCCCTGGCCGGACGCGGGTATTCGGGCTGGCTGATGGTCGAACAGGACAGCAGCTGGCCGCCGCCTTCAGAGGCCGCCGCGATCGGGCGTCGCGTGCTGGCGCAGATCCTCGCGAGCATCGGCCGTGAGAGCTCGGGTCGGGGGGTGGTCGCAGGATCGAAACAGGATGGCGCCACGGTGACTCGGCATTGACATGCTGCCCGACCGCCGCATAGTCTCGCGGTGGATGGTGAGCTGCCATCCGAACTTCCGTGCCAGGTCCTCCCTCCGGACGGCCGCGACGGAGAGCGCCGGGCCAATGAGCGCCCACCGCGTCGTCGGGTTCAACGTCGTGGGAGAGCCACGGGAGCTTCTCGCGCGACCCGGCAGAGGAGGAGACCGGGAGAGTCCAGCGTCCGTTCATCGAAGAACCCGTCCGCCGCGGCCACGTTCATGGTCACGCCGGACCAATCGGAGGTGGTCCGTGAATCGATCGCTACGCGTCCTGTCACTATTCCTGACGAGCGCCCTCGTCCTGGCGGCCTGTGGTTCGGGGACGGCTTCGCCCGCCCCGACGACGGCCCCATCCGCTGAACCCAGCGCGGCGCCGGCCACCGCCAGCCCCGCCGCCCCGGTCTCGATCACGGTCACCTCGCTGTGGGGCGGCAGTGAGCAGGAGGCATTCCAGAAGGTGCTCGACGCCTTCAAGGCGAAGACGGGCATCACCGCGAATTACGAATCGGTCCGCGACAACTACGCGACCGCCCTCCAGACGCGGATCTCCGGCGGCAACCCGCCGGACGTCGCGATCATCCCGGGCATCGGCTTCCTGCGCCGCTTCGCCAAGGACGGCTCGATCGTCAAGGTCGCCGACCTGGGGATCGACACGGCAGCCCTCCAGGCCAACTACGCACCGGGCATCCTCGAGATCGGCACCGTCGCCGGTGACCTCTACGCGATCATGGTCAAGTTCAACAGCAAGAGCACGTTCTTCTACCGCCCGGACAAGCTCGCCGCCGCCGGCGTCGCCGTTCCGACGGATTGGGACTCGTTCAAGGCCGCCCTTGCGGCCCTCGTCGCCAAGGGCGACAAGCCGCTCGGCCTTGGGGCAGCGGACTCCTGGACGCTGACCGACTGGTTCGAGAGCATCTACGTCCGCCAGGCCGGACCGGAGGCCTACGACAAGCTGTTCAGCAAGGACGGCGACTGGACCGACCCGTCGGTCGCGGCAGCCGTCACGGCGATGACCGATGTGCTCAACGACACCAACGTCGACGGAGGCGTCACGGCCGCCCTCGGCCGCGGCTTCGTGGACGGGATCGCCCAGGCGTTCAGCGCCACGGCGACATCCGACATGTACTACGAGGGTGGCTTCGTCGGCGGCATCGCCACTGGCCAGGTCAACACGGACCTCAAGATCGGTGAGACGATCGACTGGTTCGATTTCCCGTCGATCAACGGCGGCACCGGGGTGACGATCGGCGGCGACGTGATCGCGGCGCTGACCACGAATCCCGGTGTCAAGGAGTTCATCGAGTTCATGACGACCGCCGAGGCCGGTGGGGTCTGGGCGGCGACCGGCGCGATCATCTCGCCCGTCAAGGGCGTCGATGCAAGCGTCTATCCGAACGACCTCGTCAAGCGCGAAGCGGCCCAGGTGGCCAACGCCAGCGCGGTCCGTTTCGACGGGTCCGACCTTCTGCCTGGCGGCGGTCCGGACCTGGGAGCCGAGCTGCAGAAGGCGCTTCAGGGCCAGACGGTCGACTGGGCCTCGTTCCAGACCCAGATCCAGACAGCCTGGGCGAACGAGTAGCGTCAGGACCGTATCGAGTGCGTGCGGGAGGACCCAGCGGGTCCTCCCGCACGCTGTTTTCGAAGGGATCTCGAGCCGATGACCACGTCGAACGGTGAGGGGATCCCGTCGCGGGTTCGGGTCGCCCCCGCGCCCCGGCGATCGCCGCCCCGGAAGGAGGGCTCGAACTGGGCGGCCGCCGTCCTGTTCCTCCTGCCGGCAGCCCTTCTGCTGGGTGTCTTCATCGTCTACCCGACGATCTACACGATCCTGCTCAGCTTCGATCGTGGGCGTCGCGGCCAGTTCACCCAGGGTGTCGGCCTCGACAACTACGTGACCCTCTTCACCCAGGATCCGAACTTCCTCGACCTGTCCCACTTCCCGCCGTCTGGCGCGGTCTTCAACAATCTGCTATGGCTGGTCTTCTACACATCCTTCGTGATCTTTATCGGACTGATCATCGCGGTCCTCGCATCGCGGGTTCGCTATGAGTCGGCGATCAAGGCCGTCGTCTTCCTGCCGATGGCGATCGCGGCCACGGCCCTCGCCGTCATCTGGCGCTTCGTCTTCGCGCCGGAGCCCAAGACCGGGCTGCTGAACGCGGTCCTCGGGGCCATCCAGGTCGGTCCGATCTCGTGGCTCGGCGACCCCGACTTCGTCAATGCCGCGCTCATCGCCGTCGGAGTCTGGGGCTCGGTCGGCTTCGCCACGGTCATCCTGTCGGCGGCGATCAAGGGGATCTCGGGCGAGATCATCGAGGCGGCCCGGGTGGACGGCGCGAACGAACTGCAGGTCTTCCGCCGGATCATCGTGCCGCTGGTCAGCCTGCCGATCTCGGTCCTGGCGGTGACGCTCGTCGTCAACGTTGTCAAGCTGTTCGACCTGGTCTACGTCATGACCAACGGCGGACCGGGGTCCTCCAGCCGCCTCATCGCCTTCACGATGTTCCAGGAGTCGTTCGGGGGTGGGCTCTACGGCAAGGGAGCCGCGGTCGCGGTGGTCATGCTCGTGATCCTGGTTCCGGTGATGCTCTTCAACATCCGGCGCTTCCGAACGGCGTCGGTCAGTTGAGACCGTCGAACGGGGTCGCCGGCGGAGCTGCCGCAACAACGCGACCGCGAACGTTCAGCGGTCGGGCCGTCAGCGCCCTGAACCGCACGCCGATCCACGTCGCCCTCGGTGCCGTCGCCCTGATCTGGCTCGCGCCCACGGTCGGGCTGCTGGTCACCTCGTTCCGGCCCCGCTCGGATATCCAGGCGACGGGCTGGTGGGAGGCGCTGAGCACGGGTCGCTTCACGACCGAGAACTACTCGGCGGTCCTGACCGCCCAGGGAATGCTCCAGGCCTTCGTCAACAACCTGTTCATCTCCATCCCGTCGACCATCCTGCCGCTGATCGTCGCCTCGCTCGCAGCCTATGCCTTCTCCTGGATCAGGTTCCCGTTCCGCGACTCGCTCTTCCTGCTGGTGATCGCCCTGATGATGGTCCCGGTCCAGGTCGCCTTCATCCCGATCCTCCAGATGTTCGCGCCGCTCGGGTTCACCCGGAACTTCATCGGGATCTGGCTGACCCACACGGCCTTCGCCCTGCCGTTCGGGATCTTCCTGCTCAGGAACTTCTTCATCACCCTGCCTCGCGACCTGATCGAGGCGGCCCGGATCGACGGTGCGTCGACGGTCGGGATCTTCCGCACGATCGTCGTCCCGCTCTCCGTACCGGCGATCGCCGCATACGGGATCTTCCAGTTCCTGTGGGTCTGGAACGACCTCCTGATGGCGCTCGTCTTCGTGCAGGACCCGAACGGCTGGCCGCTGACCCGCCAGATCAACACGCTGCTGACCCAGTACGGGACGGAGTGGAACCTGCTGGCCGCCGGCGCATTCCTGCTGATGGTGGTGCCCCTGCTCGTCTTCTTCAGCCTGCAGCGCTACTTCGTCCAGGGGCTGTTGGCCGGCTCGGTCAAGTAGCTCGCGAGCGCCCGACGGAGCACAGGGCGCCCGAACTCAGCGCTCCAGCCGGTCGCGCAATCTCGCGACCTGATCGGCCAGTTCGGCTTCGCGGGCCCTGGCCCCCTCGACCACGGCCGCCGGCGCGCGTGAGGTGAACGACTCGTTGGCCAGTCGATCACGGGCGGCGGTCAACCAGCCCTCGGCCTCGATCAGCTCGCGTTCCAGGCGCGAGCGCTCCAGCCCGGCCGAATCGCCGTCCGACTCCGGGCCGGCGGGCGCCATCGCGACGAACGCCTGGATCTCGCCGGCCATCACCGCGAGGTCCCGGGGGCCGGCGGCCGCGGCGAGGGCCTCCCGGGTCAGCCTCCGCTCGAGCGGCCGAGCACGGGCCAGCCGCGAGATCGCCGGCCGGAGCGCTTCGAAGGTATGCCCGAGCGAGATCGGGACGACCACGTCCACCCGGAGCCAACGGGCCGGTTCGACCTTCGCCTCCGCCCGCGCGTTGCGGATCCCGCCGATCAGCTCGATCAGGGCATCGACCTGGTGTTCGGCGACCGGGTCACGTGCGCCCGGCGCGGGCCAGCGAGCGACGATCAGGAGCCCGGGATCGCTGGCGCGGTGCGGCAGGGTGGCCCACAGGGCCTCGGTGATGAAGGGCATCACCGGGTGGAGCAGCCGGAGGTAGGTATCGAGGACCTCCACCAGGGTCCACCAGGTCGCCTCGCGAGTCGCGTCGTCGAGCGATGGGTCGGCCAGGCGGACCTTGGCCAGCTCCAGCCCCCAGTCGCAGAACCCACTCCAGATCGCCTCGTGGAGCAGGCGGGTGACCTCGCCGAAGGCGTGGTCGGCCATCGCCGCGTCCACGGCGACCGTGGTGGCCGATGCGCGTGACAGGAGCCAGCGCTCGGCCGGCCCGAGATGAGCGACGTCGGGCAGTCTGCGCTCCACGTCGTCAGAGAGGTTCAGCGGCCGGGCTCCTGCGACGAAACGGGTCGCGTTCCACAGCTTGTTGGCGAAGTTGCGGGCATGCTCGAGCCGGGTCGCCCCGAACCGCTGGTCGTTACCGGGGGTGGCGCCGTGGATGACGGCGAAGCGGAGGGCGTCCGCACCGGAGGCGTCGATCGCGCCGAGGGGGTCGACCACGTTGCCTTTGCTCTTCGACATCTTCTGGCCTTCCGGATCCCGGATCAGGCCCGACAGGTAGACCGTGTGGAAGGGCTCCGTGCCGGTCAGTTCGAGGCCCAGCATCATCATCCGGGCGACCCAGAAGAAGAGGATGTCGTAACCGGTCTCCATCACCGAGGTGGGGTAGTAGGTGGCGAGGTCGGCGGTCTGGTCGGGCCAGCCCAGCGTGGAGAACGGCCAGAGTCCCGAGCTGAACCAGGTGTCGAAGATGTCGGGATCCTGGCGAAGCTCCGCGGCGGGCCGGGCGCAGACCTCGCAGGCGGCGGGCCCGGACTCCGCCACTGTCACCGTGACGTGGCCGTCCGGGCAGTACCAGGCCGGGATCCGATGGCCCCACCAGAGCTGGCGCGAGACGTTCCAGTCACGGATGTCGGTCAGCCAGTGCTCCCAGGTCTTCTCGAACCGCTCGGGCAGGATCCTCGTGCGGCCGGACCGCGTGGCATCCAGGGCGCGCGCGGCGAGCGGGGTCGTCCGGATGAACCACTGCGTCTTGAGCCGCGGTTCGATGACGTCGTGGCTGCGTTGGCAACGGCCGATCACCATCTCGTGGTCCTTCGACCCGGCGAGGTCGCCGCGCAGTTCGAGGTCGGCGAGGATCGCCTTGCGGGCCGCGTACCGATCGAGCCCGTCGTAGGCCGTGCCACTGCCGGAGACGGTCGCGTCGTCGGCCAGGATGGTCGGGGCTGAAAGCCCGTGCCGGAGTCCGGTCTCGTGGTCGTCCCGATCGTGGGCCGGGGTGATCTTGACCGCGCCGGTGCCGAAGGCGCGGTCGACCCGGGCCTCCGCGATGACCGGCACGTCGCGCTCGACGAACGGGATGCGCACGAGCCGCCCGACCAGGCCCGCGTAGCGCACGTCGTCGGGATGGACGGCCACGGCCGTGTCACCGAGGATCGTCTCCGGGCGGGTGGTCGCCACCGTGATCGTCGCGTCGGGGTCCGGCGAGCCCGACGCCGGGTCGATCAGGTGGTAGCGGACCGACCAAAGCGTGCCCGTCTCCGGCGTCGGAACGACCTCGAGGTCGCTGACGCTGGTCCGGCAGCCGGGGCACCAGTTGACCAGCGCCTCGGTGCGGTAGGCCAGGTCGGCCCGGTAAAGCCGCTCGAAGGCGACCCGGACCGCCCGGGCGGAGCCGCCATCCATGGTGAAACGCAGCCGGCCCCAATCGGCCGAGGCGCCGACCCGGCGCTGCTGACCGAGCATCACGCTGCGGGTCGTCTCGACGAAGGCGGCCATCCGCTCCAGGTAGCGCTCGCGTCCCAGCGACTGGCGGCTCTCCCCTTCCCTGGCGAGGATGCCGTCGAGCACGAACTGTGCGGCGATCGAGGCGTGATCGAGGCCCGGCAGGAAGAGGGCCCGGTGGCCGCGCATCCGGGCGTGGCGGACCATCAGGTCCTCCACCGCGGTCCGCTGGGCGTGGCCCAGGTGGAGCGAGCCGGTCACGTTCGGTGGCGGCTGGATGATCGTGAACGGCGGCAACTCAGGATCCGCCGTCGAACCGGCGCCATCGGGCGCGAAGACGTCCGCGGCGAGCCAGCGCTCGTAGATCGCGCCCTCGACGTCGCGCGGCGTATAGGCCCTGGGCAGGTCCGTCATCGTGCGCCTCGGAATCGACAACGCCCGCTCGTCCAGCGGACGAACGGGTCGTGGTACCACCTCCGTGAGGCCGCGAGTCTAGCACCGGGGCATGATGCTGGAGCGGATCATGCTGGAGCGGATCATCGTGGAGCTATCCACGCTCAGCGGCCGGGGTGTTCTGACAGAACTCGGCCGGCGCCACGCACAGATGGCGCGAGATTGATGCTCTCCCGGATCACCGGCTGGAGGTTGGCGGCGGCTGGGCATCCGTGTCGGATCGGGCGTCGGCACGGCATCGCCTCGAGGTACGCCGCGCCCCTCCCCAGCGGTCGTGCTGGCGCCGCGGTCGATCAGATGGGTGTGGGTGCAGCCTTCCCGATAAGCGCCCGGTGAGCGCTTGATCACATGATTCCCCGGGTGGACGATCGGACCAGCGGGCTCATCATCCGGGCGCTTCGGCGGCGGCGCGGCTGGTCCCAGGCGGAGCTCGCCGGCAGGACCGGCGTGTCGCAATCGACCGTTTCGCGTGCGGAACGTGGCTGGCTCGAGGATCTCACGCTCCGGACGATCCGCGCGTTGTTCGCCGCCCTCGAGGCGAGAGTCCAGCTTGCGCCGCGTTGGAAGGGTGCGGAGCTCGAGCGCCTGCTCGACCAGGATCACTCGGTTATCGTCGCCCAGATCGCGCGGCGTCTCGAGGCCCTCGGATGGACGGCCGAACTCGAGGTGACGTACTCCGAGTACGGCGAACGCGGCTCGATCGACGTCCTGGGGCTGCGTCCTGCGGATCGGGCCATCGTCGTCGTCGAAGTCAAGACGGACATCGCGTCGAGCGAAGCGATCGGCCGTAAGGTGGACGAGAAGGCTCGGCTCGCGCCGCAGATCGTCTCGGAACGCTGGGGATGGACGCCAACGAGCGTCGGACGGCTCGTGGTCATGCCCGATTCGATGCGCCTGCGACGGCTCGTCGAGCGGCATGAGGTGATCGGTCGGATGTTTCCCGTGGATGCGATCGCAATCAGGCGCTGGTTGCGACGTCCCGGTGGACCGATGGCGGGGCTGTGGTTCATCTCAGATACCCGCCCCAAGACTCAACGAGGTGCTGGCGGGCGCAGACCCGGGTGAATCAACCCCGGCTCGAGCGTGGATCCGGCCGCCGTCGGCATCATGCGCCCCCGAATCGTCTGAAACCGACCTCCTCGACTCGCCAGGCGAATAATCGAGGGAGGACCCGCGGTTTGGGTCGCCGCCCAGTCACTGGGCGACTATTCGGGGGAGGACCGCTGGGTCGCCCGGGACGCGGCTCGCTGCTACGCGCTGGCGCCGCGTTCGGCGAGCCATTCCTCGTAGTTGGTCTCGTCGACGCCCTTGTCGATCTCCGTCTTGGTCAGCAGCAACGGAAGGCGTCCGGAGCGGATCGTCTCCTCGGTGATGATGCACTTGCGGATGTCCGTTCGATCGGGGATGTCGTACATCACCTCGAGCAGCGATTCCTCGACGATCGAGCGCAGCGCCCGGGCCCCCGTCTTGCGGTCCAGGGCCACGTCCGCGGCTGCCTGCAGGGCGGCCGGCGTGAACGTCAGCTCGACCTTGTCGAGCGACAGGAACTTCTCGAACTGACGGGCCACCGCGTTCTTCGGCTCGGTCAGCACGCGGACCAGATCCTCGGCCGAGAGCGCCGCGAGCGTGACGATGACCGGCAGGCGCCCGATGAATTCGGGGATCAACCCGAACTTGAGGAGGTCCTCGGGCATCAGCTGCTCGAGCACACGAGCGCGTTCCACCGGGCTCATCGACGACTCCGAGCCGAACCCGATCGAGCGCTTCCCGACGCGCTCCTCGACGATCTTCTCGAGTCCGTCGAACGCGCCACCGCAGATGAACAGCACGTTGGTCGTGTCGATCTGGATGAAGTCCTGGTGTGGATGCTTGCGACCACCCTGCGGCGGGACGTTGGCGACGGTGCCTTCGAGGATCTTGAGCAGCGCCTGCTGAACGCCCTCGCCCGACACGTCCCGGGTGATCGAGGGGTTGTCCGCCTTGCGCGCGATCTTGTCGATCTCGTCGATGTAGATGATCCCGCGCTGCGCCCGCGCCACGTCGAAGTCGGCCGCCTGGATCAGGCGCAGGAGGATGTTCTCGACATCCTCACCGACATAGCCGGCCTCGGTCAGCGATGTCGCATCGGCGATGCAGAAGGGCACGTCCAGGACGCGCGCCAGGGTCTGGGCGAGCAGCGTCTTGCCGGATCCGGTCGGCCCCACCAGCAGGACGTTCGACTTCTGGAGCTCGACGTCATCGATCTGGTGCCCGGCGTTGACCCGCTTGTAGTGGTTGTAGACGGCCACCGCGAGGACCTTCTTGGCCCGCTCCTGGCTGATCACGTACTGATCCAGGGCGTCCTTGACCTGACGCGGGTTCGGCAACTTGGACGAGGTGTTCTTCTGGCGCGGGGTCTCGAGGAGCTCCTCCTCGATGATCTCCTGGCACAGGTTGATGCATTCGTCGCAGATGTAGACGCCCTGGCCGGCGATCAGCTTCCGGACCTGTTCCTGGCTCTTGCCGCAGAAGGAACACCGATACGGAACCTTGGGTCCCTTCGTGGTGCTGGTCGAGGTCACGTGCCGGGTGGCTCCTTGCCTGTGCTATTCGCTCTTGGGCCGCTTGCGCTCGACCGCCGGCTGGGCGGTCGGCTCGCTGACGACCTCTTCGGCGACCTTCTCGTCGTGATGCTGGGCGGTGAGTGAATCCCACTGGACCGCGTAGACCGCATCGATGATGCCATAGTCCTTGGCATCCTCGGGAGACATGAAATAGTCCCGGTCGGTATCCTTGACCACCTTGTCGAGCGGCTGGCCGGTATGGCGCGAGAGGATCTCGTTGTTGCGCTGGACGAGGAACTCCCATTCCTTCATCTGGATCACGGCGTCCGGCGCATTGCCGCGGAAGCCCCCGGACCCCTGGTGGATCATGATCCGGCTGTTCGGCAGGGCGTAGCGCTTGCCCTTGGCGCCGGCCGCCAGCAGGACCGCCGCCATGGACGCGGCCAGGCCGAGACAGATCGTGCTGACCGGAGCGCGCAGATACTGCATCGTGTCGTAGATGGCCAGGCCAGAGTTGACCACGCCGCCGGGCGAGTTGATATAGAGGCTGATGTCCTTCTCCGGATCCTCCGAATCGAGGAAGAGGAGCTGGGCGATGACCAGGTTCGCCAGATGGTCCTCGATCGCGTCACCCAGGAAGATGATCCGCTCCTTGAGCAGGCGCGAGTAGATGTCATAGGCACGCTCCCCCCGACTGGAGGACTCGATGACCATGGGGACGAGCATGCTGGGACTCCCTGACTCAGGTCCGACCGGTCTGACGATCAGCCGGTGGCGATGGATGCGTTGGCGGCGGCCTCGCCGCCCTCGATCGTGGAAGCCGGCGCGTCCTCGATATGCGGCAAGGGCGCGTGCTCGGGGTGGGCGGCCAGCCATCCATCGATGAGCTGCTCGACGACGCGACTGCGCCGGAGCGTGCTGCGGATATACGAGCGGCCGCGCTCGGACTCGAAGTAGGCCGTGAGCCGGGCATCGTCGGCGTAGCGTTCCCGGCCGCGGGCGACCTCGGCCTCGACATCGGCGTCGGGCACCGTGACGCCCTCGGCCTCGGCGACCCTGGAGAGGACGAGCAGCGTCCTGACCCGCTTCACGGCGCCGGGCCGGAAGTCGGCGTGGAGGTCGGATTCGGCCTTCTCGACCGCCTTCAGGTAGGCCGCTTCGGTGATCCCCCGGCGGGCCAGCGTGCCACGGAACTCGTCGTGCATCACCTCGACCTCCTGGTCGACCAGGATGTCCGGCAGGTCGAGCGTCGCGTTCGCGACCGCGTACTCGATGATCCGGTCGGCGAACCCGTGGCGAGCCCGGTCCAGGGCGTTGCGCTCGAGGCGCGACTTGATGTCGGCCCGCAGCGCGTCGAGATCGACGAAGTCGCCCAGGGTCCTGATGAAGTCCTCGTCGAGATCGGGCAGGATCTTCTCGCGCAGTTCCCGGAGTTCGACAGCGAAGTGAGCTGACTTGCCCGCCAGCTCCGTCTCGGGATAGTCCGCGGGGAAGGTGATATCGAACTCGGTCCGGCCGCCGACCTGCAGACCGACCAGGTGCGCCTCGAACCCCGGGATCAGGCGCTCCTGGCCGAGGATGATCGGCATCCGCTCGGCACTGCCGCCTTCGAACGGCTCGCCGTCCCGCGTCCCGGTGAACGAGATGACCCCGTAGTCGCCGTTCCCGGCCCCGCGATCCTCGACCGCCGCCAGGGTGGCGTTCTGGTCACGCAGCTCCTCGAGGACCACCTCGACGCGGGCATCGTCGATCGTCTCGATCTCCGGGCTGAAGTTGAACTGCCGGTAGTCGCCGAGCTGGACTTCGGGCCGGACCTGGACCGTCGCCTTGAAGACGAGCGGCTTGCCCTCCTCGGCCTGGACCACCTCCACGTCGGCGTTCGTCAGCGGCAGGAGGTCCTGCTCGACGAGGGCCTTGCGATAGGCGTCCTGGACGAGATGGTCGACCGCGTCCTCGAGGATCGCGCCCGGAGCAAGTTGGCGCTCCAGGATCGGCCGCGGCGCCTTGCCCGGCCGGAACCCGGGGACGCGCGTTCGGCGTGAGAGGTGACGGACGGCCTCGTCCACCGCGCGGTCAAGACGCTCGGCAGGCAACTCGATCTCGAGCACGACCGTGGACCTGGGGGCGGGTGTGGCGGTGATCTGCATCGCCGGGAAGTATAGGGCGGAGCCGGGGTCCGAGCCGAAGGCGGCGGCGGGTGCGCCAGGATGCCCCGATCCTGGTGGGCGAGAGAGGGGTCGAACCTCCACGCCGCTCACGCGGCACCGGCTCCTAAGGCCGGCGCGTCTGCCATTCCGCCACTCGCCCGTGACGGGAGTCTAGCGCGGCGGCCGGGCGGCGAGGTCCGTCCGGGGTCGTGCCGCGCCCGCACGCGCAGGCCGCTCGCTCAGGCGCCGCCGGTCTCGGCGTCGTCGTCGGCGGTGGGTGTCGCTCCTGTGCCGGGGGATCGCCGTTTCGCTGCCTCCACCCCGGCCCGAGCGCGAACCTCGGCGAGGCGCGCCTGAAAGCCCTCGCCGTCCGACCGGAAGATCCATTCCGCGGCGGCCCGCGCGCCCCGGGTCAGAAGCGGTTTGGCGACCGAGGTTGCGACCAGCCCCGCGAGGTCGCGTTCCCGGCTGGCTGCCCTGGCATAGGTGGCGAAGTCCCGCTCGAGCGCACCACGGACCTTGTCGCCGTCGTGGCCAAGCTCGCGCAGGGTCTTCTCGATCTCGTCGGGGAGCATCCGCTCGGGGAGTGGGGCCGACGGACCGAAGACCGCTCGCTTCGCGGCACCGAACAGCCGCTTCGGACCGCCGAGCAGCACGAACCCGGCGCCCCCGGCGATCGCGGCGGCCCTGGCCGGACTGCGCCGGACCTTGGCCGGGATGTCGATCGCAGCCCGGGCCGAGGCCTCGAGCGTCTCGAGCTGCTCGCCCAGCGCCGCGCGTGCCGCTAGGACCCGATCCCGGGCGGCATCCGTTTCTGTAGCCACTCGACTGTCTCCTTGCCGGTTTCGATGGTCTGCGACGGATAGAAGCGCTCCTTGAGGCCGTCCACGTCGATCCCGCCGCTGACCACGTCCACGCCCATCAGCGCGATCCAGCTGAGGTAGCCGATGGTGATCCCGACGCCGGCCCCGACCTGAGGCCCGAAGGTGATGGCGCTGAACGGGCAGATCGCAGCGCCGACGATCGCCATCCCGACGATGGCGGCCAGCCTGCCACCGCCCGATTCGATCCGGATCGCGGCGGCGATACCGACGAGCACGCCGATCAGCGCGCCGACCAGCAGGCCGACGACCAGCGGTCGCTCGCCCTCGCTGACGTTGAGGCGGGCCGCTTCACCGACGACCGAGAAAAGCTGGTTCGGCCACTCGAGACCGAGCATGACTCCGATGACGACCGCCGCGATCACCCCGACGAGGAGCGACCGGGCGAGCCGGCCAGCGGCGACCCCGAGGGCCAGCGATCCCGCTGCAACGGCGATGCCGCTGAGCGCCAGGATCCCGTGGAGCACGCCCCAGCCGAGTGAACCGAGCAGCCACTCGCCGAGGAAGAGCGCGACGCCGAGCACGCCGAGGAGGCCGGCCAGCAGGACCACGCTGATCGCCAGGGCCGCGAGCGCGACAACCCGCCCGATTCGACCGGCGATCTCGGACAGCTCGGTCTTCGCCAGGTCGATATGGGCCCCGACGAGGGCAACAGCCGCGTCGCGGATGGCAAGCAGCTGCGCTCGAAGGCCTGGCGGCGGCCTGTGCGGAGGCGTTGATCCCGGGGGCGGCGGGCTCGGCGACGGATCGTCCAGGGTGGCTCTCCGGCTGGGGATCGAGCGCCCGGCGGGGCGCGGGATGGCTCGATGATACCAGCGCCACCCGGCCATTCGGCCCGGGAGGACCTGCCCGGCGCTTGTCGGGATCGCGCCGCGGGGTACCCTGCCGAACATGTCCTCTCCCGAACCTCGACACCTGCTGACGGCCGAGCTCCTGAGCGTCGGCACCGAATTGACCGTCGGCGACACCCGCGACACGAACGCCGGCGAACTGGCTCGTTCGCTGACGGCCCTCGGCGTCCGGGTGGTCCGGCTGACGGCGTTGCCCGACGACCTGGACGCCGTCACCGAAGCCATCCGCGCAAGTCTGGGGCGCGTGGACCTGCTGGTCTCGACCGGCGGCCTGGGTCCGACGCCGGACGACCTGACCCGCGAGGCGATCGCGGCCGCGTGGGGCGAGAGACCGGTGGTCGATCCGGACCTCGAGGCGTGGCTCCGCGAGCTGTGGAGCCGGCGCGGGATGCCGTTCCCTGGACTCAACCTCAAGCAGGCCTGGCTGATCCCGTCGGCCACTCCCCTGCCCAATCCGAACGGGACCGCGCCGGGCTGGTTCGTCACCCGCGCCGATGGACGCGTCGTGGTGGCGCTGCCCGGACCGCCCCGCGAGATGCGCCCGATGTGGGCGGGCGAGGTCCTCCCGCTGCTGCGCGGACGCGGCCTCGGCGCGGAGGTCGCCACCCGGACGTACCGGTTGACCGGGATCGGCGAATCGCAGGTGGCTGACCGGCTGGGGGAAACCATCCTGCGAGCCACCAACCCCGTCGTGGCGACCTATGCCCGGGCGGAAGCCGTGGACATCAGGATCTCTGCGACCGCCGCGCCGCCGCACACGGCCGAGCAGCTCGTCGAAGCCGCCGCCGCCGCCGTGCTCGGGCTCGTCGGCAAGCACGTCTGGGCGACCGGGGAGACGAGCTGGAGCGAGGCGATCGGGGCACGGCTCGGCGAACTCGACTGGACGCTGGCCGCGGTCGAGATCGGGACGGGCGGGAGTCTCGCCGCGTTGCTTGGTGACCGCGAATGGTTGCGCTTCGCCGAGATCCTCTCGCCAGGCGCGCCGGCGGCACAGGCAGGTGCGGACGATCTCATCGACTTCGCGCGCCGCGCCCGACAGCTCGGGGACGCCGACGTGGGCGTGGCCGTCCGTGCCCGCCCGAGGACCGGCGATACCGCCGTCTCGATCGCCGTCTCGACCCGGTCGGGCGAGAGCACGGTTCGGCGCCTCGTCTTCCTGACCGGTCCGCTCGGTCGGTCGCGCTCGGCCCTGGCGGCCGCCGCCTGGCTCCTCGAAACGCTCCGGGATGCGGTCCCGGAGGCTTGACCGGGGAGTGGCTGCCTCGGCGGCCCAGGTGTCGCAGGCGTGCGCTCGACCGGTCCGCCACACCGTAGGATGTCGCGGATGACTGCCGACACCACCGGTCGCCTCCGCCTGAGCGTCCTCGGGAATGCGAGTGCGGCACCCCACCGGGATTCCGCGGCCGCCGGATTCCTCGTCGAGTGGGAGGAGACCGCCCTGCTGCTCGACGTCGGCCTGGGCGTCGTCCGCTCGCTCCAGGACGTGCTCGATCCATCCGAACTCGATGGCGTGATCGTCGGCCATATGCATGCCGACCATTACCTCGACCTGGCCGGCCTTCGATATCTCTATCCCTGGGGGGAGGCCGCCGCCGTTCCCCTGCCGGTCCACCTGCCACCCGGTGGTCGGGCCCGGATGGACGCCCTCGCGACGGCCATCTCCGAGCGCACCGGGTTCTTCGACGCGGCCTATGCCATGGTCGAGTACGACCCGGATCGTCCGCTGCAGGTGGGACCGCTGACCGTTCGGTTCATCCGCGGCCGCCATTACATCCCGGCGTGGGGCCTGGCGGTCGAGGCGCCGGACGGGGTGCGACTCGTCTACACGGGCGACACCGGTCCGAGCGACAGGATGATCGACTTCGCGCGCGACGCGGACCTGCTGCTGGTCGAGTCGGCGCTCGCCTCAGCGAGCCACGACGATCTGGAACGAGGCCACCTCACCGCGCCGGAAGCGATCGAGCTGGCTACCAGAGCGGAGGTGCGGTCGGCCTTGCTCGTCCACTACGCCCCGGCTCGCAGGGCCGAGATCGAAGCGCTCTGCGCGGCGGCCGGCCGGTGGATCCGACCGGCCGTCCCCGGACTCACCGTGACGGTCTCACCGGCGCCGGCCGACCCCCCGGATCAGGAGATGGTCAGGACCGGCTGACCCACGTTCTGCGCCGCCCGGACGCTCATCCGCGCCGCCACCGTCTGGGCGATCGAGGTGAGGGCCTTCGCGGCCGGGCCCGGTTCGCGCTGGGCGACCGCCGGAACGCCGACATCGCCGCCCTGGCGGACCGTGATGTCCAATGGCACGCCACCGAGGTACTCCAGCCCATGGGTCGTCGCGAAGCGCTCGCCACCACCGCGCCCGAAGATCTCGGTCAGCTCGCCGCAGTGTGGGCAGGCGAATGCGGTCATGTTCTCGACCAGCCCGATGACCGGGACGCTCAGCCGCTGGAACATCGCGAGCGCCTTGCCGACGTCCGCGAGGGAGACTTCCTGTGGGGTGGTCACCAGGACAGCACCCGAGATCGGCACGGCCTGGGCCAGGGTCAGTTGCGCATCGGAGGTGCCCGGCGGCAGATCGATCACGAGGTAGTCCAGCTCGCCCCAGTCCACGTCCCGGAGGAACTGCTGGATGGCGCCGCCGATCAGCGGTCCGCGCCAGACGATCGGCTGTCCCTCGGGGACGAAGAACTGGATCGAAATCGTCTTGACACCGTAACGCTCGAGCGGCGTGATCTTGTTGTTGGCGTTCGCCTTCGGCTGGCCCTCCAGGCCCATCATCAGCGGGATATTGGGGCCGGTGATGTCGCCGTCGAGCAAGCCGACCGAGGCGCCGGCCTGGGCCAATGCGACCGCGAGGTTAACGCTGACCGTGCTCTTGCCGACGCCGCCCTTGCCGGACGCGACGGCGATGATGTTCTTGACGTCCGGAACGAGCTGTTCCGCCTGGCGTGGTTGCGAGCGGCGGACCATGGCGCCCCAGGTGATCTTGACCCCGATCGCCCCGATGCCGCCGAGTGCCGCCTGAGTGGCGCCCTCGATCTGGTCCTTGAGCGGGCAGGCGGGCGTCGTCAGCTCGATGGTCATCGCGACCGAGGAGCCCTCGATGACGACGTTCTTGACCATGTCCAGGGTGATCAGGTCTTTCCCGAGTTCGGGCTCCTGGACCGTTCGCATGGCATTGATGACGGCGTCGTGGGTAAGGCTGAGCATGAGCGGTGGAGTCCCTTCGCGTGGCGGCACGCGCTGCGCTGTTATGACGGCGGACGCGTCGATATCCTACTGCGCTCCGGCGAAGGGCGCGGCGATGTGGTCGGAGGCCGGCAAGCTGCTGCGTATCCTTTACACTCCGCGCGACAAGCCTGTTCGTCGCCATCCCCGCTTGGCAGCAGCTGGTCGCCATCTGTCCCAGGAGTGTCAAACCGCCGTGCCGACCGTTAACGTCAGGCTCGTGGACGTGGTCAAGAAGTTCGGCGAAGCGGTCGCCGTGGACCACATCGACCTGGAAGTCCTCCATGGGGAGTTCTTCAGTCTGCTGGGCCCATCCGGCTGCGGCAAGACGACCACGCTGCGGCTGATCGGCGGCTTCGAGGAGCCGACCTCCGGGCTGATCGAACTGCAGGGCCGGGACGTGACCTGGTTGCCGCCCTACAAGCGCAACGTCAACACGGTCTTCCAGAGCTACGCCCTCTTTCCGCATCTGACGATCTTCGAGAACGTGGCCTTTGGCCTGCGCCGGCGCAAGGTCAAGGACGCCGAGATCAAGGCCCGCGTCGCTGAGATGCTCAAGCTGGTCGAACTGCCGGGCTACGAGCAGCGCAAGCCGACCCAGATCTCCGGCGGTCAGGCGCAGCGGGTCGCCCTCGCCCGCGCGCTGGTCAACCGGCCGGCGGTCCTCCTGCTCGACGAACCGCTCGGCGCCCTGGACCTCAAGCTGCGGCGCCAGATGCAGGTCGAGCTGAAGCGGATCCAGCAGGAGGTCGGGATCACCTTCATCTACGTGACCCACGACCAGGAGGAGGCGATGACGATGTCCGATCGGATCGCCGTCATGAACAGCGGCCACTACGAGCAGCTCGGTGACCCGGAAAGCCTCTACGAACGGCCGGCCACTCGCTTCGTGGCCGGATTCCTGGGGATCAGCAACCTGCTGGCGGGTTCGGTGGAGGGGACCGATCCCTCGTACGTGACCGTCCGCCTGGCCGACGATTCGCGGATCCGCGCCCCGCGCGGCACGACCGACGGCCAGACCGCCGTCAGCGTCGGCGTGCGACCCGAGAAGATCCGCCTGCGCCAGCCGTCGGAGGCCGCGCCAACGGGCCACAATGAGCTGAGCGGCATCGTGCGCGACGCGTCGTATCTTGGCGTCAGCACGCAATACCAGATCGAGGCGCGCGGAGGCGTGCTCCTGACGGTCTACGAGCAGAACGTGGAGCGAGCCACGCGCGCCGAGCTATGGGCGCCCGGGGAGGCCGTCCGGGTGACCTGGTCGCCCGACCACAGCTTCATCGTCCACGACTCAGGGGGCGCCGGCCCGGCGCCGGGCCTGAGCGAACCTGCAGTGCCGGCCTGAATGCCGGTGGTCCACGTGACCAGAGGAGACCCATGACCGGATCCGAGACGCGCCTTACCGCGGAACTGACACGTCGCCGCTTCCTGCAGGGGACGGCGCTGACCGGCGCCGCCGCCTTCGTCGCTGCCTGCTCGACCGCCGGGACCGGGAGTTCGGCTCCCGCCGAGACGCCGACCGAGACGCCGGCCGGGAGCACCAGCGAGGCTCCGCCCGCTTCCGACGGGGCCGCGCCATCGCCGTCAGCCGAACTGAACTGGGCGAACTGGCCGCTCTACATCGACACCGACGAGAACGACTCGACCAAGCACAAGACCCTCGAGGACTTCACCGCGAAGTACGGCACCGTGGTCAACTACTCCGAGGTCATCAACGACAACGACGAGTTCTTCGGGACGATCCGGCCGGCGCTCGACGGCGGCCAGGACAGCGGCTGGGACCTGGTGGTCCTGACCGACTGGATGGCGGCTCGCCTGATCCGGCTGGGCTGGACCGAGACGTTCGACCTGGCCAACATGCCGAACAAGGTCGCCAACATGCAGGACGTCTACAAGGGCGTCGACTTCGACCCGACCGACGATCATCACGCCCCGTGGCAGTCGGGCATGACCGGCCTGGGCTTCGATAGCGCGGTGACCGGCGACCTGACCAGCCTGGCTGCGTTCTGGACCGACGATCCGCGCTGGAGGGGCAAGGTGACCTTCCTGACCGAGATGCGCGACACGATCGGGCTGACCCTCCACCACCTCGGCAAGGATCCCAGTCAGGCCACGCTGGCGGATCTGGACCTGGCCGTGGCCGAGATCCAGAAGGCGCTCGACGCCGGGATCATCCGGGCGTTCACGGGCAACGAGTACGCCGAGGATCTCGTCTCCGGCAACGTCGTGCTGGCGATGGCCTGGTCCGGCGACGTCATCGCCAAGCAGGCCGAGAAGGAGACCCTGGTCTGGCAACTCCCGGACGAGGGCGGCATGCTCTGGACGGACAACCTGCTCATCCCCAAGGGTGCGGCCAACAAGTACACCGCCGAGCTGATGATCGACTTCGTCTACGACCCCACGATCGCTGCCCAGATCGCCGCGTGGGTCAACTACGTGACCCCGGTCAAGGGTGCCCAGGAGGTCCTCGCCGCCGCGGATCCCGACCTGGCCGCCAGCCCGCTCATCTTCCCGCCCGCCGACGTCCTGGCCAAGGTCAAGATCTTCAGATCCCTGTCCGAGGCCGATGAGACCGTCTTCAACGACAAGTTCTCCGCGCTGACCGGCAACTAGCAGAGCGACAGGGGCCACCGCTCGATGGGCGCGCGGCACTGGCTCAACCGCCTGACGCCGTACCTGCTGCTGGCGCCCGGCATCCTCTGGCTGCTCGTCTTCTACGTCTACCCGAGCATCCAGATGTTCATCAGTTCGTTCTGGTCCGGCACGCTCGAGACGGGCTTCACGGTCTCGCTGGCGAACTGGACCACCTACCCGGAGGCGCTCGGGCGCTACGGCCCGCAGTTCGGGCGGTCGATCGTCTACGGCGCGGCGGCCACCCTGATCTGCTTCCTGATCGCCTACCCGCTCGCCTACACCATCGCGTTCCGCGGTGGCCGCTACAAGAGCCTGCTGCTCTTCCTGGTCATCGCGCCGTTCTTCACCAGCTTCCTGCTGCGGACGCAGAGCTGGAAGATCATCCTGGGCGATGACGGGATCCTGTTCGGGCCGCTCAAGGATCTCGGCCTGCTCGGTCCGGACTTCCGGGTCCTGGCCACGCCGACCGCGGTCGTCGCCGGGATCGCCTACAACTTCCTGCCGTTCATGACCCTGCCGATCTATGTCTCGCTCGAGAAGATCGACGGGCGCCTGGTGGAAGCCGCCAAGGACCTCTTCGCCGGACCATGGCGGCCGGGTGGCTCGATCGCCGGCGGGATCGTCGGGGGCGTGCTCGCAGGCGGCCTCGCCGCGGCGTTCGAATACGACGTGATCGCCTTCGCCGTCGCCGGGGTCATCGCCGGCATCCTGATCGGGGCGCTCTTCCTCTCCGAGTCATTCGTCCGGATCATCCTGCCGCTCTCGTTGCCCGGGGTCTTCGCCGGGTCGCTGCTGACGTTCATCCCTGCGATGGGCGACTTCGTCAACGCCGAGCTGCTGGGCAACACCCAGACGAAGATGATCGGCAACGTGATCCAGAGCCGCTTCCTGGAGAACAACGACTACCCGACCGCCGCGGCGCTCAGCTTCATGCTGATGGCCGGCATCCTGGTGGCCGTGGGGATCTACGCCCGGCTGCTCGGGACCAAGGAATTGACGAGTTCAGGATGAGCGCTTCGATGGCCGCCGTTCCGCGGCGCCGACCGCGCCGCGAAGTCGTGAGCAGGTTCCTCGACCGGTACCTGCTCTACGTCTATACCGCCTTCGCGATCCTCTACCTGATGCTGCCGGTGGCGGTGATGGCCCTCTTCTCGTTCAACGACCCGCCGGGCAAGAGCAATCTGACCTGGCACGGCTTCAGCCTGGATGCGTGGCTCGACCCGTTCGGGGTGCCACAGCTGTTCGACGTCGTGCGCACGAGCATCGTCGTCGCCCTGGTGTCGACGGTCGCGGCGACCATCCTTGGGACGCTGATCGCCCTGGCCCTCGTGCGTTACGGCTTCCGCGGCTCGAGTGCGACGAACGTCCTGATCTTCCTGCCGATGGCGACCCCGGAGATCGTGCTGGGTGCGTCGCTGCTGACCCTCTTCGTGGCGATCGGCCAGCCGCCGTTCTTCCCGACCAACTTCCTGACCATCCTGGTCGCCCACATCATGTTCAACATCAGCTACGTCGTCGTCACCGTCCGGGCCCGGCTCTATGGGTTCGACCGCCACCTCGAGGAGGCGGCGATGGACCTGGGGGCCAACGAGTGGGCGACCTTCTGGAAAGTCACCTTCCCGATGATCCTGCCCGGGATCATGGCCGCCGCCCTTCTCGCGTTCAGCCTGTCGATCGACGACTACGTGATCACCAGTTTCACGGCCGGTCGAACCTCGACCTTCCCGATCTTCATCTGGGGCTCGGCCCGCGTCGGAGTCCCGGTCCAGGTCAACGTCATCGGGACCGCGTTCTTCCTGATCGCGGTCGGTTTCGTGGCGCTGACGACGTTCTTCCAATCGCGGGCGAATCGGCCGTTGCCGCCGGTGGCGCCAAGCCGCCGTACTGACGCGCCCGACCGCGCCGTCCTGACCGAATCGGAGGCCTGATCATGGTCGAAACCGCCGAGACCGGAGCGTTGCCCGCTGGGCGACCCGCTTCGCGACTACCCGATCACACGGTCGTGCCGGCCGTCTGGGGGCGAATCACGAATCTCGACGTGGACCGCGGCGAGGGGTCGTGGCTGATCACGGCCGACGGGGGGCGCTACCTGGACTACTCGTCGGGGATCGGCGTCACGAACACCGGCCACGCCCACCCGAGGGTCGTCGCGGCGATCCAGGCCCAGGCCGCCAAGCTGCTCCACGGCCAGCAGAACATCGTCTATCACGAACCCGGATTGCGCCTCTATGAGCGGCTCACCGGGCTGCTCCCGGGCGGCCCGTGGGGGGCGTTCCTGTCCAACTCGGGCGCCGAGGCCGTGGAGGCCGCGGTCAAGCTCGCGCGGGTGGCGACCGGCCGGCCGGTGATCATCGCGTTCCGCGGCGGGTTCCACGGCCGGACCGCCCAGACGATGGCCCTGACCACGGCGAAGGACGTCTACCGGGCCGCCTTCGAGCCGCTGCCGGGGAGCGTCTACCACACGAAGTTCCCGTACTGCTATCGCGCCGCGGGGGGCGGGCACGCTCCCGATGCGAACTGCAGCTGCGACTGGGAGGCGGAGCTGGATCTCCTCTTCCACCAGGTGATCTACCCGAACCGGGTCGCGGCGATCATCGTCGAACCGGTCCAGGGCGAGGGCGGCTACGTCGTTCCCCCACCGACCTTCCTTCCCCGCCTCCGCGAGATCACCCGCGAGCACGGCATCCTGCTCATCGCCGACGAGGTCCAGACTGGGTTCGGGCGAACCGGCGAGATGTTCGCCGTGCGCCATTGGGACGTTGAGCCGGACATCCTGGTCATCGCCAAGGGAATCGCGTCCGGGTTGCCGCTCTCCGGGATCCTGGCCCGCACGGAGCTTCT
Source organism: Candidatus Limnocylindrales bacterium (assembly GCA_038915815.1). Taxonomy (GTDB): domain Bacteria; phylum Chloroflexota; class Limnocylindria; order Limnocylindrales; family CSP1-4; genus SPCO01. The sequence continues at coordinate 37,940 of JBCLCL010000018.1, forward strand.
GGAGCGGTTCGCTCCTGGCACCCATGGCGGGACCTACGGCGGCAACGTCGTCTCGTGCGCGGCCGCGCTCGCGACCCTCGACGTGATCGAGGACGAAGACCTCGTCGCCAACGCCCGCGCCCGTGGCGCACAGCTGGTCGGCGGACTGAGGGAGCTCCAGGCGGACCATCCGACGATCGGCGACGTGCGCGGCCTCGGCTGCATGGTGGCCATGGAGTTCGTCAGGCCGGGCGTCGGCGACGGCCGCGTACCGGACGTGGAGCTCACCAGGCGGGTCATCGCCGGGGCGCTCGAGCGCAAGCTGATCGTCCTGTCCGCCGGCACGTACGGCAACGTGTCGCGGATCATCCCGCCGCTCGTGACGACCGCCGACGAGGTGGATCTGGCGCTGGGGATCCTCGAGGAGAGCCTGGTCGCCGCCGGAGCCTGAGCTCCGGCATGACGGGGTGAGAGGCCGATGACGGGATCCACGGATCGATCCGATCCGGCCGAATCGGTCGGCGCGATCCTGGACGGGCTGGACCGCTGGGGTTGGCAGGCCATTCCGCACGGGCCGATCCCGCCTGAGGACCCGGCGGCGCTGGGCTTGGCGCGCGCGGAGGCCGAGGCCGTGGCGACGGGTGTGGGCCGGCTCGCCGCGCTCCGGGAACTGCGCCCATTCGATCATCGAATGGGCGCTCGGCCGCTACCGCGTCGCCGCTCTCGGCGCGGTCTATTTCAGCGGCGCCCTGGAACCTCCGGAGCAGCGTCGCGAGGCGATCGAAGTCCTGATCGACGCCGCGACCGCCAACCTCCTCGGCGGTCTGCTGACCGACGAGACGCGTTCGACCCTCCTCGCAAGGCTCGACGTGTCGCTCGACGGGCCCCTCGTCGGCCATGACGTGGAGGCTACGCCCGCGGCGGGGGTGGGCTTCCGCAGGTGATGCAACTCGGATGCAGCAAATTGGCGACTCGTTGGAGTCAGCTTACACAGCCCCGGCGTGGGCCTCCTGACCGGCGGCGACGCTGTCGGCGGCGATGTCGATCTCCAGCTTGATCTCCTTGCCGACCAGCCAGCCACCCGCTTCGAGACCCATGTTCCAGGTGAGGCCCCAGTCCTCGCGGTTCACCTTGCCGTCCAGGTGGAAGCCCGCGTGGCGGCCGCCCTGCATGTTCTTCACGACGCCGAGGAACTCGGCATCAAAGGCGACCGAGCGGGTGATGCCCCGGATCGTGACGCCGGTGTGGACGACGTGGCGATCGCCCTTCTGCTCGATGGCGGTCACCGTCGCCACGATCCACGGCTGGTTCGCGGCGTCGAAGAAGTCGGCCGAACGGAGGTGCTGATCGCGTTGCTCGAACCCGGTCGAGACGCTGGCAGCGGAGACCCGGATCTCGCCGCGCGAGTTCGTCGGGTTCCCTTCGTCGAGCAGGAGCTCTCCCTCGACCTGGTCGAACTTGCCGCGCACGGTGGTGACCATCATGTGCTTGGCGGAGAAAGCAACGTCCGTGTGGGCAGGATCGATCTTCCAGGTTTCCATGGCGTGTCTCGCGTTCCTTTCGCGTGCTGGAGCTCCGGCGGAGCATCTCGTTGCTGACGCAACGAGGTACACTCGACGAGTCGTTGCGCTGTCAACCAAGCCGAGGCATCCGACATGCATCTCACCGCCAGGACATCCTGGCGCCCGGCGGGCCGGGAGATCCCAGACGCGCGCAACCGCCCGCTATGACTCCAGCAGGCGCTCCCGGACGAGCTCGTGGAGAAACCCGTTCGAGGCCAGGAACGTCCCGCTGTCGACCGCGCGGCGACCGTCGAAGTCAGTCGCCCGGCCACCGGCTTCCTCGACGAGCAGCAGCGGCGCCGCGGCGTCCCAGGCCGACAGGTCGACCTCGACCATCGCCTCGGCGGCGCCCTCCGCGACGAGGGCGTAGCCCCAGAAGTCGCCGAAGCCACGCTCCCGCCAGACGTCCCGGAGGAGGCGATCGAAGCCCGGCGCACGGCCGGACGCCGCGATGTCCCGACCGGACCCGTACAGGATCTGGGCATCGGCCAGGTTCGTCACGCCCGATACGCGGATCCGACGCGGCGCCTGACCCCGGTTGCGCGCCCACGCTCCCCCGGCCCGCCACGCCCACCATCGCTCGTCCAGCGCGGGGGCGGACAGCACCCCAGCCTGCAGTTCCCCGTCGCGCTCGACCGCGAGGAGAGTTCCGAAGAGCGGAACTCCGCGGATGAAGTTGTGCGTCCCGTCGATCGGGTCGATGTACCACCGGACGGCCGCATCGCCGGCTTCGGTGCCGTACTCCTCGCCGATCAGGCCATGATCCGGGAAGGCCGCGGCGAGACGCTCGCGGATCATGCGCTCGATGGCGGTATCGGCCTGGGTCACGAGCGAGCGGTCGGGCTTCGTGTCGATCTGCAGGTCACGCCGGAAATGGGCCCGGGCGATCCCGTCAGCCTCGTCGCAGGCGGCCATCGCGACCTCGAGCCAGCCGCGCAGCTCGGCGTCCGTCCCTCGCCGGAGCGAGGCGGACCAGTCCGAACCGAACGGGGCCGTCGTGGCACTCACGAGCGGATCCTCGCGCCTTCCGGATCCCAGAGCGGCTCGCGGGCGACCTCGAAGCCGACCCACTCGCCGAAGACCTCCACCTCGCCACGCGTCCCGATCGCGGCCGACGGCGGCAGGTAGGCATAGGCGATCGAGCGCTCGACGGCGAAGCCGTAGCCGCCCGAGGTGACCCGTCCGACGATCTCGCCGCCGAGCCGGACCGGCTCGTTCCCGAGGCAGACCGAACGCGGATCGTCGAGCACGAGGCAGCGCAGGCGCTTGCGCGGACCGGCCGCCTTTGCAGCGACGAGCGCATCGCGGCCCAGGAACTCGGGCTCCTTGTCCAGTGCGACGGCGAACCCGAGGCCTGCGTCGTAGGGCGTCTCGTCCGGCGTGATGTCGCTGGACCAGACGCGATAGCCCTTCTCGAGACGGAGCGCGTCGATCGCCCGGTAGCCCGCAGCGACCATGCCGTGCGGGGCACCGGCCTCCCAGAGCGTCGCCCAGAGCGCCCGACCGTATTCCGTGGGCGCATAGAGCTCCCAGCCAAGCTCACCGACGTAGGTCACCCGGAGGGCCAGGACGGGCACCGAGCCGACGGTGATCTCGCGCGCGGTCAGGTACGGGAAGCCGGCATCGGAGACATCGTCACGCGTGACCGACGCCAGGATGTCGCGCGCCCGCGGGCCCCACAGGCCGAAACAGACGCGGCTGGCGGTGAGATCCCGGAGCACCACCGAGCCGTCGTCCGGCAGGTGCCGGCGGAGCCAGGCCGCATCGTGGGTGCCGACGGCGGTGCCCGTCACCAGCAGGTAGCGGTCGGCCTCCAGGCGGGTGACGGTCAGATCGGCCTGGATCCCGCCCCGCCGGTCGAGCAGCTGGGTATAGACGATCGAGCCGACCGGCCGATCGACGTCGTTGGCGCACATCCGGCCGAGGAACGCGCCGGCGCCCGCCCCGGCGACCTCAAGCTTCGCGAAGGAGGTCTCGTCGAACAGGCCGGCCGCCCGCCGCGTCGCGAGCGCCTCGGCACCGATCGCCGGCGACCAGTGCATCCCGGCCCAGCCGCGCGGCCGCAGCGACTCATCGCCGGCAGCCGCATTCGATTCGAACCAGTTCGGCCGCTCCCAGCCGGATTTCTCGCCGAACGAGGCGCCGAGCCCGGCGAGGGTCTCGTAGGTCGGCGAAGTGCGCAGCGGCCGACCGGCCTGCCGTTCCTCGTTCGGGTAGTGGATGTCGTAGTAGGTCGCGTAGTTCTCGATCGAGCGGGCCAGCGTGTAGGCCTGCGACCGGTAGGCCGGTCCGAACCGGCGGATGTCCATCTTCCAGAGATCGAGTTCCGGCTCGCCCTCGGTGATCCAGCTCGCCATCTGCCGCCCGATCCCACCGGCACCGGCGATCCCGTGGGCGGAGAACCCGGCCGCCACGAAGAACCCGCGCACCTCCGACTCGCCCAGGATGAACTCGTTGTCCGGCGTGAAGGCCTCCGGGCCGTTGATGACCCGACTGACACCGGCATCGGCGATGCTCGGAACGCGCCGGATCGCCCCCGCCATGATCGACTCGAACCGCGGCATGTCCGGTGCCAGGAGCTTGCCGTTGAAGTCGGGCGGGATGCCATCCAGAGCCCACGGCGCCGGGTCACGCTCGTAGCCGCCCATGCACAGGCCGCCGACCTCCTCGCGGAAGTAGACGAGGTTGTCCGGATCGCGCAGCTGTGGCAAGCCGGGGTCGACCCCCTCGATCGGCTCGGTGAAGAGATACTGGTGGGCCATCGGGATGATCGGCACGTTGACGCCGACCATCCGGCCGATCTCGGGGGCGAACATGCCCCCGGCGTTGACCACGACCTCGGCCCGGATCTCCGAGCGCTCGCCACGCTGCTCCACGGTCACCCCGGTCACCTGGCCACGTTCGGTGCCGATCGCGACGACGCGGGTGTGGGTGCGGATCTGCGCCCCGCGTGAGCGTGCGCCGGCCGCCAGTGCGAGCGCCAGGCCGGAGGGGTCCAGCCAGCCGTCGGTCGGGAGATAGACGGCTCCCAGGACGCCCTCAGTGGACATCAGCGGGAAGAGCGCCTGGGCCTCGGCCGAGCCGATCAGCTCGAGGGGCAGCCCGAAGGTCCTGGCCCAGCCGACCTGCCGACGGAGCTCCTCGAACCGCTCCGGACTCGAGGCGAGCCGGAGCGACCCGACCTCATGCCAGGAGGGATCACTCCCGGTCTCGGCGGCGAGCCGTCGGTAGAGGTCGGCGCCGTACATCATCATCCGGGTCAGGGTGACCGAGCTGCGCAGCTGGCCGACCAGACCGGCCGAGTGGAAGGTCGAACCGGAGGTCAACTCCGCGCGATCGACCAGGACGATCTCGGTCCAGCCCAACTCGGCGAGGTGGTAGGCGATCGACGTCCCGCCGACGCCGCCACCGATGATCACCGCCCGGGCATGTTCCATCACCGTCGCTGACACTCCTGCTGGGATGACCCTCCGACCGACCACAGGGTAGCGGCTGTCCGGGGGCGTCGCGGATCGCTGGTGAACGCCCCGCCGCCTCCCGGCTGCGCTACGCTCCGGTGAGGAGGCAGAACGACACGTGACCCCGACCATCGACCAGGTCATCGCCGCCATCCCGGACTGGGCCGGACGGACGGTGACGGTCACGCCCATCCCGGCCGGCCTGACCAACCAGAATTACCGGGCGGAGGTGGACGGCAGCCCGGTCTTCGTTCGGATCCCGGGGGCCGGGACGGACCTGCTGGCCGTGGATCGCGGCAACGAGCTGCACAACACTCGCGCAGCCGCCGTGGCCGGCGTCACGCCGCGGCTGCTCCACGTCCTGCCGGAGTGGGACGTCTTCGTCCTCGAATGGCTGACGGCCCGAACGATGTCCAACGATGCCCTCGCGGCGCCCGGGATGCCGAGCCGGATCGCCGGGACGCTGCGAAGCCTCCACGCCGGCCCACGCTTCCGCGACGATTTCGACATGTTCCGCCTGGCGGAGCGTTATCTCGCCCTCGTGGACGCCCGGGGCATCCCGGTCCCCGTCGGGTATCGCGAACACCTGCCCTTGCTCCCGCGCATCGAGGCAGCCCTCGCCGCTCGTCCCCTGCCGACGGTCCCCTGCCACAACGACCTGCTCGCCGAGAACTACCTGGACGACGGCAGGCGGCTCTGGATCGTCGACTACGAGTACAGCGGCAACGGTGATCCCGCGTTCGAGCTGGGCAACACGTGCCAGGAGCTGGGCTTCGACGACGATCGCATCCGCGAGCTGTGCGCTGCCTACTTCGGCGAGGCTTCCCCCGCCCTGCTCGCCCGGATGCAGGTGCAGATGATCATGTCGGACGTCGGCTGGACCCTCTGGGCGGCGATCCAGGCACGAATCTCGACGATCAACTACGACTTCATTCGATGGGCCGAGTTGCGCTGGGCTCGTGCGGCGGCGAAGCTCGATGGCCCGGACCTGGAAGGCTGGCTGGAGGCGGTCCAGGCATAGATCGGCCCGGGCGACGTGGTCGCCCGGGCCGCTGCAGCCGCTTGGAGCCGAAGGCTCACTCGGGCGGGATCTCCTTGAACGCGAAGTCAACATTGATGCCCGCCGAGCGCCGCGCCATCTTGGTCGCGACATACCAGATGGCGGAGAAGACGAGGACCCCACCCACGATGGTATACGCGAGGTCACTGGTCAGCCCGAGTTCGGCATTGGTCGCGAACAGGAACAGGAAGACCGATCCCGTCACGAACCCGAGCAGCCCGACCACGGTGACGGCCGGGAACCCACCGATGGTGTAGCTGGCTCCGGGCGACGCGTCGTACAGGGCCTTGGCGCGGAAGGGCAGCAGGGCCCCGGCCAGCGCCGTGGCGACGAAGACGTAGCCGCACGCGAACGTGACCCCGAGGGTCAGCGACCCCCATACCGTGTTGTCGTCCCCTTCGCCGTAGACGAAGTTGTTGTACAACAGGATCACCGGGATGCTGGCCAGGAAATAGACCAGGTGCGCGTTGACCGGGGTATGGAAGCGATCGTTCACGCGGCTGACCCACTCCGGCAGGAGGCGGTCGAGCGACATGGCGACCATGACCCGGGTCATCCCGATGTAGCAGTTATGGACGATCTGGTGACCGTTCATGATGAAGCCGAAGCTGATCAGCAGGACCACGATCGGGCTCGCCGAGACGGCGATGGCGATGATGTTCGGCCAGAGGTAGACGCCGTTGAACGTCGACTCCGCGACGCCGGACCAGTAGCCGGCGCCGGCTACATACAGGAACTCCGTGCCGATCGCCCGCTCCAGGACGAAGGCGAGGAGCGCCAGGAGCAGGCCCGTGACGATCAGCGAGCCGACGATGATGAACGCCTGGCTCTGGAATGACCGGGCGTCCTTGATCTCACCGTTCTGCTGCGTCGAGTAGGTCGCCCACTGGAGCGACGTCCACGCGATCGGGGCGATGAGCAAGGTCGCGAGCAAGCTGAACGGCGGGTTGGTATCGACGCCAGCTGCGACGGTCGCCGCGATCGCGTCCTCGTAGAACGTCGACGAACCGCCGATCGACGACGAGAACGCATTGAGCGATCCGGCGATGCTGGCGGTCGTCGCCGTCGCCAGGACGAGCAGCATCAACCCGAACGCGATCAGGATGGCCACCCACATCACGCGCTGGAGCCGGACGTAGTTCTTGAAGCCGCTGGTCAGGATGACCATCGCCACGAACGCGTTGGCGATGCTGACCGGGACGATCCCATCCCCCGCGAACCAGACCGCCCAGTCCAGGAACATCTGGTTTCCGAGCGTGGCGCCCAGGCCGAGGAAGAGGGCGGCGAAACCGAGGTAGCTGAGCAGCCAACCCGACAGCGCGACCCATTGCAGGATCCAGATCACGAATCCGGACATCACCAGGGTGAAGGCGATGCCGCCACCCAGGACCCGGCTCTGGAATACGTAGTCGCCACCCGACCTGGGCAAGGCGGTCGAGAGCCAGACATAGGCCAGGGCGATCGGGATCTCGAGGACAATCGCCAGGAGGATCCCCCAGACC
>JBCLCL010000019.1:0-44984 GCA_038915815.1 Candidatus Limnocylindrales bacterium
GGCGTTCGCCTGCCCCCGCGAGAACTTCATGACCTGGCCGACGAGGAAGCCGACGGCCGCGACCTTGCCGGCGTGGTAGTCGGCCAGAGCGGCCGGGTTGGCGGCGAAGACCGCCTCGATCAGCGTCTCCAGCGTTCCGGCATCGGTGATCTGGACGAATCCGCGGGCCGCGATGATCGAGGCCGCCGGCTCCGCGGTGGCCACATGCGTCTCGAGCACCTGGCGACCGTTGGCCCGCGAGATGGAGCCATCCGAGACCGCCCCGATGATCGCGGCCAGTTCGGTCGGGTCCAGCGCGACCGGCGAGGCCGCGGCGTTGCGGATCTTCAGGTACTCACCGGTCACCCAGGTCGCGACCGGTTTCGCTGCAAGTCCCGGATCGGCCGCCAGGGTCGCCTCGAACAGCCGCATCGCATCGGGGTCCGCGACGATGACGCCCGCGTCGTACGGGCTGAGGCCCAGGTCGTCTCGATAGCGTGTGCGGCGCGCCGCCGGCAGCTCGGGCAACGCCTCGCGGATGGCCGCCAGCCAGGATGCATCGAGGTGGAGGGGCGGCAGATCGGGTTCCGGGAAGTAGCGATAGTCGTCCGAGGTCTCCTTGGCTCGCATCCGGTAGGTCTCGCCGCGCTCGTCGGACCAGCCGCGCGTCTCCATGATCGCCTCGCCGCCCGCGTCCAGGAGCGCCGCCTGGCGTTCGATCTCGTAGGTGATCGCGCGCTCCACGGCCCGGAACGAGTTCATGTTCTTGATCTCGACCCGGGTTCCGAACGGCTCTGTGCCTCGCGGCCGGAGCGAGACGTTGGCTTCGACTCGCAGCTGGCCTCGTTCCATGTCCGCGTCAGACGCGCCGATCGAGCGCAGCAGGAGCTGAAGCTCCTCCGCGTAGCGGCGTGCCTGTTCCGCGGTCCGGATATCCGGTTCCGTGACGATCTCCATCAACGGCGCACCGGAGCGGTTGAAATCCACCAGGCTGACCTTGCCTCCCGACGCGTCCGTGCCGTGGACGAGCTTGGCCGTGTCCTCCTCGAGGTGCGCTCGGGTGATCGTCACCGTGAATGGACCCTGCGACGTGTCGAAGGTCAGACGCCCGCCCGACGCCAGCGGCAGGTCGTACTGGCTGATCTGGTAGCCCTTCGGCAGATCGGGATAGAAATAGTTCTTGCGGTCCCAGCGGGTGGCCACCGGGGCGGTCGCCTCGATCGCCGCCCCGGTCGTCAGGACGTGCTCGACGGCCCGCCGGTTGATCGTCGGGAGCGCGCCCGGCAGGCCCAGGCAGACCGGGCAGACATGGGTGTTCGGCGGCGCTCCGTCGTAGTCCGTGGAGCAGCCGCAGAACATCTTCGACGCGGTCTTGAGCTGCGAATGGACCTCGATCCCGATGACCGCCTCGTAGCGCTCGGACTCGCCCATCAGTGAGCTCCGCTCGCGGCGAGCTCGGCCATCCGCTGGGCCGGGGTGGGCGTGCCGGGGTCGGCCGCCAGAGACAGGTCCGTCGGTTCCTCCCCCCGCCAGGGCGCGTCGGCGGTGATCGCCTCGTAGCCGCGGGCCAGGCCGAACAACTCGGCCTCCGACCACGGCGCGCCGATCAGCTGGAGTCCCACCGGGAGGCCCTCGGAGAGTCCGCACGGGATGGAGACGCCGGGCAGCCCGGCCATGTTGACCGGCAGCGTGCAGGCGTCGGACAGGTACATCGAGACCGGATCGGCCAGCCGCTCCCCGAAGCGGAAGGCGACGGTCGGGCTGGTCGGCGCGACGAGCGCATCGAACCCCTGCGACCAGAGCGCATCGAAATCGGCCTTGATCAGCGTCCGGACCTTCTGCGCCTTGAGGTAGTAGGCGTCGTAGTAGCCGGCCGACAGGGCATAGGTCCCGAGCATGATCCGGCGCTTGACCTCCGGCCCGAAGCCGCCGCCGCGGGTCGCAAGGTAGTTCGCCAGGACGTCGCCGCCGCCACGATGCGGGCCGTAGCGGAGCCCGTCGTAGCGGGCGAGGTTGGCGGAGGCCTCCGCCGGCGCCACGATGTAGTAGGTCGCGAGGCCGTACTGCGTGTGCGGGAGGCTGACCTCCTCGACCGTGGCGCCGGCCGCCTCAAGGGTCGCGACCGCCTCGCGCACTCGCGCCTCGACACCCGGCTCCATGCCCGCCACGAAGTACTCGCGGGGCAGGCCCAGGCGCTTGCCGCGCAGCCCCGCGGCCGCGGCGTCGTCGCTTGACGGGAGCGCGGCGAGGGTCGCCGGCACCGGCTGTGGCGATGAGGTCGAGTCCCGGTCGTCACGTCCGGCGATCGCGTATAACAGGGCGGCCGCATCCCGGGCGTCGCGGGCGAACGGCCCGATCTGGTCGAGCGAGCTGGCGAAGGCCACGATCCCGTAGCGGCTGACCCGGCCATAGGTCGGTTTCATCCCGACGATGCCGCACAGCGCGGCCGGCTGTCGGATCGAGCCGCCGGTGTCGGTGCCGATCGACAGCGGCGTGTGAAAGGCCGCCACCGCGGCCGCCGAGCCGCCGCTGCTCCCGCCCGGCACGCGGTCGAGCGCCCACGGGTTCGCGGTCGGACCGAAGGCGGAGTGCTCGGTCGAGGAGCCCATGGCGAACTCGTCCATGTTGGTCTTGCCCAGGATCACCGCACCGGCCTCGCGAAGGCGTTCGGTGATGTGGGCGTCGTACGGGGCGCGGTAGCCCTCGAGGATCCGGGAACCCGCGGTGCACTGGCCGCCCTCGACCGAGACCAGGTCCTTGAGCGCGACCGGGATGCCCAGCAAGGGCCGAAGCAGATCGAGGCCGTCGGCGCCACCGGCGCGCGCCCGAGCGAGTCGAGTATCCGCGGCGTCCGCCTCAGCCAGCGCGCGCTCGCGGTCGATCGTCAGCCAGGCGTTGAGTGCCCGGTTGTCGCGCTCGGCGGCGACCAGGTGCGCCTCGGTCAGCTCGTGCGACGAGACCTCGCCTGAGCGGAGGAGCGCGGCCATCCGATGGGCATGGAGGCGGGTCAGGTCGGTCACGGTCGGATCAGCGCTCGTCGAGGATCGCCGGCACGACGATGAAGTCGCCAGCCCGCGCCGGCGCATTCGCGAGGACGGCTTCGACGGACAGCGACGGGCGAACGACGTCATCGCGCAGGATGTTCTCCAGCTCGATCGTCTGGGCGGTCGGGGCGATGTCGTCGGTCGGCAGCTCGGTCAGGATCTCGTACTGATCCAGGATGTGATTGAGCTGGCCCTCCAGCAAGGTCAACTCCTCGTCGCTCAGGCCGAGGCGCGCGAGATGGGCGACGTGCTCGACGTCAGAGCGGGAGAGGGTGGCCATCGCCCGATGATATCCGAGACGCCCGTTACGATCGCCTGATGCAGCGGCCCGCGATCCGATCCATGACCCCAGCCGACGTCGCGCCCGCAGCCGACGCGATCGAGCGCTCGGGGTGGGGGGATCGTCGGATCAAGCTCGAGTTCGTTGTCGGTCACCCGGGCTGCCGGTCATTCGTGGCCGAAGCCGATGGCGCCGTCGTCGGGACCGGCGTGACCACGGTCAACGGGGCGGTCGGCTGGATCGGCATGATCTGGGTGGACCCGACGCGGCGCGGCCACGGGCTGGGGCGGGCGCTGACGGCCGCCACGGTCGAGGCCGGCGAGGCGGCGGGCTGCCGGGCCCTGCTCCTGGTCGCGACCGAGGCGGGTCGGCCGCTCTACGAGCGCCTCGGCTTCACGGTGCAGACCCATTATCGGATCTTCGAGGCGCCCGGGCTCGCGGCCGGAGAACCCGATCCGCGGATCCGGCCCTTTCGGCCGTCCGACCTCCCCGCACTCGCCGTCCTCGACGCGGCTGCGACCGGCGAGGACCGCTCCCACCTGCTGACCGCCCTGGCGACGCCGGATGGGACCCGTTGCCTGGAGCGCGACGACGGGACGATCGGTGGATTCGTCCTTCGTTCTCCGTGGGGAGGCGGCGCGACGATCGCTCCGATCGCCGACGATGCACTGGCCATCCTGGAGGCGCGCCGGCTGGCGGCCGGCCCCGACAAGCGCGTCCGGGCCGGGCTGCTCGAGACCAATGGCGCGGGTCTGAGACGGCTCCTGGCCGCCGGTTGGGTCGAGGCCTGGCAGGCGCCGCGCCTCGTCCGAGGCCCGATGCCGGCGTGGGACCCGAGCGCCATCTGGGGTCAGTTCGACCACGGTGTCGGCTGAGTCTCGGGCGGACCGGGACGATAGTCCTGTGGGGGCGGTGACTCCACCGTCTCGGATCCACGACCCGATGGGGTCATGGTCCGCCCCGGACCCCTCGGCCATACTGGTGCAGCCCAGGGGATCGGTTGGCGATCGGGCGCTCGGCCAGGATTCGGCGGCCCGACGCGAGCGGAGCGATGGACAGACCGGGGAGCAGTGCATTGATGATCGAGACGGCCTGCCTGCAGTGCGGCACGCCGGCGGGGAACAGCCTGGCGAGCTTCTGTCGGCGCTGTGGGCTGCCGTATGGGGATCGGCCACGCGGCAACGTGGAGCTGCCCTCCTGCCCCATCTGCTACACGACCGTCGATGACGACGGGCGGTTGCCCAGTCTGGAACGGCACGGGCTCCGCGTGGACCTGGTCCGCCACCAGGCCGAGCATGAACGCCACCCGGTCGGTGACGATGACTGGCTGGAGTCACTGCGCGAGGGCGACCGGATCCGGATCGGCCGCTGGTCCGCTTCGTTCGAGGTCGTCAGGCGTTACCTGGTGACCGGTCAGGTGGAGGGGGGCCGCGGGCGAGCGCTGGCCCACGACGCGATCGTCAACGCGATGACCCAGCTCCGGCGCTGGGGTCCAGACGGCTTGGTCTTCGGCGACCAGCCGGAGTGGGCGGCGGCCCGTGAAGCCGTCACGCAGCTCATGGAGCGCTTCGCGGCACCCCGCTGAGCGTCAGTCCCGGGTCTCCCCGGCGAGCAACGACCGGAAGCCTTCCTCGTCGAGGATCGGAACGCCGAGCTCATGGGCCTTGGCCAGCTTTGAGCCGGCCGCCGCGCCGGCGACCAGGTAGTCCGTCTTCTTCGAGACCGACCCGCCGGGCTTGCCGCCGGCTGCCCGGATCGCATTCTCCGCCTCCTGGCGACTGAAACCCTCGAGGCCACCGGTGACGACGACCGTCCTGCCGGTCAAGGGGCTGGTGGCGGCGGCGCCCGCCGGGGGGAGCCTGGGACGCTCTGGCACGATCCCGACCTCGACGAGCTCGCGCAGGACATCGCGGGTGGCTTCGTCGGCGAACCAGCGGGCGAGTGCGGCCGCGACGGTGGGCCCGATCCCCGGCACATCGGTCAGGCGCTCCGGCTCTTCGGTGGCACTGCGCCGGAGTTCCGCCTCGACCGCCGCGAACCAGGGGTCGGGCACGCTGTCCGGGTCGGGCGGGGCAAAGGCGTCCGGACGGATCCGCTCGGCCAGCGAAGCCGCCAGGTCGATCGCCGTCTGCTCGCCGACCTGCGGCATCCCGAGGCTGTTCAGGATCCGGGCCAGCGAGCGTCCGACGCGCGCCCGGGCGATCCGGCCGTGCAGATTCTCGGCGCTCTTGCGGGCGAACCGCTCGAGCGACTCCAGCTGCTCGACGGTGAGCCGGAAGAAGTCGGCGCGCGAGTGGACCAGACCGCGCTCCAGGAGCTGGCTCAGGACGACCCAGCCGGCCCCCTCGATATCCATCCCTCCGCGGCCGACGAAGTGCCCGAACTCCTGGGCTCGACGTGCCGGGCAACCGACGTTCGGGCAGTAGATCCGGACGGCGCCCTCGTCGCGGGCGACCGGCGTGCCGCAGACCGGACAGGTCGCCGGCATCTCGAACTCGCGCTCGGCGCCGGTTCGCCGCTCGACGATCGGGCGGACGACTTCAGGGATGACATCGCCGGCCTTCTGCAGGATGACCCGGTCGCCGATCCGGATGTCCTTGCGCCGGACTTCGTCCAGGTTGTGCAGCGTGGCCCGGGCCACGGTCGATCCGGCGACCTTCGTCGGGCGCAGGTGCGCCACCGGGGTGAGCGTGCCCGTCCGTCCGACGTACGGCACGATCTCCTCGACGAACGACTCGACCTGCTCGGGCGGGAACTTGAAGGCGATCGCCCAGCGCGGCGCCCGGCTGACCATGCCGAGGCGGGTCTGCTGGTCGAAGCGGTCGACCTTGACCACCACCCCGTCGGTTTCGTAGGGGAGCTGGTGGCGCGCCTCGCGCCAGCGTTCGGTGAACTCGATGACAGCGTCGATATCGAGCCCGGCGGCATGCTCCGGGTTGACCGGGAAGCCGAGCTCGACGAGCCGCGCGAGAGCCGCCGACTGGCTGGAGATCTCCGGGACGACCGGGGCGGCCGGCGAGGCCGCCCCGTCGCCATCGTCCTCGACCAGCTGATAGAACCAGGCCGACAGGCGCCTGCTGGCGGTCACCTGCGGGTCGATCTGGCGAAGCGACCCGGCCCCGCTGTTGCGCGGGTTGGCGTAGAGCGCGAGGCCGGCTGCCTCGCGCTCGGTGTTGATCCGTGCGAACTCGGCCTTCGGCATGAAGACCTCACCGCGAGCGTCGAGGGTGACCGGTTCCGTGAGCCGTTTGGGCATCGCGTCGATCGTGCGCAGGTTCGCGGTCACGTCCTCGCCGGTGGTGCCGTCGCCGCGCGTGGCCCCTCGCACGAAGCGACCTCGCTCGTAGCGCAGGGTCACCGCCAGGCCATCGATCTTGAGCTCTGCGACGTAGCTCAGGCCGGGCGCGGGCTCCGGGGCCGCGGGCAGCCCGAGGCCCTTCCGGGCGCGGGCGTCGAACGCACGTAGCTCGTCATGGCTGAAGGCATTGGCCAGGGAGAGCATCGGTCGCCGATGGCGGACCTCGTCGAAGGTGCCGGTCGGTGCGCCGCCGACCTGTTGGGTCGGCGACTCGGGCGTGATCAGCGCGGGATGGGCCGACTCCAAGGCGACGAGGCGGCGGAACAGCTCGTCGTACTCGGCGTCGCCGATCTCGGGCGCGTCGTCAACGTAGTAGCGCTCGTTGGCGCGTTGGACCTCGGCGGCCAGTTCGGCATGCCGCGCGGCGGCGACGTCGGGGGTCAGCGCGGCCGCCTCCTCGACTAGTGTCGGATCGACCGGCGGGAGCTGGATCGTCATCGACGCGAGCGTACCGAACCCGGCGTCCGGATGCACCCATGGGCCGATCAAGCCGTCAGGCGGCGATCCCTTCCGACAGGTCGATCACGACTCGTCGCGTATGGGGCATCAGGAAGTCGCCGATCCTGGCCAGGATCCCGGCACCGATGATGTCAGAACATTCGAGCATGACAACGTCGCCTTCATCGCGCAGGATCGTCGGCGCGAAGCAGGCCTCGCAGAAGCGCTGCCGGGCGAAGGCTCTGTCGATGATCTCGAGAACGCTGACGCGGTCGAACATGGGAATACCTCAAGGCTTGTCAAAGGGAAGGAAGGAAGGACCGGCCGACCCGGAGGTCGAGGCGCGATCAAGTCAAACCCTGCCACGTTTCGTCGATGCTGTCCATCGCGGCCAGGTCACGGACTGGGGCCGGCTCGGGGGCGACCCTGTGACCGAGCGGCATTGGCAGCGGGGTCATGCCTGGCGCTTGATGCCCCCTGGATGCGTCACCACGAGAGACCGGCGGCCCACGGGTCGTGGACTTGACCGGACTCGCGACTGCTAGTCGACACCAGGCGGTGGGCGGCCACCAGGCCGCCTCCATCTGATCGGAACGTGACCGGGAGTCACGGAACGGTAGCGAGGAGGCCGTCTCCGGTGAGCTCAGTGTCTGGCGTTGCCCCACAGTCGCGCCATGCAGGGCGGGCCTGGCCAGGATCGCCCCACGGATGGCCGGTATGCATCAGACATGCACCAGCGAGTAACCGCGCGCGCCGCCGCGGACCGGACCCACCCGGCGGGTCCGGCCGGTGCATCCCCGGCCCCTGGATCAGGCTCGCTAGCGGGTCACGTGTGCCCGCGTGATCCCGGCCACGGTCGGAGCGCCGAGGAGCGCCAGGGCGATCTCGAACTCCTCGCGCAGGATCGCGAGCGCCCGTTCGACGCCTGCCTGGCCGCCGGCCGCGAGGGCCCACAGGATGGGCCGGCCGACGAGTACGCCGCGGGCGCCCAGGGCCAGCGCGGTCGCGATGTCCAGTCCGCGCCGGACACCGCCGTCGACCCAGACCTCGGTGCGACCGCCGACGGCCGCCACGATCCCCTCCAGGACGTCGATCGGCGTCACGACCCGATCAAGCTGGCGGGCGCCGTGGTTCGAGACGACGATCGCGTCCACGCCGTGCTCGACCGCGAGGACGGCGTCCTCGGCGGTGAGGATCCCCTTGAGCACGAGGGGCAGCGTGGACCAGCTCCGGATGGTCGCCAGGTCGGCCCAGGCGAGTGTCCGCTTGCCGGGCTCGTCGAGGACCGCATAGCCGCTCGCGTCGGGTCGATGACTGGGACCGGCCGGCGCGGCGCCGAAGTTGCCGAGTGGCACGGCGAGTTCGAAGCCGTTCCGACGGTCGCGCTCGCGGTAGCCGAGGATCGGCAGATCGACGGTCAGCACGATCGCCTCGTACCCGGCGGCGGCGGCCCGTTCGACGAGCGCGCGGCTCTGATCGGTCGTCGCCTGGGCGTAGAGCTGGAACCAGCGCCGGCCAGCGGGGGCACCCTCGGCAACCTCCTCGATGGTCCGGCTCGACATCGTGGAGAGGGTGAACGGGATGCCGGCCGTGGCGGCCCCGCGCGCGGTCGCCACCTCCCCCAGCGGATGGGCAAGGCCGTGAACGGCCATCGGGGCGATCGCGACGGGAAAGGCGACCGGTGCGCCAAGGAGTGTCGTTCCCGGATCGACCCGGCCGACGTCCACCAGGACGCGCGGCCGTAACCGGTAGTGGCGCCAGGCCGCCTCGTTGTCGGCGAGGCTGATCTCGTCCCAGGCGCCCCCGGCCAGGTAGTCGTAGGCGGAGGGGTGCATCCGCTCGCGCGCGATGGCCTCGAACTCGGGGAGTGCGACCGCGGCCAGGGCGCGCGGATCCGGGGCAAGGTCCCGACCGAGCAGGACCGATCTCGGCGCCTCGTTCGCGTCGGCGGTGTCGCTCATGGCGAGCCCAGCCTAACCCGTGATCTCGAGGTTGGCGAGGCTCCCGAGCATCGTCTTGCGGCCGACCGCGGCGTCCTTGAACGCGACAGTGACCTCCTCGTCATTGCGGGTCAGCTTGCTGGTCACCACGATCCCGTCGCCCCAGCGCGCGTGGCGAACCCGGTCGCCGTCGCGGAACTGGCGCTCGCCCGGGATGACCGGCCGAGGCGGGCGAGGCAGGGCGGCCGGCTTCGAGCGACCCGCTCCTGGGGCAGCGCCCGCTCCTGGCGCGTCGTCGTCGTCCCAGGCGCTGACCCGACGAGCCAACGTCCCCGAGGGCGCACCCTCGGCGAACGCCTCGCGCTTCGCGGCGAGATCCCGACCGGGCCGGAACGTCTCGCCACGTGCCGGGGCGCCGGGTCGACCGCTCCCCTGCCGGTAGGCCGCGCCGGCACCTCGGGCGGGCGTCCCGAATCGGCTGGTCCGCCGAGCTCCGAAGACAAGGTCGAGGTCCAGGTCGCCGTCATCGCCGCCGCCGAGCTGCGGCCCGACCATCAATTCAGCCGGGATCTCCAGCAGGAAGCGCGATGGCACGGACGCCTGGCCCATCCCCCAGGTCGCGCGTCGCCAGGCGTGCGAGAGGTAGAGCCGGCGCTTGGCCCGGGTGATCCCGACATAGGCGAGGCGGCGCTCCTCTTCCAGCTCCTTCTCGTCGTCCAGCGCCCGGCTGTGCGGGAAGAGGCCCTCTTCGAGGCCGGCGATGAAGACGACGGGGAACTCGAGCCCCTTGGCGGCGTGGAGCGTGATCAGGGTCACCGCGTCGGCGTCGCCCTCGTATGAGTCCTGGTCAGCCACGAGGGCGGTCTCCTCGAGCAGCCGGTCCAGCGCGTCGTCAGGCGCCAGATCGTCATAACGGGTCGTCACCGAGCGCAGCTCGAGCAGGTTCGCCCAGCGCTCCTCGCCGTCCTCGGAGCCGTCGGCCAGCATCGCCCGGTAGCCCGATGCTTCCAGCACCTCGTCGAGCAGCTCGGGCAGCGGCAGCAGGCCGACCCGGGTGCGCAACCGGCGGACGAGGAGGGCGAAGTCCGTCAGCGCGTTGCGGGTTCGCGGGGCGAGGCCCTCCAGCTCGCCTCGAACGGCCGCCTCGATCGCGCCCCAGGTGGTCCCGCCCTCACGGGCGGCGGCGGCTCGGAGGACCTCGATCGTCCGGTCGCCGATCGCGCGCGCCGGGACGTTGATGATCCGCTCGAAGCCGACGCTGTCCGTGTCGGAGCGCAGGATCCGAAGGTAGGCGAGCGCATCCTTGACCTCGCGCCGGGCGTAGAACCTCGTCCCGCCAACGAGCTGGTAGCGGATCCCGTAGCGCAGGAAGGATTCTTCGATCGCGCGGGACTGGGCGTTCATCCGGTACATCACCGCGATGTCGCGGGCCCGGAACCGGGCATCGTCTTCGTCCGCCTTGCGGGTGAGCGCGCTTCCTCGACCGCCGACCAGGCCCTCCACCTGGCGGGCGATCCACTCGGCCTCCTCTTCCTCGTTGTAGGCCTCGAAGCGTTGGATCCGGACGCCGCCGGCATTCTCCGTCCAGAGCTTCTTCTCCTTGCGCGCGCTGTTGCGCGAGACGACCGCGTGGGCCGCGTCCAGGATCAGCTGGGTGGAGCGGTAGTTCTGTTCCAGCTTGACTACCGCCGTCCCCGGCGAGTCCCGTTCGAAGTCCAGGATGTTGCGCAGGTCCGCGCCCCGCCACGAGTAGATCGACTGGTCGTCGTCGCCTACGACGCACAGGTTGTGATGCTTCGCCGCCAGCGCGCGGACCCACAGGTACTGCGCCCGGTTGGTGTCCTGGTATTCGTCCACGTGGAGGTAGCGCCAGCGCTCCTGGTAGCGGGACAGGACATCGGGAGCTTCGTCGAAGAGGCGGACGGCTTCGAGCAGGAGGTCATCGAAGTCGAGCGCGTTGGCCTTCTGAAGACGCTCCCGATAGCGCATCGCGAGTCGGGCGATCGTCCGCTCCCGGTGATTCGCGGCGTGCTCCGAGAGGACCGTCGCATCGAGCATCTCGTTCTTGGCCCGGCTGATCGCCCCGAGGACGGCGCTCGGGCGGAACTCGCCGGTGAGCGGCAGGTCCTCCTCGCGCAGGATCTGCTTCATCAGCGACTGCTGGTCGTCCGTATCGTAGATCACGAAGCGGCGGCCGATCCCGATCGCCTCGCCGTCCTGGCGCAGGACCCGGGCGCACAGCGCATGGAAGGTGCCGGCCATCACGTCGCGGCCGCCTTCCCCGACCAGGCTGATGATCCGTTCGCGCAGTTCGGCCGCGGCGCGGTTGGTGAAGGTCACGGCGAGGATCCGCCACGGCGCAACATCCTTGACGCCGACCAGGTAGGCGATCCGATGGGCCAGGACCCGGGTCTTGCCCGACCCTGCGCCGGCCAGGATCAGGAGGGGGCCTTCCGTGGTGGTCACCGCGCGCGCCTGCTCCGGGTTGAGGGCGCGCAGGATCTCCTCCGTGCGCGCGGCCACCGCCGCGGCCCGGGCGACCGGATCGGGCCGGCGCGCCTCGGGCTCGTCGGTGCCCGGGGCCGAAGCCTCGGACATCCAGGCAGGCTCCTCGAGGGGCGCGCCAGGCACATCGGCGAGGTCGGCGAAGACCGTGCCGACCGCCTCAGCAGGCTCGTCGAGCGTGGGTATATCGGGCCGGCGACGTCGGGTGGGACTCACCTGGTCATTGTAGGTGGGGGGCACTCACCCGGGCCTTCGCCGTAGGCCGAGCATCAGCCTACGGCGATCGCCGAGATCAAGTGGAGGAGCGCGCGACGGAAGGCCGCCGCGCGCTCCTCGCGTTGCTCCGCTACGACCCGAGGGCGGTCACCCAAATAGTGCAGCTGAAGACAGCGTTGCCACAGTGCACTTTCGCGCTCGTGGCCGGGACGGGCAACGTGAAGTTCTGCGTGGACGAGCCGTCATCTGAGTAGACCAGGATCAACGGGCCGGAGGCCGTCTGCAGGTAGAAGGAGACATCATCGCCGCTGCCGTTGGACATGATCAACGTGCTGACGTTGATCGTTCGGTTGAAATCGAATACGGCCGTGGAGCCGGCGTCGAAGGCTCCGCGAAGATCTGTATAGACCTTACTCACGGTTTGGGCAGCGGGCAGGTTCGAGACACTGACGCTCCCGCTAACCGCCTGCGTAACAGGCAGGTTCGAGACACTGACCTCCCCGGCGACCTGCACCGGGTTCGCCGCCAGATTGGTGACGGTGACGTTCTGGTTCGCCGGGCCGCTGCCGACGTTGACCGTCCCGCTGACCGGGATCGGGGCCGTGTTGACCACCACGACCTGCTGGAACGGCGTCACGGCTCCGGTCGCCGTTCCAACGGCGGCGCCGACGAGGGCGAGCGCGAGCCCGATGACGATGGCGCCTCGCAACCCTCTGGGACGATGCAGCCCGAACCGGGACGTCGATGATTCCACGAGCGTGACCTCCTCCGGGCGCGCAGGCGCCCACGAACAAGAGTCGGTCTCGCCATTGGCCCAGCAGCGACGGTGGGCGACCGTCCGTTGGCATCGCGCTGGTCGGGAGTTCCCCCCGCGCCCCTCTCCGGCGGGGTCATAGCGGGTCGGACGGCGCTCGCGATCCTCCGAACACCGAAAGCGGCGCACCACGTCAACGCCGGAGCGCCTGTGGCCGCGGAGCCCAAGCGCGTCCTTTACCGGAATCGACGCGCTGGACGTGATATGCCCAAATGCCACAGGTGGTGGCACTAGCGAAGCGAACCGCAGCCGATCCGGCCCCGGCGCCCCGATTCGAGCCCCAGGGCCTCGACTCGAGCCCTGGCTTATCCCCGATTCTCTCATCGGGCCGACACAAGTGAGCACCCAGCACCCAAGGGGCTGGCTAGTGCCACTGGGGATGGCGTATGGGAAGGGCCCTGGGATGCCGGCCCCGGCCCCGAGCCTTGGGTTCCCGGCCCGGGAATCCTGAAGGCCCCGGCGAAGCCGGGGCCTTCAGGCATTGTCGAGACTCTGGAGGACTAGAAGTCCATCCCTCCGCCGCCGCCGTGGCCGTGATCGCCACCGCCGCCGCCCTTGTCCTTCTCCGGCATGTCCGTGATCAGCGTTTCCGTGGTCAGGACCATCGCCGCGATGGAGGCCGCGTTCTGGAGGGCCGAACGGGTCACCTTGGCCGCGTCGACGATCCCCTTCTTGAACATGTCGCCGTACTCGCCCTTGAGTGCGTCGTAGCCGTGACCGGGCTTGAGACCCTTGATGTGCGCCACGACGACCTCACCGGGCTGGCCGGCGTTGTCGGCGATCTGGCGGGCCGGAGCCTCGAGCGCCTTGCGCACGATCTCGACACCGACCTGGGCGTCGCCCTCGAGCTTGATCTTGTCAAGCGCGGGGATGGCCTGCAGGAGGGTGGTCCCACCGCCGGCGACGAGGCCCTCCTCGACGGCCGCACGGGTCGTCGAGAGCGCATCCTCGATGCGGTGCTTCTTCTCCTTGAGCTCGACCTCGGTGGCCGCGCCGACCTTGATGACCGCGACGCCACCGGACAGCTTGGCGAGGCGCTCCTGGAGCTTCTCGCGGTCGTAGTCGGAGGTGGTGTCCTCGATCTGGGCCTTGATCTGGCTCATCCGGGCCTTGATCTGGTCGGCCTTGCCGTCGCCGTCGATGATCGTCGTGTCGTCCTTGGTCGCGACGACGCGACGGGCCGACCCGAAGTCCTCGAAGGTGACCGAGTCGAGCTTGCGCCCGATCTCCTCGCTGATGACCGTGCCGCCGGTCAGGACGGCGATGTCACGGAGCATCTCCTTGCGCCGATCGCCGAAGCCCGGCGCCTTGACGGCGAGGACCTGGACGGTGCCGCGGAGTTTGTTCACGACCAGCGTGGCGAGCGCCTCGCCGTCGACGTCCTCACTGATGATCAGCGTGGGCTTGCCCTGCTGGACCGCCTTCTCGAGGGCCGGGAGCATGTCCTGGACGCTCGAGATCTTCTTGTCCGTGATCAGGATGAGCGGGTTGTCGAGAACCGCTTCCATGCGATCCGGGTTGGTCACGAAGTAGGCCGAGAGGTAGCCGCGGTCGAACTGCATGCCCTCGGTGTATTCCTTCTCGAGACCCAGGCTCTGGCCCTCTTCGACGGTGATGACACCGTCCTTGCCGACCTTGTCCATCACCTCGGCGATGATCTCGCCGACTTCCGGATCCGCAGCACTGATGGCCGCGACGGCGGCGATCTGCTCGCGGTTGTCGACCGGCCGGGCGACCCTGGCGATCTCGGCCACGACGGCCGCGACGGCGACCTCGATGCCGCGCTTGACGACCATCGGGTTGGCCCCGGCCGTCACCACGCGCAGGCCCTCGGCGACCATCGCCTGGCCGAGCACGACCGCGGTGGTGGTGCCGTCGCCGGCGACGTCGTCCGTCTTGGTCGCGACTTCCTTGAGCAGCTGCGCGCCCATGTTCTCGAACGGATCGTCGAGCTCGATGTCGCGCGCGATGGTCACGCCGTCATTGGTGATGGTCGGCGAACCGAACTTCTTGTCGAGCACGACGTTGCGGCCCTTGGGGCCGATCGTGACCCTGACCGCGTCGGCGAGGCGGTCGATGCCGCGCTTGAGCGAGCGACGAGCCGTCTCGTCGAAGATGATCTGCTTAGACAATTCGAATGTCCCTCCAGGAACCTGCAGGCGTCGGATGGTTCGGCAAGGTCGCCGTCAACCTTCGACGATCGCCAGGATGTCCTTCTGGCTGACGATCAGAAGTTCGTCGCCGTCGATCTTGAATTCGGTGCCGGCGTACTTGGCGTAGAGGACCTTGTCCCCGGCCTTGACGTCCATCGACTCGCGCTTGCCGTCATCGAGGATGCGGCCCGGGCCGGCAGCGATGATGGTGCCTTCCTGGGGCTTCTCCTTGACGGTGTCCGGCAGGACGATGCCGCTCTTGGTCATCTCCTCGCGGGCGCTCGGCTTGACGACCACGCGATCGCCCAGTGGGCGAAGCTTGGTCGAGATCGCAGTGGCTTTGGCCAACGTGCATTCCTCCTGTGACGGCCAGGGCCGGCCGTCGGGCGTGGACTCCAGGGCATCGCCGACCGGGATGGGCCGGAAGATCGACGTCCTTGGACCGGTGTTGGTCGCATCGCGCGACGCCGCCCGACACTCCAGCCGGTCATCCCGGCGCCCGTCGGCTTCAGCCTTTCGCGATGCTTAGCACTCTCATGGTGTGAGTGCTAAGCGGAGACTAGCGAACGTGGTGCCCGGCTGTCAACCTCGACTCGCCTGATCGCGCGCGAACGCGCATGCCGATCGCCGATCGGCGTGATGCTGGAGAGCATCATCGTGGAGATATCCACGCCTGGCGGTCGGTCGGTTCTGACAGGACTCGGCCGGTGCCACGCACGGATCGCCCCGGATTGATGCTGGCGGGGATCACCTCGCCGCCGGAACAACTCGCCAGCTCGGTTCACGCCATCCGTGCCGACCGGGGAAGGAGGCGATCGTACGCGTCGACCAGCATGGAGCCGAGGTCGTCGGGTGTGATTCCGCGCTGCTCGGCCAGCCAGCGCGCCGTCACCGCCACCCACTCCGGCTCGTTGCGTCTGCGCGGGGCGCCCGGCGGCGAGAGGAACGGGGAATCGGTCTCGATCAGCAGGCGATCCGCGGGGACGATGGCAGCCACCTCAGCCGAGGCCTCCTCCCCGGCCCGGAAGGCGAGGCCGGAGAAGCTGACCGCCAGGCCGAGGTCGATCACGATCCGGGCGTAATCGAGCGGCCCGGAGTAGGAATGGATGATCGCCGCCGGCCGCTCTCCGAAGGCCGCCGCCCCGGCCGACCCCCCGACACCGGCGACCCGCAGCTCCTCGACCAGGGCGTCCTGCGCGTCCCGACGCCCCTCGGCCGACCGGCAGTGAAGGATGGCCGGCTTGCCCGTCTCGAGTGCCAGCGCCAGGTTGCGCCGCAGGTTGGCCAGCTGGTCCGGGATCGGGCTGAAGACCCGGTCGTAGTCGAGCCCCGTCTCGCCGATCGCGACCACCCGGGAATCGGTGGACCAGGCGACGATCCGCGCCCAGTCGGCGTCCCCCACCCTGGCTGCATCGTGCGGGTGGACGCCGACGGCAACGTCGAGCCAGTCGAACCGCTCGGCGAGCCGGAGCGCCCGCTCGCTCGAGGCGACGTTCCAGCCTGGGACGAGGATCCGTTCGACGCCGGCCAGCCGGGCGCCGCCGATGACCAGCTCGACGTCATCCTCGAATCGATCGGCGTTCAGGTGGCAGTGGCTGTCGATCAGACGCACTGGCGGATGGTACCCGCGACGGCCCGACGTCAGCCCTGATCGACCGGGCCCGGGTCGACCTCGAGTCGAGGGAAGAGGGGTTCCGGCGCCGTCACCCGGCCGACCTGCCCGCGATGGGCGCCCCAGGCCAGCTCGTCCAGGATCGGCGGGCCGCCGTTGCCGTCCGGTCCGTACGGATAGCCGTAGCCAAGCTGGCCCAGCACCCGCGGCGCTGTCCCCGGCATGAACGGCGCGACCGCCAGGCCGATCACCCGGCAAGCCTCGAGCAGGTCGCCGAGGACGTCGCGCAGACGCCGGGCGGCGGTCTCGTCGCCGACCTTGGCGGCCTTGGCCAGCTCCCACGGCTTCTCGGCATCGACCAGCCGATTCGCGCCCTCGACCAGCGTCCAGAGCGCCGCCAGCGCGTCGTGCAGGAGGCAGGCCTCGAGCCGCTCCGCATAGAGCCGCAGCGCCTCCGCCGCGACACCGGCCAACACCCGCTCCTCGCCCGGGCCCGGTCGCTCGCCGTCGAGATAGCGGTTGGTCATCGAGACCGTCCGGTTGACCAGGTTGCCGAAGTCGTTGGCCAAGTCCGCGTTGTAGCGGCGGACGAACGAGTCCCAGCTCACCTCCGCGTCCCGATCGAACGGCACTTCGCGCAGCGCCACGTAGCGCGCGCCATCCGACCCGAACGCGGCCACGAAGTCGTTCGGGTCGTAGAAGTTGCCGCGGCTCTTGCTCATCCGCTCGCCGCCGGCCGCCAGCAGCCAGCCGTGGACCCAGACCTTGCGTGGCGCCTCCAGACCCGCGCTCCAGAGCATCGCCGGCCAGAAGATCGTGTGGAAGCGGGCGATGTCCTTGCCGATGACGTGCAGGTCTGCCGGCCACCAGCGCTCGAACGACGCCGGGTCGTCCGGGAAGCCGGCACCGGTGATGTAGTTGATCAGGGCATCGAACCAGACATAGATCTTGCCGGCCTCCGGGTCCCAGGTCCCGTCCTCGCGTAGTGACGACTCGCCGTTCTCGGCGATCGGGAACGGGATCCCCCAGTCACCCGGCGTCCGCTCGCGGGAGATGGAGAAGTCTTCCAACCCACCCCGGATGAAGCCGAGCATCTCGTTGCGCCGGTAGTCGGGCTGGACGAACTGGGGATGCTCGGCGTAGTGGCGCTCGAGGCGTTCCTGATAGGCCGACAGCCGGAAGAACCAGTTGCGTTCGGTCAACCACTGGAGCGGGACCTCGGGATGGTTCGGGCAGATCGTGCCGCGCGCCGTCTCGACCACGTCAGTCGCGTTGCGGAAGCCCTCGTTCGGGCAGTACCAGCCCTCGTAGGTGCCCGGGTAGATGTCGCCGTTGGCGTACGCGCGCCGGACCATCTCCTGCGCCGAGCGGACGTGGTCCGGGTCTGTCGTCCGGATGAACCGGTCCGGGCTGATCGCCAGCGCGGCCTCGGCCTCCTTGAAGTAGCCGACCTTCTCGTCCACGAACGCGCGGGCCGTCCGCCCTTCATCGAGCGCGGTCTGGGCGATGTTGATCGAATGCTCGTCGGTCCCGGTCAGGAAGCGGGTCTCGTCGCCGGCCATCCGGTGCCAGCGCGCGATCACGTCGGCGCCGATGACCTCGTACAGCGTGTGCAGGCCGGGCTTGTTGTTGGCGTAGGCGATCGCGGTGGTCAGGTAGTAGCGGGGACGGTCTGGCATGGGAGCGCGATGGTAGCAGCGGCCACGCCTCAGCCGTCGAAGGTCTTCCGGAGGTCCTTGGCGCGCTCGCGCAGCGAGCGGAAGTAGTCGGAGTCGGTGATCTCGGCCACTTGGCGCTCCTGGCGGGCGAGATCGATCTCGATGCGCAGTTCGCGGACCTCTTCGCGCAGGCGGTCCTCGCGGGCCTGGACTTCGCGGGCCATCCGACCGAAGGTCCGCGCCAGCTGGCCAAGCGCGTCGTCACGAGCCGCGACCCGGTCCAGCTCGCCGAGCTCGAACGTGCCCGCCTCCACGGCGCTGGCGGCCGCGATCACCCGCCCGACCTCCTCGAGGTACTCGCGCTCCAGGTCGCGTAGCCGCTTTGCGCCCAGCCCGGCGTTCAGACGGGCCCGCAGGATCGACGGGTCGACCGGCTTGGGGAGGTAGTCCAGCGCCCCGAGTTCGATGCAGCGGACGACGGAGTCGAGCTCCTCGACGGCGCTGATGATGATGACCGGAAGGTGGGCGAGGCGGGGGTCCGCCTTCATCCGGCCGAGGGTCTCGTACCCGTCCAGGCCGGGCATCACGAGGTCCAGGAGGACGACGTCGAAGGGCGGCTCCTCCGTCCCGCCGAGGCGCTCCAACGCCTGGAGGCCATCCTCAACCGCGGTCACGGCATGACCCTGTTCACGGACGAGGCGCTCCAGCAGCAGCCGGTTGACCGCGCCGTCCTCGACGACCAGGATCCGGCCGTCGCTCACGTGGCGCCATCCCGATCGCGGAGTTCCGAGAGCGCGTCAAGGGCGTCCGCGAGCGCCTCCTCGATCGACGCCACGGCGGCCTCGGCGCCGTCGAGCGACCCGGACCGGGCCTGCGCCTCGAGCGCCCGACACCGTTCCGTGAGTTCCGTTGCCCCGAACGTCGCCGCCGACGACTTGAGGGTATGGACCGGACGCACGAGGGCCTCCGCAGCACCGGCCGCGACCGCTTCGCGCATCGCGGCGACCTGGGCCGGCGCATCGGCCAGGAACGTATCGATCAGCTCGGCCAGGAATGCCCGGTCGCCGCCGATGGCATCCATCAGCTCATCGACGACGGCGACGGCGATCGTCGGCTGAGCCAGATCAGACATCCGCCCTCCCTTCAGCGCCGAGTCGTCCGATGACGATGGCCGCGCCGTCAAGACCGACGTCAGCGGTCGCCAGACCATCCCGGTCGAGAACCAGAGGATAGCGGGCGCCGTCCCGCTCGATGGCGACATTCGCCAGCCAGGCGGTGGATCCGCCCTCGACGCCGACGCGGTGGCTCCAGACCCGGACGTCCGACACCGCTCCGGGTGGGAGCTCGACCCGCACCGATCGCAGGGTGGCCGCATCCCCGAGCGCGGCTGTGGTGAGGGTCTCCCCCGAGGTCCCGTCGGTCCGATCCAGGCTCACGTGCGCCGCCATCGACCGCCCGCCGGAGACGACCGCGATCGAGCTTTGGTCCGGCGGGCCGGCATCCACCCGGAATTCCACGACGGTCCGCCGTCGGAAGGCCCGGCGCCACAGCGACCAGGCGACGACGACCGCGAATGCGGCCGCGGCGGCGGCCGCGGAGACGCGCTCCAGCGGCTGCTCCCAGATGACGACCGCATGGGCCAGCAACCCGACCAGGAATATCGCGCTGACCACGATCACCATGATCGGATGGCCGATCGCCCCGAGGACGGTCGCCGGCACATACTCGCCCCGGCGCCGGCCAGCCAGGACCAGCAGCATCGGGAACAACCCGCCGAGAAGCGGCACGGTGACCGTGCCGAGGAAGCTCAGGGAGCCGGTGAACGACCCAGCGCCACTCAGCAACAGCACCTCCAGCATCCCGAGCAGCCCTACGACCGGCAGCGCCTTGATGACCGCCTGGACCCGGCGTGATCGGACGGCGACCGCCATGCGGCTCCCGCGCGCGCTGCCGTCCACCGACGGCAGCCACTCCCCCACCTGGTTGTAGAGCCCCAGCGAGATGTGCAACGACGAGAGGCCCATCGCCAGGATCACGAAGATCGAGCCGAGGATCGCGACGACGGGTCCCGTCACCACGACGAGGGGCGTCAACGCTGTGCCGTCGTAGCCGATCAGCTCCGATGCTGGGACCGCGCCCAGGATGGCGAACACCGTGAGCAGGTAGAGGCCCATCGCGACGAGCAGGGCGGCCACGTTGCCGCGCAGCAGCGCTCGACCACCCGGATCGCGGCGGAGGACGACCTTGGCCGCGTTGCCCGCGGAGGTGTGCCCGAAATAGGCCATCAGCGCGGTCCCGAACACGAGCCCCACGACCGAGCCGCCCTCCACTCCGGCCGCACTCGAGAGCGCCTCCGGATCGAAGTTGGCCAGGGCCGCGATCGCGATGGCGACGAGCATCGTGATGTTCACGCCACCGATCACCAGGACCGAGGCGACGGTCGCATCGAGCGAGTCCCGGCGCAGGATGACGAGGATGGCCGCGGCCAGGAGCAGAGCCCAGAGCCCGGCCGGCAGGCCACTCACGCCGGCCAGGGCGGATCCGAACCCGATCATCAGGGCCACCAGCCCGATCGCGTTCAACATCAGCATCGCGACGGTCACGACCGCACTCCCCGGGAGCCCCAGGTACTCGCCGACGAACCGCCCGAAGTAGGCGGACCCGTAGCGCATCGTCCCGTCACGGGTGATCGCCTCGACGAGCGCCGCCACCGTCAGGACATTGACGAGCCCGAATCCCACGAGCAGCGCCAGCGCGGCGGCCGGTCCCACCGCTGCAAAGGCGATCGGCAGGGCCAGGACCCCGGCGCCCACCGTCTCGGTGAGAGTCAGCGCGAAGGCCATCCAGAACGGCGGCAGGTCCTCCAGCGCTGCGGCCAGCCGGGTCCGCCGCCAGCGAAGGCGTTCCGCAAGCGGCAGCGCCGCGGCGTAGATGGACCCCAGCGGACGCTCTCTACGTCGCTGGAAGACGGCCTCTGTCTCGGGGTCATCGAGCGTGAGCGCCGCACGGATGCGCGGCACGTCCGAAGCACGGAACCGGTATTTCTCGCCTAGCAGGCCGGCGACGACGACCCGGGTATCGACGTCGGGTGGGATCAGCGTTGCCCAGTCCTCCGCGAACCGCTCGAGGTCCTGGATCGTGACCCGGAAGGGCTGACGCCCACCGGCCAGTGCGTCCATGAAGGCGCGCGTGCGGTCGCTCTCCGCCCGTTCGGTCAAATAGGTGGCCATCGCCGTCCGGGACCGGTCGACCAGGCGCGCGGTACGACCCTCGATGGCGAACAGCAGTGTCGTCGCCCGACGGGCGGGCATCCCGCCGACCAGTTCGGCGCGCGAGAACGTGGGTCGGTGGGTCATGAGCGATCTCCCTCAGCAGCGCCGAACACGAGTTGGATCTCGTTCGGCAGGCCGGTCGACTCGAGATCGGCGGCGCCATGGCTATCAATCGTGGCCGACGTCTGGCCCTCCGCGGTGGTGACCGTGACCTGCACCGGCCATGCCGCTGAACCGTGCTCCTCATCCACCTGGTGACTCCAGACCCGGATCTGGCGCGGAGCTCCGACCGGCAGGTGGACGGCAAGCTCGCGGAGATCGCGCGCGCGCCCGACGTGCATTTCCGCGCCCTTGGCCTGCCCGGCGCCGGCATTCGTGGTCCAGGCCACCTCCGCGGCCACCGGTCGACCGGCGATGACGACCGACAGCTGGACAGATGCCGGCGATCCAGCGGCCCGGATCTCCACGACGGTCCGCGGGCTGAACCGGCCACGGACCACGGCTCCCACGGCGATGAGGATGAGGGCCGCGGTCACCCCCAGTGCCACGGCCCGCTCGATCGGCTCCTGCCAGATCACCAGGCCGTGCAGCGCGACGGCGAGCATGAACAGGATGGTGATCGCGACGACCACGACTGGCTGGCCGACGATCCCTATCACCGGCCGAGGGACGAGCTCGCCGCGGCGTCGGGCGGCCGCGATGAGCAGCATCGGGAAGACGCCGCCGAGCAGCGGAACGGCCAGAACGCCGACGATCCCGAGCGGCCCGGTGAAGTTCGCGGCACCGGCGACGATGAGCGCCTCCAGGGCGATGAAGATCGCGACGATCGGCAGGAGCGACAGGATGGTCCGTGCGCGTGGGTCCACTGCGATCCGTTGCATTCTCGCCAGTAGATCCGTACCAGCGCCGGCGGTGACCGGCAGCCACTCGCGGACCTGGTTGAACAGCCCTAGTGATCCGTAGATGGACCCGATGCCGAGGGCGAGGACCACGTAAACCGACCCGAGGACCAGCACGACGGGACCGGCCACATCGGCGAGCGGTGAGAGCGCGGTGCCGGTCACCCCGTCGAGCGCGTCCGCGCCGACCGCGCCGTTGATCGCCAGGACGCTCAGCGAGTAGAGACCGATCACCGCCAGCATCGCCAGCACGTTGCCGGTCAGCAGTGCCCGACCGGTCATCTCCTCGCGCAGGATCAACTTGGCCGCGTTGCCGGCCGAGGTGTGACCGAAATACGCCACCAGGATCACGCCGAACACGAGCTGAAGCAACCCTGCCTGGAGGACGAACCCCTCGGTCTGTGGGCCGCGGCCGAGGGTGAGGTTCGCCGGATCCAGGTGGGCCAGGCCGATCCCGCAGATGGCCAGGATCAGCGCGATGTTGATGGCCCCGACGATGAGCGCCGATGCGACGGTGGCGTCGATCGACCCACGCCGGACGTAGGCGACGTTGATCGCAAACAGGAGGCCGACCCACCAGACGAGCCCGACGCCCGTCGCATCGCCGAGGACCGACGCGAAGCCCAGGAAGTAGACCAATGTCACGACGACGTTGAACACGAAGAGGGTCCCGGTGAAAACCGCCGAGGCGCCGAGGCCCAGGTACTCGCGCACCAGCCGTCCGAAATACGTCTCGCCGTAGCGCATCTGGCCCGTCCGGGTGATCGCTTCGACCAGGGCCGCCAGGGTCACGACGTTGACCAGACCGAGCACCACCAGCAGTGCGATGCCGGCCAGCGGGCCGACGCCTGCGACCGCGATCGGGATGGCCAGGATCCCTTCCGCGATCGTCTCCGTCAGGGCCAGGGCGAAGGCCATCCAGACCGGCGGCAGCGTCTCCAGCCGCTCGGAGATCCGGGCACGCCCCCAGCGTGATCGCTCCTGGAACGCCACGGCGGTCGGAAAGCTGACCGCGATCGGCTCGCCCCAGCTGCGGACATAGGCGCCCTCGACCTCCGGGTCTTCGGCCCCGAGTGCCGCAGCCAACCGCGGCACCCGACCCCCCGCCAGCCGGTATTTCTCCCCGAGCCGGCGGATGAGCGCCGCCTGCAGACCCGGCTCCTTGGGGACAAGTTCGGCCCACATCGGCGCATAGCGCTCCAGGTCCTGGACGGTGACCGTGACCGGCAGACCGCGCGCCCCGGCGATCGCCTGGAGGAAGGCCGTCTCACGTTCGGCTCCCGAGCGCTCCGTCTGAAACGTGGCCAACGCCGTCCGCGAGGCGACGACCCGCCCGGCCGTCCGCGCCTCGATGGCGAACAGGAGGGTCGTGGCGCGCCGCGCCGGCATCCCGCGGAGAAGCTCGCTGCGATCGAACAGGGGCTTGCCGCCGCCGGAGTCGCTCACGCCACCGGCGTCGCCCGCGCCAGGGCCGCCACCAGCTCATGGTCGCGGATGGGCTTGGAGACGTAGTCGTCCATGCCGGCCTCGAGGCAGGCCTCCCGGTCGCCGGCCATGGCGTTGGCGGTCATGGCGATGATCCGGGTGCCGCGGTCCGGCCAGCGGGCGCGGATCCGGCGGGTCGCCTCGAGCCCGTCGAGCTCGGGCATCTGGACGTCCATCAGGACCACGTCGTAAGCGTCGCGCTCGAGGGCCGCGATCGCCGCCAGGCCGTCGCCGGCGACGGCGGCCTGGTAGCCCATCCGCTCGAGCAACTTGAGGGCGAGCTTCTGGTTGACCGGGTTGTCCTCGGCCAGCAGGATCCGCAGCGGGTGCCGGGCGGCGAGGTCGGCGTCGAGCGTCGGTCGCTCCGGCGCGCGCGGGGCCGCCGTGGCGACCCGCCCGGCCAGCACGTTGACGAGCGCGTCGTACAGCGCCGAGGGCTTGACCGGCTTGGTCAGGCTGCCGGCGACCGGGGCATCGGCCGGCAGCCGCTCACCGACCGACGACAGGATGAGGACCGGCAGCGGGGCCGCCGCCGGGAGCGCTCGGATGGCCCCGGCGAGGGCCAGGCCGTCCATCTCGGGCATCCGCAGATCGCTCAGGACCACGTCGAAGGGCGCGCCGTCGCGCAGCCATCCGAGCGCCTCGGCCGGGGCGCCCGTGGCGCGCGCCGCGATCCCCCAGCGCTGCAGCTGGGCGACCAGGATCCGCCGGTTCGTGGCGTTGTCGTCGACGACCAAAGCGCGGCGCCCGGTGAGCCCCTCGGGGAGCGCTGGCTGGGGCACCTCCGCCTCGCCCGCCGCGGCCGGGACGACGATCCGCAGTCGGAACGTGCTGCCCTCGCCCGGCACACCCGGGCTCGCCGCAGTGAGCCAGCCGCCCATCGCCTCGGCCAGGCGGCGACTGATGGCCAGGCCGAGGCCGGTCCCGCCGAAGCGACGGGAGATGCTGGCGTCGGCCTGGCTGAAGCTCTGGAACAGGTGGCCGATCCGGTCCGGGGCGATCCCGATCCCGGTGTCGTGGACGTCGAGGTCAATCTCCCAGCGCTCGTCGGGACCGCCCCTCTCGGGCGCGGCGCGCTGGCCAGTGACCGTCAGCTCGACCTCGCCGGCCGCGGTGAACTTGACCGCGTTGGAGAGCAGGTTGAGGACGACCTGGCGGACGCGCCCGACGTCGCCGACCAGCCGGCGCGGGACGGCCTCGTCGACCTGGTAGGCGAGCTCGATCCCCTTCTTCGCAGCCGTGGGCGCCAGGACGTCCAGGGCGCTCTCGACCGCGCGCCGCAGGTCGAACGGCTCGGCCTCGAGGTCGACCCGACCGGCCTCGATCTTGGAGAAGTCGAGGATGTCGTTGATGATCGTGAGCAGGGCGTCGCCGCTCGTCCGGATCGTGTCGGCGTAGTCGCGCTGCTCGTCCGACAGGGGGGTGTCGAGGAGCAGGCCGCTCATCCCGATGATCGCGTTCATCGGGGTCCGGATCTCGTGGCTCATCGCGGCGAGGAACGAGCCCTTCGCCTGGTTGGCCGCGTCGGCGTCTCGGCGCGCTGCCTGCAGCTCGGTGGTCCGTTCGTCCACCCGTCGTTCCAAGGTCTCGACGTGCTCGCGGAGCTGCCCGGTCATCTCGTTGAAAGCGAGTGCCAGCTGTCCGACCTCGTCCTCGGAGGTCACCGGAATCGTCGCCGTGAGATCGCCACCGGCCACGGCGGTCGCGGTCGTCGCGAGACTCAGGATCGGCTGGGTCACCTGGCGGGCGATGAGCCAGATCCCGACCGCGAGGAGCAGTGCCGAGAGCAGCCCGACCACCCCGATAAGGAGTGCCAGGTCCTGGGCCGGCGCGAACGCCTCGGCCTGCGGCAGCTCCACGAGGAGCGCCGCACCATGCTCATCCAGCCAGCGATAGACGCCGATCACCGGGACGCCGCGGTAGTCCGTGTAGAGCGCCTGCCCTACCCCACCGGCAAGCGCCAGATCGATGCCCGTCGACGCGACGCCGGACGCGAACTCCCCCTGGTTCAGCCGGGCGTGGATGAACCGGTGATCCGCTCCCACGAGGTAGGTCGCCCCGCCCTCGCCGAGGCCGGTCCGCTCCAGCACGATCCGGTCGATCCGCTCCAGGTTGAGATTGCCGGCCAGCACCCCGACCCGACGCCCGCGCCCGTCGGCGTCGAACAGCGGGTTGCTGACCGTGATGGTGGGCAGCCCGGTCAGCGTCGACGTGTACGCGTTCTGCACGGTCGTATGCGACACGCCGTTGCTGAAGAAGAATTCGTCGGCCTGGGACTCTCCCTCGTGCACGGCAAGCGTCGAGAGTCGCACGGTCCCGTCCAGGTCCAGGATGAGGAACTCCTGCGCATCCGACGTCTGCTGCACGACGACCCCGAGCGTCTTCGCCAGGGACTCGCGCGCGGCGTCGCGCTCGGCCGGGGTGGCGTCGTCGGAAAGGAAGACGCGGGCCTGGTCACCGACGCCGGGGATGCTGCCCACGAACACGACGTTCCGCCGCTGCTCGTCGATCCAGCGGTCCAGCGAGTCCGCCTTGACCTCCGCCACGGCCTCGAGTCGGTCGAACGCCGAACGGGTGAGGTCGTCCGTCGCCCGCGCGTAGACGACCACGCCGACGACGGCGACGGTCACCCCCGACAGCAGCAGGAAGGTCCCGACGAGGCGGGCCCGCAGGCTGCGATTCCACGGCCCCGGGATCCTCACCCTCAGGGCACCACCTGTCCGATCGAGTCCAGGTCGAACGCGCCCCCGGCCGTCGCGTAGTCGACGCCGAAGTATTCGATGGACTTCGCCTTCAGGGTCCCGTCAGCGTGCAGACCGCGAACGATCTCGTTGACGCGCTCCACGAACGCCGCCGCGTCCAGCCCGGAACTCCTGTCCACGAACCCCGACGGGTAGTAGGTGAACGCCGGCTTCTCGAGTGCGCGCAGGGCGAGCCCGTCATCGATCGACTGCTGGCCGGTCACGGCCGCGCACAGGAACGCCTCGATCTTGCCGTCGGCGACGTCCTGCAGGCCTCCGGGCTCGGTCTCGTACGTAACGATCTCGGGGTGGTCCACCTCGAGCACCAGCTTCACGCCCGGGATCTGGAGCTCGCCCTTCAGGTAGTACTCGTGGCTGCAGCTCGCGCACGTGCCGATCGTCTTGCCTGACAGCTCCGGCGCCGTCTGATAGGCCGAGTCCGTCCGGACGTAGAAGTAGTTGTCGACCGCGTAGTAGGGCTGAGTCATGTACAACCGCTTCATCCGGTCCGCGTTGATCGACCCCGAGCCATAGACGATGTCCCAGCGGTCACCCCAGTTGCCGCCGGTCACTTCGGTCCAGGTCGGGGTCACGAAACAGGCTTCCACACCCAGGCCTTCGGCGACCAGCTTGGTCGTGTCGTTGTCGTAGCCGGCCACTTCCGCCGCCGTCAACTGGTTCGGCAGGCACTTGGTGGCCGCCGGACGCACGGCGCCCTCGACCACGTACGACAACGGCTTGTAGTCCGTTTCGGCGTAGCCGACGAGCGTGCCACGGTCCAGGATCTGGGCGAGCTTGTCCGTCGTTGGGTCACCGGCTGGGGGAGCGACGGTGGCGTCGCTCACGACAGGCGCTGACGAGGCGGGTGATCCGCCACTCGAGCAGGCCAGCAGGCTGCTGGCCAGCACCGCGGTGACCGTCACGATCCGAATCCGACCCCTTTGCACGATTCTCTCCTCCGTCCCCGGGCCTAGTCCACCAGTTGATCGAGCGCGGCCAGGTCGAACGCGCCAGCAGCGGTCGCGTAGTCGACGCCGAAGTACCGCTCGGACAACGCCTTCAGCGTCCCGTCGACGTGCAACTCACGAAGGATCTCGTCGATTCGCGCCGCGAACGCCGTTTGCGACAGCCCCGACCCACGGTCCAGGTAGCCCGTCTTCTGGGTCACATAGGCCGGCTCCGGAAGCATCCGCAGGGCGGCCCCATCGGCGATCGCGGCCATGCCGACGGGTTCGCCACACAGGAAGGCATCGAGCTCACCAGCAGCGGTCGCCGCCAGACCGGGCGGCTCGGCGTCGAAGGTCACGATCTTGGGGTCGTCCACGAGATAGCTGACGGTCTGGCCCGGGAGCTTGAGTTCGTGCTTGAGATAGAGCTCATGCGTACATCCGGCACACGCTCCGACCTGCTTCCCGGACAGTTCCGCGGCGACCTGGACGGCCGACGAGATCGGTACGAAGAAACCGTGGGGCGTCGAGTAGTAGGGCTGGGTGACGTAGAGCCGCGTCATCCGTTCGAGCGTGAGGGCCCCGGAGCCCCAGGCGACGTCCCAGCGGTCTCCCCAGTTGCCCGCCGTGATCTCACTCCAGGGCGGCGTGACGAAGCACGGTTCGACGCCCAGCCGTTCAGCGACAAGCCTGCCGGTGTCGGCGTCGTAGCCCTCCACCTCGGCGGCCGTCAGCTGGTTCGCCGCACAGGCGGTGTCGGTTGCGCGCACGGCGCCCTCGACCAGCGAGGACTGCGGTGGGTACTCCGGGTCCGTGGAGAGGACGAGGGTGCCTCGGGCGAGAACGCTGGCCAGCTTGTCGGTCGCCGGGTCGGCGGTGGCGACTGCGGCGCTCGATGGCGCGATCGAGCCGGCAGGGCCTGCGCAGCCAGCCACGAGCGCCCCGACGAGGACCAGCGTGATGACGGCGGCGGGTCGGCGACGGATCACGCCGCCCCAACCCCGAGGAGCGAGGCGGCGATCCGGCGATAGCGCTCCGAGAGCGGGTGGTCCGGGAAGCGCAGGGA
The DNA here is from genome assembly GCA_038915815.1 of Candidatus Limnocylindrales bacterium. Lineage (GTDB taxonomy): Bacteria > Chloroflexota > Limnocylindria > Limnocylindrales > CSP1-4 > SPCO01. The sequence continues at coordinate 28,408 of JBCLCL010000019.1, forward strand.
GAAGACGCCCTCGCTCGCGAGACGCATCAGGTCATCCGAGTGCGGCAGCACGTCCGCCACCGGACAGCCGTAGGCCTCGCCGACCCGTCGCGCGATGTCGTCCGCGGACAGGTTGCTGGGTGCCTTGTTGACCAGGATGGAGATGTGCGGCACCTCGAGTTCGCGGGCCACGCGGACGGTCACGCCGGTCCCCTCGTAGTCCTGCTTGTCCGGTCGCATGATCACCAGGAGCGCGTGGGAGATCACGAGCGAGAGGAGCGTCTCCTCGTTGAGGCCCGGGTGCGTGTCGATGAAGAGCACGTCCAGATCGAGGGAGACGACCAGCTCGCGGAGGCCTTCGGTCAGCCGCTGGGCGTCGTAGCCCTCGCGCAGGATCCGGGCGATCTCACCCGGCTGCATGCTCGACGGGATGAGGAAGAGCCGACCGGCCATCGGCACGCCCTGGCGCTCGGTGATGTCCATGGCGACGTCGCGGATCGAGCGACCGTGCCACAGGAAGTCGTTGAGTGACGCGGTGATCTCGTCGCCCGCCAGGCCGAACAGGACGTGGATCCCTGGCGACTGGATGTCGGCATCGATGACGCCGACCCGACGGCCGGCGACGGCCAGACAGGCGGCCAGGTTGGCCGTCGTGTTCGACTTGCCGGTCCCACCACGGAACGAATGGACGGAGACGATCGAAGCCAAGGGTTCCCTCTCTGGACACCGCCGGCCCGAACCGGCAGGCGGCCGACGATACACCAGCGTTGAGTCGCCTGGACGGCCATTCCGCGGCTTGCGGCGCGATCAGTGGCGGAAGTGCCGCGTCCCGGTCATCACCATCGCCGCGCCGGACGCGTCGGCGACGGCGACCACCTCCGCATCGCGCATAGAGCCGCCCGGCTGGACGAAGGCGGCCACGCCCGCTTCGAGGCAGACCTCGACCGCGTCGGCGAACGGGAAGAACGCGTCCGAGGCGCAGGCCGCGCCCACGGTGGACGACGCGCCGAGCATCGCGTGGGCCTTGGCGACGGCCTGGCGGGCGGCGTCCACGCGCGAGGTCTGGCCGCTCCCGATCCCGACGAGGCGGCCGTCGCGCACCAGGACGATGGCATTGGAGGTGACGCCGCGGACAAGGCGCCAGGCTAGATCCAGATCCACCTGTTCGTCGGGTGTCGTGGCGCGGCGGGTCGCACAGGACCAGGTAGAGGGCGTGTCCGCGGCGATGTCCGGCGACGTGACCAGGACGGCGCCGCCGGCCGTCCGGATGGAACCGGTCGGCGAGGCCGCCACCGGCGTGATCGGCTCGTGGGACGCGAGCGCCTCGTCGATGAGCACGCGCAGGTTCGGCTTGGTGGCGAGGACCTCGAGCGCCTCGCCGGTGAAGGCGGGCGCGACGACGATCTCCAGGAAGATGGAGGTGAGCGCCTGGGCCATCACGCGGTCCACCGCGCGAGTCAGCGCAACGACCCCACCGAAGGCGCTCACGGGGTCCGCCTCGAGCGCGGCAGTCCACGCCGCGAGCAGGGAAGACCGCTCCGCGGCTCCGCACGGGTTGGTGTGCTTGACGATGACGACGCCCGGCCCGCGCAGCGTCCGGCCCAGCTGCGACGCGGCGGCGGCGTCGAGGACGTTGTTGTACGAGAGCGCCTTGCCCTGGAGCGGCGCTCGATCGACGCCGAAGAGGCCGTCGGCCAGGGTCGCGCCGGGTCGTCGATAGCGTGCAGCCGGCTGATGCGGGTTCTCCCCGTACCGAAGGGTCTCGACCTTCTCGAGGGCGAGGGTCAGCGTCGGCGGGTACGGGTCTGCGGCGCCGGGCAGACCGGGCCAGTCGGGTAGCTCCAACCCGGCGGCGGCCATCCGGCCCGGCAGCTCCGCGGCGATCCGCGCGTCATAGGCGGCCGTGTGGACGAACGCCTCGATGGCCAGGGCTCGGCGCAGGCTCGGGTCGATCCCGCCATGGGTCGCGAGCGCGGACAGGACCGTTTCATATCGCGCGGGTGACGTGACGATCGCCACGTTGGCGTGGTTCTTGGCGGCCGCCCGGACCATCGAGGGTCCGCCGATATCGATCTCCTCGATCAGCTCGTCGAGCGTGATCCCGGGCCGCTCGAGCGCCGCCGCGAACGGATACAGGTCCACGACCACCAGCTCGAACGGCGCGATCGCCGCGGCCAGCAGCTGGCGCCGATGCTCCGCCAGCCGGCGGTCGGCCAGGATCCCGCCGTGGACGCGAGGGTGCAGCGTCTTGACCCGCCCGTCGAGCATCTCCGGGAAGCCGGTCACCGTGGCCACATCGGTCACGGGGAGGCCGGCCTCGCGCAGGGTCCGCGCCGTCCCCCCGGTGGAGACCAGCTCGAACCCCAGTGCGACCAGCCCGCGGCCCAGGTCCACGACGCCTGACTTGTCGGAGACGGACAGGAGGGCGCGGCGGGGGGTCAGCACGGCGGCGTCGGCACGGTCGAGATCAAGGGAGACGCGGCGTCCCCCGGCAGGCACGGAGAGCGCCCCGGCCAGGAGCATGGCCACGGCCCGCGGCAGGAGCCGGTGCTCCACGGCGCGGATCCGATCGTGGAGCGCGGCTACGTCGTCGCTCGGCAGGATCGCCACGGCCTCCTGGGCGACGATGGGCCCGCCGTCCAGGGTCGCATCGACCAGATGGACGGTGCAGCCGGTGACCACCACTCCATGGGCCAGCGCATCAGCGACCGCGTAGGCCCCCGGGAAGGCCGGCAACAGCGAGGGATGCGTATTCAGGATGCGACCGCCGAACGCGGCCAGCACCGCCGACCCGACGATCCGCATGTAGCCGGCGAGGACGACCGCATCCGGCCGCACCGCCTCGAGCGTCTCCGCCAGGCTCGCGTCATCGCCGCCCGGCAGCAGGGCGGTCTCGATCCCCTGCTCCGCCGCCCAGTCGAGGGCCGGGCAGGCCCGATCGGCGAAGACCAGGACGATCTCGCCGCCAAGTTCGCCGCGAGCGGCCGCCGCGGCGAGCGCCCGCAGGTTCGAGCCGGCGCCCGAGACACCGACGGCGATCCGGCCGCTCAAAGCTCGCCCTCGAGCGGACCCTCGAGATACCGTGCACCACCCACGACCGCCGCCGCCACGACCTCACCGACGACCGCGGCGCTCACCCCGTGCGCCCCCAGCGCACCCACGAGGATCGCGACGGCGCCGGCCGGCACGACTGCGATCATCCCGAGGCCGCCGTTGAAGGTCGCGCGCAACTCCTCGTCGTCGAGGCCCCCCAGGGCCCCGAACAGGCCCATGACCGACGGCATCCGCCAGCGGCCCGGGTCCAGGCGTGCAGCCAGCCCGTCCGGCAGCGCCCGCGGCACGTTGCCGGGCAGCCCGCCGCCGGTGATGTGGGCGAGGCCGTGGAGATCGTGGCCGGCCGCGACGAGCGCCTCGCGGGCCGCGAGGAGCGCCCGCGCGTAGACGTGCGTGGGCGTCAGCAGCACCTCTCCAAGGGTGGCCATCGCCTCGTGCGGCGCCGCCGCCAGGAGCGCGTCGGTCGCCTCATCGCCGAGCGTCCGACGCAGGCGGGCCTGGTACGGATCCGCCAGGTCCAGGTCCCATTGCGCGATCAGCGATCGAATCAGCGAGTAGCCGTTGGCGTGCAGCCCGGAGGACTCCAGGCCGATGATGAGATCGCCGGCGCGAACCGCCGTCCCATCGATGACCCGGGAGCGCTCGACGACGCCGATACAGCAACCGGCCAGGTCGAACGCGTCGGCGGCCATCAGGCCCGGGTGCTCGGCGGTCTCACCGCCGACCAGGGCCGCGCCGGCCAGTCGACAGCCGGTCGCGACACTCCCGACGAGTTCGGCCACACCGACCGGATCCAGGCGACCCACCGCGACGTAGTCCAGGAACGCCAGCGGCTCGGCGCCGGTGCAGACGACATCGTCGGCACACATCGCGACGAGGTCGATCCCGATCGTATCGAACCGACCCACGGCCGTCGCGATCGCCGTCTTCGTCCCGACCCCGTCCGTCGAGGCGACGAGGAGCGGCTCTCGATAGCCGGCCGGGATCGAGAAGGCCCCGCCGAACCCGCCAAGACCGCCGACGACCTCCGGCCGCCGGGTGGACGCCACGTGGGCGCGCATGAGATCGACCGCTCGCTCGCCGGCCCCGACGTCCACCCCCGCCGCGACATAGGCCGATCGGGAGGTCCGCCCACGGTCGGTCATCGGGTCGCGACCGGCTCTTCCAGGATGAACTTCCGGCTGGCCGCGTCGTACGGGACCGGCTCCGGGTAGTGGCCGTCGAAGCAGGCGAAACAGAACCGCTCGTACGGCAGTTCGAGCGCTGCCAGGACCCCCCGGAGGGAGAGGTAGCCGAGCGAATCGGCCCCGATGAACTCGCGGATCTCGGACTCGCTGTGGGTCGACGCGATCAGCTCCGTCCCGACCTGGGTGTCGATCCCGTAGAAGCAGGGGTGGTAGATCGGCGGTGCGCTGATCCGCACGTGGATCTCGGTCGCCCCGGCCCGGCGCAGCAGGTCCACGATCCGTTTGGTCGTCGTGCCGCGCACGATCGAGTCGTCCACCACGATCAGGCGTTTGCCGGCAACGACGGCGGGGAGCGGATTGAGCTTGATCGTGACGCCGCGATGGCGCAGCCCGGCCGATGGCTGGATGAAGGTCCGCCCGGCATAACGGTTGCGATACATCCCCTCCCGGTACGGGATCCCAGAGGCCTCCGCGAACCCGGCCGCCGCCGGGGCGCCCGTGTCGGGGACCGGCATGACGAGGTCCGCGTCGACCGGGTGCTCGGATGCCAGCTCCATCCCCATCCGGCGACGGACCTCGTAGAGGTTGCGGCCCTCCATGTACGAGTCCGGACGGGCGAAATAGATGAGTTCGAAGACGCACAGGGCAGGGGTCGCCTCGGCGAAGCGGACGGACCGCGGTGGCAGGCCCGGCTCTAGGATGACCAGCTCGCCGGGCTCGACATCGCGCACGTATTCGGCCCCGACGATGTCCAGGCCGGCGGTCTCGGACGAGAGGCACCAGCCTGTCTGGGCGTCGTCATCGTCCCGCCAGAGCCCGTCGTCGCGGCCACCGACCGCCGCGAGCGGCAGGCGCCCCAGGACGAGCGGCCGGAACCCGAACGGATCGCGCACGCCGATCACCCGGCGCTCGTCGAGCACGACCAGGCTGTAGGCGCCACGAACGCGCGGCAGGACCCGCTGGAGCGCCTCGACCGTATCCGCGGCGGGCTCGTCGGCGAGGAGGGCGGTCAGCAGTTCCGTGTCGGTCGAGGCGGGCAGCCTCGCTCGACCGCCCTGGAGCTGGGCCAGCAGATCCCGGGTGTTGACGAGGTTGCCGTTGTGCCCGATCGCGAGGGCACGCCGCGGGCCCAGCCGATAGGTCGGCTGGGCGTTCTCCCAGATCGTCGAACCGGTCGTCGAGTAGCGGCAGTGAGCGATGGCCAACCGGCCGCGCAGGCTGGGCAGTCGCCGCTCGTCGAGCACCGAGCTGATCATCCCGAGGTCCTTGTAGAGCATCAGCTGCTCGCCGTCGCTGACCGCCAGCCCGGCCGATTCCTGGCCGCGATGCTGCAAGGCGAACAACCCGAGCGCCGCGATCGAAGCGGCATCAGTCGGCTCGTTGCCGGGACCGCCTGGGAGCACCGCGCCGAAGATGCCGCACATCGGTCAGCCCTCCCAGCCAAGGGCCCGGGCGAGCCCGTGGTCCCAGCTGTGGCGGAGGTTGCCGAGCGGGACCTCCAGAGCGTCGGCCACCCCGCTGCCGCGCTCCTCGGCGGCGCCGGTCGCACCGCCGGCCCCCGACTCGATGACCAGCGCGCCGCCCCCGACGCTCCCGATCCGCTCGACCGGGAGGCCATGCTGGCGGGCCAGCAACTCGAGGGCCGGCGCGTGCAGCGCCCGGCAGCTCAGGACCAGTCGCGACGGGCTCTCCCCGAACAGGGCCACGGCCGGCGAACCGACCTGGGCGACCCGGACACGCACCCCGAGTCCGCCCCACATCGCACATTCCGCCAGCGCGACCGCCAAGCCGCCGCCCGAGACGTCCTGCGCCGAGGCAACCAGTCCGCGCCCGATCGCCTTGCGGATGAAGGCCTGGATCGCCGCCTCCCGGGCCAGGTCGAGGCCCGGCGGATCGTCCTCGATGGCGACCCCGGCGAGCGTGGCGTAGGCCGAACCGGCCAGTCCCGGCGTCGTCTCGCCGACGAGCACGATCGCGTCGCCAGCCTGCCGGAAGGCCGGTCCCACCAGGGTCGCGACGTCGTCGAGCAGCCCGACGACCCCGATCTCCGGCGTCGGGGCGATCGCGCCGGTCGGCGATTCGTTGTAGAGCGAAACGTTGCCGCCGGTCACCGGCAGACCAAGAGCCCGACAGGCATCGCCCAGGCCGCGGACGCCTTCGGCCAGCTGCCAGAACGCCTCCGGCCGGGTCGGATCGCCGTAGTTGAGGCAGTTCGTGACGCCCAGCGGGCGGGCGCCGGTGATCGAGACGTTGCGCGTCGCCTCGGCGACCGACAGCGCGGCACCCAGCCACGGGTCGAACCGCCCGACCGCCTGGTTGCCGTCGGTCGAGGCGACCAGCGCCCTGCTGGTCCCCTTGATCCGCAGGACCGCCGCCCCACGGCCCGGCCCGGCGACCGTGTCGGCGCCGACGGTCGAGTCGTACTGCTCGTAGACGGCGCGCCGCGACGAGAGACCGGGAGAGCCGAGCAGCGCGAGGAGGACTGCCCCGGGATCCATGCCGCGCTCCGGCAGGCGGTCGCTGACGGAGGCCGGCGCCCCGGGAGCGGGGGCGTCCCGCCGATGCGTCGGTGGCGTGGCGACCCGCTCGTAGACGATCGCGTCACTGGTCAGGGCGGCGGCCGGAACGCGAGCCAGCTCGAGGGCGCCCGGCGCGGGCCGACCGTCGGCGTCGAGGCCACCCTGCACGATCGCGATGTCGCCGTCGGCGGTGACCCGCCCGATGATCGCGACCGGCAGGCCCCAGCGCTGGCAGACCTCGCGGACCTCCGGCCAGCGATCCGGCCGGACCGCCGCGCACATCCGCTCCTGCGACTCGGAGATCATGACTTCGAACGGCGCCAGCCCGGGCTCGCGGCGCGGGATCGCGTCCAGGTCCACCACGATCCCGGTCCCCGCCCGGTCCGCGGTCTCCGACGTGGCGCAGGTGATGCCGCCGGCGCCCAGGTCCTGCAGCCCCTCCACCAAACCACGCTCGATCAGCTCGAGCGACGCCTCGATCAACAGTTTCTCCGCGAACGGGTCGCCGACCTGGACGGACGGCCGCTTCGACGGGTCGTCGTGGGTGAAGGTCGCACTCGCGAGCACGGACGCCCCGCCGATCCCGTCCCGCCCGGTCGCCGAGCCGAACAGGACGACCAGGTTGCCTGGGCCAGGCGCGGCGGCCAGGGTGAGATGGCGCTCCTCCAGCAGCCCGATGGCCATCACGTTGACCAGCGGGTTGCCCTGGTAGCTCGGATCGAAGACCAGCTCGCCACCGACCGTCGGGACGCCGACGCAATTGCCGTAGCCGCCGACGCCGCGCACGACCCCGTCCAGGAGATGGCGCGTCCGCGGATCGGCCGGGTCGCCGAAACGGAGGGCGTCGAGCACGGCGATCGGTCGCGCCCCCATGGTGAAGATGTCGCGCAGGATGCCGCCCACCCCGGTCGCGGCGCCCTGATACGGCTCGACCGCCGATGGATGGTTGTGCGATTCGATCTTGAACGCGATCGCCAGCCCGTCGCCGATCGAGATGACCCCGGCGTTCTCGCCGGGGCCGGCCACCACGCCCTCGCCCGCCGTCGGCAGGGTCCGCAGCAGCGCCTTCGAGCTCTTGTAGGAGCAGTGCTCGCTCCACATCACGCTGAACATGGCGAGCTCCAGGTCGTTCGGGTCGCGTCCGCCGAGGCGATCGCGGATGGCGTCGAGCTCCTCGTCGGTGACGCCGAGCCGGCGGTGGAGGGGCTCGATCGGGAGGTCGGCCACGGTCATGAAACGGCCGCTCCAAACTGGGCGGGTGCGGCGAGTTCGGCGGGCGGGGCGGGCGGGGCGGGCGGGGCAGGCGGGGCGGGCCTGGCGGCCACGGCGGGCGCGGCGGTCGCCTTCGTGGCGCTTTCGACCAGCGAGCGGATGATCCCCATCCCATCGTCCGAGCCCAGGATGGCTTCGGCGGCTCGCTCCGGGTGCGGCATCAGCCCGGCCACGTTGCCGGCCGCGTTCATCACCCCGGCGATCGCCCGGAGCGAGCCGTTCGGGTTCGCGGGGTGGTCCGGGCCGACGAGCTCGCCGCTCGGGTCCACGTAGCGGAAGAGGACCTGCCCGTCACGTTCGAGCGCATCGAGCGTCGCCTCGTCGGCGTAGTAGCAGCCTTCGCCATGGGCCACCGGCATGCGCAACGGTCCGCCCGCCACCAGGGCGTGGGTGAACGCGGTATCGAGCCGTTCCGCCGAGATCGAGACCTCACGACCGGTGAAGCGCAACGACGCGTTGCGCAGCAGGGCTCCAGGTACGAGACCGGCCTCGGCCAGGACCTGGAAGCCGTTGCAGATCCCCAGGACCAGCCCTCCCGAGGCGGCGAAGCCTGCGACCGCCCGCATGATCGGGCTGAACCGGGCGATCACGCCGGCTCGCAGGTAGTCGCCATAGGCGAACCCACCCGGCAGCACGACCGCGGCCGCACCCTCCAGGGTGGCCTGCTCGTGCCAGAGCGCGACTGGTTCGGCACCGGCCATAGCCAGGGCGTGGAGGGTGTCCCGATCGCAGTTGCTGCCGGGAAAGACGACGACCCCGACCCGGACCGGCACGTCAGGCCTCGCCCGCGGCGCCGCCGCCGGGGCCGACCATCGACGAGGCCTCGCCGAGCAGCTCGACGTCATAGGCCTCGATCAGCGGGTTGGAGAGGAGTTCGGCGGCAAGCCGCTCGACCACTGCGCGAGCCGCCGCTTCGTCGGCGGCGTCAACGGTCAGCTCGACCCGCCGCCCGACCCGGACGCCGCTGACCCCGACGATGCCGAGGTGGCCGAGACTGCCCTCCACCGCGCGACCCTGTGGGTCCAGGATGCCTGGCTTTGGCGTCACGTTGACCGCGAACCGGAAGTTCATCATGGGGCGATCGCGTCCTCCTCCAGGTAGCGCGTGAAGCTGGCACCGGTGATCCGTTCGTACGCCTCGATGTAGCGCGCCCGGGTGCCCGCGATGACATCGGACGGCAGCTCCGGCCCGGGCGCGGTCTTGTCCCACGGCTGGGTCTCGAGCCAGTCCCGCACGAACTGCTTGTCGAAGCTGGCCTGAGGCCGCCCGGGCTCGTAGCTCGCTGCGTCCCAGAAGCGCGACGAGTCCGGGGTGAGGACCTCGTCGATGAGGATGAGGCGAGACTCGGGCGGGCCGTCGGCGACCGTTGGCGGGCGCCGACCGATCGTCGGGCGCCACGCGATCACTCGCTCCCCGGGTGGCCCATCCGGCTCACCCTCCTCGATGGGAAAGGCGAGGCCGAATTCGAACTTCGTGTCGGCGAGCAGGATCCCGTGCCGGGCGGCGACCGCGGCGCCGTACCGATAGAGCGCGAGAGCGCGCTCGCGCACGGCTTCGGCCAATGGCCCGGCGGACTTGGGATCGAGCGAGTGCGCGGCAACGTGTTCGATCACCCGGTCGAAGGTGATGTTCTCGTCGTGTTCTCCCGCTTCCGCCTTCGTCGCGGGCGTGAAGATGGGTTCAGGCAGCTGGTCGCTCTCGCGCAGGCCGGCCGGCAGCGGGATCCCGCAGACCGTTCCCCGTTCGCGGTATTCCTTCCACCCGGATCCCGCCAGGTAGCCGCGAACGATCGCTTCGATCGGAACGACCTGGGTGGGGCGGCAGATCATCACCCGCCCGCGCAACTCGTCAAGCGAAAGCTCGAGCTGCAGGGCGGTGCGCGCCTCCGGGCTGATCGCCGATCCGATCATCGCCCAGCGGGCTTCGGAGCGAGCCGCGAACGCGTCGCGCAGGACGTCGACGTTGGTGTCGAGCAGATGGTTGGGCACGATCGCGGCGGTCTCGGCGAACCAGAATCTCGACAGGCCGGTCAGCACGCGCCCCTTGTCCGGGATCGACGATGGCAGCACCACGTCGAACGCCGAGATCCGGTCCGAGGCGGTCAGGACGAGTCTCCCGCCCGGAATGCTGTACAGGTCGCGAACCTTGCCCGAACGGAGGAAGGCTTCAGCCAGCATCGCTGACCGCCCTGGCCGGCGTCGCCCGGCTGGCGAGGCCCTCGCTGAGCCGATCGAGTCGGGCCATGATCGTCGGCACGTGGGTCAGGAAGGCCGCATCGTCGAAGCACGGATCGAGCCTGGCCAGCGGCACGCGCTGGGCCACGGTCGGGTCGATCGCGAGCAGGTCGCGCAACGGGACCCGATCGTCGGCGGCCTGCAGTGCCGCCCGCTGGACGATCGCGTAGGCCTCCTCGCGGGCGAGCCCGCTCTCGATCAGGACGGTCAGCACGCGCGACGAGGCGTGCAAGCCTAGCCCGCGCTCGATGTTCTCGAGCATCCGCTCGGGTCGGACGATCAATCCATCGATCAGGCCGGTCATCCGCACGAGCATGTAGTCGAGCACGATCGCTGCGTCGGGCAGGATGACCCGTTCGGCGCTGCTGTGGCTGATGTCGCGTTCGTGCCAGAGCGGCTGGTCCTCGAGCGCGGTGTGGGCGTAACCGCGGAGCAGCCGGGCCAGGCCCGCGATCCGTTCGGACAGGATCGGGTTGCGCTTGTGGGGCATCGCGGACGAGCCCTTCTGCCCTGGCTTGAACGGCTCCTGGAGCTCGCCGATCTCGGTGTGCTGGAGGTTGCGGACCTCGGTCGCGAAGCGCTCCAGCGACCCGCCCAGGATCGCCATCGCGGTGAGCAGGGCGGCGTGCCGATCACGCTGGACGATCTGCGTGCTGACCGGGTCCACGTGCAGCCCCAGCGCCGCCAGGACCTCGGCCTCCACGTCCGGCGCCAAGTGGCTGTAGGTCCCGACCGGCCCGGAGATCTTGCCGGTCCCGATCTCATCGACCGCCGCGGCCAGACGCGTTCGGCCGCGATCGACCTCGAAGGCCCAGCCGGCGAGTTTCAGGCCGAGTGTGGTCGGCTCGGCGTGGACCGAATGGGTCCGGCCCATCATCACGACGTCCGTCGAGGCCCGGGCCCGGGTGACGATCGCACTCAGCAGGCCGTCGGCGTCGGCCAGCAGGCGCTCGCCCGCGGCCCGGAGTTGCAGGGCCAGGGCCGTGTCCACCACGTCGCTGCTGGTCAGCCCCAGGTGGAGGTAGCGACCCTCGGGGCCGACCGTCTCGGCGACCTGGCTGACGAAGGCGATGACATCGTGGTCCGTCGTCCGCTCGATCTCGGCGATCCGTTCCACGTCCACGCGCGAGCGCGCCTCGAGCGCCGCCAGCGCGTCGGCGGGGATGAGACCCCGGGCGGCCTGGACGCGCGCGACAGCCAGCTCCACCAGGAGCATCGCCTCGAACCGGGCGGAATCAGACCAGATGGCGCCCATCTCCGGGAGGGTGTAGCGGCGGATCATCGCGCGGCCCTCACCGGCCGGCTACGGCCGGGCTGCCGACGGGGCTGCCGACGGGGCTGCCGACGGGGCTGCCGACGGGGCTGCCGACGGGGCTGCCGACCGAATCGCGGGCGATGTCGTGGCGGCGTTGCAGCCCAGGCGCCCCGATCAGATCGGCGGCGGCCGCCGCCTGGTCCCGGGCCGCGGCCAGGTCGGCTCCCCGACCGACGACGGTGAGCACGCGTCCGCCGGCCGTCCGCCACGTCCCTCCTGCGTCCCGGGTCGTGCCGGCATGAAAGATGAGGGCACCCGTCGCCGCCGCCTCATCCAGCCCGCCGATCGGATCGCCGATCCGTGGCCGGTCCGGGTAGCCGGCTGCGGCCAGCACGACGGCCACCGCCGCACCGGGCAACGTCGGCAGCCGGGAGCCGACGATATGGGAGGTCGCCATCGCCGCGCCCAGCTCGCCGCGGGCGGCCGCCAGCAGCAGCGGACCCAGGGCCACGGCGAGGCGCGGCAGGGCCGCCTGCGTCTCCGGGTCGCCAAAGCGGGCGTTGCACTCGAGCAGGACCGGCCCGTCGGCGGTCAGCATCAAGCCCGCGTAGAGCGCTCCGCGGAAGGGCGTCCCGCGCCGGGCCAGCTCGGCCAGGATCGGTCGATGGAAGGCGTCGAGCAGCCGCTCGGCCTCGTCGTCGGGAAGATCGGGAAGCGGGCTGTAGGCACCCATCCCGCCGGTGTTCGGCCCGGCGTCGCCGTCGAGCAGGCGCTTGTGGTCGCGGGCCGCCGGCAGCGCGACCGCATCGCGTCCATCGCACAGGGCGATCAGGCTGGCCTCCGGCCCGGCGAGTCGCTCCTCGACGACGACCGTCGGGCCATTCGCGCGAGCTTCCGACGCCAGGGCGAACAGTTCGTCGATGGCCCGGTTCGCCTCGTCCAGCGAGTCGCAGACCGTCACGCCCTTGCCTGCGGCCAGCCCGTCCGCCTTGACCACGAGCCCGCGACCGCGCAAGGCCAGGTCCGTCGCGAAGGCCCGCGCCGTCGCCCGGTCGTGGAAGGCGCCGGCGTCGGCCATCCGGACCCCGGCCAGAGCGGCGACCTCGTGGCAGAACGCCTTGCTCGATTCGATCCGGGCGGCCGCCGCCGACGGTCCGAAGACCGCGATCCCGGCTGAGCGCAGCGTGTCGGCGACGCCCGCCACGAGCGGCGCTTCCGGACCGATCACGACCAGCTCCACGGCCTCGCGACGCGCCACGGCGAGGACCGCCTCCGGATCCAGCGGATCGACGCCGGCGATCCGGCGCACCCGCGGTTCCGCCGCGATGGCGTCGCTGCCCGGCGCCACGACGACCTCGTTGCCGCCCGGCTCCGAGGCGAGCTTCCACGCCAGTGCGTGCTCCCGGCCGCCGCTCCCCACGATCAGGGTCCGGGTCGGCGCGAGGAGGCTCATCCGGCCAGCCCGGCCCGCCGGCGCATCGGCCGCCAGGCTCGCTCGATCGTCTGGGTCCGTTCCGGCCCGACCGAGACGAAGATGATCGGGACCCCCGCGTGCGCCTCGATGGCGCTGACGTAGCGTCGCGAGTTCTCCGGCAGGTCGGCCAGTGAGCGGACGTCGTGGAGCGGCTCGATCCAGCCCGGGAAGTCCTCGTAGACCGGCACGGCGCGCGAAAGGGCGGCGCCGCTGGACGGCCAGGTCTCGACCCGCCGCCCGTCGAGTTCGTAGGCGACGCACAACCGGATGGTCTCGATCCCCGACAGGATGTCGAGCTTGTTGAGGGTGATCGAGCTGACGCTGTTGACGGCCACCGCGTAGCGCAGCGGGACCGCGTCGAACCAGCCGACCCGCCGCGGCCGCCCGGTGACCGTCCCGAACTCGTGGCCACGCGCGGCGATCCCGGCCCCGACCCCGTCGTGCAGCTCGGTCGGGTACGGCCCGGAGCCGACCCGGGTCGAGTAGGCCTTGATGACCCCGATCACCTCGTCCACCTGGAGCGGCCCGATGCCGCCGCCGGTGCAGGCGCCACCGGCCACCGGGTTCGAGGAGGTCACGAACGGGTAGCTCCCGTGGTCGAGGTCCAGGAGCGTGCCCTGGGCACCCTCGAGGAGCACGTGCTCGCCCCGGGCGAGGGCGCCCTGGACCAGCCAGGTCGTGTCGTCGAGGTGGGGGCGCAGTCGCTCGCCCCAGGCGGTCGCCATCGTCACCAGCGGCTCCACCTCGAAGCGCGGGCCACCCATGCTCTCCAGCAGCAGGTTCTTGTCGGGCAATGCGCGCGCGATCCGCTCGTGAAGGATCGCCGGGTCCAGGAGGTCCTCCATCCGCAGACCGATCCGCCAGGCCCGGTCGCCGTAGGTCGGCCCGATGCCGCGACCGGTGGTGCCCACCTTCGCCTCGCCCAGGCGGGATTCGTTCCCGACGTCGAGCGCCACGTGGTACGGCATGATCACGTGCGCACTGCGGCTGACCCGCACCCGGGAGACGTCGATCCCGCGCGAGGCGAGCATCTCCAGCTCGTCGATCAGGGTCAGCGGGTTCACCACCACGCCGTTGCCGATGACCGAGACGATGTGCGGATAGAGGACGCCCGACGGTGTCAGGCGGAGCTTGAAGACCTCGTCGCCCTTGACCACGGTATGGCCCGCGTTGTCGCCACCCTGGTAGCGGACGACCATGGCCACCTGCTCGGCCAGGAAGTCGGTCATCTTGCCCTTGCCCTCGTCGCCCCACTGGAGGCCGACGATCACGGTGGCCGGCACTACAACGCTTCCTTGCCTGCAGCGCCCGCTGGGCGCGCCCACAAGGACCCCACCGGGCGCGGCCAAACGAAAAGGGCCCCGGCCTGATGGCCTGGGACCCGGGTAGACGTCTCCCGCTTCGCGCCGCCGACCGTTCGGCGGATCGCCGTCGTCTGGTCGCTCGGTCGCCTCACGGGGCGGCCGATGCGCCCTGCAAGCGCGATCGCTGACCTCCTGCTTGACGGGTGGACCCGCTCGTTCGAGGAGGCTGGAGTATAGCAGCGCGAGCCGGCGGCCGACCCGCCCGCGAGTCCGCCTGACGGGCCTCTGACACTCAAGACGCAGGCGTTGCAGCGTGATGCGCGCGCGGTCATGGCGGCGCTGCCGATCACCTGACGCGTCGCTGCCGATCACCGGACGCCCGCTGCCGATCACCTGACGCCCGCTGCCGATCACCTGACGCCCGCTGCCGATCACCTGACTTCATGGCGCGACTGTGGGTCAACGCCAGACACCGAGCTCACCGGAAACAGCCTCCTCGCCACCGTTCCGCGACTCCCCGTCACGGTCCGATCAGGTGGAGACCGCCCCGTGGCCGCACACCGCCTGCTGCCGACTCACAGTCGCGTTTCCTGCCAGGCCAGGCCCACGACCGGTGCGCCGACGCCGAGAGGCGGCCCTCGCTGGAACCCCGGTGTTTGACGCCCGGTAAGGCCCGGATACGTGCCGGTGCAGGGCCCCTTGCTAGCGTGATCCCGTCATCCCGCCGGAGACGCAGGGTCGAGTTCGGTGCACCCGACCGACCGGGAAGGAGATGGGACCGTGAACAAGGTCCTCCTCACGGGGCGCCTCACGCGCGACCCGGAGATGCGCGGCCTCGCCAGCGGCAAGAACGTCACGACGTTCACCGTGGCAAGCAACGAGTTCATCGGAGGCGGCAAGGAGAAGGCCGAATACCACGCCGTCGTGACCTGGGACCGTCTGGCCGAGATCGCCGGTCGCTACCTGGGCAAGGGCCAGCAGGTCGCGATCGAAGGTCGGCTCCAGACCCGCTCGTGGGATGACGAGCGCGGGGCGCGTCACTGGAAGACCGAGATCGTGGCGTCGCACGTCGAGATGCTGTCGGGCCGGCGCAAGAAGGATTACGAGGCGCAGCAGGCGGCCGATTCCCTGGCCTCCCAGGCGGCCGCGCTCGGCGAGGCCCCCGCCTCGGAGCCGATCCCGGCCCCGGCGTTCGAACCCGGTTCGTCCGACGACGACGAGGAAGACGACGACGTAGAGGCGGGGCAGGCCGCCTGACGAACGAGCATCCCCCTACGGCGGCGGCGTGGCTCCCCTATTGTGCGTATGTTCAACTCCCTCTAGCGCTCGGATCAATCGAGCGTCGTCGCTAGAGGTTCGTCGCTATGACTACCGTGTGCACCGCCCACCGAACCGAGACCGACTCGCTCGCCCCGGAGGTGTTCTGGTCGCTATTGGTGGCGCCCGGACACACGGCGCTGATGCTCTGCGATGCGGGCCACTACGTCAGAGTTACCGGCTCCGCGCTGCCCTTGGACGTCCTGCTCGGATGGCCCGATGCGCAGACCACCTCCGCGGGGGCCAACTGATGAGCCGCAAGCACTTCGCATCCCTCGCATGGGAGCTTCGCCAGGCGCACGAAGACTTCGCCAATGAGCTGACGTTGGAGTCTGACGCACGCTGGGCCGCTGATCGCCAATGGGACCTCTCCGTCCTCGCCGTCGCCGACGCGTGCGCCGAGTTCAATGGCAACTTTGACCGCGCCCGGTTCCTGATCGCGGCCGGCTACACGCATCGGCCGGATGGCTCGATGTACCCGATGGCGGCCCCACGATGAGCCGCACGATCCGCAATGTCACCCTGTACGGGACACTGGTCGGCCCGATCTGGTGGCCGGCCATCGAGGCGCAGCTACCAATCGAGGTCAACCTGATTGCCGAGGCGGCGCGTGACGTGTCGCGCTCGGGCATGGTCGAAGCGATCCGCTCGGCCGTGGACGGCGCCGGAGACTTCCAATCGGCCCGCCTGACGGCCGACAGCTTCATCATGGTCGGGCATCGCCGGGCCGGAGCGCCTAACGGCTCGATCCGCTCGTGGGCGCGCCGCGTGGATTGCGTCAATCTGCCCAGCCTTGCCGACTACGTCGCCGTAGACACGTTCAGCGTGGAGGAGGATATCAAATGACCCGCATGCAAGCCCGCATCCGCGGGGCCAACAAGGCCATACTCTTGGCCGCGACCCTGACACTCGCCGCGTGCGCGCCGGCCCCAGCGGCCGAGCCACTACGGCTTCCCGCCCCTCCGTACGAGCCGAGCCAGTT
>JBCLCL010000020.1:0-44171 GCA_038915815.1 Candidatus Limnocylindrales bacterium
TCGGCCACGGCGACGAGCCCCCGGAGCAGCTCCTGGCGAACCCGGCCAACTGGCGCCTCCACCCAAAGGAACAGCAGCAGGCCCTCGCCGGTGCTCTCTCTGAGGTCGGCTGGGTGGCGCAAGTGCTCGTGAACCGGACCACGGGCCACGTGGTCGACGGGCACCTCCGGGTGGACCTGGCGATCAGCCGCGGTGAGCCCAGCGTGCCCGTGGCCTACGTCGAGCTGTCCGAAGAGGAGGAGCGGCTGGTTCTGGCCAGCCTCGATCCCCTGGCGGCGATGGCGACGGCCGAGAAGGACGCCCTCGAGGCACTCCTCGCCGGCCTCTCCCCGGGCGATGAAGCCCTCGCCGCATTGCTGGCAGAGCTCGGCGGGCAGAACGGCATCCGTCGATTGGTCCTGGGCGATCCCGACGAGGTCCCGCCCGTCCCCGACGAGGCCGACGTCTACGTCAAGCCCGGAGACTTGTGGGCCCTCGGCGGACATCGACTGCTGTGCGGCGATGCCACGAACCCGGACGACGTCGCCCGCCTCCTCGACGGCGCGGAGCCGACCCTCCTCGCGACCGATCCACCCTATGGCGTGAGCCTCGACCCGACCTGGCGGGACGGCGTGTACAACGAGCTCGGACCGGCCGAACAGCCGTACATGCGCACTCCACGGCGCGTGGCAACAGTGGCACGCCGTCCTCGAGGGCCTGGTCGCCGAGGTGCGGGTGGAGGACGAGGCCAGAGCCTCGCTCGAGCGCCGCTACCTCGATCGCACCCATCCTCCCTCTAAACTTCGGGGCCGTAGGTGCATGATCCTTCTGGCCCGCCTACTTCAAGATCTTGATGCTCAGTGCCTGGGTCGCGGTCTGCTTGGTCGGCGAGCTATCGCTCACCGAGATCGTGAAGCTGAAGTTGCCTGGCTTCGTCGGCGTCCCGGAGATGATCCCGGTCGAGGCATTCAGGGTCAGGCCGGGCGGGAGGGTACGCGGGGCGATGGACCAGGTGTAGGTCGCCGTGCCACCCGTCGCCTGGACCGTCGCGCTGTAGGCCTGGCCGCGCTTGCCGGCCGGCAGAATGGTCGTCGTGATGGTCAGCGGCGCCGTGGAGTTGACGACGATGCTCAGGGCCTTGCTTGCGGTCTGCTTGGTCGGCGTCGAGCTGTCAGTGACGGCGGCCGTGAAGCTGTAGGTACTCGCGGTGGTCGGCGTCCCGGAGATGATCCCGGTCGAGGCATTCAGGGTCAGGCCGGGCGGGAGGGTACCCGGGGCGATGGACCAGGTGTAGGTCGTCGTGCCACCCGTCGCCTGGAGGACCGGCGCGCTGTAGGGCTGACCGGCCGTGCCGGCGGGCAGGCTGGTCGTCGTGATGGTCAGCGGCGTGCCGCCCGATCCCGCGATCCGCGCGGCGACTGCCTGCCGGAGCGCCGGGAGCGTGGAGTAGAACGCGCCGCCCGGGCACTCCGTCGCCGCGAGATCGCGGTGGCCGGCGATGTTCGCGAACGTCCGCTGGGTTCCGTTGACCGGGTTCGTGTAGAGGCTGGAGCCGAGGGGGTCGATCGCGTGGCGTTCGGCCTTCCAGGCGAGCATCCGCTCGACGGCGTCGCGAGCGGTGGCCGTCGCGTCGACGCTGGTCAATGTGCCGAGCAGCGCGATCCCCACGGTCCCCGAGTTGTAGCCCTGCACGTGGGCCGCCGTGACGCCGTTGCCGTTCACGTCCTCGCCCGTTGGCGACTCGCCCGCGGCGTACGGCCGGGAGTAGCGGCCCTCGTAGATCCGGCCGGACTCATCGACCAGGAAGTTGTAGCCGATATCGCCCCAACCCTGGGTGATCGCGTGGTAGTAGTAGATCGACCGGATGGTGGCGGCCGGGTCGGGATCGGCGTTCTTCCCCGCGGTGTGGTGGACGATGAGCTTCTGGACAGGGTAGAACGCGGGGATCCACTTCTGTGTCCCGTCGGTCCCAAAGCGGAGTGATTCGTCCGCTCCCCAGGCGGCGCGTGTGATGACCGACGGCTGGCTGACGGCCGCAGCCACGGTCGCGCCGCCGAAGCCGACCGGCGAGCCGCCCGAGCCGGTGCTGTCGAGCGCGAGCACCGTGAGCCGGGCGATCGGGCGGTCCGAGGTGACCCGGACGAACCGAGCGCCCGCCGCGTGGATGACCGCCCCGTAGGTCTCGCCGTTGCCGCGCTGCTCGCCGACCTCGTCGTGCTCGACGGCACTTGGCGCGCCGAACGCCACGCCCTCGGCGCTGAAGGCGACGGTCAGCGCCGCGTCATGCTGGCCGCGCCAATGGAGGGCGACGTGCGAGGCTTCGATCGGCAGCTCCACGACCCGCTCGCGCTCGAGGGCGACGGAGACCTCGCGGGCAGCGACCTGGATGGGCCCGGTGGCCGAAACGGGGAGTCCGGGCAGGGCGCCGAGCACGAGCACGGCGGCGACGAGGGAGACCAGCGCGCGTCGGGCGGGTGAGTGGTGAAGCATCTGTGACCTCGGGCGGCGCGACGGCATGTCGGAACCGGGAGTATCGCCCCCGCGGCCACGCAAAGACCAAGGGCCTGCCCGCGAGGCGTTGCCTGACGGCATCATCGAGGGTAGCACGCTGAACCGAGGGCGCAGTCAATGATTCCGGGCGCCCGAGGCCTCGCCGCGCGCAAGTGACGCAGCAGTCGGTCAACGTGCCGGTAGAGCTCCGCCGGAACGACCCGCGCCTCGAGCGGCTCCGGTACACGGGGCACCCATCGTTTCGCCCTCGATGTCCTGCCAAGCGACGATCCGTTGCGCACGAGTCCGGCGGAGAGCACAGCGCTCAGGCCGAAGTGCTTGGGAAGCTGGCGGCGAGACCCATCGGGGACCGTACAGTCAGGCACGCCTGGACCTTGTGCGTCGGGATTCGCCCGGGCGACGCGACACTATGACCTGATAGTGCGGCGGTCCCACATAAGGCGGTCCCGATGTTCTCTACGGACTCGACGCGCCCCATCGGCCGACGCGCTGCCGACTTCGCCGCCGAGCTGGCGGGACTGATCGAGGTCGGTGGCCAGCCGGCGGACGTCGCGGGCTCGCGGCCGACCTAGAGGGCTGCCCGGATCGCCTCCGCCTCGGGGTCGATGCCCATCGCCTCGAACAGCGCGAGCGCCCGACGCAGCGCCTCGTCACCCTCGGCCGTGCGCCCAGCGGCGAGGAGCGTTTCGCCCCAGCCACGCAGGACGCGGGCAAGGTCGGGCCGCGCCCCGAGCTCCTCGAGGATGGCTGAACTGGCCGCAAAGTCCGCGAGCGCGGCCGCCGCTTCGCCGCGCCGGGCCGTGGCTTCGGCGCGCTTCCGGAGGATGCCCGCCTCACCGTAGCGATTACCGATGGATCGGGCGGTGGCGAGCGATTCCTCCCAGTCGCCTGCGGACGCTGCGACCTCGCCCAGTGCGGCCGACGTAGAGCCGAGCCAGGCCTGGAGGGTCGGGCGCCAGACCTTTCGATCGACGACGAGTGCGAGGTCCTGGCCCCGACGAAGCACTCGGCTGGCCTCGTCGAAGCGACCCTGCCGATGGTAGACATCGCCCAGCACCCAGGAGCTCGCGACGACGCAGCCCGTGGCGCCCGTCTCCTCGGCACGGGCCACGCAGGCCTGGGCAAGGGGGATGGCCTCATCGAGCTGTCCGCGCGCGGCGCGAAGCCAGGACTGGGCGATCTGGGCGTCGAGCTGGGCGATCACGTCGCCGCTCGCCGCCAGCTCGGTCGCGTTGCGAGATGCCACCTCGGCCTTGTCGAACTCGCCAAGGTTGGCGTAGCCGATGGCGAGGGCACCCCGCGCGAACGCGGCCCCGATGAAGTCCTGGCGCTGTTCCAGGAGCGGGACCGCCTGCTCGAGGGTTCTCACGCCGTCGCGGATGGGGCCGGTGAAGACCTGGGTGAGCCCGATGAACGCGAGCGTCAGTGCCAGCAGCGAGGGATCGTGCAGGGTTTCGCCGATCTCTGCCACCCGGTCCAGCGAGCGTTTGACCAGAGGGTCCGAGGCCGGCTCGCCGCGCATCAAGCGGGCGAGGGCAAGGCCGAGATGGACCGGCGCGGTGAGGGTGAGATCGCCGAGGCGCTCGGCGGCGGGCAGGATGGCCTCGAGGTCGCTGATGAGGTCATCGGCCGAGCGGAAGGACACGCCGGCTTTGTGTCGGCCGAGCTCGATCTCGATCCGCCGGCGCAGGAGGCGCTCCTCCTCGGCATCATCGGGCGGCGGAAGGAGCTTCGCCGCTCGATCGAACGCCGAGTACGCCTCGGTGATGGCGTTGCGCTCCAGGGCGAAGCGGCCCGCCGCCGCAAGGTACTCGAGCGCTTTCTCCGTGTCGCCGACCTGCTCGAAGTGCATCGCCAGGACGCCGGCCAGCTCGCTCCGCCGCTCCGGGTAAAGGACTTCGAGGGCTTCGCCGACCAGGCGATGGAGCTGACGGCGTTCCTGCTTGAGGAGCGACTGGTAGGCGGCGTCCTGCACGAGCCAGTGGCGGAAGAGGTACTCGAGCTCGGGCCGAGAGGCGGCAAGCTCGATGAGCCCCTTCGCCTCGAGCGTGTCGAGCTGCGCTGCGCTGGCCATCACCGACCCTATGCGCTCGTCTCGGCCAGGACACGTTCGAGGACACGGACGGGGAACTGGCGGCCGATCACCGAGGCGACCCGCAGGCTCCTCTTGGCCGCATCGGGCAGCTGGTCGATCCGTGCGAGGAGGAGCCCGTGCAGCGTCTCGGGGATCTCGACCGACTCGACTTCGGCGGTGGCGATCCAGCGATCCGCGCGGCGCTCGATCACGCCATGCTCGATGAGCATCCGGATGACCTCCTCCACGAAGAACGGGTTCCCCTCGGCGCGGGCGAGGATCAGGTCGCGGACCCGATCTGGCAGGGACTCGATCTCGAGCAGATTGGCCACCAGATCCCGACTCTCGGTCGCCGACAGGGGCTGCAGGCGGATCTCGGTCAGGGCGGCGCCGAACAGCTCGCGCGCCGCGGTCATGAGCTTCCAGCCGGCCGAGTCGGTCTCGGCGCGGAGGGAGGCGATGAGGAAGACAGGGAGCTGGGCGGCCAGCGGCAGCACCTGACGCATGAGTTCGACCGACGAGGCGTCGGCCCAGTGCACGTCCTCGCAGACCAGGACCACCGGCCCCCGCGCGGACAGGGCCCGAAGCAGGCGGTGGATCGACGCGACGTAGCGGCCCTGCATCGTCTCGGGGTCGATCATGGCCTGGGCGGCTTCCTCGGGATGGAGTGGCAAGCCCAGGAGATGCGCGAGGAAGGGCGCCGTATCGGTGGCTTCGTCCCCGAGGAGTCCCGAGAGCTGGCGGTCGAGCGTTGCGCGCGCCTCGGATTCGGAGGCCACGAAGGGGAGTCGGAGGGTGAACCGAACGAGGTCGAGGAGGAGGTGATAGGGCAGGTTCCGGCCGTATGAGACGCAGCGACCCTCGATCCACGTCGGGTGGGCGTCGCCGTCGGAGGCCGCGACGGGCCCATCGGCTGCCCCACGGCCCGTCGCAAACCGCTGGAATTCGGCCAGGAGTCGGCTCTTCCCGATGCCCGGCTCGCCCACCAGGAAGGCGACCCGGCCGCGACCCGCCGCGACCACACCGTAGAGCGATCGCAGCGTCTCCAGCTGGCTCTCACGCCCGACCATCGGGCTCGCCAGGCCGGCCCGCTCGAGGCCGCGCTTGCGATCCGGGACTGCCTTCGGCGCGAGGACCCGGTAGGCGTGGACGGGCTCGGTCTTGCCCTTCACCACGATCTCGCCGAGATCCTCGACGTCGAACGCGTCGGCCACGAAGCGATGGGTGCTGGCCGTGATCAGGACGGTCCCCGGCTCCGCGGCTGCCTGCATCCGCGCCGCGACGTTCATGGCGTCACCGAGGGCGGTGTACTCGTAGCGGAGGTCCGATCCGACGTTGCCGACAACGACCGGGCCGCTGTTGATCCCGGCCCGGATCCGGAAATCGAGACCATGCGTGGCCCGCAGCTGCCGTGAGAACTCCTCGGTCGCGACGATCATCTCGAGCGCCGCGTGCACGGCCCGGTCCGGGTCGTCCTCATGGGCGATCGGGGCACCGAAAAAGGCGAGCATCGCGTCGCCCTGGAGCTGGGCGATCGTGCCCTCATAGCGGAAGACGGCCTTCGACATGAGGTCGAAAGCCTCGTTCATCATCGCGGTCCAGTCCTCGGGATCCATCCGCTCCGCGAGTGCCGTGGAACCGACGACGTCGGCGAAGAGCGCGGTCACCGGCTTGCGCTCGCCGGTCAGTTTGGCCGCGCGCATCTTGTCGATGAGCGGCGACGGTGCTGCGGCGGACAGGCGAGCCTGGCGCGCCTCGTCCGTCTCGGTCGGCTCGCCGAGCGCCAGTCCGCAGCTCGCGCAGAATCGAGCGTCGCCGGGGACCGGAGCCTCGCAGCGCGGGCAGGACAGTGGCGGGGACTCGAAGGTCATCCGACCGACATCGTAGCACCGACATCTCCGAGTTCCAGGTGCCCGCCCTCGCCGCGAGGTCGCATGGAGGTGTGCGCGGATACGTCAAGTCCTCGACCCCGCCTGTCGCCGCGTCGATCGCGCCGGCCCTGAGAGGGACGACCGCAGGACATCAACACCATGGCAACATCGTCTTCCGGCCGGTTCGACCGGGAGGCCTCGGCGACGGGACGTCCACACGCATGAGGAGATCGAAGTGACCCTGCGCGAGATCCAGGAGCCGATCAAGACGCGCTACCGAGACGACCCGGACGCCGCGCGGATCACCCTGCGGGCGACCGGCGCGATGGCCGACGGAGCGATGAGTTGCTCGGTCGACATCGGTCGGGCGCTGTACGCCGCGGCCGCGCATCCGGGCGTCGGAGGCGCGGGCGGGGCGGCGTGCTCCGGTGACCTGCTCCTCGGGGCATTGGCGGCGTGTGCCCAGCTGACGTGTCAGATGGTCGCGGCGAACATGGGGCTCGATGACATCGGAGTATCGGTCACGGTCGAAGGCGACCTCGACCTGCGCGGGACACTCGGGACGCCTGACGTCCCCGTCGGGTTCGATGCCATCCGCCTGCGGTTCGCTCTCGGCACTGCCGTCACCGACGACCGCCTCGAACGGCTCAAACTGCGAACCGAACGCTACTGCGTCGTCCTCCAGACGCTGCTCACGCCCCCGGCGATCGAGGCGAGCTGGGATGTGCCGAGTTGATGGTCGCCTGACGTTCCGATTGACACGACGAGCGGATGCTGACGCGAATTAGCATCTCGGTCATGCCGACCCGCCGGGCGCACCCATGGAATATCCTTGGCCCGCGCCTCGAAGACCTCGGCGTCGGCGGTCAGGGGCCCGGTGATCGCGGTCAGGGCCGGATGTTCTGGTTGAGGTGGAACAGGTTGTCCGGGTCATATGCGCGCTTGACTTCGACGAGACGGTCGTAGTTGCCCTTGTAGTTGGCCTTGATCCGGTCCTGGTCATCTCCGGCCATGAAGTTGATGTAGCCGCCGGACTCGGACAGCGGGGCGGTCGCATCGTAGTAGTCGCGCACCCACTTGATGTTGGCCTCGTTGTGCGCCGGTTCGGGCCACATCCCGGCGATCACGGTGGCGAAGGTCGCGTCCCGGTAGGCGAAGGCCGTCGCGTCGGGGGCGACCCGGTGGGCCGCGCCATTGATCGGGTAGATGTGGACCGTCGAGTTGACGACCGGCACCTTGGGGCCGTGGGCGAGATGCGCGGCGATCGCCTCATCGCTCAGCTCGCCCACGAAATTCGCCTTCCAGTAGTGCTGCAGGCCCGGCGGCACCAGCCCGTCGAATGCGCTGTTCAGCGCCGGATAGGGCATCTGGCCGACGTGCTCCGCGACGACCGCGGCGATGTCGTGGAGCGGCTTGAGGACGCGTTCGCCCTCCTCGATGGGCCCGGCCCAGCAGGCCACGAAGGCGAGGAACGGCTCGCCGTGTCGCTCCTCCGGGATGAACGGAAGGGGCGGCGCGATCTGCCACGCCGGGAAGCCGCCGAACTGCTCTGGGGCGTCGGCGATGAACTCGCGGTAGAAGCGCAGGACGTTCGCGGCGTCCTTGAGTTCGAAGAACATCGGGCCGCCGTAGATGTCCTTGACCGGATGGAGCTGGAACTCGAGGGACGTCACGACCCCGAAGTTGCCGCCGCCGCCCCGAAGCGCCCAGAACAGGTCCGCGTTCTCGCTCTGGCTCGCGACGAGTCGCCGGCCGTCCGCAGTCACGACCTCGGCGGACAGCAGGTTGTCGCACGACAGGCCGAACCCGCGGGTGAGGTAGCCGATGCCGCCACCGAGGGTCAGGCCGCCGACGCCGGTCGTCGAGATGATCCCGCCGGTGGTCGCGAGGCCATGGGCGTGGGTCGCATCGTTAAAGTCGCCCCAGGTCGCGCCGCCTTGCGCCCGCGCGGTCCGCTTCGCGGGGTCGACCTGCACGCCCCGCATGGGGGAGAGATCGACGACGACCGCATCGTCCCCGGTCCCGAAGCCAGGCACGCTGTGCCCGCCGCCGCGGATCGCCACGGCGAGCTCGTTCTCACGGGCGAAGTTCACCGCCGCAACGACGTCGTCGGCATCGGCGCATTGGACGACCACCCGGGGCCGTCGGTCGATCATCGCGTTGTAGACCCGGCGCGCCTGCTCGTAGCCCCCGTCTTCGGGGGCGATCACGGCCCCATGCACCTGCTCGCGCAGCTGGTCGATCGTCGGCTTGCCCATTTCCCTACCCTCTCGCGACTCTGCCTGAACTACCTCATCCTGCGACGCGAACGGCATCGTAGCAGTCCCGCTGGTCGGCTGAGGACCACCCGGCTCGTTGGGGCATCATTGTGGCGAGGCCCCGAACCTCTCCACAAGTCCAATCTTGCTACATCGGGACGTGCCTACTCGGCCAGAGCTCTGCCCGTTGGCGCCGGCGTCGCCTGGCGGGCCAGGGAGGGAAGGTCGTCTCAGGGCCCGCCTGGAGGTTAGGGCGGATACCGTGTGCGCTCCGGGCGACCTCTCCGTCCAGCGCCACGCGACTGGGGGTTCGCAATCGGCGCTGGAGCGCACCCCGGCCACCCACACGATGGCAAGATGGTGTCCGCGGCCGAGTTCGTTCAAGGCGCCACGGGGCTCTGTCCTCTAGTTCGCGGCGTGAGGGGGTTCGTAACTGCGCGACACGCGCCTCGCACCGACGCGGTCTCCAGATCTGCCATCGGGTCGGCCCAGCACGACGACTGGCCCCAGGGCCACACGTGTTTACAACACTTTGGCGCGGTGCAGGAGGGCCACGAATGACCGACAAGATTCCTGGCGCGGTCCTGGAGCGGCTGTCACGGGTCCGATCCATGGAGGCTGACCTGCTCGATCTGGTCGAAGAGCTGCGAACCTCCGGTGGCGCAGGCCCAGAAGCAGCCGACGCCGTCGCCCGGATGTCCGCACTCGCCGCCCGCCACGGGCAGGCCCTGGAGGAGCTCGCCGGCCGGCGTGGAGCCGAACCCGAGGCCCCGGCTGCAAGAGCCGAGCACCACAGCGAGCGCCAGGTCTCCGGACGACTTGAGCAGCTGGCCGGGGCAGCCGCCGCCGCGGTGGTGGCGTATGGCGGGCTGTACGCTGCCGCCAGGCTCCAGTACGAGGACGAGCTGTGCGATCTCGCCGACGCCCACGCGGCCGACTGGGCGAGAGAGTTGCAGGCGATCAATGATCTCCTGCCGCGGGCCGTTCATGCCGAGCTGATGCAGGCCGGCCTGACGTGTCGATGCGTGTGCCCCGCCTGCGGCATCGGCGCCTGCGGGTGCACTCGGAACAGCATCGACACAATCCGCGAACACTGGGGCCGACCGGGGCTGGAGCCGAGCGAAGGGCTCGAGCTCCGCATCCCGCCGCGGCCGGGCAGCCAACTATCTGAGGCGGGCCTCGACCGGGGTGACCGCGTCATGGCGATCGATGGCGAGGTCGTGCACACGACCTCCGAGTTGCAGCGGGCACTCCGTCGCCACCTGATCGGCGAGGCCATGCCCATGCGGGTCGTACGGTCCGGAAGAACCGAGGAGATCGGGGTCGCCCGAATCAGCGACTTCCCGTCTTGAGGCGAGCGGCGGACAATCCCAATCTTCGTGGGCGAAACGGACGCGAGCAGGTCATGGTGACCTCGAGAGGGGCGGCGGCGTCCTACACCAGGCTGACTGAATCTCCGCGTCGGACTCGGCCCGGCCGATCGACCGACGCATAGACGCCCACGTTGACATCGTTGTGCTGGGCGGCTGTGCGGAGAATGCCCGGATCCTTGGGCAGGTCGCCCTGGGACAGCGTCGTCATCACGCAGCGGGTGCAGGGTTGGGTGATCTGCAGCCGTACCTCATCCCCGATGACCACCGTCCGCCCCACCCAGTCGTTCTCGATGAAACCCGCTCCGCCGTCGGTCGGTGCGACGACGATATTTGGTCGGAAGCGGCGCACCTCGAAGCGACTCTCGGGGGTCAGCTGACGGAGCCGGTCGAGCGTGGCCGTGGTCAGCAGGTGGACCACCCCGATGTCGAAGAACGTGCCCGGCGGCATCGCCTCATCGGTCACCGCTTCACGGTGCGCCAGGCCATCGATGTCCGGCCAATACTCCTCCAGGCTCGGTGCCTCCGGCGCTGTCCTCGCGAGCGTTACATCCCGGCCAAGGTCCGCCGACAGGATCCGATCACGTCCATCCTCCTCGCTCGAGACGACCGTGCCGTCGGGGAGCGTGATGCGCACCGGCGTCGGCTGCTCACCAAGTCGGGGCCCATCGACGAACGCCGCCCGGTGGTCGAACAGGGTCGGCCACTTGCGCGGGAACTTCGCGCTGGCCACCTTGCCGGTCTCGCTGTCGACCAGCGCGTAGGCTCGATCGCCGAGCAGGCCGCGCTCGGTGACGTCCGTGGCGTTCAGCTCCTCGCCCATCATCGACTTGACGGGGTAACGCCAGAGGGCCACCACGGTGCCGATCCGGCTGCCTGGGCTGTCAGCCATTCGAGGCCTCCTGCGGGTGCGCCTACCGTTGATCGGGGCATGATGGGCTTCGCGCGCCGCTGTGTCCACACACCTGCAGGGACCCCATGATGTCGGCAGGGTTTGCCTATCAGGCCAACCATTGCCCGCCCACCGCCCGCCGACGGCACGATCACTATCACCAGATCGTGTCCGAGTCACGAAGGCCGTCACCACGTGTGTGAGCGACCGGCGAGTAACCGCGGGCGGCGACCTGGGCCGCCAGGCTCCTGGGTCGTGCGTGAGCCTCATCGGACGCCGTTCGACCACCCGGGCGAGCCCGCCTGCCGCGAAGGCCTGCGGTGTCTCGGACTGCAGCCCGGGACCCGCCGAGGAAGCCGTTCGGTGATTCGCGGTAGGCTCGATCGGCGACGCGCGTCCCGCTCTCGGCGAAGGCCCCACTCAGCCGGCCGCGCCCCCGGAGGCAAGACATGTCCGATCCATCGACCCTTGAGCTCCGAGCACGGCCCTTACGCCAACGCTTCGACCGGATCGACCGGAAGATCACGGCGGCGCTGGCACGGGCGGGTGTCCCGGTCCTCCGAATCGGCCTTGGCGTGGTGTTCCTGTGGTTCGGGGCGCTGAAGTTCTTCCCGGGGCTCAGCCCCGCCCAGGACCTCGCGACGCGGACGATCGAACAGCTCAGCGGCGGGCTCATCGCGCCGGCGCTGTCGCTGCCCATCCTGGCGGCCTGGGAGAGCCTCATCGGGCTGGGACTCCTGACCGGCCTGTTCCTCCGGGCGACGCTGCTCCTGCTCGCCGTCCAGATGATCGGGACGCTCACGCCCCTGATCCTCTTCCCGGCCGAGACGTTCACGCGGTTCCCGATCGCACCCACGCTCGAAGGTCAGTACATCATCAAGAACGTCGTGCTGATCGGCGCGGCGATGGTCGTCGGCGCGACGGTCCGGGGCGGAGGACTCGCTCCGGAGCCGGCGCCTCTGGCCGAACGATCAGGGACGCCCTGATCGAACCATCTCCTCCGCCGTCCCCTCGCAGCATGCGCCGGAGGCCAATTGGTAGGCCCCCTGGCTTCCGAGAATCCGGGCATGTCCCGGCTGCCGCGGGCCTCTCCGGAAGGACCCCACCGTGAATTTCGCCCAGTGCGGGTCGTTGGTCACGGGCACGATCGTGGGATCGTGGTGCGGGACACCAGACTGTTCAGCCGACCGTGTCCGTGGTGAGTACGACGTCAGCGAACGGATGGGATCTCCCAAGGCACAATGCCGGGTCTGGCCTACCTCACGTCACGCCGCTGTGGGGCCTCCCCGGCGGAGTGATCAAAAACTCCGAAAGGGGTGATCGGATTGGTCCGAAACGGGTGATCGGGATTCGCCCGAAAATCCGCACTCCTCCGAGCAGATGCGGCAGCACGCGAAGCCCTCGTAGGTCTCAGGGGCCTGCACGGGTTATGGGACCGGGACGGGCTGGACCGGGTTCCAGTCGGGCTGGAAGACGACCTGCTTCGTCTGGGTCAGGATGACCGTCTCGGCCCCCGAGGCGAGCGTGAGCAGGACGATCTCCGAGCGCTCCTCGCGGCTGTTCGCCGGGGAGAGGCGCGCGTAGACGAGCCGATCGCCGGCCGGTGACCAGGCGGGATGCCACTCGGCGACGCCTGCGGCTGAACGGAGCACCGTCGCCGACGTGACTGCGAGGCCAGCCACGGCCAGCAGCCAGAGGTCACCGGTGTAGATCGTTCCCTGTTCCAGGCCGCCCACGACGGCGATCCGCGTCCCGTCCGGGCTCCAGACCGGGGCGGCGAGGGCCTCGCCCGTCCCGGACGGGAGCGCAGTCGCGTTGAATGCGGTGAGCTGGCGCAGGTCCGTGCCGTCGGGGTTCACCGTCCAGAGCTGCTGCTGGCCGACTCGATAGGGAACGCCGGTGCACGTCGCGCAGGGCTGGGTCGCGCTGCGGACAAAGACGATCCGGTTCAGCGTCCAGGACCAGTAGGGGTCGAAATCGTCGTGGTCGGCATCCTTGTCGGTGACCGGCGAGATCGTCCCGGCCCCGACGTCGACGAGGAAGAGGCGGCGCTGGTACCGGTCGTCGCGACCGTCGAGCACGGTCGTGAGTCCCTCGTACCGGACGAGCCCGTCGAAGACCATCGTCCCGCCCCCCGGACCGTAG
Organism: Candidatus Limnocylindrales bacterium; assembly: GCA_038915815.1. Taxonomy (GTDB): domain Bacteria; phylum Chloroflexota; class Limnocylindria; order Limnocylindrales; family CSP1-4; genus SPCO01. The sequence goes on from JBCLCL010000020.1 coordinate 13,101, forward strand.
GCGGCCAAGCCGAACGGGAGCCCGAACCCGGTCTCCCTGCCGGCCTTGTGGCCACGGGCGACGTTATAGGCGTCGAACGCCGCTCCGGTCAGGACCGAGCGCTCGTCCGTGCCGTCGGCACGGACGCTCATGATCGCCACGTCCCACTGTCCGGTGCCGGTCGGCTTGTGGTAGCCACCGAGGCGCAGGCCGTCCGGCGACCAGCGGGCTCGACCACCGCGGCGGAGCTCCGTGGCGACGGTCAGCTTGTTCGCGCCCGCCAGGTCCATCGTGCGCACTTCCGGCGGCTGCCAGACGTCGCGGCGGACCTCGACCGCGATTGCGCGTGCGGCAGGTGCGGTGGGAGCGCGCGCGGCGCTGGCCGGCGCGGAGCCGACGATGAGCGCCCCGGCGAGGGCGACGATCAGAAGCGCGACGAGACGGGACATGGCGCGAAATCCTCCTCGTTCGATCCTTCGGTCTATTGGTCGCTCGAGCGCGCTCAAAGCTGTCGGCGGATATCAGCGCCAGACGGCCTGCCAGTCCACCATCGCGTGGCCATCGATGAGCTTCCTGATCCCGCTTCCGTCACGGCTGCTCACGACGTACACGCCGGGGTCGTCGTCGCGGTAGAAGAGGATCCGTTCGCCGTCCGGCGAGAAGGTGGGATCATGACCCGCGGCCAGTCGGGTCGCGCCACTCTCGTCGGCGTTCATCATCCAGATCTCGACGCCCTCCCAGCCGGCCCGGCGAGTCTCATCGGTGGCGCCTGGCTCCCAGCGGCTGTAGGCGATTCGTCGGCCGTCCCTCGACCAGGTCGCCTGGGACTCGCTCACCGTCCCGCCCTCGGTCAGGAACCGGCGCTCGCTGCCGTCGGCGTTCATCACCTCGATCCGGTTGAGGCCCCCCTTCCCGCTCCAGAAGAGGATCCGGCTTCCGTCCGGCGAGTAGCCCCCGACCGGTGTCCAGCCCGTGACATCCACCTGGACGCCCGAGGCCTCCGTCAGCCTTTCGACGCCCGACCCGTCCGCGCGGGCGACGAAGATCCCGCCGTCGTCCCAGACGCCCTCGGGATACACGAGCAATCTGGTCCCATCCGGCGACCAGCCGCCGATCCGGGCGAACGCGTGCTCATACACGGTCACCGGCTCACCGCCGTCGACGGGGACCACCCGTACCTGTCGCTTGCTGATGCCGCCCTCGGGGTCCGGGGTCGAGGGCTCGAACACGATGGCGATCCGGGTGCCGTCCGGCGACCAGGAGAGGGAGTTCGTCGCGGCGGCCGATCCGCTCGTGACCTGGCGCGGGGCGGTCCCATCGGCGTCGATGACGAAGAGCTCCAAGAAGGACTTCTCCGGGTCGACCAGGCGGACGTAGGCGAGCCGCGTCCCGTCGGGCGACCAGCGGGGCCACGAGACCGGGCCGTCCACGAGCATCGTCGCGTTCGTAGCGTCCTGCTCGATCAGCCAGACCCCGTCGCCGTTCGCGGGGGCGAAGGCGATGACGCCGTTCGCCAGCGTCGGCCCGAAGAACGGCCGCGAACCGACGACCATAGCGCTCAGCGCGATCGCCGCGAGGAGGCCAAGGAGCAGCAGGATCCAGGCCACCCGAAGCCCTCGGGCGGGAAGCCATGTCCATCCGAGCAGACCCGGACGACGCTGGGGAGTGGTGGCGACCCGGGCCATCGCTCCGTCGACGAGGTCGGGCGGGGCGGCCGCGCGCTCGAGGCCGATCGACAGGGCCTCGGCGATCAGGCGATCCGTAAGACGAGACTCGGTGCTCATCGCTGCTCCAATCGGAGGGCTCGCTCGAGAGCCCGACGCGCGGCGTGGAGGCGCCACTTGACAGTGCCCACAGGTATGCCGAGGAGCGCGGCGATCTCCGTCAGCGGACGTTCCTCGAGGTGATGAAGCACGAGCAGGGCGCGCGGAGCGGCGTCAAGCCGCGAGAACGCCCGGCGGATCGCATCGGCCTCGACCGTCCGTTCAGCGATCCCCTGGGAGGCGAGACCGGAGGCGATCTCGTGTCCTCCGACCGCGTCGACCGCGATCTCCCGGACGGCCCTCCGGTTCCGCCGGCGCAGCAGCGTCCGGCAGGCGTTGACGAGGATGCGCGTCAGCCAAACCTCGAACCGGTCGGGGTCCCGGAGCCGAGGGAGTTCGCGCCAGGCCGCGACGAGCGCCTCCTGGGTGGCGTCGCGCGCATCGCTTTCGTGGCGGAGGATCGCCAGGGCGGTCCGGTAGAGGCCGTCGACACTGCGCCGGGCGAGCTCGTCGAACGCCTCGAGATCGCCGCCGCGGGCTCGCTCGACCAAGACGACGTCGATCGATCGTACGGCGGACTCACCCGCGAGCACTTGCTGCATCCCGGCCTTTCTCGTGGCTCCCCGTCGCAGATAAGACGACGGCGGGGCCACCGAGGTTGGGTCGAGTTTGGGGCGTCAGCGCAACCAGCGGCCTCCCCAGACGAGAGCCTCGCTCCCGACGTCGCCGGTCAGGATCCGCAACGCGCCGGTCTCGACGTCGATGATGGCGATGACCGGGGCGAAGTCGGGCAGGCCGATGTAGCGCCCGTCCGGCGACCAGCCCATCCAGTTCCCCCAGCCCCACTCGCCGGCCGGCGCGCTCGGGTCCGACTCGCAGTCGGGGCAGATGCCCTCGGCCGGGACGCGCGCCAGCTCCTCGCTCGTGCCGTCGACGGAGGCGAGGAACAGCACGTCCTTCGTCGCGTAGGCGAAGCGCGCGGGGTCGCTCGGATGCCAGCCGGACCACGTCGCCTCGTCGGCGATCGCCTGAGGCTCGCCGGTTCCGAGATCGACGAGCGTGACGAACCCCGGTACATCGGATGATGGTCGAGAGAGCAGCAAGTAGCGAGCGTCGCCGGAGAATGCCAGACGACACAGCCGACCGTCGAAGACGTGGACGAGCCGCGCATCCCCGCCGTCCGCCTCCTGAACATAGACCTCGACGCGACCGACCGGGTCGAACTCCGTCTCGGTCGGGCGCGGGCCGACCGCGAATGTGACCAGCTCCCCGTCCGCCGACCAGGTCAGGGAGCCGAACATCCGGTCCTCGGGCAGCGGCCCATGGAGTGCGCGCCGCGCGCCAGTCTCGATGTCGATGAGCTCGAGCGTTTCGGCGCCGCTCGGCGGGTTGGTCGCCAGCCACACCCCGCTGACGAATAGGTAGCGGTCGCCCTTGGGGTCCGCCTGGATCCGGTTCTGTTCGACGCCGGTCAGCAGTTCCGTCTCCTCGCCGGTCTCCAGGTCGTGCCGGACGATCGGTGCGGTGTCGGACCGACCCTTGATCAGCATCGCATCGGTTGAAAAGCCGCACGAGAAGACGGCGTCATCTTCCGAGACCTTCCGGCGGCCCGTCCCATCCGCGTTGGCGACGTAGACGAACGACTCGTGGGGGACCTCCTCATCCGACCAGAAGCCGATGAGGCTGCCGTCGGCCGACTGGCAGAAGTAGGAGTTGTGCTCGCCCGGGATCAGCTCGGTCGGGCCGCTTCCGTCGGCGCCTACGACCATGATCCGGGCGCCCTCCTCCGCCGCGCTGAACGTTTCGAGCGTGTAGGCGATCCGCGGGACGCCGGGCGTGAGCGTCGCGGCCGCGGCGGACGATGGCGACGAGTCTGCGCCGACGCTCGCGCTCGCCGATGGTGCCGGGCTCGCGATGGTGGCTTCACCGGCCGGGACCGGCTCGAGGCGATAGATGACGAAACTCGGCCCCGTGTCGCCTGTTCCCGGCTCATGGACGACCGCGAAGACATCCCCGTCGGGCGCAGCTTCGACGTCGAGTGGCCCGAAGCGGATCGCCCGGGCAATGTCGATGACCGTGCCGGCGTCCAGCACGCGCGAGATGCGCGTCGGGCGGGTGAGGGAGCTGACGAGCAGCTCGCGCACGAGCTCGCGTCCGCCGTCGACGACGACCCTCGACGTGACGCTCGGCATGGACCCGTCGAAGCCGGGCTGCGCCGTGAAGACGAGCGTCGTCTCGCCGTCGTCGGCCGCGTCGCCGTCGGCGTTCGGGTCGCTGATCCGGTAGATGCGGTACTCGCCCGTGCTCGCCCGCATCGGCAGGAGGACCGAGCGGGAACGGTTGACCTGGGCCGTCGAGATCTCCGCCGTGGGCTGTCCATAGAACCACCACGGTCCGGTCGCCGCGTCGCCCTCCACGGGCACGCCGGGAGACGTCGGCACGGATGATGGCAGCGCCACGGGCAGGACGAGCCGGTCCGACCATCCGCCGTCGCCGTTTGGGTCGATGATCTGGAAGAGCCGCGGATCCTGACCGGCCACCGTTGGCTCGTTGGCCGGCCGCGGCTGGACCGCGACCTTCAGCCAGAGCCGATCCGATGCCGGGGCGGCCAGCGAGACCGAGAAGTCGCGGCCGGCGATCTCCAGGCCCGCTGCCTCCAGCTCCTGACTGGTCACAACGCGCTGTCGCGTGCCATCCGGCCCCAGCGCGATGAGCGAGACCCCGAGCAGCGGCTGACGGCTGGTGATGCGGGCGATCTCTTCGTCGGTGATGTCACGCTCCATGGCGCGAAGCTCAGCCGCCTGCTCCTCGGCGCCAGGGTGGTTCGGTATCCGGTCGCGCCCATAGGCGGCGATGGCGAGGAAGAGCTCGCCTTCCGGCCCGACGGCGAGCGTGTCGCCTGAATCGTCGAGCGGACCGCCGATGTCGAACGTCGACGGATCGAGCGACGCATCCCACAGCGCCGGGTCGGTCAGGGTCGAGTAGTCCAGGACCTCTTCGCGGACGAGCCCCTGGCCGTCGAGGTTCGTGAAGCGGACGAGCGAGGCTGCCGGCTCGGGGTAGGCCGGCCTCCGGATGGCGTAGAGGACCGAGCCGTCACGGGCGATCGCGAACTGTGGGTAGGAGAGCAACAGAGGGGCCGGCCCCGTTTCGATCTCGTCGGCCTCGCGGTAGACCTCGGCGAAGGTGAACTCGTCGCTGAACTGCACGCCCCGCGGTCCCGCGCTGGGCCAGCCCTGGATGGCGATGTAGGCGGCCGCCGCGACCCCTGCCGCGAGCAAGAGGGCCATGAGCGCGAGCAAGACCAGCCGCGGGGTGAGGATGAGCGGCCGTCGCATGAGGCCGGCCGGGACGGTCGGCAGCCAGCGTCGCCAGCTTGGCCGGGCGGCCGGAACGAACCCCGCCTCGGCCCTCAGCAGCGCGAAGAGCCGATCGGCGAAGGCCGGGTCGGGGGCGAGCGGCCGCTCGAGCTCGCGGAAGAGGTCGAAGAGACGCTCGTCAGTCGCCATCGCCTACCTCCCCATACGACCGTTCGAATGAATCGCGAGCCCGGGCGAGGAGTGACTCGGTCGCCGTCGCGCTCCGGCCCAAGGCATCGGCCACCTCGCGGACGCTCAGGCCATCGAGGTAGCGGAAGACGAGGGCCGCCCGCTGGGAGGCGGGTAGCTGCACCAGTGCCGCCTCGATCGCCTGCCGGCGCTCGGCGCCCTGCCAGGGCTCGACCTGCGCCTCGGCGGGCGAGGCCACGGCAACAAGCCGCAGGCGTCGGCGCTCTTCCCGCTCGAGTCGCCGGAAGTGGTCGGCCAGCTTGTGGCGGCCAATCGCGCAGAGCCAGGTCACCACGTCGGACCGGCCGTCGAAGCGGTCACGCCGGCGTACCGCCTCCACGAACGTCTGCTGCGTCAGCTCCTCCGCCAGGCTGCCCGAGCCGCCGCAGCGGCTGGCCAGGAAGGCGTACACGCGCGGCACTGTGCGGTCGTACCAGGCGCGGAAGGCGGCCTCGTCCGCGAAGGCGGCATGGAACTCGGTTACGGGGGCCGTGGAAACGGCGCTCTCCGCCATCGGCGTTCGCTCGTCCTCGAAGGTCGGCCGCCTTCCGCGGCGATCACGAGGTTAGTCGTTCGAGCGAGCAACATACCGTCGGTGAGACGGAGGTTCGGGTGAGCGGTAGGCCGTGTCGTCGAGCTGTCGTTCGCGGCCCAACCCGAGCGGCGATAAAATCCATATGCGCCCAATGTGGGCAAACAGTTCGTCAGCGTGCCCCGAGACGACCTCGACGGTCATCTTGGTCCGGTGACCGTGACCGAGCCAATGGTTGACACTACGCTTCTCTATGGTGACGCGCCGCGGAAGCGACGAATTCGTATCCGCCCCCGCTCAACTGGTCGCCGTGCTGACCGAGTGGGAAGTGTAGAGTCCGCGCCGGCACCGATCGTCACCGATGGGAGGAGCGCGGCGATATGGGCTTCCTCCGGCGCCTACTAGGCCAGCCTGACCGGGGCCCGGAGGCGGCGCCAGCCCCTGAGTCGCCGCGACAGGCCCGGCTCGCCAGGCCGGGACTCCACGAACAGTACCTGTCTCTCCTCGCACGGTCCGCCCGCCTAGCGAGCGCCCACGACTTCGCTGGCGCCCGGGCGGCGAATGACGCCGCGCGGGAAGCGCACGCGAGCTGGCGCGGGTACAAGCCCCGTCCCAGCTTTGGTATTCCGTTGCCGATCGACTGGCGACCCCCGTCGAACCTGGGGCTCGTCGGGGTAGACCTCGACTCCGTCGGCGAGGCGCTCGCGGTCGTCGTCCACGGCTACGGCCCGAGAGCAGGCCTCGTCCTAACGGCGCTCACGATCGCCGACGATCCAGGCTGGCCTGACCTCGATGCCCTCCGCCGCCGGTTCCGGTCGCTCGGCTATCGTCCCATCGATCCGATCCTCGTCGACGACGATCCACCGATCACCGATGCAGAGGCTGACACCCGCGCTCGGATCGTTAGCCTGCCCCTCGCCGACCGTCCCGGCGCACTAGTCCTCAGTCGGACCCAGGAGGTCGGAGTAGTCGCCGAGGAGCTGTGGAGGACCCTCCCCGACACACGCGCACTCCTGTCCCGGGTCGCGGGGGCGGCCCTCGGCTGGTACCCAGCTCGCCGGCGGACTCGACTCGCCCGTGTCCTGACGGTCCCCGATCTCAAGCGCGTCGCCGCCGACCGCGGGAGCACCGCAAAGGGCACCAAGGAGCGGCTCCTCGACGCCATCGAGCCCCGCCTCACCGACGAGGAGGTCGAGCATCTCGCCCCGGGGGAGTTCTATGAGCCGCCCATCCTTGGGCTGTGGTTCGCCCGCCGACAAGACCTCATGGCGGCGTGGGCCGGCACGATGATCCAGCGGACGTATAGGTCTATTCTCCTGAGCAACGCCGACGCCGACGTGCGGGGCGCGACGCTCACAGACACGGACTGCCCGATCTGCTCGGAGGTCCCGCGATACATCCCCGCCAGGGACTTCGAGCGAGCGCCCTCGCCTCCGTTCCACATCGGCTGCCGGTGTACCGCAATCCCCGATATGCGATGAGTCGCTGGCAAGCGCCTCCTGCCACCGCCTCCCTGACCGCCCGTTTCGCTCGTCCCCTCGGTCGTGACAGCCCGGCTGACGGGTGTGGCCACCTCTCGACCAACGAATCTGGTTGAACGAGCCGACGGAGCCAGGTTGACGCTCGTCAACATGCGGACATCGTGCCGGTCAGCTTAGACCGTGGTGGATGCGTAAGGCTCGCCTGGCTCAGGTTCGGACAAGGTGGCGAGGCGCGCCGAGCAGCCGGCGGATGAACGGGGCGTCGGTCGGGCCGCCGCATCGTCGACCGCCCGAAGGTCGCCTCAGCGTTCCCGGACCAGCTCCGCGAGCGGCCGTCGAGCGGTCCCCGGCGCCGAGCGTGGCCGGCGCGCGCCCTCCGTCGGGTGGCCAAGCGAGACGATCGTCCGGACGAACGACGGCGCGGTCAGACCGAGGAATGCGGCGACCAGGGGTCGCTCGGTCTCGAGCGCCCAGCCGATCCCAGCACCGAGACCGAGCGCGCCTGCGGCGACGAGGATCCGCTCGGCCGCCCGTCCCTCGTCGTAGGCGTCCCACTCGGGGTTGTCACCGTTCATCGCGATGGCGATCGCCACCGCGGCCCCGGCGACGTGCCTGGCATACGGGGCGAGCTCGGCCAGACGTTCACGGTCGGCCCGGTCGCCGATGACGATGAACGTCCATGGCTGACTGTTCATCGAGCTGCCAGTCCAGCGCGCCACCTCGAGCATCGCGTTGAGATCGGTCTCAGTCACGGGCTCGTTGGTAAACTCGCGAACCTGACGCGTCCGGCGCAAAGCACGGAGGACCAAATCGGCGGTGGCGCGATTGACGGCATTCGGGTCGCTCATCATCACAGTGTAGGCCGGGCGGGCGGCCTTCCTGAGGGACGACCGGTGGTCTTCGAGGACGAGCTTCTTCACGATCCGCGCATCGTGTCGATGGCGTTTGGACCGACCGGACGCGGATGACGCCGTGGCGGACGCTGTCCAGGCGACGCCGAGTGTTTCTCGCGTTCGGCGCCGCCACCGCCTCAGAAACCGCGGCGGGATCGCTCGTCAGTTCGATCCGAGGCGGTGGCGGCCCTTCTCTGTCTTGACTTCTGGGACCAACGACCCCCAGCCTGCAGCCGTCCGGAAACGGCCATCCGAAGGACACAAGAGGAGGCCCGCATGCGTCCGTCCCGCGGAACTGCGCTCGCCCTCGCCGCCTCCCTGGTCGCCATTGCGGCCTTCCCGTCCGCAACCCTCGCCACGCATCAGCTTCCCGATCTGGGAATGGCGCGCCTCAAGGACTTCAAGATCGAGACCACGCCCGACGGGCGGCGGCTCCTGCGCTTTACGACGATCATCGTCAACGTCGGAGCCGGGCCGTTCGAGGTGCAGGGCAGCCGCGCGAGCACCTCCGACCTCACGATGACCGGTCACCAGTGCATCTACGAGGGCTCGAGTTGCACGCTCCAGTCCACGGCCGCAGGAATGGGATGGTCAGGCGACGGCCACAACCACTGGCATGTCATCGGTCTCGAGGAGTATGTGCTCGACCGGCTCGACAACGGCGTGCTCGTGGGAACCGGAGCGAAGACCGGTTTCTGCTTCTACGACAACACGACGCACGACCCCTCGCTGCCGGGTGCGCCTCCATCGCCCGTCTATACGAACTGCGGAGGATCGTCCAGCCTCTCGGTGACCATGGGCCTCTCGGTGGGTTGGGGCGACACCTACTACTGGAACCTGGCCTACCAGTGGGTCGACATCACAGCACTCGCGACAGGCCGTTACCGCCTCTGGGCGACCGCCGACCCGGAGAACTGGTTTATTGAGGCCGACGACACGAACAACTCCACCTGGGTCGATCTCCAGATACGTGGTAAGGGAGGCTCCGTCCGCGTGCTGGGGTACGGGCCGTCCGTCTGAGGCCGAGGCGGCGATCGGCGAGTCGCAACTCGGATCGCGCCCCCGTAAACCCGTCGTTCGCGACGCTGCCCGGCCGATCTCGTCGAGGACAGCGTCCTGGCCACCATCGCCCGCGGGGTGCTCCCGGCCCCGGTCATCGACGCCGCGCGGGCTGAGCTGCGTCGACTCCTGGAGACGCCGGAGGTCGCGGTCGCCGGCCGCCAGCGGGCGCGGCTCCTGACCCGCCTCGGGCAGCTCAAGAAGCAGCATGCCTGGGGTGACCTCACCGACGCCGAGTACCTGGCCAAACGAGACGCGACGCGCGCCACCCTCGGGGATCTGCCAGACGGCGATAGGATTCGGACATTCGACGCGTATCGGGCGCGGGTCCTCGATCTGCCAGTTGCGATCGAGGCAGCTTCCCTCGCGCGCCGGGAGGAGCTCAGCCGGATCGTGGTCCAACGGGTCGTCGTGCACGACCGGCGGCTGGAAGCGATCGAGTGGACGCCCGCGGCGAGGCCCTTCTTCGAAAGACAGCGGGAGTGCCCCCAAGGGGATTCGAACCCCTGATCTCCACCTTGAAAGGGTGGCGTCCTAGGCCTCTAGACGATGGGGGCACGGACCGCGGGAGTCTACCAGAGGGTCCCTTTGCGCCCCCCTACCCTGTGGCGACCCACCCACCCCTGAGACGCCAGCGCACTCCACGAGCTTGATGCTGGTACGCATCATCTTGCAGCCAGCCACGCTCACCAACCGGGCCGTTCTGACAGAACTCGGCCAGCGCCACGCACAGATGTTGCGAAATCGATGCTGACCCGCATCACCGCGGCCAGGCCGCAGGTCGCAGGAGGCCGGGATGCGGCGAAGGGTCAGGCGATCGGTCGCGACAGCATGAACAGGATGATCGCGCCCGCGAGGCACCCGGACCCGACGATCGCGGCGAACCCGCCGGTCACCGCCAGCAGCAGGGCGCGCCGATCACGTCCCGCGATCCCGGCGTGCCAGGTCGCTCGCACCGCGTAGGCCGCCAGGGCGAAGAAGACGATCCCGAGGACGGCGGCACCGGACGCCAGTAGCGGGATCTGCGAGGCATCCCGGACGGTGACGGTGTAGAGCGCGAAGAGCGCCGAGCCGCCCAGCGCGATCGCGAGCATCACGACGCCGGGAGAGATACGCCGACCGGGCGAGCGCACCGGCCTCGACACCTGGGGGACGCGACGCGCGCCGGTCGGGCGGCGTGCGCCGGTCGAGCGCGGTGCGCCGGTCGCGCGGCTCATCCGGCCGACCCGGCCGCCTCGAACACGTCGGCCGCACCACCGACCACAGTCGCCCCAGGCGCCATGTCGGCCGCGCCATCGGCCCCGCCTGCTTCGGCGGCCCCGCCTGCCTCGCCCGCCCCGGGCTCGCCGAACGTCCTGTGGTAGATCGCCACGTTGTAGGAGAGGCGTGGGCGCTTCAGCCCGGCCGCGACCGTCCGTCCGGCTTCGTCGAAGGCGGCAGCCAGGAACTCGCCGGTCTCGTCGATGGACTCGAAAGTCCAGAAGCAGTGCACGACGCGCACCTTGAAGCCGCCGGCCAGGAACGGCCCGCTGCGCCGGCTCCAGGCCCCGTACTCGGGCCGGTCGCCGCGCAGGTGTGAGACGTCGTCGCGCCCGTAATCGTGAACGACGAGCAGCCGGCCGCCCGGACGGAGGACGCGCGCTGCCTCGGCAAGGTCGTCAGGTGCGGCCCCCAGGGACGACGGCCAGAGGTTGACCACGACGTCGACCGAGCGATCCGCAACGCTGGAGCCGGCCGTCCCGCTCTCGGCCAGGGTCACCCGCGCTCCGAGCTCCCGAAGCTGCCCGGCGCGGATCCCGTCGATGCCATCGAGCAGCAGGACGTCGCGGCCGGCGACGGGACCAAGAGCTTCGAGCGCCCGCGGGATCTTGCCCTCGACATCCAGGCTGCGGGACAGCTGCTCGCCGAGCTGATTCGAGAGGTCGATGGGAAGGTCAGCCACGAGAGGCGGAGTATACGGGCGGCACGCCTCGGACGATGGAGCGGCGGCCGGCGGCATGCCTCACCGGCGGCCGGCGGCGCGCCTCAGACGACCCGCAGGATCCCTCCCGACCGAGCGGCGACGTCGAGCGTCGCACGGCCATCGACGATCGCCGCCTCGCCGACACCGGCCAGACCCGGCAGCGCGAGCGGGGCGATGTGCCCGCCATGACCCTGCGGGGCATCGCCAAATCGGAGCTCCAGGCGGACCGCGGCATCGCCCGGGTTGGCGGCGACGACAAAACGCGCCGGACCGGTCCCGCGCTCGAACGCCATCGCGGACTCCGTGGCCCCGACCACGGTCAACGGCCCGTCGCGCAGAGCCGGCTCGGCCGTCCGCAGCCGGAACAGGGCCCGGACGGAGTCGCGAAGCCCGGGCTCCCAGTGCGTCTCGTCCCACGGGAAGGCGCCTCGGTTCTCCGGATCGTTGCCGCCGCGCAGCCCGATCTCGTCGCCGTAGTAGAGGCACGGCGCGCCGGGGAGCGTCGCCTGGAGCAGGATCGCCAGTCTCACCCGGCTGGTGTCCCCGCCAAGCACCGTCCGCATCCTGGGGGCGTCGTGGGAGCCCAGCAGATTGAGCTGCACCGCCACGGTCGCCGGATCGTAGGCGCCCAGCAGCTCCTCGAGCCGGCGTGCAAACCCGGCGCCGTCTCGTGCGACCACGCTGCCCGCGTACTCGTTGTGACGGCGCACGACCTCCATGTCCAGCGCCGGCCCGCCGGCGAATCCGAGGATCGCCTCGGCCAGCGGGTAGTTCATCAGCGCATCGAAGCGGTCGCCCTGGAGCCAGTCGGGCGCGACGTGCCAGATCTCGCCGACCAGGTAGACGTCCGGGCGGATCGCGCGGCAGCGCAGCCGGAACTCCTGCCAGAACACCTCGTCGTCGATCTCCGCCGGGACGTCCAGCCGCCAGCCATCGATCCCGAAGCGCAGCCAGTGCTCGGCCACCCCGAACAGGTACTCGCGCACCGCAGGCTCGCCGGTGTTGAGCTTGGGCAGGGCCGGCAGTCCCCACCAGGCCTCATAGCCCAGCGCGCTCGCCGGCGTGCCGGTCGGCGGATAGGCCAGCAGTGACCGGCCTGCGTCCAGCGCCGCGTCGTCCAGGTGGAACCAGCGGCGGTACGGCGAGGACGCCCCGTTCTCGAGCACGTGATGGAACGGCCAGAAGCCACGGCCGGTGTGATTGAAGACGCCGTCGAGGATGACCCGCATCTCGCGCTCATGCGCCGCGTCCAGCAGTTCGCGCAGCGCGTCATCGCCACCGAGCAGCGGATCGACCGCCAGGTAGTCGTAGGTGTGATAGCGGTGGTTCGACGCCGACGCGAAGATCGGCGTGAGGTAGAGCCCGTTGACCCCGAGGTCGGCCAGGTAGTCCAGGCGCTCGGCGATGCCGCGCAGGTCGCCGCCCTTGAAGCCGTGCAGGGTCGGCGCCACGTCCCATGGCTCGAGGGGCCCGGGCTTGACCACCCGATCGGAGGACGCGAACCGGTCCGGGAAGATCTGGTAGAAGATCGCGTCCCGGACCCAGGCCGGGGAGTCGGCGCTCATCAGGGCGAACCATACCGCCCGGTCACTCCCGATGATGGCCTCCGGCCACCTCCTCGTGCCGCTGGACCGGCACCGGTCCTGTCGAGCCGCGCACGATCAGGCACGTTTCGAGCCGACGGTGCTCGGGGCTGGCTTGGTTCCGTCGTTGGACGACGGCCAGAAGCAGGTGGACCGCCTCTTCACCCTTGCGACGGATCGGCTGGTGAACCGTCGTGAGTGGGGGATCCACGTGCGGGGCAAGATCGATGTCGTCGAACCCGACGACGCTCACGTCGCCCGGGATGGTCAGGCGCAGGTCGCGCAACGCGCGCATCGCCCCGATCGCCATGGCGTCGCTCATCACCAGAACGGCCGTCGGGCGGACGCCGTCCTCCCACGCGCCGTTGAGCGCCGCGATGCCGCCGTCGATGCTGGCCGGACCCACGATCACCCGCTCGTCGGGGATCTCGGCCCCGATCGCGGCGAACGCCTCTCGATAGCCGCGCAGGCGTCGGCTGGTCACGCCGTCCGGGTCCATCGCGACCGAGCCGGCCGGAGGCTCGACGCCGATGACCAGGACGTCGCGATGCCCCAGCCCGATCAGGTGCTGCGCGGCGGCGCGCGCTCCACCGACGTCATCGATCTCGACCGAGCCATATTCCGGCAGGGCGGTCGAGTCGACCAGCACCATCGGGACACCGGCTCGCCGGATCTGCTCGACCTCGGGATGGTCGTCCGACAGGCCGATCGCGACCACCCCGTCGACGATGGCCCGGCCCATCGCGGTCGCCAGCGATCCGTGGAGCGGAGAGATGAACTGGAGGCCGTAGCCGGACTCCTCGGCCGCCCTCGCAACGCCCTCGCTGAACGCCCCGAAGAACGGGTTTGAGAAGACGACCGAGAGCGCCTGCGGGGTCAGCACTCCGATCGTCAGGGTCCGGCCCCTGGTGAGCATCCGGGCCACCGGATGGGGCGTGTAGCCGAGCTGCTCGGCCACGTCCCTGATCCGGGCGGCCGTCTCCGGGGCGAGCCGGGCGGGGCTGTTGAAGGCGAACGAGACGGCCGTCTTGGAGACGCCGGCCTCACGGGCCACGTCGGCGAGGCGCGGACGGATCGTGCGTTGCTCCACTCGGGTCCGACTCCCTGCGCGACGTCCCGGCCCTTGACCCTGCCGCCAGTCCAGGTGCCGTCGCTCCCCGTGGGGTGGGCGACCGGCGGGCGAGAACCGTGCCATCGCGCTCTCTGCAAACCGGTTTAGCAAACCGGTTTAGTGAAGATACGGGTGAGGCGGGCCCGTGTCAAGACCCATCTGGGCTCGACGGACCATCCGGCTCCGATGGGGTCCCGGGAGCCATCGACCAGCGGCTCGGCTCGGCCCGCGGCTCGGCTCGGCCCGCTGCCGGTCCTCGGCAGCCCGGCGACGACGGTGATGCGCCGGCGCATCATTCCGGCCACATCCACGCTCAGCAGCTGCTCTCCCATGGCTCCAGTGGAGGGCAACCGAGCGTGAATGTGCGCGATCTGATCCCACCATGACTCAACCCCCCGGGGGGACGCCCCCGGGACGCGCTCCGGGGACCCCCCGGGGGGAGACCCCCGAGGGGGACGCGCCGCATGGACGCGCCGCATGGACGCGCCGCGCGACCGAGCCCCGCGCTCAAGCGCCCGCGCGTCCCTGGCCGCCCACCCTCGGCTCCCTCGCGGTACGATCGTGCCGATGTTGCAGACGTTCCGCCAGATGCCCGCCGGCATCCGCCTCTTCCTCGTCTACGCCTTCGTGGTCCTCGGCGGCATCGGCTTGAGCCTGCGCTTCGTCGTCGACCAGGCGGTCGAGGCCTCGGTCAGCTTGCCGGGCGTGGTGGTGATGGTCCTCCTCGCCTACACGATCTTCACCACGACCCTGGTCCTCCAGCGCAAGGAGGCGGCCCGTGGCCTCGCCCTCGCGCTATCGAGCCTGACCATCCCGCTGGTCCCGCTGCTCCTGGCCAGCCAGTTGTTGATTCAGGCGATCTTCGTCGGCGCGTTCGCCCTGCTCCTCTTCCGAAGCCTGCTCCGCCCCGAGGTTCGAGCCTTCCTGAACGAGCCGTGACAGCGTGAGATCGGGTCACCCCGGGCGATCCTGCGCATCACCGGCCCGGGGACGCTACCCTCACGTCTGGCAGATCCGTCAGCGCTTGAGCGAACCCCGAGATCATCCCCCCGTCGTCCAGCCCGACCGTATCGAGGCCCCAACGTGAGCAAACCCACCCGCCGCCGCCAGCCCGCCAGCCCGCCAGCCGGGCCCGCCGCGGCTGGCCAGCGCCTCGCCGCAGGCCAGCCGCCCGCGGCGGGCCCGTCGTCCGCCGGGACCGGCCGGCCGTCCGCCTCTGGCCAGCCGTCCGGACCGACCCGATCGTCATCGTCGTCGCCGATCGGGACCGCTCGGGCCGGTCGTCGCGAACGGGCTCGCGCCTCCTACCAGCCATCGGCCATGGAGCGCTATCGGACCCCCATCGTGGCCATCGCGGCGCTCGCCGGCGTGGTCCTGATCTCCGTCTTCGTCTTCCTCTCGGCCTCAGCTCCGGCCTATGCCTGCTCCAAGGAATGGGTCCCCGACGCGACACCGAGCCCCGCCCTCGGAGCGCCGCCCGACCCGGGCTACGTCCAGCCGGACATGGGCCGGCGTCATGGCGATCTCGGTGAGAAGGTGACGTACACGTACTGCCCGCCGGCGTCCGGCGCGCATGTGAACGCATCCGGGGCCGGACCGATCCAGCCGCGCCGCTACGGCCCGAGCGACCGGGCGATCCCCGAGGGCTGGATCCATAACCTGGAGCACGGCGCGATGGTCATCCTCTATCGTGGCCGCGACGGCGATCCCGGCATCAGTGACGCGGGCCAGGAAGACCTTCGGGGCCTGTTCGACGAGTTTCCGGCGAGCCCGGTCTGCGGCATCCAGCCGGGCACCAGCCAGGGCCCGGTGATCGCCCGGTTCGACGAGATGGCCACGCCCTTCGCGGCCCTGGTCTGGGGTCGGGTCCTGCCGCTGGACTCGCTGGACAACGCCGCGATCCTCGACTTCTGGAGGGTCTGGGGCGAGCGGACCAACCCGGAGCCGCAGTGCCAGCCGTCAAGCGCCGCACCCAGCCCGAGCTGATCGGCACGGCCTCGTGCGCCCGGCCCCGTTCGTCCCGAACCCCGGCAAGATCGTCTGTGTCGGCCTGAACTATCGCGACCACGTGGCCGAGGGCGGCGGCCGAACTCCGCAGCGGCCGCTCCTGTTCGCCAAGTTCGCCAACGCCGTGATCGGCGACGGTCAGCCGATCGTCCGACCGGAGGGCACCCACGCGCTCGATCTCGAAGTCGAGCTCGGGGTCGTCATCGGGACCGTGGCTCGTCGCGTCCACCGCGCGAACGCGCTCGATCATGTCGCTGGTTACGTCGTGGTCAACGACATCAGCGCGCGGGACTGGCAGGGCAACAAGGCGGCACTGCGCGAGGGCGAGGTCGGCGACGGGCAATGGCTGCGTGCGAAGGGCTCGGATACCTTCCTGCCGGTCGGCCCGAACTTCGTTCCGGCAGAGCAGATCGCCGATCCTCAACAGCTTCGCCTGCGCTCGTGGCGCATCCCTGGATCGGGCCCCGACGCGGGGCGTGCGGTCCTGATGCAGGACGGCACGACCGCCGACATGATCTGGGGCGTCGCCGAACTGATCGAGTTCATCAGCGCGTCGATCACCCTGGAGCCCGGCGACATGGTGGCGACCGGCACGCCGTCTGGGGTCGGCGTCTTCCGGGACCCGCCGGTCTTTCTGGAGCCGGGCGATCGCGTCCGCTGCGAGATCGACGGTATCGGCTCGGTCGAGAATCCCATCATCGACTGGACCGACTCACAGGACGACGTCGAGGCACCCCACGTCCACCACGGCGGCGGTTGATTCGCACCACGACCCAGGAGGCCACTCGCCGATGCTCGCGCTGGTCAAGATCGCTCCCGGACCTGGCCTCGAGCTGCGCGAAGTGCCCGTCCCGACCATCGGCATCAACGACGTCCTGATCCGGGTCCAGCGCACCGGCATCTGCGGCACGGACCTGCACATCGAGGCATGGGATCCGTGGGCCGCACGGACGATCCGGCCGCCCCTCGTCGTCGGCCACGAGTTCGTCGGCGAGATCGTCGAGGTCGGCGCCAACGTGGCCGACTTCGCACCCGGCCACCTGGTCTCTGGCGAGGGCCACGTCGTCTGTGGCCGCTGCCGACACTGCCTGGCCGGCCGCCGGAACCTGTGCGCCCATTCGATCGGCCTGGGCGTCGGCCGGGACGGCGCTTTTGCCGAGTACGTGGCCCTGCCGATGACCAACGTCTGGCAGCACTGGCCCGGGATCGACGAGGAGGTCGCGGCGATCTTCGATCCGTTCGGGAACGCGGTCCACACGGCCCTCGCCTTCCCCGTCCTGGGCGAGGACGTGCTGGTCTCGGGCGCGGGGCCGATCGGGCTGATGGCCACCGCCGTGGCTCGCCACGCCGGCGCTCGCCACGTCGTGGTGAGCGAGCCGAATGCCTACCGACGCGAACTGGCGATGCGGATGGGGGCGAGCCTCGTGATCGACCCCCGGGAACGTGCCCTCCCGGACGTCTTCGCCGAGCTGGACATGGACGAGGGGTTCGATGTCGCCATGGAGATGTCGGGCGATCCGGCCGCCCTGCGCGGCGCGATCGGGGCGATGGCCCACGGCGGTGGCGTGGCGATCCTGGGCATCCCGACCGAGGAGATCGCCCTCGACGTCAACGCCATCGTGTTCAAGATGCTGACCCTGCGCGGCATCTACGGTCGGGAGATGTACGAGACCTGGTACAAGATGTCGGTCATGCTCCAGTCGGGGTTGGACATCACGCCGGCGATCACCCACCGCTTCGCCTTCCGCGAGTTCGAGGCCGCCTTCGCCGCGGCGCGGGCCGGGGACTCGGGCAAGGTCATCATGGATTGGCGGTCGTGACCAGCGGCGCACCCCACCCGACCCCCGGCCCCGCGGGTCGGCCCGATCCCCTGGCCTTTCTCGAGGACGAGGTCGCAGCCCTGCGCGAGCGCCATCTCTATCGCCCGTTGCGGGTCATGTCGTCCGGGCAGGGACCGATCGTCTCGATCGACGATCGCCGCGTGATCAGCCTCTCGTCGAACGACTACCTGGGGCTGACCCACCATCCCCGGCTGCGTGAGGCCGCCCTCGCCGCCGTGCGCGACTTCGGGGTCGGCAGTGGCGCGGTCCGCACGATCGCCGGGACGATGGCGATGCACGAGGCGCTGGAGGCCGAACTGGCGGTTTTCAAGGGAACGCCGGCCGTCCTCACCTTCCAGTCGGGCTTCACCGCCAACACCGGGGTCATCCCGACGATCACCGGCGAGACGGACCTGATCGTGTCGGACGCACTCAATCACGCGTCGATCATCGATGGCATGCGCCTCTCGAAGGCGCCCCGCCAGATCTATCCGCACGGCGACGTCGGGGCGCTGCGCGAGATCCTGCGCGAGGCGCGCGAGACGGGGCGGCCGGGCGGCGCGCCGTATCGACTGATCCTGGTCGTGACCGACGGGGTCTTCTCGATGGACGGCGACATCGCGCCACTCCCCGGGGTGGTCGAGGCGGCCGAGGCTTTCGGCGCGGCCGTCATGGTCGATGACGCCCACGCCTCCGGCGTCCTGGGCCGAAACGGGCGAGGCACGGTCGATCATTTCGGCCTGCACGGCCGGGTGGCCATCCAGGTCGGAACCCTGAGCAAGGCCGTCGGTGCGCTCGGCGGCTACGTGGCGGGGTCCACGGCGCTGCGCGAGATCCTGACCCAGCGCGCTCGCCCGTTCCTCTTCTCGACATCGCATCCACCGGCGGTAGTCGCTGCCTGCCGCGAAGCGATCCGGGTCATGGAGGACGAGCCCGAGCTCCAGGAGCGGTTGTGGGTCAACACGCACCGCTTCAAGGCCGAGTTGAAGCGGCTCGGCTTCGATACCGGCCGGTCCGAGACCCCGATCACCCCGGTCATGATGGGCGATCCCGACGTCGCCGGACGCTTCAGCGATCGACTGATCGACGAGGGCGTCTTCGCCCAGCCAGTCGTCTTCCCGACGGTCGCCATCGACCAGGCTCGCCTGCGCACGATCGTGACCGCCGCGCATGCCGACGAGCAGCTCGACCTCGCGCTCGCAGCGTTCGATCGGGTCGGCCACGAGCTCGGGCTCATCAGCGGATGACGGCGCGCCGCCCAGGCGCCTCGCGGGCGGGGCCGGGCCGGGCGGGCGGGCGCCCGGCGGACCGGGCCGATGTTCTCCAGGGCAGAACAAACCACGGTCCCGGAACCCGGATCGGCGCCGAGAGGTCGTCCTTCCAGGCCCGTCACGCCTGGCCGACGAACCAACGGACGGCACATGGCGCCATCGTGGCCGCTGGACAGCGTCGTGTGGCGCGATTCGGCCATCGCCGGGGTGCCACTCGAGCATCTGCCGGCCGGGGCGAGGATTGCGAGGCTCGAGCTGCACGGTTTGTCCTTCTGCGCAGAACGCCGGACAACCGGCAGCCACGATCGAGAGACCTGTGCGACAGCTCTCCCCGCGCCCGATCACTGCGACGTCGTACTACGACGTCGCACTATCTCCGGCTGGGAGCACCCGCTCGCGCCGATGAGCGGTCGACGACCGTGATCGGCCGCCGGCCGTGACCGATCGTCAGGCGCGCGACCTGCCGCTCGACGCGCATCTCCACACGAACCTCTCGCCAGACAGCGATGTCGTCCTCGACATCTACGCGGCGGCGGCACTCGAGCGCGGGATCGCCGAGCTCGCGATCACCGATCACGTGGACTTCGAGCCGGGCGCCCCGGCCTTCGGCTATACGACCTTCGCCGACCGTGAACGGGTGGTCCGTCAGGCCGCCGAACGGTGGGGTCCGCAGGGCGTGGCCATCCGCTTCGGGGTCGAGCTGACCTACGACCGCTCCTGGGAGTCGGAGATCCGCCGGCACCTGTCGCGCCACCAGTACGACTTCACCATCGGATCGGTCCATGACCGGATCGATTCGCCGTACAGCCGGGGCAGGGTCCGGGGCTGGGTCGAGGGCCGATCGCTCAGGGAGATCGTGGCGCCCTCGTTCGACGAGGTGGAGGCGGCCGCGCGCTCGGGCCTGTTCGATGCGCTGGGTCACCTCGATGTCGTCAAGCGCTACCTCCACCCCCATGTCTCCACGGAGGACCTGGCCGATGCTCCGGAGCTCTACGAGCCGATCCTGCGGGCGCTGGTGGAGAGCGGCACCGCACTGGAGATCAACACCAGCGGCCTGCGCCACCGCGTGGCGGAGACGTATCCCTCGGCCGAGATCGTCCGCCGGTTTCATGAGATGGGCGGGCGGGCGGTGACCATCGGATCGGACGCGCACCGGGCAGACCAGTTCGGCTGGGCCCTCGCCGACGGCTATCGAAACGCCAGGGACGGCGGATTCGAGGCGCTCGCCTTCCGTCGCGGCGGCGTACGGGTGGCCGTCGACATCCCGGGCGACGCGGATGACGGTCCTAACGGTCAGGGCGGCCGTTCGTTGTGAGTCTTGACGATGCCGCGATCGAGCGGCTGGTGGATCAGGCCCGGTCGGCTGACGGCTGGGCGTTCGGGCAACTATTCGATCACTTCCACCGGCCGATCTATCGCTACATCATCAGCCGCGTCCACAGCCCGGCGGATGCGGAGGACCTGACGCAGCTCGTCTTCGTCAAGGCCCTGGAAGCGCTCCCGCGCTACGAATCGCGGGGCATTCCCTTCGGGGGCTGGCTCTTCCGGCTGGCCCGTAATGCAGTAGTCGATTTCACCAGGACTCGCCACGAACACGCCGACCTCGAGACCGTGATCCATCGCGGCGACCCAGGATCCGGACCGGAGGATGTGGCGATCCTCCGCGACGATCTGGATGCGGTCGGGGTCGCGCTCGCAGGACTGACCGAGGACCAGCGAGAGGCGATCGCATTGCGGTTCTTCGCGGGCCTGTCGGCCCGGGAAGCCGCCGAAGTCATGGGGCGGCAGGAAGGAACGGTCCGCGGGCTCCAGTTCCGGGCCGTCGCGGCCCTTCGCCGGCAACTGGGGATCCACGTTCCGGACTCGAGCGGGTCGGACGAACCAAAGGATGGATAACGACGAGATGAACGACCGAGCGACCGACGACGAGTTGACGCGACGCCTCGAGGCGTACGCGGAGGCGCGCCTGTCGCCCGACCTCTCGACGACGACGCGGATGCGCGCCGAGGTGATGGCGGCGGCCCTGGGCGGCGCCGAAGCGGCACGCGCAGACGCGGACCCCGTCCCGACGGTCGGGATGATGGTCCGGGTCGACCGAGAGCGCCGCCCGGCGTGGCGCCGCCCCATGGCTCTGCTGCTGGCTGCCGGCCTTGCGGTCGCGCTGAGCGTGAGTTCCGTCGCGGCGGCCCAGCCAGGTGGCCCGCTCTATGGCACGCGCATCTGGGCGGAGACGCTGACCCTGCCTTCCACCGCGAACGAGCGGGCGCAGGCGGAGCTCCGCCGACTCGATGCACGTCTGGCCGAGGCGGCTGCGGCAACAGCTGCCGGCGACACGAATGCCGCCAACGCCGCCCTCGAAGCCTACGGGGCGATCGTCACGGAGGCGACCGTGGGCGGCGGCGGAAGCGTGGCCGCCGCCGCAAGGCTCGACACTGGCGTCCGCCGCAACATCGAGGTCCTGACCATCCTGGCCGAGCGAGTTCCAGCGCAGGACCGCGACGCGATCAAGCACGCCATCGATCGAAGCGGTTCCGCGCTGGACACGATCCACGGCCGGCCCGCCGGCAACCCGCCTGCCGGGCCACCGGGCGGCAATCCGAACAAGCCGGCGCCGGACCCGGCGGAGCAGGGGACGACGCCGGAGCCCGCCCCCAAACCAGACCACACGCCGCCTGGTCCGCTGTCGGAGATCCCCGGCAAGGGCGGCGGCGCATCCCAGGGCAACAGCCAGGCCAACTGATCGGGCACTCGAGCGGGTTCGATCCTGAGTGATCGGGATCAAGTTCCCCGGAGGAGCTGCCCGAGGGCGATCACGCCATCGACGGCTCTCTGGAGCCCACGCCACGCGGGGTGGTCAGTGGACTGCAGTGTCCCGATCGACCGGAGGTGACGGAGGTCACTCCGGGTCATCGACGCTGCGACTGACCGCGGGTCGTCGATCAGGACGAGGAGCCGCGCAACATCGCGCTCGTGTTTGTCCCGATGGTCGCGGTCGGCCATCGATACCCCAGGATCATCGATTGGCCCACGGCACGAGTCCGAGGATCCGGGTCCTCGACGAGGTCGACCGCCACGACCGACATCGGCGCCTCACGTCCGAGCGGCCACGGGTCGGCGAACCGCGGTACGACGCGCAGGACGACGTTCGGCTGGTCGGACGGACGGAGTCCGTATGTGGCAATGAGGGATGCCTGGGCCTCGGACGGTACGTAGCCATCGACCAGGTCGGAAGCGATGAGACCTGCGGAGGCCGCCGCCTCAGTTGACGCTCCTGTTCGACACAGCCCTTGTTCCTCGCGGATCCGCGGCACATCCGAGGGGTGGGCGCGCCAGGCCGTGCGGCGCCCGCGTCCGACAAGGCGTGGTCGGAGAATGTCGAGCCCGTGCGCGTGGAGCAGCCGGCGGAGCTTCCAGACCGCGTTCGAGTCGAGCCAGGTTGGCCGATGATCGTCGGCGAGGAACAGGAGGCCCCACGCGCGGGCGGGCGTGAGACGTCGACCGGACGCCGTGCCCTGAGCCGTTCGAGCGTCGACGCTCTCGGGATCGATGAACCAGCGCCCACCGACGGACCGGGCCGCGAGATCGCCTGCGTGGATCAATGCCCGGACCCGGCTAGGATGAACGCCGAGTCGCGACGCAGCCTCAGAAACGGTAAGTCCAGATTGCTCAACCATATCGCCAAGGCGATAGATGAGCAACCCCGCTGACGTCAAGAGCGGGACGGCGTGTGTCCGCGCCTGTCGATCGGTCGGTGGCGCCGTACGCATATCCCAACGACTGATGCTGGTCAGGCCGGACTGAGCTGAGCGCCCAGCCGTCCGCCGGTGGTCTGATGCTGGAGCGCATCATCGAGGAGACAGCCACGCTCGGCGGCCGCCAAGTTTCGACCGAGCTCGGCCAGCGTCACGCTCATATCTGGCGCCATTGATGCTGACCAGGATCACTCGGCTATTGTCGTTGGGTTGGGCTCACCGGCCGAGGCCGTCAGCGGCGGCACAGAGAATGGGACGCTTCCGGCCAGGAGGATCAGCCGCCAGCCCTCGCACGCCCCTGGTCCTCGGGGTCATCACCGGGACCGGCTACGGGATCGTCCGCAGGGACGGCGTGCTCCAGATCCCGATCAGGGCGCTGCACGCCTGACCGCCCCGCCTCGTACCGGCGACTTGCCAGCCGGCCATGGTGCTCCGGCGCGTCCGCTACGCTTCGGGCGTGAACTCGGAGCGTGGAAGCCGCGAACTGCGCCTTGACGTCGTCGGCGCCGGACCCGCATACACCGACCGATCCGGCGCGACGGGTGCCGCCTATCTCATCCGGAGCGGATCGACCGCGGTCCTCCTCGACCTGGGCCAGGGCTCCTTCCCGCGCCTGGCCGGTCTGCTCGATCCGGGCTCGCTCGACGCGATCCTGATCAGCCACCTCCACCCCGACCACTTCATCGACCTCGTGTCGCTCCGACACTTCCTGCGCTGGGGTCCTTCGCACCCGCGTCGCGTCCGCGTACTCGGCCCTGATGGGCTCGGGGATCGCCTGGATGCGCTGCATGCGGAGCCGGGCTTCTGCGCCGCGGCGCTGGACATCGAACCGATGGCGGTCGGGATCATGCGGATCGGCGACATGGAGGTCGAGGCCGCCCGCGTGATGCACGACGCCGAGAGCTACGGGTTTCGGGTCTCCGTCGGCGGAGGGCCTGGGCTGGTCTACAGCGGCGACTGCGGCCGCGCAGAGGATCTCGAGGCGCTCATCCGCCCCGGTGACGATCTGCTCTGCGAGGTCTCCTTCGGACCTGGACCCGTGCCGCCCGATGCGGCCCACCTGGATGGGCCGGCCGTCGGCGCGTTGGCCGCGCGGACCGGCGCCCACCGAGTCTTCCTGACCCACCTGCTGATGGGCTTCGACGAGGCCGAGACGATCGCCTCGGTGCGGGAAAGATTCGTCGGGCCGGTCGCGCTCGTGCAACCCGGGGATCGGTTCACGATCGAGGCCTGAACCGGCCACCGGTGCAATTCGCGTCCACTTGATGCGCCGCTGCATCAGGCTTCCTCGTCGGACGGGGCTGACTCAGGCACGGGCAGGCGGTAACGCACGTTTCGGCCGCGGGGTGGGCCGGAGTACTCGATATTGCCACCGTCCAGCATCTTGCCGAGGACGCGACTGGCCGTTCTCGGCTCCACGCCCAGGAGTTGTACGGCCTGCTGGCGACTGATGTCAGCGTGCTGGTCGAGATAGGCGAGGACCAGTGACGCATGCTCCTCCAGGGTCGAGCGGCCGTAGGCGACCCTGTGGCCGAGCTGCGCGCGTGCATCCGCGGTCAGGCGGAATGATCGGCTGCCGTCGAGCAGTCGCTCGACTGCGCCCGCCGCCTGGAGCGCCCCGAGGGTCTTGAATGCCTCTCCCACCGTTCGCTGCGCGGCGACCGCCAACCGCTCGGGTCGCAGCGGCGTGTCATGGAGCAGCGCGCGGATGGCGATGACTACTGCTGGGTCCCCCTCGAACGCCCGGAGGCCCACGTCCGGGATGCCACCAGCGAGTCGGACGATCAGCTCGCCGTTGTCCTCCACGATCTCTGGCGCGTCGTGTCCTTCCCGGAGCATCGTCCGATACATCGTCTTGATCCCAACGCCCTGGCGCTCCGCCACGGCGATGGCCCAGAGCGCGTGCGCCAGGGCTTCGTTTCGAGGCCGTGACGGCGTGGCCAGCAGGCGGTCCACGGAGACGACCGGCAGCAGTCCGCCGGGAGAGCGCACCTTGAAGCTGTCAGCCGGCGAACCCGACGCGATGGCGTAGATCGGCTGCCGATCGAGTTGGTAGTCGCGGTGCATGACGGCGTTGACGAGCGCCTCGCGGTAGGCCGGTCTGGGCACCGGGCGCAGTTCTCGTCGGGTGAGCCCCACCACGACGGGAATGACCGGGAACGCGACATCGTCGAGCAGTCGATCGGCCTCCTCGAGGAAGAGCACCAGCGGCGCCCATCCCACGAGGTCGTTGCGAGCCGGCCGGCCCTCAACATCGGTGATGAGGAGCTGGGCCTGAACGACCCGCGGCTCAAACCGGGCCAGAAGCAGGGCGCCGGCCCGGTTGAGCTCGGGGTCGTCTCCGTCATCGAGAAGCACGCCCATCCGACTCGCGAGTTCTCGCCCGCTCGGCGGCGTCGTATCGCCTCGTTGCCGGTAGAAGCGCATCGCTGTCTCGATCGCCTTCGGGTCGGCCTCGGACAGCCGCATCCCGCTCGGCTCCGCGCTCCAGTCGAACCCGCGCCGTGCCTCCAGAAAACGGCGTGCTGCATCGCCCGTGAGTTCCACGCACCGCTTGCCGTGCCGCGTCCGCAGCTTGTCGCCGGCGCGGATCTCCTCGAGGGCCGGCTCCACGTTGATGAAGTAGAGCCGTGGCCCGAAGGTCGTGACCTCCTCGATGAAGAAGCCGCTGTAGTTCGGCGTCGTGAGTGCCCAGATCCTCTCCTTCAGCCAGTCGAGGTCGAGATGCGACCCGACGAGCGCGTCTGGGCCGGATCTGTCGTCCGCGACCCCGACGACGAGCAGGCCTCCGCGCATCGTGTTGGCAAATGCGTGTTGTGGAGCCTGGCAGTGAGGGTCCAGTTCCGCGCCTTCTGCCGCGCCAGGCCCGGCGCCCGACTCCGTAGGAGCAGGTTAGAGGCGTCCTGTCCGCCTCTCGGCAGTGGGGATGTTGTAGTCGGTTCGGTCCCGCACGGTCTCGTAGTCCCTGCGGCCGATCCAGCGGACCGGCACGCCCGGCACAGAGAGCGCGCGCGACACGCCCTGCCAGCCGATGACCTCGACCTCCGGCTTGCCGTTCGCGGTCCGAAGCGCGAGGAGGCCCTCGACGACAGGAAGCAGGTCGTTGTCGGCCGTCGCCAGGATCGCCACGTCGTACTCGTCGGCGACGGCCATCAGCATTGCGTCGATCGCCAGCTGAACGTCGATGCCCTTCTCCGCGGCCTCGCGAAGCGGCCTTCCGGCCAGATACCGAAGGACGCGGGTCCGAGCCCGAAGGATCGCGCCGCACTCCTCTTCCCAGGCCTGGCGCTGGCGCATGTGCGCGGCGTGCGTTCTTGGGTCTCGCCGAGGGTCGGGCTGACCGCGATAGATGCCGATGTGCGTCAGGACCCGGCCGGCGGGGCCCTTCTCCACCAACAGCTCGGCAAACGCCTTCGGGCGCACGCTCCCGTACCGCGTCGGGTCATTCAGGGGATCGTGGAAGGCCTCGCGGGCGCTGTGATAGGCGTTCTGCCAGTCGAGGAAGACGGCGACGCGCTGCTCCCGAAGACGGCCCCCGAATAGAGAGACCCCCGCCAGTCCATCTTGCGATGGAGGGCGGGGAGCAATGCTGAGTGAGGATGAGACATCCCCTCAGCGCCTGTCAATAGTACTCCGAACCGCCGAGACGGACGCCGCTCATGGCCACAATATAGTCATGGCGTTGGTCCAATGCATTGGCCACTTTGCTGCCGTCGCTGATGTCTCTTTTCCGGCACTGGTGCGGCAGCGGCACGACACCTGGAGACTACGCGTAGACGCGAAAGTGACCTTGGTCTAGCAGCTTCGCTACATCGTCTCGCCGGGGTACATCGTTCAGCTCGATCCCATCACTAACATCTAGGAATTCGACCCCGACGGGTTCGCCCTGCGCGTCGTAATCGACGTTGATCTGATCCGTGATTTCGTCGGTGTGGTCTATCTCGTTCCGACTGAAGTACACGTAAACAGCGTCGGCACCCTGGTCATAGGTCAGGTGCAATGCGTCCCGGTCCTTACGACTGTGATTACCGTGCATGTTCCATTCCCCTGCGGGCGGACGATGACCCAAGTCCTACGTCGGCGGACGCAACCCCAGATCTTCCATCTGCCTTTCTTCGCTTGTTCTTGCTCCGGTGAGTCGTGGACGAGATCCGCAACTTCTTGCGGCAGCACTCCCCGCTCGGCGGCTCGTTCCAAAGCGTGTCCATCGCTCCAAACGAGGGTGCACTTGGCGAAGTCCGGCAACCATCCTCCCTCCCTCCAGGCGGCGCGGTAAGTGGGCCAATAGTCCTAGGGATGTCAAGGGGGTGTCAAATGCTCCTTGCCCGGATGCTTGGCGAGCCCGAAACAGCGTGCCATCAGCGTCCCGCATCCTAAAACTGACCCACTACCACATGGCGGACGGAGCGTGTCCAGGCTAGACACCCCCCGTCCGGGTCTCGGGGACCCAAGGTGATGGGTCCGACGGTTCACCCGAACCGACCGCCCGGCCGCGAGGGCCGGACGATCGGCTGGTGTCGATGCCAGGGTTACTCCCGGCGATCCCGACAGCGGGCGGCCGTCGAGTCCTCCGGGAGATGGCGGCGCGGGCCAGGGAGACTGACCCCACCCGCCAGCGGGTACGCTTTCCGGCGTGAGCTCGGAACGTGGACGTCGCGACCTGCGCCTTGACGTCGTCGGCGCCGGGCCCGCGTACACCGATCGATCCGGGGCGACAGGCGCCGCCTTTCTGGTCCGCAGCGGATCGACCGCGGTCCTCCTCGACCTGGGCCAGGGTTCCTTCCCGCGCCTGGCCGGCCTGCTCGATCCGGGCTCGCTCGACGCGATCCTGATCAGCCACCTCCACCCCGACCACTTCATCGACCTGGTCTCCCTGCGCCACTACCTGCGCTGGGGTCCTTCGCACCCGCGTCGCGTCCGCGTACTCGGCCCTGCCGGACTCGGGGACCGCCTCGATGCGCTGCATGCGGAGCCGGGCTTTTGCGCCGCGGCCCTGGACATCGAACCGATCGCGGTCGGGGTCATCCGGATCGGCGCCCTGGAGGTCGAGGCGGCCAGGGTGACCCACAGCGCCGAGAGCTACGGCGTTCGGCTCTCCGGGGGCGACGGTCCCGGGCTGGTCTACAGCGGCGACTGCGGCCGCGCCGAGGATCTCGAGGCGCTCATCCGGCCCGGTGACGATCTGCTCTGCGAGGTCTCCTTCGGTCCTGGGCCGGTGCCTCCCGATGCGGCCCACCTGGATGGCCCGGCCGTCGGCGCCCTGGCTGTGCGCACCGGCGCCCGCCGGGTGTTCCTGACTCACCTGCTGATGGGCTTCGACGACGCTGAGACGATCGCTTCGGTCCGGGACAAGTTCACCGGGCCGGTCTCGCTCGTGCAACCCGGGGACACGTTCACGGTCGGCGGCTGACGCGCGAGTCACCCGATACGCCGGACAGACAGAAGGACCGGGCCCCCGAGGGGACCGGTCCTTCGTGCGTTCCGTCTCAGGTGGGCGCCGCGCGCCCGGGGATCGTCCCCTATCGATCCCTGCGCCGTGCCACCGACCCAGTCGGGGTCAGGAGCAGGGTCGTGGCCAGCAGTCCGGCCATCGCCAGGAGGATCAGCCGCCAGCTGTCGCCGGACGGGGTCTGGGTGCTTCCGGACAGGGTGTCCGTCAGCGGGAGCGTCCTCGGTGGCGCCCCTGTCTCGCCCAGGACTGCCTCTTCAGGAGCTGTCTCGTCCAGGACTGCCTCTTCAGGAGTTGGGGTCGCGGTCGGCGTCGGCGTCGGCGTGGGAGTCGGAGTCGGCGTCGGCGTGGGAGTCGGCGTCGGCGTGGGAGTCGGCGTCGGCGTGGGAGTCGGCGTCGGCGTCGGCGTGGGAGTCGGCGTCGGCGTGGCGGCGTCGCAGGGACCCGCGGAGTCATTCGTGTGCTCGCGGAGGTGATACGCTAAGCCTTCCTCAGAGACGTTCAGCGTGACGCTGCTGCCGCCCTCCACATGGCAGACCGTGCGCTGGTGGTTCTGCCCAACGACAGGCGACGCCGATGGCCCGATGATGGCGGCGGTGGTGAGCGCGACGACGACGAGCCAGGAGAAGCGTCGCGCGAGGCGAGATCTGTGCCGTGTCGGTGAAGTCAGCATCTGGTTGGTCCTTTGCGCTGAGAGGCGGAACGCCTCGGGTCGGATATAGTGCCGCTCGCGACGCCTTCGAAGCCATCTGACGGTCGAGCAGCCCTCATTGTTGCAGCCCGGTACTCCCTCTGTCCAGTACTCACGGATGGTACGGACCACCCCGAACGGGCTCAGATGCCCTCTATCCGTTGGATTACCTGGTGCATCCGGGCACCAAAGGGGTCCCCTACCGATGGTACGAGTGTCTGGCTCTGCAGCCTACTGATAGCGACGATCGACCGGCACGCTCCATACGGTGCACCGCTCGAAAGGGCCGTGATAATCGCACAAGGTACCCCCGTCGTCTAGTACCAAAGGCTGATCAGATTCCACCAGACCCAATCGAACCGCACCGACTGCGAGCGAATCCGGTGCGAGACCGCACCACCAGGGCGTACCCGGGTAGTACCGATGGCGAGCGGCGACAAACTGGACCGTTGGTCGGGCCCTGCTGTCGTCGAGGCGGACGTCGGCGGCGGTCATTGGGCCGCCGGCCGCATCCGCGAGGGCATCGAGCGAAGCCTGTCGGCGCTCGGCGTCCGGTTCGACGTCTGGACCAGCGAGGCGAGCCTGCACGACAGCCAGTTGGCGTAGTCGCTCTCGTCGGCGTTGTCCATGTCCCAGAACCGGCAGAGGAGCATCCCGTCCAGGCTGATCCCGCACTCGTGCTCGGGCCCGGTGTCAGACGAGGCCGTAGCCGAAGCGCTCGGCGACCTCGGCGAGCGCCGTGGCGAGCCCGGGGTGCGACAGCGCCAGGTGGAGCGTGGGATGGGGAGGCAGTGCGCCGCTCGCGCGCTCGGACAGGGCGAGGTTGAGCCCCGGCCGGCCGGCCATCGACGAGGGGTAGATGAGGCCCTCGACGGCCGGGTAGTCCTCGTGGATGGCCTGGGCCCAGAGTCGCGCCCGTGGCCGGGGGCCGCTGTTCAGCGCCTGGCTCGCTGCGGCCCATGTCGGCCAGGGTCCGGACAGGTCAAGCAGTCGGACGGCCCGTCGAAGTCGAAAGGACGCGAGCCAGGGTTCGTCGAGGTGGCGATCGATCACGCCCGTCGCGTTGAACGCCTCGACGAGCGCGGTCGGGAAATCGGTCGCCGCATAGAGGATCGCCCGGTCCTGTTCGCGCGGCGGCGGAAGGTGGTGGTCGAAGCGGGCGCCCGTCGGCCCGAACGAGCGGAAGCGGTTCCAGGTGGTCGGATGCGCCCCGGCGCGGCGGTAGCAGCGGTAGAGGATCGTGCCGGTCGCCAGCACCCGCAGGTGACGGTCCGGCTCGAATGGCCGGAGTGGCCGCCCTGGGGCCGGAAACCTGGGACGCACCTCAGAGGTCTGTGGCCAGGAGAACGACGACTTCCGGATCGCCGCCGGACTCGAGCCATTCGAGCGGGGAGACAGCCCGCCCGTCGATCTCGAGGTCCGGCTCCGGTCGCATCAGCCAGTTGCGGAGGGCGAGCGGATGGAGGCCCCGCGGGACGGCTCGCAGCACGGCCGGGAGACCGGGCACCACGCCGTCTCCGCTGAACTGGAAGTCAGGGATCCGCCACGCTCCGTGGAGCTTCATGCCGTAGAGCTCGCGGGCGAGCAGCATCTGGCGAACCCGGCTCTGATCCCGATGGAGGCGGCGGGCGACCTCCGCGACGGTCAGCGCCGTGCCGCCGAGATCGGCCGTCCCGGCGGCGGTTCGGAGCAGCGCACGGGTGTAGAGCTCCGCCGATGCGTCGGGATCCAGCCCACCGGCGCGAAGCCCTGCGATCTCCGCCTTCGTGAGCTGGCTCGATCCGGGTGTCTCGATGCGGGGCTCGCGGAGCGAGCGCACGACGTCGAGCAGCAGGGACAGGAAGTCGTGCCGGCTCGCACCGAGCTCGTGGTTGATCGCCTCGACGAGTCGCTCGTCGTCCTCGTCGCGCCGGGGGAGGCTGATGGGGTGGCTCACGGTCTTCCTAACGACAGCTAACGCTCTACTCTCACGTTAGGCTGATAGGCCGCGAGATGTCAAGCCCGGACATGGCGGATGTACGCACATCCCAACGTCTGCTGGTCGGGCCGGGATTGAGCTGAGCGCGCCCAGCCGTCCGCCGGTCGCCTGATGCTGGAGCGGATCAGTCGGGAGACAGCCACGCTCGGCGGCCACCGAGCCTGGACAGAACTCGGCCGGCGCCACGCTCG